>JABAQT010000033.1 GCA_019187195.1 Bryobacteraceae bacterium
CCCCCCGTTCGCGGAACATCCGCTTCCTTGGCTTCCGCCGCGCTTATGGCGTATTTCCTTCAGGAGGTTAGGTTTTCATGAAGAGAAGAGTATTTCTATCGTCTATACTTCCCGCGGCCGGCGCGCTGGGCGCCGCCACCATCAAGCCGCAACTCCCCCCACCGTTCGCCACGCCCTCGGCCAATAACCGCCCCCACGTCATTGACCGCCCCGGCGGCGCTCAACTCAAACTGCCCCAGGGATTCGAGATTGAAGAGTACGCCACCGGCTTCGAACGGCCGCGCTACATGCTCAGGGGGCCGTCGGGAGAACTCCTGCTGAGCGATTCCACCAACGACGGCAAGGTGTATATCCTCTTCGATAAGAACAAGGACAACAAAGTGGAGGACCGCAAGGTGCTGGCCGGCGGGCTCGACCGCCCCTATGGCCTCGCCTTCTGGAATGACTATCTCTATATCGCCGAGACCACCTCGGTCAAACGCTACAGGTACAACAAGTCCGCCATGACCGTGGGCAAGGGAGAAGAGGTCGTTTCCCTCAAGGATTTCGGCAAGGGCCACTGGACGCGCGGCATTCTGTTCGACCGCAAGGGCCAGAAAATGTATGTCGGAGTCGGTTCGGAATCGAATGTGAGCCCCGGCGAAAACCCGATGCGCGCCGCCATCAACCGCTTCAACCCGGACGGGTCGGGCCATGAGATCTTCGCCTCGGGGACGCGCAATCCGATCGGACTGCGCTGGTACCCTGGAACGGACACCCTCTGGGCGGCGGTGCAGGAGCGCGACGGACTGGGCGACGACCTTGTGCCCGACTACCTCACATCCATCCGCCAGGGCGGTTTCTATGGATGGCCTTATGCCTATACCGGTCCGAACGAGGACCCGAGGAACAAGGGGCAGCGCGAAGACCTGGTGAAGAAAACAATTGTGCCCGACGTTCCGCTGGGCGCCCACGTGGCCGTGCTCGACTTCACCTTCTACCAGGGCCGGCAGTTCCCGGCGAAATACCGGGGCGGCGCGTTTCTTGCCTTCCATGGCTCCTGGAACCGGTCGCGGCGTGTCGGATACTCCGTCGCCTTCGTGCCGTTCCGCAACGGAAAGCCTGAGAGCGGGCCGGAACCGTTCCTCACGGGCTGGATGCTAAGTCCCGACAAGCGCGAGGTTTGGGGCAGGCCGGTGGCGGCATTCGAGATGCCGGATGGCAGCCTGCTCGTCTCCGACGATGGCGGTAACAAGATTTGGCGCATCACTTACAAGGGCTGATCCTGCTGGGATGGTGCCTGTCAGGAGCGGGGGCGGCGGATTTCTCCCACGTCCTGCACCTGAAATTGATGCCCCAGTGCACCAGTTGCCATCCCCGGGCAGCCACCAGCACGAAGGTCGAGGATAACCTGATGCCGCGGCCGCAAGCTTGCGCCGCCTGCCACAAACAGGTATCCATCAAGGCGCCGCGCAAGGCTCGCCTGGCGAAGTTCGACCACGCCTTGCACCTGAAGTTGGGCAACATAGCTCCGGTGTTGAAAGCCGCGGTGCAATCGAAGGCATACCTCGGCGATCCGGCGCTTGTGGCGCCCTACCTGGACACTAAGAATGCCTGCGCCGCCTGCCACCACGGCATCGAGCAGTCCACGCGCGTGGCGGCGGACAGCAGGGCGTTATACCCGCAAATGGCGGATTGCCTGGTGTGTCACAACAAGATCGATCCGCCATTCAGTTGTGAGTTGTGCCATGGCGACGATAAGGGATTGAGGCCGGCATCTCACACCGCTGACTACCTGGATGCGCATACGCGGAGGACGGTGGTGAAGCAGGGTTGCGCCGTCTGCCACGGACGGAAGTTCACCTGTCTCGGGTGTCACTAGGTTCGATCCCCGGATAAGGTGGCGGATCCGCCCTCGCGCAATACAAAAAGAATTCCCTACTCCTCCATCGGATAGGGCCAATTCCCGCCGATACGGTTATTGTGAAGTCGATGCCTACCGAAAGCCTTGAAAGTTCGGCTTCCGTAACGGAACTCGTCGCGTGGATGGACCTCACCTGCTCCCTCTTGGACGCGCTGGCAACGCACGCGTTCCGATGGAACCAGGCCGATTACGAAAGCTTTCGCGAGGGAATGAAGGAGACGTTACAGACACTGAAGAACCAGCCGTCTCCTTCGTCGGTGCTGATCGCGGCGGGGACCCTCGCGCAACGCATCGAGCACTACAACCACGGAACCCAACAGGTGGTGGAACGATCCGTCGGGGAGTTGCGCGACATTATCCGGATACTGATGTCGTCGGTCGACGCCACTCGCGCCGGCTATGACGACTCCGCCGCCGCTCTCCAGCAGATTGAGGAAGTGGTCGGAAAGACACAGACTGCCGAGGAGTTGCGCGTCGCCAAAGTTCAGCTTACGCACGCCTTGAGCAAACTGTCCGAGAAGACAAAGGAGCGTAAGCAGGAAACCTCGGACTTGCTGGGCAAGCTTCAGCAGCGTGTCCAGGTCCTCGAGCACGCCTCGGCCTCCGGCCCGCCTCAGCCGCCTGCCGGCGCGTCCGCCGAGAAGAAACCCGTCCCGCCCGCGCCGCCCGAACCACACTCCGCCGAAGATATCGGTCCATCCGCCGCGGATCCCCCTGTCCGCCAGCCAAATGGAGGAGAGCCCAGGCTCGACCCCCTGACCGGGCTGCTAAACAAGGAAGCGGCCGAAGATGCCATTCTGGACCTGCGGTCCAAGCCGGGGCAGTTCTATCTCGCGGCCTTCTACGTCCAGCGCATGGCCAGGCTGAACGCCCGCTACGGAGACAAAGTCGCCAACGAATTGCTCTTCCTCTGCGCTCAGCGGCTGGTGAACAATCTGCTGCATCCAAACGATCAGCTCTATCGCTGGCGCGGGCCGGCGTTCGTGGCCGTCCTCGAACGGGAAGACGGGGCTCAGGACGTGCAACGGGAGGTGCGCCAGCGGATTGAAGCGCGGTTTCAATGTGAACTCCGCGGCGGAGCGCTGCTGGTTTCCATCGAACTCGCTTCGTCGGTGATCCCCACCGGCAAGGGCGCCCCTCATGAACTGATCGAACAGGTCGACAGCTTCTTCAATCTGCAGTCAGCCCGCGGCTGAGGCTGGTCTTACACAGCGCTTACACAACATCGGCAAAGGTTCTGCGCAGACGCGCGAACCAGACGTGCCCGGCGAGAAAAACCACCATCGCGAGCAACCACAATTTCATCAGCATCGCATACGAGGGAACCGCGCCCTCGAGCAATATCTCCCGGTATCCGCGCACGATTTGAAACATCGGATTCTTCGCCAGCAGCGGGACCAGCGACTTGGGAAGGGAAGTCTCCGGGTAGCAGATGGGCGTAAGAAAAAACCATAGCGTCAGCAGGAAGGTCATCATCTGCGCAAGATCGCGCAGAAAAACCCCCAACGCGGCGAGAAACCAGCACAGGCCCAGCGTGAACAGGACCTGGGGAATCAGCACAAGCGGGAGAAGCGCCACGGTCCAGGGCAGGGTTCCGCGGATGAGCAGTAGCGCGGCCAGGTAGAGGACCGTGGCAAAGAGCGATGTGACCAACCCCGCAATCACCTGGTTCACCGGCAGCACCGTTACCGGAAATACCAGCTTCTTCACGAAGTTCCGGTATTCGAGGATGACGTAGGGAGCACGGCCCACCGGCTCGCTGAACGCCAGCCACGGCAGCATTCCCGCCAGAAAGTAGAGCGCGAAGCCCGCGCGGCTCGGATCGTTTCCGAAACGGCTCTCGAGCACGATGCCGAATACGAAAAAATAGGTGGCCATCAACAGCAGCGGGTGCAGAATGGTCCAGGCGGCATCGCCGAAGGAGCCGCGATAGCGCGCCAGAATCTCCCTGCGCGTCAGCGAGCCGATGAGGCGGCGATGGGTCCAGATATCCTCGAATGGCCGGGTGAACATCCTCCGCAGGAAAGGAAGCAGGTTCGCCCTTCGCATCCCTCTCAGAGTCGCCGAACGCGCCGCCGGGCGGCTGACGGAGCCGCCGCGCACTTCCGCATCCACCAGCAGCAGCGGTTCACCGTTAGCGTAAAGCCACCCCTTCCGCGGATCGAGAGCGGAAACGTAGACCCGGTAACAGCCATCTTCCACCGGCAGCGTGATTGTCAGGCATGCGCGGGTGGAGCCTCCGGGAGCCACCTCTCCCTCGATCGCCCTCCATTCTCCTTCGGTGATGAAGATCGCGGTATCCGGATCGAACACCTGCCAGCCGACGGCAAATCCCTCTTCGCCGCGCCACGTCTCCGCCCCCCGATTCTCGAGAATGAACTCGAGGCGCAACTCTCCCTGTTGCGCGGAACACTCCACGCTCGCGTCACGGTAGCGCACTAGCCTTGCCACTTAGCTGTACAGCCAGGAAGGATAGCGCTGTTTCACCGGTCCTGTCTTGCGGCCGACGGCATAAATGCCGTCCCCGCGCAGATCGAGAGGCAGCAGGTAGCGCTCGAGCAGGTGCTCGATCCAGCGGTCTTCGGGACGCGGCGCGTCACGGAAGGGTCCGGTCTCGAGCAGCGTGACTTCAAAGCCGGCGTCGAGAAACAGAAGCATGATCTCCTTGGGCGTATACTCCCGGTTGTGGCGCGCCTCCGGCTCGGAGTCTTCCCCGGCGGGCTTCAGATAGGCCGGAAAGAAACCCGGATGATACCCCTGAAGAATTGCCGAAATGGAGTGGAGGGAGCCGATGTTGGGCGTGGTCAACACAAGGTGGCCTCCCGGCCTCAGGACGCGGTTCACCTCCGACATGAGGAACATCGGATCCTCGGCCAGGTGCTCGATCAGTTCGCAGCACAGCACCGTGGAAAAATGCCCGTCCGGATAGGGGAAGACATCTTTCTCCGCGTTGAACAGGTCGATCTCACAGTGGAACGCTTCCCCGTCGAGTGAAACGGCTTGCTTCTGGTCCGTCCTCCCCCGTGATCCGAGATAACACCCGCGGACCTCTCCGTACCCCAGCCGCGTATGCAGGGCGGGAGTGATTTGCATGTAGGCGCCCATCTCGAGAATGCGCTCTCCGGCCGTGCCCGGGGGCGTGATTTCCAGAGTGCGGCGGAGGCGCGTGAGGTGGATATCGAGGTAGGTTTGTGAGCTCTCCGTGACGGCCCAGGACTTGAGATAGGCTTCCGGAACAGGCGCGCGGGCCGGCGGCGGCTGCTCCTTCTCGACGGCGGCGGGCTTCGCGGCGGCCGGGTTGTACGTCTCTCCTCTCGCCACGGCCTCGAGAAAGCGCGCATACCGTTCGGCAACCGAGGGCCAACTGCACTCCCGCTCCACCCACGCGCGGGCGTTCTTCCCCAATTCGCGGGCAGCGGAAGGCCGCGAGACCAGCAGATCGAGGTATTCGAAGATGAAGTCTTCCTCGCCCGCCCCCGCGGGCACCTTGAGCACGATATCGTCCGGATATTCGCGGAAAGACCCGACATCGGAAACCAGCACGGCCTTGCCCAGGCCAAGCGCGCGGAGCAAGGTTCCCGAACTCTCCCCCACCGTCGGATAACGCAGGTTGAGGACGGCGTCGCAAGCGCCGAGATAGCCCATGAAATCCTCCGCCGGAGTGAATCCGAGCATTCTGACGTGAGCCTCGAGCCCGAGAGTCTCAATCAGCGAGGCCAGCGGGAAATCCGGATGCGGCTCGCCCACGAGAATCATCTTTGCTTCCGGAGCCAGACGCACCAGGCGGCGGAAGGCGCGCAGCGATTCGGCGATCCGTTTGTAGGGCTTGAGAAATCCGAATATGCCAACAAGCGGCGTGCTTTCATCTAGCCCCAGCCGCTGGCGGTATCCCATGCGGTCCACATCCTCGGGCAGCCAGGCGCCGTGCGGAATCACCGCCACCGGCCGGCTGAACCCGGCTTTGCGCAACTCGCCGGCGACGCACTCGCTGTGGACGATCGCCGCGCGGGAGCGCTCGAGCAGCCGGCGCAGCATGGGAAGCCCTTCATAATCCGGCCCGGCCTCGAGCGCCCGCGCGCGTTCCGCGCGCGCCCTGGCGGCTTCTCCGCCATTGTATTCCGCCTCGGCGACATACCCATCCCAGTTCTGCCGCCGTATGGTGAGGTCGCAGATCAGGTGGTGGAGATTGGCTTCATGAAGCACTACCACGCCGGGATGTTCGAGGGCCGTCTCATAGGCATGAATGTGAAACTCGTTGTTTCCCACCTGGTAGAGCGCGATATCGTGACGCCGGGGGTCGAACGGCCGCGAGGATTCCGCGAACACTTCGATCTCCGCGTGACGCTCCAGGTGTGGAACAAGAGCGGCGGAATAATCGGCAATTCCGCTCTTTGCCGGCGGCATCGGAGAGAAAAAAGCGACACGCATTCCCTAGCGAACCAGTTCCACGGCGAATGTTCCCATGGCCACCGGCACCCTGGCCGCCAGCGGCGTGCGGGCGGCATCCTTGCCGAAGTAAAGCTCGACTTGAAACTCCGAGGAAGGGCCTTTGACAAAGGCCAGCACGCGGTCGGCCTCCTCCATGGCCTCGCCGATCTTTATCTTTCGCGCGCCTTTGTACTCCACCCGGACGCGATAGGGCGCGCCGTAGTAGACGTTCTCCGCCGCCGGAATGCGGCCCTGGGCCAATTCGTGCCGCAAGTGAAAGAGGTAGGCGAGAGCATCGTGGGCACAGGAGGGGATATCCATCTCCGATTTGCCGCCCCCCACCGTCTGCCGCGTCGCCTTGCCGGAAGGGTCGAACGTGATCTTCTCGCGTGACTGCCGCGCTCCGTGCCGCAAATCCTTGTCAAACGCCAGTGAACACCGGTTCATCCCCGTAAGCGAGACGAACCGGTCGGCGATGGCGAACCCGGGAACCGCGGCCTCGAACTGAAACTCGAAGCTCCAATTCTCGCCGCTCCTCGCCACCTTCATCTCACCCTCGCCGAGACTCAATCCGCTCGGCCAACTGATAGAGTAACGCAGAGTCTCGCCATTTGAGGGAACAGCCGCCTCGAGCGGCCAGGCGAACAACGCTAGAACAACCAAACGCTTCATCATCTTGCCGCGCGAAGCGGCCGGCGGTGCGCCGCGGCCGGCATCGAGGCTCCAGCCACTTCGTAATAAACCTCCAATGTCTTGCCGGCCGCGTGGTCCCAGCTAAAGGCCGCCGCGCGATTCTGCCCAAGGCGCTCGAGGCGCCCCCGCAGTTCCGCGTCGAGCACGATGTCCTCTATGGCGCGTACCATGCCCCCGATCGAATGCGGGTCGAAGAAGATGGCGGCGCCGTCGGCCACCTCCGGCATCGCCGCCGCCTTCGAACAGGCGACCGCGCAACCACACGCCATCGCCTCGAGAATCGGAATTCCGAATCCTTCATAGAAAGAGGGAAACAGGAACGCTTCGCAGGCATTGTAGAGCAGGCGCAACTGGTCATCGTCCACGTAACCGGTGAAATGAATACGGTTGGCGACAGAGGATCGCTCCGCCGCCTGGCGCACGGCGGGAGCCTCCCATTTGTTCTGGCCCACCAGCACCAGGCGGTGCGTCAATTTCGGATGCGCCCGCATTGCTTCCTCGAAGGCGCGTATCAGCCCTACCTGGTTCTTACGAGGCTGCAAATCGCCGACGTTGAGCAGAAACGGTGATGGAATCCCGAAAAGCGTCCGGATCTTCTCCCGCGCCTGCTCGCGATGCACGGGGCGGAAATTCTGCGAGACGGCGTTGGGAACCACCTCTGTTTTTCCACGCGCCTCCGGATAGTGCTCTTCAATCGACTTCCGCGAAAACTCGCTTGGCGTCAGGATTCGCGCCGCCGACGCCACCGTCCGTTTCACGGTGCGCCGCAGTTGAAAAGCCCGTGCCGCGGAGAAGAACTCCGGGTGCTCGAGAAAGCTCACGTCATGGACGCTCGCCACCACCGGAACAGGGCAGGCAAGCGGAGCGGTATACTGCACATGCAACAGGCGCGGCCGGTCTTTCCGTACGTGCGCCGCCAGTTGCCACCCCAGCCGCCGGAAAGGATTTCGCGATACGGTTCGCGTGACGACGGTGTCTGGAACAAGTTGCGCCGCGCCGGCCCCCGCGAGGTAAGCTACAAACTCCGCACCCGTGCCGAGCGCGCAAAGTGAGCGCAGAAGATTACGAATGTAAACTTCATTCCCCGTTAAGTGCTGCCCAATCGCGTGAGCGTCAATCGCAAAGCGCATTCGCGTCTTTTCAGTATAGACGTTAGCCAAAGAGGGCATTCTCCCGGTCGAGAGTTTTCCATGCCGCCGGCCATGTGTACTCCCTTTCATATAGGGCCCGCCCCGCCGCGCCAAGTTGCTCCCCGCTGCATGGCGATTCGAGCAGCCCGGAGATGGACGCGGATAGCTCCCCCGGCGTGTCCGCCCGCAGAAAATGCCGGCCGGCTACGGCCTCCAGTCCCTCGGCGCCGATCGTGGTGGACACCACGGGAAGCCCTGCCGCCCATGCCTCGAGTATCTTAACGCGGGTGCCGCTGCCGCCAAGTACGGGAACAACGGCAACCCGTGACCTGGCGAGTTCCGAAACGGCGTGCGCGACAGGTCCCGTGAGGAGTACGGTAGGATCATCCCTCACCGAACGAGGCAGGGCGCTTTCGTTCCTGCCAAGAATCCGCCACCGCAGTTGCGGATATTTCTTCCGGAGCGTGGGCCAGACACATCCGTGGAAAAACCGGACAGCCTCTTGATTGGGAGAGTATTCGAGGTTGCCCGAGAACACGAGGGTGTAGTCCTTCGCCGCTTGCGGAAGCGCGTGATGCGGAATGGCGTTCGGGTAGACGATGATCCGGGGATGGAAGGGAAATCGGGCGGCCTCGCGAGCCGAGGTCACCAGGATTCGATCAAAGAGGGGAGCCATGCGCCTCTCGAGGCTCGAACTGGAACGGGCGAAAGCATGGTGTCCAGCCGATGCCGGCCACGCGCAATTTGCCGCCGCTCGCAAGTGCCACTCCGATTCGATATTGTGCAGATCGAGGCACACCCTCGAGGCATGCCTCCGCACGAGCGGGGCATAGGGAGCGCACCAGAAATGCTCGAGGACGGCCGCATCGTAACGGCGGCCCTCGAGCCACCGGCCGAGCGGAGCCTGCTGCCCCGAGAACCGGTCGATCAGGGGAGGAACGCCGCGCAGCAGCCGGACAGTGTTTCTCGCCACCCGCGCCACGGGGTGCTTCGAGTGCGAAGGCAGGCGCAGTTTGCACACGTTGCGGATCAATCCCTTGGGAAGGGACTCCTCCGGGTCGCTGGCGCCCTCCACCGCGAACAGGACCACGTCGAGATTCGAGCGGCGCGCGAAATATTCGATCAGAGATGCGGTTCGCAGCGCGCCTCCGCCGTTTAGCGGATAAGGCGGCTCCGGCGAGACGAGAAGAACGCTCTCAGCCATGGAACCGCCGCAGCGCCTTTTCATATACGGCGCGTGTCAACCCGGCCGTGCGCTCCCAGGAAAAGGCCTTGGCGCGCAGGATGGCCTGGCATTTGAGCCGCTCCCTCAAGGCCGCATCCGTCAGTACGGCTTCCATCGCCCGCACCCACTGGCGCGGGTCTCGGGCGTCACACTGCAGGCACGCCCCGCCGGCAACCTCCGAGATTGCCGCGTCGCGCGATGCGATCACGACCCCTCCGCACTGCATCGCCTCCACCACCGGGAGTCCGAAACCTTCATAAAGCGAAGGGTACAACACGGCCGCCGCCTGCGAAAACAACAATGGCAGGTCCTGTTCCGGCAGTCCGCCGAGTTCCCGGAAGCCGGCGTCGTACCCCCGCCGGCGCAACTCCCGCCAGGCCTCGCGCGCCACTCCGGCGTTCTTACGCGCGTTGTCCGATCCCGCGAAGAGGAAATACGGCTTCTCCGGAGCCGGCAGGACAACAGGGCGAAAATGGTCCGCCGCGGCCAGGGGAATCGCAGCCACTTCCTCCGGCGGCACCCCGAAGCGATCGATAACCTCCCCCCTCACCGCCTCCGTGGGCGTGATGACCATGGTGGCGAGCCCCAAACGCAGCAGCCACGGCGTGCGGCGGCGCACGCGAGCCGAGCCTCCCAAGCGCCACGGAGAGAGATCGTGAACCGTGATTACCGCCGGATGCGAGGGCCAATACGGCACGGCGAAATCGGTTCCATGAAAGACATCCACCCGCTCGCGGGCTAGCAGACGCGGCAATCCGCAAGACCACCAGCGCTTTTCGCCGCCCCGCGCCCCTCGCGCCCCGCAACCCTCCGGATGCTGGTACGATTGATCCGACACCAGCAGGTATTCATCTTGCGGAAACAAGCGCGGAAGCGCCTTCGCCAGTTCGGCGGTGTAGCGGCGGATTCCTCCGCTTGTCTCCGTGAGCGGAGTGGCGTCGAGTGCCACCTTCATGCGTAGTCGAGTTTAGCAATCGCCATGGAAACTGTGGAATAACGGCGGCGAACTCTTTCGCCTGGCCCGCCAACCGTAAGACCACCCTCGCCTTCCGCCGCCCCGCAACCCTCCGGATGCTGGTACGATTGATCCGATACCGGCAGGTATTCATCTCGCGGAACCGAGCGCGGAAGCGTCTTTGCCACCGTGAGCGGAGTGGCGTCGAACGCCACCCTTCATGCGTAGTCGAGTTTAGCAATCGCCATGGAAACTGTGGAATAACGGCGGCGAACTCTTTCGCCTGGCCCGCCAACCGTAAGACCACCCTCGCCTTCCGCCGCCCCGCAACCCTCCGGATGCTGGTACGATTGATCCGATACCGGCAGGTATTCATCTCGCGGAACCGAGCGCGGAAGCGTCTTTGCCGTGGGCGGAGTGGCGTCGAATGCCACCTTCATGCGTAGTCGAGTTTAGCAATCATGCCATCGAAACTGTGGAATAACGACGGCGAACTCTTTCGCCTGGCCCGCCATGAACTGTTCGCCGCCGTGGTGGGCGACGTAATGGATCAGCTTGGATTGCGGAGGCAGTTTCTGCCGCCCCGCATCCAACCCCTGACGCGCGACATGACCGTCATCGGCCGCGCCATGCCCGTGGTGAGCGCCGATTTCAACGATACCGACGTGGCCGCCGCAACCAATCCGGTGACGAAACGGCCGTTCGGCCTCATGATGGACGCGCTCGACAGCCTGCGGCCGGACGAAATCTATTTCTGCACCGGAAGTTCGCCCGACTACGCCCTCTGGGGAGAGTTGATGTCGGCGCGAGCCATCCGTTGCGGAGCCGCGGGAGCCGTCCTCAACGGCTACACCCGCGACATGAAGGGGATCCTCGAACTCCGCTTCCCCGTCTTCTGCTTCGGCTCCTACGCCCAGGACCAGGGCGTGCGCGGCAAGGTCGTCGACTATCGCATCTCGGTGAAAGTGGGCCAGGCCGTTATTTCGCCGGGCGACATCCTGTTCGGCGATTGCGACGGCGTTTGCGTCATTCCCCGGCAGGCCGAGGAAGAGGTGTTCACCGCCGCTCTCGAGAAAGCCCGCGGGGAAAAGCACGTCCGCAAAGAGATCGAAGCCGGCATGCCCGCCAGGGAAGCATTCGAAAAATACGGGATACTCTGATGAAGCTTGACGGGAAAACCGCTATCGTGACCGGAGCGGGCTCGGGCCTCGGAGCCGCCACCGCCCGGATGATCGCCGCCGCGAAGGCCAATGTCATGGTGCTCGACATCAATGAAGCCGCCGCCCGGAGCGTGGCGGAAGAACTCGGCGAGCGCGCCATGCCGGCGGCGGCCGACGTCAGCGACCCCGCTCAGATGAGCGCGGCCGTCGATGCTGCCAGATCGAAGTTCGGAGCCATCCACATCCTGGTGAACTGCGCCGGCATCGGCGACCCGGCGCGCGTGCTCGGCAAAGAGGGCCCCCTCGCGCTCGAGCGCTTCGCGCGCGTGGTCCGGGTAAATCTCATCGGCACGTTCAACGCTATCCGTCTGGCGGCCGAGGCCATGAACCGGAACACCCCCGACGAAAACGGGGAACGCGGTGTCATCGTCAACACGGCGTCCGTGGCGGCATTCGAAGGTCAGATCGGCCAGGCGTCTTACTCGGCTTCCAAGGGTGGAGTAGTCGGCATGACGCTGCCCATCGCGCGCGACCTCGCGCGCCACGGAATCCGTGTCATGACCATCGCGCCCGGCATCTTCGAAACTCCCATGCTCGGCGCGCTCAGCGAGGAGGTTCGCGCTTCTCTCGGCGCCCAGGTTCCCTTTCCGCCGCGCCTTGGCCGTCCCGATGAGTATGCCCGCCTCGCGCTCGAAATCATCGGCAATACGATGCTCAATGGCGAAGTGATCCGGCTCGATGGTGCGTTGCGCATGGCGCCCAAATAGGAAAAGGGGCGAATCGCAACAGACTCGCCCCCCAAATATCCGGAGGATCATGCTCCCGCCCGGATCACTCTATCCATCGCGCACTGCGCCGGCTTTCGAGTCAGTTCTTGACGTCTACTTTCACCGTCCGCGGCTTGGCGATCTCTTTCTTCGGCAGAGTCACCGTCAGCACGCCGTTCTTGTATTCGGCCTGCACCTTCTCCGGATCGACCGTATCGGGCACCGTGAAGTATCTCGCAAAGGAGCCATAACTGCGCTCGATGCGGTGGTAGCCCTTCTCCTTGGTCTCGGACTCGAACTTACGCTGACCCTTGAGTGACAGAGTGCCGTTTTCCAACTCCACCTGGATGTCCTTCATCTCCATGTCGGGCACGTCGGCTTTGACGATCAACTCGTTTTCCGTCTCGAGGATGTCAACGGGCGGAGTCCAGGGACGTCCGGCGGTGGTGCTATCGAGCCATTTGGAGACGGAGTCCTGGAAGAGCCGGGATTCCGGGCTGAAAGCAGCTTCGAGAGCGGCGAAGGGGTTATAACGAGTGAGCATTTTGATTGGGCCTCCTGTAAAAATCATTTCCACAACCAAAGTATAAAATCTTAGCGTATACATGTCAAGTAGTCTGCAAAAAAATATTGAGATCGGCGCCCCCTTACCCCCGCTACAATCATCCTGTCCCTATGTCCCCCTACGATTCCAAACCCTGGCTCTCCCTCTACCGCGTCCCCCATTCCCTCCCCATCCCTTCCTCAACCATCCTCGACGCCTTCGAATCAAACGCCCTATACCGCCCACAAACCATTGCTATCCAATACTTTGATCGCGCAATTTCCTATTCCGAACTCGATCGCCTCGCCTCTTCCTTCGCCTCTCTGCTCGCCTCCCGCGGCGTCTCCCAGGGCGACCGCGTGGCCCTCTCCCTCCAGAACAACCCGCAGTTCGCCATCGCCCAGTACGGCGCATGGAAGCGCGGGGCGGCCATTGTCCCGCTCAGTCCTATGTATAAGCGTGAGGAAATCGCTTACCAGCTCGCCGACTCGGGGGCGAAGGTCTGGGTCGGCCTCGACTCCCTGTTCGAAGAAGCCCGGCCAGCCCTCGAGGAGACAGGAGTGCGCCATATCTTCACAACAAATGAGCAGGATTTCGCTCCGCACGCGGCCATCCCCGGCTCGCAGCCAAAAATCGCGCTCCCGGAAACAATGGACCTGCTCACCGCCCTCGGAACCGCCTCCCCGGACCCTGCTCACCGATTACGAGTCGAACCCAGCAGCCTGGCCCACATCGTTTACACGTCCGGCACGACAGGGAAGCCCAAGGGAGCGATGGGCCTGCACCGCCACATCGCCTTCAATGCCAATGTCTTCCGCACATGGATGGAGTTGACCCCGGAAGACGCCGTCCTCGGCATGGCGCCGCTGTTCCACATCACCGGCCTGGTGGCGCACCTGGCCGTCGCCGCCCTCGCCGGCATGCCCCTCATCCTGTTCCACCGCTTCACCGCGTCCGAAGCCATCCGCGTGGCCCGCCGGTTCAAAGCGACGTTTTCAGTGGCTTCGATCACCGCCTACATCGCCCTGATGCAGGACCCCGCTCTCGCCGAAGGCCCGTTCCTCAAGAAATGCTTCACCGGCGGAGCGGCGGTGGCGCCATCCATCACGGAACAGTTCGGGGCGCGCTGCGGCAGCTACATCCACAACACCTACGGCCTCACGGAAGTCAACTCGCCGTCCCATTCGGTGCCTTACGGCGCGCGCGCGCCGGTGCATGCCGAAAGCGGCGCTCTCTCGATCGGCGTCCCCATCCCGAACTGTGAAGCGCGCATCGTGCGCCTCGACGACCCCCGCCACATCGTCCCCCCGGGTGAACCGGGCGAACTGCTGCTCAAGGGACCGTTTGTGTTCGAGGGTTACTGGAACAAGCCCGAGGCCACGGCCGCCGCCTTCCATGACGGGTGGTTCCTCACGGGCGATGTCGCCATCATGGACCCCGAGGGCTGGTTCTATATCGTGGATCGCAAGAAGGACATGATCAACGCCTCGGGCTATAAGGTGTGGCCGCGCGAAGTCGAGGACGTGCTCTACCGCCACCCCGCCGTGCGCGAGGCGGCGGTCGTCGGCATCCCCGACGCCTACCGCGGCGAGACGGTAAAGGCGTTCGTGGCTCTCCGCTCCGAGGCTGCGGCGGAGGAACTGATCGCCTTCTGCCGTGAACGGCTGGCGGCCTATAAAGTGCCGCGCCAGGTCGAATTCCTCGAGGAGATCCCCAAGACGCCCAGCGGCAAATTCCTCCGCCGCCGGCTTCGCGCCTGTGCTACCAAGGAGTAGATGGAAATTGTTGTGAACGGCAGGCCCCAGGCCGTGCCGGATGAATCTACGCTCCTTGACGTGCTGCGCTCGCTCTCGATCGACCCCTCTCGCGTCGCCATCGAGTTGAACGAAGAGATCGTAAGGAAAGCGGATTGGGAAAACACGCGCCTCACTTCCGGGGCGCGGCTCGAAATCGTGCATTTCGTCGGGGGAGGGCTGCGCTGATGGCGCCGCTGCGCATCGGAATCGCCGGCGCCGGATTCGCCGGCAGGTTTCACCACCGCAATCTGCGCGGCCTCGCCGCGGTCACGGCGGGCATCACCTCCGCCCGGCCGGAAAGCCGCAACGCCTTTGCCGCGCAATACAACGTCCCGGCTTTCGAGTCGGTCGAGGCGATGCTGCCGCACATCGACGTGCTCGATATCTGCACGCCGCCCTCGTCACACCTCGCCTACATCCGCGCCGCGGCCCGGGCAGGCAGGCATGTGATTGTCGAGAAGCCGTTCACGGGCTTCTTCGGCTCGCCGGAGAAGCACTCGAAGGAGGAGATGCTGGCCGCGGTAACCGCGGATCTGCGCTCCGTGCGCGATCTCATCGCATCCTCCGGAATCCTGTTCGGTTACGCCGAAAACTGGATCTACGCTCCGTCCATCCAGCGCGAACGCGAGATCCTCGAGTCGTCGAAAGGGCAGATTCTGCGGATGACGGCCGAGGAATCGCACAGCGGGTCGCACTCGCCCGTCTACGGCATCTGGAGTGAGCAGGGCGGCGGATCGATGATCGGCAAAGGCTGCCATCCTCTCGGCGGCGTGCTCTATCTCAAGCGGAAGGAAGGGCTGGCGCGCGCCGGACGCCCCATCCGCCCCATGGCTATTTCCGCGCGAACCCACTCCATCACGAAGCTCCCCTCGTTCGAGGATCGCGGCTACCTGCGCGCCGATTATAAGGACACCGAGGACTACGCGCTGCTGCACGTCACCTTTGAGGACGGCATGGTGGCCGATGTCATTACGTCGGAGTTGGCGCTGGGCGGCATCTACGACTACGTCGATGTGTTCGCCAATAACCACCGCGCGCGCTGCCATCTGAACCCCGTTCATGTCGTGGACCTGTACAGCCCGAACCGCAAGGAGATGGAAGGACTCGACCTGGTGGAAAAAATCAGCTCGAATGAAGGCTGGATTCCAGCCTACCCCGAATTCGGATGGAGCTCCGGCCAGTTGCATGAGATGCGCGATTTCGTGGAATCGTTCGCCGCCGGGCGTCACGCCGAATGCGACCTCGATCTGGCGATCGATATCACTCTGACAATATACGCCGGTTATGTTTCGGCGGACCGCAAAGGCGCGGAAACCGGAATCCCGCGGCTATAGCCCGAACTGCTTCAGGTGATGATCGAGGTGGCGGTACGTGAGCCGGCCCCAGTCTTTCGGTGAGAGGGCTCCAAAGGCGGGGTGCGGCAGCAAGGTTTGCGCCGCCGCGAAGCGCTCGAGCAACGCGCCCAGGGCCTTGACGTTCCTTGCGAAGTCTCCGTCCCCGGCATCGATATACTCCGGAAGGGTGGGGGCTCCTCTTGGCCACGGCAGCACGTAAATGACGAGGTAGCGGATGATCCGGTTGCGCAACGGGCCGGGCTTTGCCGCCACATGCAATTCTCCCATGGCTCCGCTCATCGGGCGGGCGACGTGGCCTACCATCTGCGCCGCGGTCATCTTTCCCCACTTGGGCTTCGTGCCGGGTTCGAGCCTCGCCATCCGCGCCAGGATCTCCTTCCTGGCCGGGGCTTCACGAACGGTCTTCATTGCGAATGACTCGCCTTTCCGATGGACTGCCCGGTCATCGCGCTCCATTCCCCGGGCAGCGGGGCCTCAAAGCGCATCCGCGCGTGCTCCTCCTCGCAGATCCATTCGGAGGCATGGAGCGCCTGCCGCTCGAAGGGCAGAGCGGCGGCCAGCCGCGGTGTCCAACCGCTCTCGATGAACTCGAGGAAGAGCCGCTCATCGGGTCCGTAAATCTTGTCACCCGCCACCGCATGCCCCAGCCAACTCGCGTGCACACGAATCTGGTGGCGTCTGCCGGTATGCGGCGTAACGCGCGCGAATGTGAAACCGCCGCCCCATCCGAGCGGCTCGAATTCCGTCCGGGCCGGTTGCCCGCCGGGCGTCACCGCGCGGCGTACGATAACAGCCGAGCCTTCCGCCCTGCCCAGCGGCTGATCCACGGTAACGGACTCGCGCAGTTCGCCGCATAAGATAGCGTGGTAGACCTTGCGCACCTGGCGGTGTTCGATGGCGCGTTGAAGCCGCGAGCCCAGTTGGGCATCCGAGGCGAGCACAACCACCCCGCTGGTCTCGCGGTCGAGCCGGGAGGGCATGTGCAAGCGCGGCGCTCCAAGGTATTCCCGGCAGGCGCCCACGAGGCTCGACCACGGCCCATGTTTCGAGGGATGGCAGAGCACCAGCCCCGGTTTATTTATCACCAGGAGCCCGCCGCCGCGATGGATCGTCCAGTCCTCGAGTTCCCCCGCCGTGATTTTCCAGCCCCAGTCGGTTCGCGGCATCAGGTGTATATGAACTCGACGGTGGCCACGCAATCCGTCAGCGCGGCGGCGCGCATCCAATGCGCGGAGTAGCCTTCCTGAAACACGTGAAACGCATAACCCGAGGCGGGAACGTTCACGCGCGCATAGGGCTTCCATTCCCCGGTTCCGATATCGGCTTCGAGCGCGAATTCCGCGGCTTTGTCCGTCGAGAAATGCGCCACCTTACTGCCGTATCCGGTCATCAGGTAGGGGTCGGAAACGGCTCCGCGCCTCAGAGCCTGCTTTCGCCAGACGCCGCCCCAGCCCTGCGGCTTACCCCAGGACCACAGGTCGTCCGTCTTGCCGAACCAGATCCCGGATTGCGGCTGCCCCACCACGGGATTGGCGTCGCCATTGGCGGTTGTCTCGTTGCCCGCCACGGCGAGCAGTCCGCGAAAACCGGTGTAGTCGGGAATGACGCGCAGGTGCTGGCAGATCGGCTTCACTCCCCAGATGCGGCCCTCGAAGGCTATCGGCTGCAACTCGAAGAATGACCCTTGGATGTCGGCGAGAAAATGCTCTGTTTCCACCTCCCGGATACGCATCCATTCCGTCTGCCAGGCGTGCTCGAAGGCGTGCGAAGCTTTCGGAAGGCGGTGCCGCCGCCATTTTCCATCAACCAGCGCCCACAGCAACACCGACGCTTCATCCCAACCCGTGGCGAAGACCACCTCGCCCAGGTTCAACCGTGCCGCCACGTCCATGTGCGGCTTGCCGGAGATCCGTTTCCATTGGGCCTTGCCGTCCCATTCAAACAGGCCCGCCCCCTCCTCGCCGTACGCATAGAATCCGTTGTTTGCCACCACGACGCGCCCCTGCGCTGTGAAACCGCCCTTGAAATGCGGCCGCTTGGTGAGCTTCATCGCCTCGATGAGGTTGGTCACGACTCTACTCTTCAGGGTTCCCACGTCGGTCTCCATCAGCAGCCCTTCCATGGTCAGCTGATAGACGCGATTGGCCGGGTCCGTGAGGTGGCGCATGGTGGCGGTCAGGCGGTGGTCCTCGAGGTCTTCGATGAAGCGCCAGCCGCCGTTCATCCCAATGGCATAGGGTCCGATAAAACACTGGTTCGATTCGTGATGGATGAGACGGTTGGCGTGGGTCCCGTTGTGGACGTGCAGCCTCTCTCCCTTCAACTCATCGCTGATGCGGTAGAGCGCGAGCCCGGAGCCGGTGGCTTTCTTGTGGGAGTTGTAGGTTACGGCCCAGAGCGACTCGGCCCACGGCATGAGCGCTCCGACGCCGCATTCCGAACGCGCGGGGCCGGTATCGGCGCGGAAACCGATATTGGCTCGCGCGGGCAACAGGGTCTGGGCCGCGGATCCGGTTCCGCTGGCAAGCAGCGTGAGCATCGCGCGCCGGGAAAGTGGCATGACTCCAGTGTTTCACGGACCGCCGCACGGTTGCCACGAAGGCCGCGCATGCTGTAGAACAACAATAGAAATTAGAAATGGCGGCTTTTCTAATTCATAAACCTGGAGGAATTTCGATCATGTCCTTTGGAGTATTTGTCCGTTTGCAGGCCATCAGTCCGGATACCCGCATCACTGAAGTCATTCCCTGGGGCGATTTCCCCAAACCGGAAGCAATAACGATTCGCGGCATGGCGAAAGCGCGCGTCACGAATCGCTGCCACATCATCGGATGGGACCTCTATTCGAAGTCCTACGCCACCCGGTTCACACAGAAAAGCATCCTCGAGGTGGGGCAGGCGCTCGGCTACAACGGCCCCATCGAAGTGCGGCCGATGCTCGAGTTTATTGAAAACAAGATCAGGGATAACTACCGGTTGATGAATAACGACCTGACGCTCTACTACAACGGCTGCGCTTCGGAAAACAGCAGTGCGGGCGCGCGTTACCGCGCCGCGCGGGAAAAATGCGACTCGATTTACGCCCAGTGGGAAACCTGGGCGAACCAGAACAGAGCCGTGCCTCAAGGCGACAAGCTCACCCATCTCGCCGCCACCATCGAGGACTCCCAGTGGCAGATGTTCGTTTATGGCTTCGACAAACCTCCCGATCGCCTGTTTTCAAGGGAGGAAATCGAGGCCTACTACCTGCAATATGTGCAGATATATCACGGCTTCATCACCGGCCGTGAGCCGGACTTGTACTATCGCTATTTCTACGGCATTGATACCGCGGACTTCCTCAGCAAGGCGAGAACGAAGCTCGGAATTTAGAACGGATCAACAGGCGAGGTGTTCGCGTTCCACCTTGAGACCGTTCAGCTTTCCGAGGACGGTGAGGGCGATCCGGTCCGTCTGGAAATACTCGCCGGCAAGGCTCACGATGTCTTCCGCCGACACTTTCTCAATGGATTCGATGATCTCATCCATGGTGGGAAAGCGCTTGAAATAGATGAACTGGCGGGCGAGGTGGGACATGCGGCTGCCTGTGCTCTCGAGGCCGAGCATCAGCGAGCCCTTGAGATTATCCTTGGCCCGCCGCAGTTCCTCGTGCGGGACCGGGTTCTTCTTAAGGTCGCGGAATTCGGCGAGCACGAGTTGCAGCAATTCGGGAACGGAGGCCGTGGATGTGCCGGCGTAGATGGAAAACAGGCCCGAATCGCGATACAGGAACTGCTCGGAGCCCACCGAGTAGGCCAGTCCGCGCTTCTCGCGAATGTTCTGGAAGAGGCGCGAACTGATGCCGCCGCCAAGCACCGTGTTGAGCACATAGGAGGAGTAGCGCATATCGTGCGGCAGCGGGTGGCTGGGAACGCCGAGGCACAAATGCGCCTGCTCGAGGGAGCGCTTGTTCTTCAGTGTGAGCTTCGCGTGCGGCCTCGGCGTGGCGTCCGGCGCGGTGGTCTCCTTGCGCGGCAGGCGGCCGAACTGCTGTTCGACAAGACTTACGAAGGCTTCGTGTGTCAGGTTGCCGGCGGCCGTGATGACCATGTTCCCAGTGACGTACATGCGGTCGAAATACTCGCGCAGCATGCTTCGCGTGAAGGAGGAAATGGTCTGCCGGGTGCCGAGGATGGAGCGGCCGAGGGAGTGCCCTTTCCAGACGCTGGCCGAGAAGATGTCGTGGACAATGTACTCCGGGTTGTCCGCCTCCATCTTCAACTCCTCGAGGACGACGCCCTTTTCCTTCTCGATGTCCTCTTCGTTGAAGAGAGGCCGGAGCATCATGTCGCTGAGGATGTCGAAGGCCAGCGGCAGATGCTCATCGAGCATCTTGGCGTTGAAGCACACGAGTTCCTTCGAGGTGAACGCGTCGAGATGCGCTCCCATCGAGTCCACCTGCCGGGCGATATCCTCGGCGGTGCGGTTCTCCGTGCCCTTGAACAGCATGTGCTCGATGAAATGGGAGATGCCGTTTTGCGGCGGGGTTTCATTGCGCGAACCGGCGGTCACCCAGATTCCAACGGAGACAGAGCGCACATGGGGCATCTGTTCCGTCACCACCGTGATTCCATTGGAAAGGGTATCGGAACGCACGTTATCCGATATTTGGACCGTGCTCATCACTTGATTACTTCAATTGTATCGCGAAGCGGAGGAGGCTCCCGCTACACTGGGGACTGGAACGATGGAACAGGCGCTGGTGGGGATGGACGCGGCCGAGATCGGGCAACTGCTGGAACGCGTGTGCGGCGGCGTGCCTTCGTTCCGCGCGCGGCAGGTTTATGAAGCCGTCTACCGGCGGCGTGTTTCCGGGGCGGAGGAAATCAGCACCCTGCCCAGGGAGTTGAGGGAGAGGTTGGCCGGCGCGCTGCCGTTCGGGCTTCCCGAAACGGAGCGCTGCTACGAATCCGCCGACGGAACCAAACGCTATCTGCTGAAACTGGCCGACGGGAAAAGCGTCGAAACGGTGCTGATGCCGGAAGACGGACGCTATACGTTCTGTATTTCTTCCCAGGTGGGCTGCCCCGTGAACTGCCGGTTTTGCCTGACGGCGCTGCTCGGGCTCGAGCGCAACCTGACGGCCGGGGAAATCGCCGGCCAGGTTCTTCATGTGGCCGCCGTGAATGGTCTTTCCGCCGAAACGAGCAAGCTGAACGTGGTGATGATGGGCCAGGGGGAGCCGCTCCTCAACCTGGAAAACGTGCTCAAGGCGGCGCGGTTGCTCGTGGATCCCAAGGGTGTGGGGCTGTCCGAGCGCCGTCTGACGCTATCCACCAGCGGCATCATTCCAAAGATGATGGAGCTGGGCGGATCGCCGCTTCGGCCGAAACTCGCCATTTCGCTGAACGCCTCGACCGAGGAACAGCGCCGCGAACTGATGCCGGTGACGCGCAAATACCACCTGAACGATTTGATGGAAGCCTGCCGCGTCTATCCGCTGCGCGCCTGGGAGCGGCTCACATTCGAATATGTTCTGTTGAAGGGCGTGAATGACACGGACGCCGACGCCCGCCGCGTGGTGAAACTGGTGGCGAATCTGAAGTGCAAGGTGAACCTCATCGCCTTGAACCCCGGGGTGGGAATCCCGTTCGAGACTCCCGGCGCGGCGCGGGTGGATGCCTTTCAGCGCATTGTGCGGCGCGCCGTGCCGTGTTTCGTGCGCAAACCGCGGGGCCTGGATATCCATGCCGCCTGCGGACAATTGAAGAGAATGGCCGAAGAGAACCCTCTGCCCATCTTGCGATAGCAAGACCGGCAATCAACGCGCGCGCCGCTCAGTAATACCAATCACGCAGCCGCACTTCGATGCCCGAGCCGGCGAGGGCTTTCTCGAAGGCCTTCACGTCCGAACCCCGATAATGGTAGGGATACACCACTTTGGGATGGAAGGCTTTCGCCGCCGCGGCGGCTTCCTCGGGCGGCATGGTGTAGGGCAGGTTCATGCAGAGAAACGCGACGTCAATATTCTTCAGGGCGCGCATTTCCGGGGTGCCTTCGGTGTCGCCGGAGATATAAAACCGCATGCCGCCGTAGGTCACCACATAGCCGTTTCCCCGGCCCTTGTCGTGGAAAAGCTTGCCCGGCGCGGGACCGCGCTTTTCGTTGTACATGGGAACCGCTTCGATCTTCCACTTGCCCACGGTCTTCGACTCGCCGTTGCGCAGCACGGTGGCATCCTTCACCGTTTCCGCGGCGGCGGGCGGCGCGATGATGACAGTCGAAGCCTTCTTCACTCTGGCCAGCGCCTTGGGATCGAGGTGGTCGCCGTGAATGTCGGTGAGCAGAATCAGATCGGCCGGCGGCAGGCCGTCGTAGTTCCCCTGGCTCCACGGATCGACGTGGACCACCTGCCCCCCTGCCTCGAGCATCAGGCTGGCATGCCGGATGACCGTGAGTTTCACGGGGCCGGATTTCGTCTGGAAGGTGTCAACCGGGCGGTTCTGGGCGGCAGCCGTCATGGCCACGAGCAGCGCGAAAACAGGTACGTTCCTCAATACCCTCATGGAGAGTGATGCTATCATCATTTCTTCCCATGGAGGAAGTCGAACAGCAACAGGCGGAACAGGTTTCGGGGCCGCGCGTGACGGTGATCATCGCCTCGTTCCATCGCGGCGCGATGCTGCGCAAGTGCCTGGAAGCGCTGGCGCGCACCAGCCCGCCGGAGTCCTTGCAGGTGATTGTCCTCGACATCGGCACCCATGACACCACTCCGGAGATGGATCTCGAGTATCCCGGCTTCACCTTCCTGCGCATGCCGCGCAATTTCGGAGCGACAAAGGCGCTGAACATCGGAATCCGGAGCGCGAAGGCGGAAACGCTGTGCTTTCTCGACCCAGCGGTGGAAGTGCGGCCGGATACGATTCCGCGGCTCGCGGAGGCGCTCGATTCGACGCCCGAGGCCGGGGCGGTGTGCCCGCTGCTCACCGGCGCTTCGGGCTCGCCGATCGCCCAGGTCAGAAGGCTGCCGGACCGCGACGTGCTGGGACGGTTATGGCAGGATGAATCGGCAATTCCGGCAAGCGTTCCCGCAACCCTCGATGCTCCGCTGGTGGTGGAGTATCCGGGCCGCAAAGCGCTGCTCATCCGCCTCGCTTTTCTCAAGGGGATGAACTATTTCGACGAGCATTACGGCGAGTGGGGCGGCGACCTCGAGCTTGCCTTCCAGATCCGGCACGCGGGCAAGAAGGCTTTGTTGATTCCCGCGATCCGCGCGACGGACCACGGCGCCACGGAAGCGGCGATGCGGTGGACCGGCTCGCAAAAGGCGACGCTTGCCGCGGACCGTTTGAACGGCGTGGCGCATTTTCTCTCCAAGCGCGCCGGCTTTTTCGCCGGATTGCTGTTGCGGGTTCAGGCCGTGCTGCTCACGCTGATCCGCGCCTTGACTTTCCAGGATGCGGGCTACAACTGGAGCCTGCTGACGAACCTGCTGGGCGGACAGAAGATCGACGGGTCGCAGGGATCGCTATAGGTCTGATACCATCTCCCTTCTGTGTCGAATCCCCGTCCCACCCGCGTCCGCCATATCGTCCTGTGGCTCACCGTAGCCGCGTACATGATCACCTACATGGATCGCGTGGTCATCTCGTCGGCGGTCCCCACCATCATGAAGGAGTTCGGATTCTCGATGAGCGCCATGGGCGGCATTCTCGCGATTTTCCGCTGGGGGTACGCGCTGTTCAACATTCCTGGTGGATGGCTGGGAGACCGGATGGGGCCGCGCAGGGCGCTGACGCTGATCGTCACCTGGTGGAGCGTGTTCACATCGCTCACGGCGGCGAGTTGGAACTATGTTTCGATGCTCGTGTTCCGGCTGCTGTTCGGAATTGGGGAGGCGGGGGCGTTTCCGATCGCCACGCGCAGCCTCTCGCGCTGGATGCTGCCCACCGAGCGCGGCTACGCGCAGGGAATCACGCATGCGGGCTCACGCATCGGCGCCGCCTGCACGCCGCCGCTGGTGGTCTGGTTCATCGCCACCTACGGATGGCGCGCGCCGTTTTTTGTCTTCGGCGCGATGGGCTTGCTGTGGGCCGCGGTCTGGTATGCCTACTATCGCGACACGCCCGAAGAACACCGCGGCGTGAACCGCGCCGAACTCGAACTGATTCAAGGCGCGACGCGAACGGCGGGCTCGAAGGCGCGGCAGGCGGTTCCGTGGGGAGCGATTCTGCGCAGCCGCAACCTGTGGACGCTGAGCGCGATGTACTTCTGTTATGGTTACTGCCTTTCGGTGTACCTCGACTGGTTCCCCACCTATCTCATGAAGGCTCGCGGCTTCAACTTGAAGGAGATGGGACTCTATGCCAGCCTGCCGCTGTTTGCGGGAACGCTCGGTGATTTTCTCGGCGGCTGGTTGTCCGACCGCGTGGGGCAGGCGACGGGGGATCTGCGTTTCGCGCGCAAAGTGGTGGCGGTGACGGGATTCCTGCTGGCGGCGGGGTTCATCCTGCCGGCCACCCTGGTCGAGAATCCCCACGCCTGCGTCTGGCTCACCTGCATTGCGGTGTTCGGCCTCGAGTTGACCGTGGGCGTATCGTGGGCGGTGCCGCTCGATATCGGCGGCGACTTCGCGGGCACGGTGAGTTCGGTGATGAATACCTGCGGCAACGTCGGCGGCGCGATTTCCCCGAGCATTCTGGCCTACCTGGTGCAGGCCCATGGCTGGCGGCACCCGTTCATCGCCGCCTCCGCCATGTGCGCGCTGGGCGCTATTCTCTTCTCGCGCGTGGACGCCTCGAAGCCGATCGTTCGTCCAGCGATGAGATGATAAGATAAGGTACGAAAAAACACGCTGGAGTCTCCAACCATGAGAATCAACCCGAACAAATGTGTTGCCTGCGGGAATTGCACCTATGTCTGCCCGATGGGCGCCATCTATATCGACCCCGCCATTAAACGGGCCACCATCAACCGGGAAGAGTGCGTGGAATGCTATGCCTGCTACAACGGCTTGAGCCAGGAGCATTTGAATCCAACCGTGGTGCGCACGATGCGCAAAGTATTTCAGATGATGCGCCTGCGCTTTGATCCGGAGCCCGACGTCTGTCCCACGGCGGCCTTCGAACCCGATGAGTTGACGTGGCCGCGCGTGGTGCGGAGGGCGTTTTCCGATCCGCGGGTGCCGCATGAATCCACGGGCGTGCAGGGCCGTGGCACGGAGGAAGTGAAGACGAACGATGTGAGCGGCCGCGTCAAGGTGGGCGAGGTGGGCTTCACCATCGAGTTCGGACGCCCCGGCGTGGGCGTGCGCTTCCACGAGATTGAAAAGATGTCGATGGCGTTGGCCAAGCGCGGCGTGAGCTTCGAGAAGAAGAACCCCGTCACGTCGCTGATGACCGACACCTCCACCGGCAAGGTTCGCGAAGATATCATCAACGAGAAAGTGCTTTCGGCGATCCTCGAGATCAAGACCACGGTGGACCGCACCGAGGAGATCATCCGCGCGGTATGGGAAGTGGAAAAGCAGATCGACACGGTGGTGACGATCGGCGTAGGCACGCGTTGCGATGAGAACGGCGAGGAGCACGTGGTGGCTCCCATTCTGGAGAAACTCGGCTACTCGCTGCAGCGCGCGAAGACGAATATCGGTCTGGGCAGGATTTCCAATGATGCCGCGCCGGCGGAGCAGAAACAGGAACCGGCGCCCGCGGGAGCAACACGATGACGAACACTTTACACCGCTTTGGCGACAGCGCCAGTTTCTATGACGATTACGTGGTCTTCGCCATTCCGAGCCGCGGCAAGAACGACAAAGGCTGCCTTCCCAAGCTGCGGGAGTTTCTACGGATGGCGCTGCCGTTTCATCCCGTGAATCTTGGAGACGCCACGCACGGCGGCGCGCTGCGTCCCAGCCGTGACATGCACCCCACGTCGCACTGGAACCGGGACATGACGCCCGATTTCGAGGCGGTGATCAGCGGCGTGGATACGCCGACAACCGTGGCGGCCGTCTTCGACAAGCGCGTCAACGCCGAAGATTTCGTAAAAGCTGTGAAGCAGGCGGATCTCGGGTTGTGCATCAACGTGTCGACTTCGATCGACGGCGCCGAACAGTGCTGCCACGCTGCCGGCATCCCCCGGCACAGCGTCGGTTATTCACTGGGATTCGAAGGGAAGACGGAGAAGCTGCCGAACACGCAGGTGCTTTGCCTGAGCACGATGTGCGGTCACGGCCTGATCAGCCATTCCCTGGCGAAGAAGATGATCGACTGGGTGAAAGAGGGCAGACGGACGCCGGATGAGGCGGCCACCTACATGGCGCGGTTCTGCTCGTGCGGGGTATACAATCCGGCGCGCGCCAAGCGCATACTCGAGGGCACTCGCGGAACGATGAAGTAGGCCGGAGCCCGCCGGCCGTACGACGCTACACTGGGGCAATGAAACTCCTGTTGTGGTTCGTGATTCCCGCCGCGGTCTGGGCGCAAGCCACCTGGGAACGGCGCGCGCCGTATCCGGTGCGGGCGGCGGAGGTCGCCTCGGCGGCATTGAACGGCAAAGTGTACTCGGTGTGCGGCGTGCTGGCGGACGGGGTAACGCGCGACACCAGGCTGCGCATCTACGATCCTTACACCGATGACTGGAGCGAAGGTCCTCCCGTGCCGATACCCGGCGGAGGCGATAGCTGCAATGTGGCGGCGGCGAACGGAAAGCTCTACGTTCTGGGCGCGATGCGGACGGGCACGCCGTTTGTGGACGGCAACACATACCAGTACGATCCGGCAACGGAACAGTGGTCCACCGTGGGGAGGATGGGAGTGCCGCGCGCGGCAAGCGGCGTGGCTGTCATCGGCGGCCGCATCTATGTCGCCGGCGGCTACGCCATCACGCAAAGCACCGCTGCCTTCGAGGTATTCGATACGGACACGCGGCAGTGGAGCCGCCTGCCGGACCTGCCCACCGCGCGCGATCATCTTACGGCGCAGGCGGTAAATGGGAAGATCTACGCCATCTCCGGACGGTCGGGCATCACCTACTTCCGGGTGAACGAAGAGTACGATCCGGGCACGAACGCATGGAGCATTCGCGCCGCGGCTCTGACGGCGCGAGCAGGGATGGGAAGCGGGACCCTGCGCAACCGCATCCAGGTTTTCGGCGGCGAAGGAAACACAGCGCGCCCGGACGGCCTGTTTGAACAGAATGAGGAGTACGATCCGGCGAGTGACACGTGGGGGATCCTTCCACCAATGAGTTCTCCGCGTCACGGATTGTACGGGGCGACAATCGACGGGCGCATCTTCACACCCGGAGGGGGACCATCGCAGGGACTTTCCTATTCGGACAGCAATGACGCGTTTTTCCTCGCCCTTCCGGGCGACCCCACAGTAGACGATAACGGGGTGAAGAACTCGGCCAGCTCCCGCCCCGAGCTTTCACCGGGGACCATTGTAATGTTGCAAGGGAAGAATCTTTCCCAGGGCGAACAGGTGGCGACGCGCCTGCCGCTGCCGGTTCAGTTGAATGGCACCAGCGTGCGGGTGAACAATGCGCTGGTCCCGCTGCTCTATGTGGGACCGAACCAGATCAACTTCCAATTGCCCTACACATTGACGCCCGGTCCTTCGGATGTCACCGTGACGCACGTGGGCCGCACCAGCGTTATCGTGGCGGGGCCTTCCTCGGCGGCGGTGGCTCCCGGCGTCTTCGCCCTGTCCGGAAACGGCGTCGGCCAGGGCGCGGTGAGAATAGCCGGAACCGTCTATATCGCGCGCGCCGCCGATGACGGCATCTCGCGTCCCGCCAGGCGGGGTGAGTATGTGTCCATCTACTGCACGGGGCTCGGCAAAGTGGAGTTCCCTCCGCGCCCCGGCGAACCGCCGCCGCCGGATCCGCCCATCCGCACCGTGGACACGCCCGCCGTCAGCATCGGCGGCGTCCCCGCGGAGGTGTCTTTTTCCGGGCTGGCGCCGGGCTCGGTGGGCCTCTACCAGATCAACGCGAGGATTGCCGCCACGGCTCAAACGGGAAACGCCGTTCCGCTGACGGTGAGCATCGGCGGCAAGACGAGCAATACGGTCACCATCGCGGTCGAGTAGGCGGGCGCGGAGCGAAAATGATTCCCGCTAGACTGGGATCGTGCGGGCATTCGTTCTAGCGGTACTTGCGCCGGCGGCGTTGTGGGCCGGCGGCGTGGCGGGCGAGGTGGCCGGAGAGTTGCGGAAAGCGGAGCTCGACCCCGAACAATGCTACCGCGTGCGCGATCTCCGCTTCGCGCGCGATGAACTGAAAGTCTATTTCAACGACGGCTACCTGATTTTCGCGAAGCCCATCCACGGGCAGGTTGTTTCCGCCGTGTTCTCGGGCGAAGTGGAAGGCGGGGGCGCGGAACTGCTGGCGATGCCGCCGTTCGTCAGAGAGCGCAAATCGCTCGCCGGCTTCACGCATTCGCCAAACCTCGATGTCCGGTTCCAGAGTAATGTGATGGTGTTTACCGACGACAGCGCGGCGGAGTTGCTTGCCAGCGCGCGCGCCGCCGGATCGAAGAAGAACGCCGAAATGGGATTCCTGCTGAAGGAGAAGTGGAATTCCGTGATGGCCAGCTTCGTGGCCAGTTTCGAGGTCCGCCTGGTCGAGGACCTGCTCTCGCCGCGCCGCAAGGAGGTGGGCTTCCTTTACATGGCGCTGGGAGGCAGCGCTCTTGGCAATTTCGACGCCATTTGGGATCCGCGCGGCAACCGGCAGATCAGCATCGGCCAGGTGGCGTTTCGCGATGAGCGGCGCTATTTCGACGTATGGACGAACTTCCAGGCCAACTCCTTTCGCATGGGACGCAGAAAAACGCCGGAGATGGACTTCAAGCCGGAGCAGTATTCGATCGACGCGACGATCGATCCCAGCCTGTTGTTGAAAGCCGTGACCCGCCTGCGTTTGACCCCGCTCGTGACGGAGCGCACCATCGCCCTCGAGCTTTCGCAGCAGGTGCGCGTCACCTCCGCGAAGGTGGACGGCTCACCCGCCGAGGCGTACTCGCCCGAGTCCCTGCGGGCGAACCTGATGCGGAGCAACGAGAACCAGATTCTCCTGATTACAGCGGATCACGAGTTCACCGCGGGCAAACCCGTGGATCTCGAAATAGCCCACGAAGGGACGGTGATCTCGTCCGCCGGTGACGGAGTGTATTATGTCGGAGCGCGGGGCATCTGGTATCCGAACCGCAGCCTGCGTTTCGCGCCCTATGAGGTCACCTTCCGCTATCCGAAGGAACTGGATCTGGTGGCCACGGGCGACCTGGTATCCGAGGAAACCGAAGGGGATTGGAAGATCAGCCGGAGAAAAACCTCCGCTCCGGTGCGCTTCTTCGGTTTCAATCTCGGCAACTATCAGCGCGCGCGGGTTCAAAAGGGCGGCCTGACGGTGGAAGTCTGCGCCAACAGAAAACTGGAGGCGGCGCTGCAGCCCGGCCCGAAACTGATGGAAATGCCGCCGCTGTCGACAACGCCCTGGGGGCGCGGGCGGCAGCACCGGACACCCGGGGTCATGATGATCCCCGCGCCGGCTCCCGACCCCACGGCGCGGCTGAAGGAACTGGCCGCCGAGATCGCCGGAACCTTCGACGAGATGGCGGCCCGTTTCGGCGCCCCGCCCGTCCGAACGCTCACCATCTCGCCCATTCCGGGCCGTTTCGGACAGGGGTTTCCCGGCCTGGTGTACCTGTCCACATTGGCCTACCTCGATCCCGGGCAACGCCCCCTGGCGAAAACGAACAGCCTGCAACAGATGTTTTTCTCTGAAATCCTGCACGCGCACGAAGTGGCGCATCAGTGGTGGGGAAACGGCGTCATGCCCGCTGATTACCAGGATGACTGGCTGATGGAGGCTTTGGCCAACTACTCCGCGCTATGGATGCTCGAGCGCGGGAAAGGACCACGGGTGCTCGATAGCATCCTTGATGAGTACCGCAACGACCTGCTAAGAAAGGAGACGGACGGGCGCACCATCGAATCCGCCGGCCCGGTGACAATGGGCCACCGTTTGTCTTCTTCCCAATCGCCAAACGCGTGGGCGGCGATCGTTTACGAAAAGGGGTCGTGGATCCTTCACATGCTGCGGCGCCGAATGGGCGATGAGAGGTTCGGAAAGATGCTGGCGGAATTTTATCAAAGCAACCTCTTTCACTCTGTCTCGACGGAACAGTTCCGCCAGTTGGCGCAAAAATATCTCCCCGCCGGGTCGCCGGATCCGAAGCTCGAGAACTTCTTCGAGCAGTGGGTGTACGGGTCGGGAATTCCCGCTTTGAAACTCACCTGGAGCGTAAAGGGCAAGGCTCCGAAACTGCGGCTTGTTGGAACCATAACGCAGACCGGCGTCGATGAGGAGTTCAGCGTGTATGTTCCCGTGGAGATCCAGACGGGAAAGGCCAGGCCCGTGGTCAAGTGGGTAGCCACCAGCAACGAGCCCGCGCAGTTCGAGATGGGCTTGACCGCCATGCCGGCGCGGGTGACGCTGGACCCGGGTGCGACGCTGATGCGCAAGTAGTATGCTTGCCGGATGCGAGAGCGGGGCCTGATACTCGCCTATCCGTACCTCTTGCGTGTGCCCCTGCTGGGGGCCGCGTTCCTGGCGCTGTTCCCGTTTATCAGCCTTCATCGCGGCGGAGCGGCGTACTATCTGCTGCACGGCATTTTCGATATCACCCCGATGGATCTGTTTTTCGTTTCGGGGCAGGTGGCCCTGCTGGTCACCACGCTGGTGGTGGTGACTTTCCTGGTGCTCAGCAACGGTCCGGCGCGGTTCGGACTGCCGGAAGTGGACGCAATGAGAGCGGTGCGATGGTTCGCCCTGCTCTACGCCGCGGCGGGGGTCTTCTTCCTGGCGCGCACAACCGGCGTGGCGCGGGGTGGGACGGCGCAAAAGGCGGCGGCGCTGGCGGCGGGCTGCATGGCGGCGGCGGGACTGGTGGTCCTGGGGCGCGCGGTGTGGCCGAAGCCCGCTGCCTGGCTTTCGCTGATGATGAAGGCGCTCACCGGACAACTGGGTCCGGGGTATTCGGATGACAAGGGAATTCTGCTTCCGGGCCATGGATTCGCCACTCTGTGTTTAGCCATTTTCTCGGCGTTGTACCTGCTGATTGCCTTGGGCGCCATTCCGCGCACATCCACTCTTTGTTCGGTGCTGAACCTGGTGTTTGTCGTGGTCTACCTGATGTCCGGGGTCGCGTTCCTCTGTGACCGGTTTCGCATACCCGTGCTGCTCGCGCTCGCCGTTCCGCTTCTGGCGACGGCGCGCTGGTTCGACACGGATTTCTATTTCGCCGCGGTCAGGGCGAACCGCGTGGAAGCGCTGACGCCCGCGCGGTTGATGGCCGCTTCGCCTTATGACACGGCGGTGATAGTCAGCGCGCAGGGCGGTGGGATTCAGGCGGCCGCCTGGACGGCGGAGGTGCTCGCGAGGCTCGATGAAACGCTGGGCGGCGAATTTGCTCCGCGAGTGCGTCTCATCAGCTCCGTCTCCGGCGGCAGCCTCGGAGCAATGTACTTCAGCGCGGGGTATCACGGCGGGAAGGTTTCCGGGCACGAAGCCATCATCCGCGCGGCCAGGGCATCGAGCCTCGATGAAATCGCCTTCGGTTTGGTGTATCGCGACCTGCCGCGCATCTTTCTTCCGTTTGCCTCCTCGCGGCTGACGGATCGCGGAGCGGCCGCGGAGAGGGCGTGGTCGGCACAACCAGGAGCGCCGGCGGGCACCGTCATGCTGGGCCAATGGCGCGAGGAAACAAGGCGCGGGCAGCGGCCCGCCAATATCTTCAACGCGATGGCGGCCGAGACGGGACAGCGCTGTCTCATATCCACGGTCGACCTCGGCCGTTCGAGCGGGCGGCGTGAGTTCGCCGAGATGTATCCGGAACTCGATTTGAAACCGGTGACGGCGGTGCGGTTGTCGGCGTCGTTTCCGTATGTGGCTCCGGCGGCGCGGGTGGCGGCGGAGGTCCATGAGCCCTACCATCTTGTCGATGGCGGCTACTTCGACAACTACGGCATTCTCTCCGCCGTTGATGTACTTCTGGCGGGAACGGCGGAGCCGGGGCCGGTGAAGAGGGTCCTTCTGGTCGACATCGTGGCGGCACAGGAACCATCGGCGGCCTTGAAAACCCGGGGTTGGTTCTACCAGGTGCTGGCGCCCCCGGAGGCCCTGCTCGCCATGCGCAACACCGCCCAGGTCTCCCGCAACTATGACGATGTGCGGATGGCGCGCCTCATTCTCGAAAGCCGGGGATTCGAGTTCGAGCAGGTCACCTTCCGGTTTCCATCGGAAGAGGCGCCCCTCTCGTGGCATCTCACGCAACACGAGGAGGAAGCCATCGGCGAAGCCTGGACGCGCCAGCAGCGGGAGGTTCAGGATGTGAAGGAATTCCTCAGGCTGCCTTGATCAGCCGTCTACTCTTACTCCGCCCACTCGCTCTCCCTCGCTGTCCTGATCTCGAGGCATCCTTCCTGGGGAAGCGAATCCATGGGCAGGCCGCCCTGCCAGACGGAAATCTCGAGGCAGGCGGTTTCCCGGCCGTCGAGGTTCAGGTTCGCAAACGGCACGGAGAATTCCAGCGCGCGCCGGTAGGCCGCCCGCACGCCCAGCGTCGCTCCTTCCAACACTTCCGCCCGCGCCTCGGAAAGCGCCAGCCTCATGCGCTGCGAATTGATTCGCACTTGCACATCCATGCCGGCGGGATGCTCAGTGTCCAGAAAGTCGATGCGGACGAACAGGCGATCGGCATCGGCTCCATAGAAGAGTTCTCTCACAAGAAAGCGGTGGCCGTGCATGGCGCTGCCGCGGTGGTCGACACGGTAGTTTCCCGCTCCCATCCATTCGAAGTAGCTGCTCACCTCGCCATCGATGACGGGATGGATGGGGCATATCGGCGTCTGGTGCAACGCCCTGGCGCGGGCGCGCAGAATGGGGCGGCTGAGATCCGCCGGAGGAGTGAGGCGCAGCGCCCGGTACATGTTGGCCAGATGGTCGCGGTAGAGCTGGTCAAACTCCTGCCGGTTGTCGCTGTCGTGGTGCGGGCCGTACCACCAGCACCAGTCGCTTCCCTCCGCGATCAGCAACTCCTCGAGAGCGAGATTATAGTCGCTTGCGGGAACCGATCCCGGCGGAACCTGCTCGAAGGCTTCCCGCGCCTGCAGCAACAACTCCCAGGCTTTGTTGTCTTCCTCGAAGCCGATCCAGACGTCGAAGTTGGCATTGATCCAGGAGCCGGCCGCTATGTGGTCGAGAGGATCGTCTTCCACCTTCTCGAGAGCCTCCGATACGGTAACCGCCTCCATGCCCGGCTCTTCGCTGATGCGCTGGTAGAGTTCACGCAGGAACGGGCGCCCGTTCAGGTAGTAGTGTTCCCAGGCGTTCTCTCCATCGAGAATGATGGGAACCAGGGCGTCGCGGCCGGAAGAGAGGATGGGCGCGCAGTTCTCGCGAATGCGGTGGATGAAATCCGCCGCGGCGTCGCCGGCGTGCATTTTCGAATAGACGAAACCGACGAGATCACTGAGATAGTGGTCGCGGAAGATCAGGGATACTTCCTTGCCGTCCTTCCGCCAGCGGTAGGGCCGGTAGGTGGCGGTGGGGTCGGCTCCGCGTCCGAGCGTGCGGGCAAGCACGCCGTTATCGGTGGCGGCCCACTGATAACCGCAGTCGGCGGCGATGGTGAGCGCCTCATCGGAGACGGAGCCTTCTGATGGCCACAGTCCCACCGGACGCTTACCAATCTTCTCCTCGACGTATTCCATGGCTCGCTCGAGATGAAGCCGCGCATCCTGCGGATAGCGGAAACGCGAAGGCAGCGGGACAAACGGATTGGCCTCGTGCGCCACATTCGAATCGCAGATCAGCGGCAGGATGGGGTGGTAAAAGGGCGTGGCCGAGATTTCGATCTGCCCGGTGGCGGCGAAGTCGTGATAGACCGGAAGGACGCGCCCCAGTATCTCGAGCTGCTTGCGCCCCATGAGCTGCTGGTCTTCTTTCGAATACTCCCTGCCCTTTGCCACCAGGGAGCGGACCTCGGAGTCGCCGGCCAGAAACTCTTCCTCGAACCAGGCCAACTGAGAGAGCACCTGCAGATCGCGCAACGCTTGCGCGTTGAATACATGCATCGCGCGGCGGAAGTTGCGGTCAGCCGCGCGCCAGGCGTCGAACAGTTCCGCGTAGCGCGGATAGCGGCCGATAAGATGCACCGGATTGGCCTGATAAAAATACTGGAGGATGAACCTGATCTCCTGCTCGGAGAGTTCCTCGGAGGGTTTGAGGGCGACACGCAGAAACGGGTCCACGGCCTGGCCTGACGCATACTCCTCGATTTGCATCAGCAGGGAGGGGACAAGATTGAACGTCTGGCGAACTTGCGGGAACTCCTCGAGGATCTTCACCATGCCGTAATAGTCCTTGAGGGCATGCATGCGGGTCCACGGGAGGCGGTACTCTCCCGAAACCAGGTCCTTGTAGCAAGGTTGGTGCATGTGCCAGACGAAACAAAGGTAGATGCGGGGCATGGTTACAGTGGCTCGGACATGAGGATCATCTCGAGAAATAGCTGCGCACCGGCGGAGGCGGATCCGTGCCGCGGATGGCCCGCCAGAGGATATCGTTCAACTCGTCGTCATCGATCAGGTCGGCTTCGGAAAAGTCGAGCGCCGCCGAGCGCGCCGCCGTCGCGTTGCCGGGCGTGTTACGGGTGGTGAGCGGGATGCGCGGCTTTTCGGCCTCGTAGGGCCGCGTGTCAGGTTCGTTCGAGAACGCGGCGAACATCGGCTTTGCAGCCGCGTCGAACTGGGTCATGGGGCGCAGGCCAAGGATCAACTCCATGGTGCGCAGCATGGAAGTGGTGTTATACATCGTGCTGTCGACCACGCCTCGTCTCGTGTAGGGGGAGAGAATAAAAGCCGGCGAGCGGTGAGAATCCACGTGATCGGCTCCGTTCTGCGCGTCATCCTCGAGCACGAAGATGGCCGTCTTCGGCCAGAACCTGCTCTTCGAAACTCCTTCGATGACCATGCCGAGCGCGGCGTCGTTGTCGGCCATGGCGGAGAGCGGCGCAATCTTTCCGGCGGCCGTCCCCGAGGTGTGATCATTGCCGAGCCGCACCATCAGAAAGCGCGGCATGCTTCCCTGCTTCTCAAACTCCGCCAAGTCCTCGAGAAACACCTTGGCGCGCTCGATGTCGGGATAGTCGAGGTCGAATCCGCGGTACTTGCGGTTGGTAAACGGAGCCAGTTGGCGGTCGCGAACCGCTTCGATCTGGTCACCCGAAGGAGCCGCCTGCTTCGCGTTGGTGACGAAGTAGCCGTAGTTGCGCATCGGGAGTCCGGCTGAAAGGACGTTCGTCCAGATGTAGCCGGCCGGCGGAACCGCCGCTGGTTCGCCTCCTTCATAATCGTAGTGTCTGCGCCGTCCGCCGTAGCTATTGGGCCACATCCGCTGCACGTAATCGGGAGCGATGGCGGCCATCGACCAGTTGTGCCCGTCGGCGCTCACGTCGGCATTGACATAGAAGTTGTCGAAGAGCACGAACTCCCTCGCCAGTTTGTAGTGGTTGGGGGCGGAGTTTTCGTGGAACAGTGAAAGAGACGGATCTCCGTTGCCCTTCTCGAGCGCGCCCAGCACCTGGTCATAGGTGCGGTTTTCCTTGATGACGTAGATGACATGCTCGATGGGCGACTTCCCTCCGGGATGGGAGGGAACGGGATTGCCCCGCGGAACGCGCGCGTCATCGAGCAAGGCGTCCCGGTATGGCGAGTTGGCGAACACGGCTTTTGTGTACTCCGCCAACTGGTCTTCGGTGGCGGGGGGAATCAAGGAGATGCTTCCGCGTTGAATGGCGGCGACGTACTCGTCGGAGCGGATCCCTTCGTGCGATTTCGCGGGCTGCTTATCAGGACGCGGTCCTCGAGGGTTGGCGTAACTGCCCCCGCCGCGGCCATTGAGAACCAGCAGGCGGCCATCGGGCAGCATGCGGGCGGCGGTCGGATACCAACCCACCGGAATGAATCCGAGAACGCGGCTGCGATCGGCGGAGATATCCACCACGGCGACCGCGTTCGCGTCCGAGCAGACCACGTGCAACCTCTTCTGATCGGGGCTGAGCGCAAGCCCGCTCGGAGTCATGCCGGCGGGCTGGCGGGGCGTCATGGCGACGTTGATGGACTCGATCATCCTGAGATCCTTGCCTTCGGTAACGCCCACGACGTAGGCGCGGTTCGTGTTCCCGGCCGTGACGAAGATCCGGTATACGTAAGGCGCCTCCGCCGGGTCTTTCTTCTCCTCCTCCTCGGCGGCTTGCGGCTTGCGGTCGCTCAGCACCATATCCGTCGTATGCGACCCCAATCTCACCTTTCCGAGTTCCTCGCCTGTGTCCGTGTTGTAGTGGTAGAGCGTGCCGTCAGCCCAACTGGTAACGAAAAATGACTTCCCGTCAGGATGGAACAGGATGCGGTAGGGACGCCGTCCGGTCTTGAATCTTTCAATGACCCGTCCGGATTGCGGATTGATGACGGCAACGGTATCGCGATAGAGCAGAGATGCGAACAGGAGCCGTCCATCGGGCGTAGTCTGCACATCTCCGACAAAGTCCTGGTGCTGGCGGGTGGCTTCCGGAACCACCGTGAACGTGCGCGCCGGTGTCAGCTTGCCGTCCTCGAAGTCGAATTCAAAAACACTCGCCTTGGATCCGCCGCCCACATAAACCTTCTTTCCATCGGGAGACATGGTTAGTCCCAGCCAGCCGTCGGCAACGCGCGTACGGCTCAATTCGGCTCCGCGGTCCGTATCGACGACGCTGATCGAGGGAGGGTTGTATCCCCCGTTGAGCACCAGCAGCAGCTTGTGGTCCCTCGAGAGCGCCGTGGACATGGGGAACGTGTCCACCTGGATCTGCCGGCCGGCCGGCTTGATGCGCCAGCCGTTGACCAGTAGAAAAGACCCATCGGATTGCTTGCCGGCCCTGGTGAGGGAAGCGGGTTGGGACACAAGGATCACGACCAGCGCGGCCGAGAGGAGTACGAGTGCGCCTGCGAGTTTCATTCGTAGAACTTTTGTGCGATGGGGAAGCGGCGTCCCATGCCGAACGCCTTGGTGGTTACCTTGAGTCCCGGAGCGGCCTGTTGCCGCTTGTACTCGTTGCGGTCGACCTTATTCACGATATCGCGCACCAGGCCGAGCGGGAGTTGATACTCTTCCGCGATGCGGCAGGGAGAGAGGAAGTCCTCCACATATCCCTTGAGAATCCTGTCGAGCACGTCATATTCCGGAAGCGAGTCCGTATCCTTCTGGCCGGGGCGCAGTTCGGCCGACGGTGGCTTGAGGAATACGTCCTCGGGAATGGCGTTGTTGTGGCGTTCGTTGGCCACGCGCGAGAGTTCGTAAACAAGAGTTTTCGGCACGTCGCTGATCACCGCCAGCCCGCCGCACATGTCTCCGTAGAGAGTGCAATAGCCAACGGCGAGTTCGCTCTTGTTGCCCGTGGTCAGCACCAGCGAGCCGAACTTGTTGGAAAGCGCCATGAGGGTGAGTCCGCGCAGGCGCGACTGGAGGTTTTCCTCCGCCACGCCGGACTCGGTTCCGGCAAACAGCGGAGCCAGTCCGGCGAGCATCGTCTCATAGGCGGCCGAAATGCTCGATACCTCGAAGCGGATGCCGAGATTTCCGGCCAGAATGCGGGCGTCCGACAGGCTGTGCCCGGTCGAGTACGGGCCGGGCATCGCAACGCCCGTCACGTTCTCCCTGCCCACCGCATCCACCGCTATGGCCGCCGTCAGGGATGAGTCTATGCCGCCGGATAAGCCGATGATCACGCCGCGAAAGCCGCACTTGCGGATATAGTCCCGGGTTCCCAGCACGAGCGCTTCATAAACCGCTTCGCACTCGTTGGCGAGCGTGGGCCGGATGGCCGCTGGCGCGGGCGGCGCGTCGATGTCGAAAATCACCAGATCCCCGGCCAGCGATGCGGCCAGGGCAAGCGGTTCGCCCCGGGCATCGAGAGCAAAGCTGGAACCGTCGAACACCAGTTGGTCATTCCCGCCCACCTGGTTCACATAAATGACGGGAATCTGGTGGCGGCGCGCCGTGTTCGCGAAGATTTCACGCCGTTGCGCGCGCTTTCCCATGTGGTAGGGGGACGCATTGATGCTGATGAGCATCCGCGCGCCGTCACGCGCCAGTTCATCCACCGGATCGCGCTTGTACAGCCGCCTCTCCCAGAACATGCGGTCGTTCCAGGCGTCCTCGCAGATGGTGAGCGCGATTTTCCGCCCGCGCCAAGTCCACAATTTCTGGTGGTCGGCGGATTGGAAATAGCGCTCCTCATCAAATACATCGTAGGAGGGCAGCAGCATTTTCACCTGGCGGAAGAGGATCCGCCCGCCTTCGAGCACGGCCGCCGCATTGACGGAGCTCTTTCCCGATTTCTCTTCGGAGCGCCCGGCGTAGCCGGTGATCAGCGCCAGCGGCAAACCGGCGGTTTCGGCGGCAAGCCGCTCGAGAGCCTCAGCGGTGCGGGTAAGAAAGCTTGGTTTTTCCACCAGGTCGCGGGGCGGGTAGCCGTTCAGGGAAAGCTCGGGAAAAACCACCAGATCGGCGCCGCCTCGAGCCGCCTCCCGGCAGGCATGCGCCATTTGTGCGACGTTGCCTTCGAGATCGCCGACGGTAGGATTGATCTGCCCGAGCGCGATACGCATGAAGTTACATTGTAGCGATGGCGGGCGAGCCTCCGCCCGTGTTTCCGGGCCGGGAATCGGCAGTCCGCTCTACGGTGAAACGAATGGGCCTACCGGCAGCGCGTGTTCGCTTGGTTGCCGATCCACGCCGTGGTGCACCGGCGGCCGTCGCTGAAATTGTGAAAGGTCGTATTGCCGATCTCGGTGCTCGTGCCGGTCACACCGTTGCTGTAGTTGTAATAGATCGACTGGCCGTTTCGTGCCGCGGCCGAATCCCAGCCCGCCGAAGCTTCCGAGGCCCAGGCCGATGACCTGGACCGGCTCCACGCGGAGTTGTTCGTGTTCCTGGATGCGGCGGTATTGAGATCGCGCATCCGCCGGGCTGTTCAGCTGAAAGCCCGTGCCGGACAGATAATCCATCTTTTCCCGCGCAAGAGACAGCGAGGCCAGCAGAAGGGAGAGAAGAGTGAGACGAAGCACTGAAAATTCCTCAGCCAGCTTCGCGGACCGGTTATTGCATTACGATGAAGTTATGGCAGAAAAGCTGTTCAACGAGCCGAGAATTGCGCTCAACCGCATCTATACACGCCGCGGTGACGCCGGCGAAACCAGTCTGGCGGGCGGACAGCGGGTGACCAAGGATTCCATTCGTTTGGACTGTTATGGCACTGTCGACGAGTTGAACTCGCTCGTGGGCCTCGCCTGCGTTTCCATAGAAGAACTTGCCGCCGCCGCGCCGGATTTGTTGCCCCTCTGCGCCATCCTGCGCCGGATACAGCACGAACTGTTCAATTTGGGCAGCATCCTGGCGACCATGCCGAAGGATGTCCACCCCAAACAACCGCGGATCACCACCGCGGACATCGAACAACTGGAGCGGGACATCGACGCCATGAATACCCCGCTGACCACTCTGCGGTCCTTTGTTCTTCCGGGCGGCAGCCGGCTCAATTGCGAGTTGCATCTGTCGCGTACCGTGTGCCGGCGCGCCGAACGGATTGCCGTGGCGCTCTCCAGACAGGAAGAGGTTCCCCCCGAGGTCCTCGGCTATCTGAACCGGCTGAGCGACGGATTCTTTGTCTGGAGCCGCTGGGCAAATCACAAACTGGGAGCGCCCGAAGTGCTGTGGGAGCCTAATCAAGCAGCCGCCGCAAGCCGATCTTAGAAGGTGTGGAGCAAGGGGACGTTGGCGTTCGGACGGGCGCGCCCCCCAGAACCGGTCCGATGGTCGGCCCCTATCGCATCGTCTCGAAAGTTGGCGAGGGTGGCATGGGATCGGTGTGGCTGGGTGTGCGCGCCGATCAGCAGTTCGACAAGAAAGTAGCGATCAAGGTCGCCCCAGGCGCGATTGAAAACGAGGAGGTGCGGATCCGGTTTCGCCTCGAACGGCAAACGCTGGCCAGGCTGGATCATCCAAACATTGTCAAACTCCTCGACGGAGGCACATCCGAGAGTGGTATCCCCTACCTGGTGATGGACCATGTCGAGGGCCTCCCGCTCGACCGCTACGCCGATGAGCAGAAACTCTCGATCGAGCAGCGGCTGACGCTGTTCCGAAAGATTTGCGCGGCGGTGCATTACGCGCACCAGAACCTGGTGGTGCACCGCGATCTGAAGCCCGGAAACATCCTGGTGACCCCGGATGGTGAGCCAAAACTACTGGATTTTGGCATCGCCAAAATGCTCGATACAGATTCCGCCCGGTTCCAGGTCACAACTGAAGGCGTCGTTCCCATGACGCTGCGCTATGGCAGCCCGGAACAGATCCGCGGCAAAACCGTCTCGGCGGGCAGCGATATCTACGCGCTCGGCGTCCTGTTGTATGAGCTCCTCACCGGCCACACTCCCCACTACAAACCGGGCGTGCCGGCGGAAACATTGATGTTCATGATCCTCAATGATGATCCGCGGCCTCCGCGAGAAGCCGTGCGGCTGGCTTTGGACTGGCCGTCGGGGCGCGTCGAGGCGGAGGCGCTGGCCGAAGCCCGTTCGAGTACGCCGGAGAAGCTCGCAAACCAGCTCGCCGGTGACATCGACGCCATTGTGCTCAAGGCTTTGCGCAAGGAGCCCGCGGACCGCTATCAATCGGCCGAGCATTTCGCCGAGGATATCCGGCGCCATCTCGAGAGCCTGCCCGTGCTTGCCTTGCAGGGGACCTGGAAATACCGCGCCCGAAAGTTTGTGAACCGGCACAGAATGTCCGTGGCCACCGCCGCCGTCTTCGGCCTGGCTTTGCTCGGCGCGATGGGCGGGATGGTGTTTCAGTGGAACGTTGCCCGTCAGGAGCGAGCCCGTGCCGGCGTTCTTTTCCGGGATGTCCACGAACTGGCGCGCACCTTCCTCTTCGATTTCGAATCGTCGCTCGAGAAGATTCCCGGATCCATCGAAGCCCGCCTCATGCTGGTGAAGCGCACTTCCGATTATCTCGAGCGGTTGACGCGTGACGCCATCGATGACGAAGGTGTACTGCTCGACGTGGGAGAGGCGTACATCAAGCTCGGGTCCATCCAGGCGAGCCCCTTCACCTCGAGCATTGGAGACGTGAAGGCGGCGGAGATGTCCTACCGCAAAGCGGTCGAGATTCAGGAACGGCTGCTGCGCATGGCGCCGGACCATCGCCAGGGGCTGGATGTCATGGCCCGGGCAAAACTCGAATTGAGCGAAATCCTCGGCGCAATGGGCCGTATCCACGAGGCGGTGGCCGAGGCGAAGGCAGCCGCCGAGATCTTTGCTTCCATCTCCTCGCGCGACCCGCATGACATCCGAGCAATGCGCGATGCCGGCGTCTCTTATCTATATCTCGCCGGTGTCCAGGGCGCGCCCAACCGCCTAAACCTGGGAGATCGCAAGGGAGCCATCCGCTACGCCAGGGAATCCATCACCGACTATGAAAAGATCGGGCAGGTGGACCCTAACGACAAGGTGCGGCGGATAAACCTGCCGCTGGCGCGGCTCATGCTTGCCTACATGCTGTCAGTGGACGGAGCCTCGCGGCAGGCGCGGGAGATCGTGCTCGATCTGGACGGAGTTGCGGCCGAGCTCAAAAAACAGCCCGCCGACCGCGTCCGGGCCGTGCTGGCGGACATCGACGATGGCATCGGTTGGGTGTGGCAGAGGCTGAACGATCACCGCAAAGCGCTCGAGTACTTCCGGGAGTCCGAGGGCTTTCGCGACGTCATGGCGCGGCAGGACCCGAGTGATACCAGCGCGCAGTACGCCCTGGCCGCGGCGATGTATAGCCGCGGTGTGTCGTATCTCGCCCTGGGAGACAAGGCGCATGGCCGCGAACACCTCGAACGTTCCATCGAAATCTGGCGCAGGCTGGTCAATCAGGATCCGAACAATCTGCTGTGGCAGGGCGGCCTTGCGGATTCGCTCGCCGCGGCGGGGCACGCGGACGAGGCGATGGAAGTTTCCGGACGGCTGGCAACCCGCGCCGAGGCAACTCCGGACGAGATCGTGCGCTACGTCAGGCTGCTTCGGGAAAAGGACCCGCAACAGGCGCTTGCGCTCGCCCGGCGGGCCATCGAGTTGAGTCCTCAGGCCACCTGGGACATCGAAGACGAATACGCGCAAACCGCTGCCGCCACTGGTGACTGGCAGCGTGCGATCGAGGCGGAAGGACGGTCTATTCAACTCCTCGAGTCCTATGAAGCCGACCCCGCATTTTCCGCCTATCGTAGTGTGCGCGAGCGGCTGAACCGATACCGCCGGAAAGTAGTCGAGGCGTCCCTATCCCGGCGCCAGCAGGCGGCTATCCCATCTCGCTGAACCTTATTAGGCCCGCTCGGCGTTCGGCGGCGGACCGGCATCCAGTTCCTCGGGAAACACGGCGTAGCCTTGTGGCGGCGGGAAAGCTGTTTCGAACCACATCAGCCGCTTGCGCAGAACGCGGCTCGGCAACTGCCGCGGCCCGGTTTCGACATCGATGTCGCAGCAGATGCCATGGATATAGAGCGTGAGCGTGTCGATGAAGCTCAACCGCGCATATTCGTGGAATGCCTTCGTGTCCCGGCGCACCTTGGAGCTGCGCCGGCGCAGGCCCTGCTTGAGATGCCAGCTCTGCTCATCCACTTCGCCATGGACGTGCGCTCCCAACTCATCCCCCAACATGGCGTGATATTCCACCCGCACCTCTTCACTCAGGGAAACCTCAGCCAGAGCGGCGATTTCGTGAAAGAAGTAGTAGTGGTAGTCGGCCAAGTCCGTATCCTTGACCGCGAAAACCAGATCGGCTCCGTTGGCTCCTCGATAGTGGAAATGGGTGCTTGCCTTGTTCTCCGGAGGCTTGTCGAGCAGGATGTATTCCCGGCTGCCAGGGGAGATCGGCCCGTGGCGCTTTCCCCCTTTTCCATTGCTCTTCTCGAGAAACGGCACCAGAACCACTTGGGCTTTCGGCAAGGACTTGACTATCGACGGCGGCAGAGCCGCGATCGGCTCCTCGAGATACTCTTTTATGTCTTCCTCGGTCAAAGGCAGCCCCGCGAAGAAATAGGAAAAGGCATGGGAAAGAGGCACCATCTCGGGCCGGAACCGTTCCAGGAATTCGGCCACGCTCATCCGGTCCAAGTCGAATTGGGGCATCGAGTTGCTACCATGGTAGCAAGCCAACAGTGAAGTCCGCCAAAACCTACCCGTCCAAGGTCTTCGTGTCGGCCGGCGAATCATCCGGCGATTTGTACGCTTCCGCCCTGGTCGGTGCGCTACGGAAAGACTGGCCCGCCACTCACTGGTTCGGGTGCGCGGGTCCGCGGATGCAGGAGGCGGGAGTCGATTGCTTGGTCGATGCCCGGAGCCTGAGCGTCGTAGGCCTGGTGGAGGTGGCGCACCATCTGCCCCGCATCTACGTCAAGTTCCGGAAGCTGGTGAACGCCATCGAGCGGGAAAAGCCCGGCCTGGTCATTCTCACCGATAGCCCCGATTTCCATCTGCGGATCGCGGCGAAGGTGCGGAAAATGGGGATCCCCGTGATCTATCTGGTGGCTCCCCAAGCCTGGGCATGGCGGCAGGGGCGAGTGAAGCAGATGCGGCGGAACATCAGCCATCTTCTCTGTTTATTCCCCTTCGAGGAGGCTTTTTTCCGCGACCGGGGCGTCCCAACCAGTTACATCGGCCATCCTTTAGCCCGTATGATTGGCGCCCGGAAAAGCAAGGAGGAGTTTTTCCGCACACACGGACTGCCCGTGGACCGTCCGATGGTGGCATTATGCCCGGGCAGCCGGAAGGGCGAGGTGGCGCGCCACCTTCCGCCCGTCCTCGACGCCGTTAACCGCTTGCGGCGCGAGGTGGATGCCTCGTTCGTGCTGGCGGCGCCCCTCGGGTTTGGCGCACGCAATTTTTTTCGGGAACGGATTTCCGCCTCGTCCATCCAAATTATTGAGGGAGAGACGTGGGATGTTCTGTCGCACGCTGATCTCGCTCTGACGGCCAGCGGTACGGTTACCATGGAAGCTGCATTACTGGGAATCCCTATGGTGACCTACTATAAGGTCACAAGACTGAGTTGGTTGTTGGGTCGTCTTCTCGTCCGCGTTCCGCACTACTCCATGGTGAATCTGATCGCGCAGCGGAGACTGGCTCCGGAACTGATGCAGAATGAAATGACAGGAGAGAGATTGGCTCGGGAGGCCATGATCCTCCTAAACGAAGGTAAAGAGCGCGACGCCATGCGCCGCGGTTTGACCGAGGTCGCGGCAATGCTGTCAAGCGATGTAGACCCCATCGAGCGGGCAGCCGGAATTGTGAGAGAGTTCTTCCATGAGCACATCAGGCAGGGTTAAGAAACAGCGGCGCCGAAAGCGGGTGTCCCCCGTTCTTCCGGCGGCAATTGCCGGCATTCTCATGCTGGCCGGTCCCATCCTCGCGCCCGCGCAGGAGCGGGACCGGCGCGCCAAGGTGGACGTCGAAAAGTACGTCATCGACGCGGAAATCAACCCCGCCACGCAAACTCTGCTCGCCAGGGTCAGGATGCAGTTCACTCCGCTGGACGACCGCGTCTCGGGTCTTGTGTTCGAGTTGAACAATGCCTTGAACGTCTCCCAGGTGACCGATGCAAGCGGCCACCAGGTGCCCACCTCGCGCTCCCAGCAGGATTACACGCTCCACCTCAGCTTTAACGATCCGCTTCCGAAGGGAAAGCCGGCCGTGCTCAATTTCCAGTACGACGGCCGTCTCTCGGGGACTGAGGAGAGTCCTGTCTACGGCATCAGGTTTGCCTCCATCCAGAATGACTACGCCTACCTCCTCTATCCGGCCCGCTGGTTCCCCGTGAACGATTTCCAGGCCGACCGGTTCACCGCCGAATATCACATCACCGTCCCGGACGGATACCGCGTGCTCGGCAGCGGCCTCGATAAGAAAGAACCCGGCGGGACCAAGACTCTCTACACCTACACTTTCAACCAGCCCTCTTTTCCAGGCTCGATCGGCGTTGTGAAAAGCGATCCGGTTCGAGTGGTGAGCCAGGGCGTGACGAGCGACCTGTTCTTCCGTTCGGGCGCGCCGATGGCGAGGGAGTACGGCGAGGAGATCGGCAAGATCCTCACCTACGAAACCTCTTTGTTCGGCCTCGCTCCATCGGCGAATCTTGTGGTGATGGAGACCGAGGACGGAGCCGCGAACGGATACTCGGCCCCCGGCCTCATCTTCCTCTCTCCGAAATCCATTACCAGACAAGCGAACGTCCGCCTTCTGGCCAACCAACTGTCGAGGCAGTGGTGGGGGAACTTCGTCGGCGCGGCGACACGGAACCATATCTGGATTGTGAACGGCATGGCGCGCTACACCGAAATGCTGTATCTCGAGAACACGGGCGGCCCGGCAGCCATGGAGAACGAAACCCGCGATGTCTATATCGAGGCGCTCACCGTGGACAATCCCCCGCTCATCCAGGCTTCCCGCCTCGAGGATTACTCGCCCGAATACTGGGCCGCAACCGCGGCCAAGGGAGCGGCCGTCTTCAACATGCTGCGCAATGTGATCGGGAACGACAACTTTGTGAAGATGTTGAAAGTGGTCACCGATCAATACGCCTGGAAGGGCATCTCGACCGAACAGTTGCACAAGATCGCCGAACAGGTCTCCGGCCAGAACCTGCAAGCCTTTTTCATTCAGTGGATCGAATCCACCGGAGCCCCCGAATTCAAGCTGGAATACACCGTGTTCCGCACCCAGAAGGGGTTCCGCGTGATGGGCAAGGTCTCCCAGGACCTCGATACTTTCCGCATGCCTGTCGACGTGAAGATTGAAACCGAAGGGAATCCCGAACAGAAGCGCGTCGATGTGATGGGTACGTCTTCTGAGTTCGTGATCGAGACGTTTGGAAAGCCCAAGCGCCTGGTGATTGACCCCGAGAACAAGGTGCTGCGCTATAACGACCAGATGCGCGTGCTGGTGGCCATCCGTAAAGGAGAGCAGTTCGCCGAGGTGGGAGAGTTCGGCGAGGCGTTGAAGGAGTACCAGAAGGCGCTCGACGTGAGCCGGAACAGTTCCTTGGCGCACTACCGCGTCGCGGAGATCTTCTTCCTGCAGAACAACTATCAATCGGCGGCGAACGAGTTCCGCGAGGCGCTGAACGGAGATCTCGATCCGAAATGGACGGAAGTCTGGGCGCACATCAATCTCGGCAAGATCTTCGACATCACCTCCCAGCGGGAGCGCGCGGTAAATGAATATAACCTTGCGCTGCGCACCAGGGACAACACGCAAGGCGCGCTCGAAGAGGCCGCGAAATACGCCAAGGAGCCTTACCAGCGGCAGCGCGCCAGCAACTAGCCGTCAACGGGGAAGGCTCGCGGCGGACTCGATCAAACCAGCATCGCCGCTGAAAACACGCGAATTGCGCGACAGTGATCTGGCGGCCAACGCCAATGCGGCCCCGGCGGCATCCTCCCGCGATTCGGGAGTGATCCGTAACAGGGCGGCGTCGCCGGCCGCCGAAAGGCCTCGCCGGAAAACGAACTCACCGGAGTACGGTAGACCTTCTCTTCACGCAGGAATCTCCCCGGGGACGCCTTCTATTCTGCCCGGCCATGCGCTCAACTTCAGGTTTATCGAAGAGGGGGGATGCGCTCTTCCATGGCTTGGAAATGGATTTCCTGGCTAGGATCAGGTCGCGACCCGAGCCAAGCCGGGCGCGTCGGCGCGCATGCGCGCCGACGGCGGCATTTTCCTTCGCTCTGAGAGAGGCCGACTGCTTTTCTCAGCATAGGATGGTGAGGGGAGAGATCCGGCCACCGATATTCCCACTGCTGTCATGCTCCCAAATGATGGATGGAGCAAGCGGTACGTTGACAGGAACTGTGGTCCAGGCTCC
>JABAQT010000061.1:0-1346 GCA_019187195.1 Bryobacteraceae bacterium
AGACATCACGCCGCTGTCGGCGTTCCCGGCGCGGCGGCGCGCATCGAAAACGACGGCGTGGCGAGGGCGCTCAACAGCGACTGGTGCGTATTCTCCTCGATCAGGTACACAAGCCCGTCTTCCTCGCGCGTGATTACGGCCAGACGATGATTGCTGAGCGCGAGGCACAGTTGCTGCTCGCCCGGAGTGAGTTGGCCGGCGGCCACACAGACGCCGCCGCCCGCTGCCGGGTACATCTTCCGCAGGAAGCCGCGGAGGAAGACCTGCGGACTCGCGCCATCGATGGCGGCGCCCGCCACCCACCAGCGCTGTTCGGAGGGTCCGGACATGTGGGGGCCCGCGGCCCAGGCCAGCAGAAAAATTACGACATCGATGAAGGCGGCAAGCGCCAGCGAAAACGCCGGCCGTCCGGATGCGTGATTCGCCAGTTCATCGAAGGCCACCAGGAGATCCTCCTGCGTGGAACTGGTGCGGTCGGCATAGGAGGCTAAGCCGGGCAGGGAAGGCTTTTCGATCGCGCCCGAATGCAGGGCCTGTTCCACGTCCGTCCACGGAACGGCCGCGATCAGGCTTTCGAGATCGCGGATCTGTTTCTCGCTTACGTCGGTGGGCTTGCGGTTGGCGCGCCAGGCGGCGAGAGCGCGTTGGGATTCCTGAATCCGCTCGAGGGATTGCCGCGCCAGACTCGAGTAACGGTCGAAGGCGGTATACCGCAATCCTTCGCCCGGCGCTTCGCGATAGGCGGAGTTGTAGGTCCGGGCTTCACGCGCGACCGCCTCGCGGACACGCGCCAGATACGGGTCGGCATCCTGGGCGCGGGAGATGTAGCCCGCCTTCTTCTCGGCGGCCGTCATCTCGTCCAGGGCGAGAACGTGCTTCTGCTGCTCGGCGGCGGAAGCCGTGAGCAACTGATCCGTCTTCATGGCGGATGCGCCAAGAGCATCATACAGCTTACGCTCGATCTCCGCCGGACGTTCGCGCGCTGAGAACCAGGTGTAGAGGCTCACATAGGAGAACGCTATCGAAACCGTCGCCGTGCAGACATATACGGTCACCAGCAACGCGCGCCGCTCGCGCGTCATGCCGGCAAGCCATGCCGTGATGACCAGCGCGGTTTGAATCCCCAGCGACGCCAGCAGGGCGAACCACGGGTTGAGATACAGGGCCATCCCCTGCTGCGTGGTGTACCAGGAAACCAGCGACAGAAGGCAACTGGCCGCAAAAAGCACCATCACCAGCGCGCGCGTCGGATCAGACGTGCCGGTTCGATCCGCAAGGTATGGCATCAGCGTTCCGCTAAGGGATTCAACGGAGCCGGCTACGGAGAAGTTCCATGATTGTTCCCG
>JABAQT010000061.1:1446-45694 GCA_019187195.1 Bryobacteraceae bacterium
CCCGGCCACCGGAAGCCCCAACCAAAAATAATGACAAAACTCTTACAATCAGCGACATACGTTTCATGTCATAGTGGGGCCATGTCTAATCCGGTGATCATTCAGGGTGGTATGGGCGTGGGCATCTCCAGTTGGCGGCTGGCACAGGCCGTGTCACGGTGTGGCCAGTTGGGCGTGGTTTCGGGAACGGCTCTCGACCGCGTGTTCGCCCGGCGCCTCGAGGACGGCGATCCTGGCGGCCATCTGCGCCGCGCGGTCGGCCATTTCCCCTTCCCTGCCATGGCGAACCGTGTGTGGAATCAGCATTTTGTCCCCGGCGGCAAGGCGCCGGGCGCATCCTACCGGAATCTTCCGCTGCACAGCAAGGACAATCCGCGGGATTTGCAGGAACTGGTCATTGTGGCCAACTTCGCCGAGGTTTTCCTGGCGCGCGAAGGCCACGGGAATCCGGTAGGCATCAACTACATGGAAAAAATCCAGATCCCGCACCTTCCCTCCCTGTACGGCGCCATGCTCGCCGGGGCCGGATATGTGCTCATGGGAGCCGGCATTCCGCTGCGCATTCCGGGAGCGCTGGATCTCCTGGCGAATCATCAGCCGGCCACCTATCCACTCCAGGTGACGGGAGCGCGTGAGGGGGATGATACGACGTTGACCTTCAATCCCCGCGAGTTCATGGAACATGATCTGCCGCCGCTTACCCGTCCGAAGTTCCTGCCGATCATCGCCTCCAATGTCCTCGCTGTTACATTGGTGCGGAAAGCCAATGGACGCGTGGATGGCTTTGTCATCGAAGGCCCCATTGCCGGAGGCCACAACGCCCCGCCGCGCGGCAGGATGGAACTGAATGAGGATGGCGAACCTGTCTACGGGGAGCGCGACCGCGTGGATCTGGCCAAGATGCGGGAGTTGGGTCTTCCCTTCTGGCTTGCCGGAGGGTATGGCTCTCCCGGGAAACTGCGCGAGGCGCTCGATGCCGGCGCGGCCGGCGTTCAGATGGGGACGGCTTTCGCCTTCTGTGACGAATCCGGGTTGCGCGAGGATTACAAGCGCCCCTTGCTGGCCGATTCAGCCGCCGGCGTTGCAAAGGTCAGGACCGATCCCCAGGCATCGCCCACCGGTTTTCCGTTCAAGATCGCCCAACTCGAAGGCACGCTGTCCGAACAGAAGGTGTATGAGGCGCGCGCGCGAATTTGCGACGTCGGATATCTGCGTGAAGCCTACCGGAAAGATGATGGTTCCATCGGCTACCGCTGCGCCAGTGAACCGGTAACAATCTATGTGTCCAAGGGGGGTAAGGTCGAGGATACGGTGGGCCGCAAGTGCCTCTGCAACGCATTGCTCGCGAACATGGGTCTGGCGCAGATACGCAACGGCAAACATGTCGAACCGGGCCTTGTCACGGCAGGCGACGACCTGACCGGCATCTCCCGGTTTCTATCCCCGGGCGCGACGGGATACACGGCGGCGGATGTAGTGGCAAGGATGCTCGCCGCTACGGAACCGGCGGAAATTGCGGCCGACCTTATCGAGGAATCGGTTCTGGCGGGCGCGTAGTCACGCGGGCCAAGGCTAGGAATGGTTCGTTGAAACCGCGGAGTCTCTCCCGCTTAGCCCGGACGTAAACCACGCAAAATCGTGTCGAGTCCGTTCTCGATCAGTTTCTCCTTGTCCACCCAGGGGAAGCGGGGATCGTTCTGGCTAAACCGCAGCAGCAGCAATGAGGTGATGCCGTGGATGAACATCCACGTCGTTTGGCTGGCCGCTTCGAGGTCTTCGAATTCAAGCGCTCCCGCTCTACGGCATCGATCGAGGGCGCGCCGAAGACAGTCGAACGTCTCGAGTGCAATCTGGTTAGTTTCCCGGCACTCCTCGGAAGCCTCCTCCATCTCATACTGCTGCCGGGGAGTATCGAACGTGAGCACATACTGGTTGGGGTGCTCGAGACCGAAGTCGATATAGCAGCGCAATCCCCGGCGAAGCCGGAGAACCGGATCGGTCTCCTCGTGTTCGAGGCGATTGAGTTCGTCCTTGAGCCGCGCGAATGTCTCTCCACAAAGACTTGAAAAAAGATGGCTCTTGTCTTTGAAATAGAGATAGATGGTGGCGGGTGAATACTCGATGCGGCTGGCAATCTTGCGAAGCGAGACATTGGGAAGTCCCTCTTCGACAAAGAGCTGAGAAGCAGCGTCGAGGATCTTCGAGCGAAGCAGTTCTTTTTCGCGAGCGCGGCGTTCAGCGGTGCCCATGGCTTATTTGTAATTTACCGAACACTGTTCATTCTGTCAACGTTCGCGCGCCGATTGTCGTCCATTGTTAACGATATCACTTTGCCTTTCTCACTCCCACGCGAGACAATCTTCTCCATGACTCGGCGTCACCTCCTGCACCTCGCCACCGCCTTCCCCCTCCAGGCGGCCAAGGACGATTACCCGAGAAGAATTCCCAACTACGAGCAGCCGCTGTTTCATCTTCACAGCCAGTTCAAGACCCCCGTGAAGATCGTCTCCATCGAATACCTCCGCAAAGGCAAGACCGGTTTCGTGCGCTCCGTCTCCGCGGACGGCGCGATCGGATTGGTGCGCACCAAGGAGATCGAAGACTTCATCCCTATCCTGCTCCACCGCATTATCCCCGCCTTCACCGGCAAGGACGCGCGCGACCTGGAGACCTTGATCGACGATGTCTATGTGAAGCACTATAAACTCGCCGGCCAGCCCTTCTGGTCCCCGGCCGCCGCCGTCGAGCACAGCATCCTCGACATGCTGGGCCGGACAGCGGGGAAATCCGTGGCGGAATTGATGGGCGGCGTTCGGCGGCGGGAGATCCCCGTTTACCTCTCGGGCTCGATCCGTGAAACCACGGCCGAAGAAGAGGTGGATGTATACGTCCGGGGAATTCAGGAAACCGGGGCCAAAGCCGTCAAGTTCAAGATTGGCGGCCGGATGACGCGCAATGTCGACGCCTATCCCGGACGCACCAGAAAACTGGTGGAACTCGGCCGCAAACGCCTGGGCGGCGGAGTCGTCCTCTACGCCGATGCCAATGGAACCTACGACTCCCGAGCGGGCATTGAAGTGGGCCGGATGCTTCAGGATCTGGATTTCCACTTCTTCGAGGAACCCTGCCCGTGGGAGGAGGTGAGCGAGACGAAAAAGGTGGCCGATGCGCTCGAAATGAACGTGGCCGGCGGAGAGCAGGACTCCTCGCTGTGGAAATTCCACGACATGATCGAACGCCGAGTCATGGACATCATGCAACCGGACATGAACTACTGCGGCGGCCTCATCCGCGCCTCACGGATCGCGCGCATGGCGGCCAGGGCCGGCATGACGGTGGTTCCTCACAACACGCAAACCGATGCGGCGGCCTGCAAGATGATCCAGTTTGCCGCCGCGACACGGAATATCGGACCGTACATGGAGTTCCCCTTCCGCGGCAAACAGAAGCGAGAGGGCTGGTACACGCCGCATTTCGAGATCCGCAACGGAGTCGTTCAGGTGCCGCGCACTCCCGGACTGGGCGTCGAATTCGACCCTGACTACGTTCGGAGCCTCGAAAAGGTGACGGGCTGACAGGCAAGCCGCTTCGAGTGTTCACTCCACCGGCCGCAGGGAAGCGACCCCGGTGGCGTGGTCCGGCCCTGGAAACAGTTGCGAAATTCCCAATCGCGCCACGCGGTAGCCCCAATAGTACACGTTGCCCCTGGTCACCGCCTGGCGTCCTTCCAGAACAAAACGGCGCGCCAACCGGCGGTAGAAATTCTTGCGTTGCGAAGGAAGCGGGTACGCCGAGGCGGAGGCGTGGAAAGGCGACTCGCACGCCTTGACGCGAATCACCGCCATGCGCCCATCGGTCACCGTATCCGGGCGGGAAAGTGCGGATACCTCCGGCCGTTCCACCATATGCGCCTGCGCGACGCATCCGGCGAACTTCAGATCCTGCATCACCTTGAAACGCTCGCGGTCGATGAAGGGATCCGTCTCATGCGTAAAGCCGAAGCCCGACGGGCGGATGGCCGTATCATGCGTGGCCGCCGCGGCCCAAATATCCTTGCCCTCGTATTGTCCGGGACGCCTCCACAGGCGGATATGATGCCGCTTGGCGAAAGTGTTAAGAGATTTCTGGAACATCATGTCCGGCGACTCTCCCTCGAGGTACAGCAATGACATGGGAGCCGTCGGATATCCTCGCTGGGCGCTGATGGCCCGGATGATGCGAATTCCCGACTCGCGGTTCAATGGTTCGGAAAGATTCCAGCCAGCCTGCTTGAAGGCGCGCTCCACCTCTTCCTTCGAGCCGACAAACAGCAGGTTGGTAATATCGGCGGCCGCTCCCGAGCGTGGGCGCGTGGACTCGAGGGGTTGCGTGTTCACCAGTTCGATGAGCGCTTCCGGCACGGGATCGGGAACCGTTGCCGGCTTCCAGACACTGGTCTCGGGTGTCGACCTCAGACTGAGCAGCATGTCCGTCCCGGGGCTGAAATGGATCTCCGGTTCCGGCCATCGAACCACGACGAACCGCAACGCCACCACGCCGGCAATCCCCAGCGGCGTGAAAGGCGCTTTCGTCAGGATGAATCGTGAAACACCGGCAAAGCCGTAGGCCGAGCGCACCAGGGTCGAAGGGTCCGGATCCCGCCACAATCCGAGAATGAATCCCGGAGCCCCGCCGGCCGCCAAAATGCCTTTCACTTTCCCCTTGTTCGTGACTTCTTCTCTCGCGTTGTCGATCAGGACCAGGTCGGCCGCAAGCTTGTGGCGGGAGCCGTCCGGATGCTGCCAGGATGTGAACTCGAACTTCAGCGAGGCCCGCTCCCGGATCAGGCCATAGCCCACACGGTGAGCCTCAACCACCCGGCCGGTGACGATGCTGCCTCGAGGAATCAGGACATACCCGTTCTTCTTGCAGGGTGTCACCACCACCGCCCGAATCTCATCACCGGGCCGCGACAGATAGCTCGAGACGTGCGTCAGCAACCGCACTTCGATCACCGGACCCTGTGACAGGGAAGAGATGCTGCGCGCGCTGCATGGGCACGTCATGGCCGCGGCGAACAGCATGCCCGCCGCAAGACGGCGCAGCCTCCTGCCGGGTGACTTAATCACGGCGCACCATCATACTAAATCCGAGAGCAAGAATGCTGATCCCAAGTCCGCTGATGGCATCCGCCGCGTAATGGTACCGGCCGTAAACGGTAGCGGTGGCGATAAGAACAGCCATCACCAGCAGAACTCTTCCCACCAGCGGCTTCTCCGGCAGAGTGCGCATCATGGCGAAGGCGGCCGAAAAAGCCGCCGTGACGTGCCCTCTGGGGAAAACGCCGGTATCGATGTCGCCTTTGCCGAGAATCCACTCGTTCAAGCGCCGCCAGGAGGTGGCATACGAAGGAAGGTCCAGGGCAGGGAACTCGAACCGCGGCGACGCTGTCGGGAAATGCGGCAACAGGGCATAGGCACAGAGAGTGCCAAGCAGGAATGGAAACAGGAAACGGTCCACGCGGCTCCGCCGGCCGTACACATAGAGCGCGGCAATGGACAGCGGAGGGATGGCATACAGGAGCGTGTATGCCGCTTCCAGCAGGGTTGGAATTACGGGGCCCATACTTTCGATGGCCTGATGCAGGCGCATCCGCGTCAGAATTGTCTCATCGAACCGCAGGAACAGGTTCTCCAGACCCACCATGCGGTGGGGGGACTGAAACCAGTTCAACTGCCAGTAGGCTCCCAGCACCAGCGCCGCCGGCAGCCAGTCGCGCGCAATGCTTGTCCACCGCTTGGGATTTCGCGAGCCCGCCGCGCCCAGCGCGAAGAGCAGTACCGGAGCCGCCGCCGACACAAGCCGCCTGCCCGGCGGCACCGAAAAACTCGCCGCCAGGATCGCCGTGTAGCTGAAATAGAGAAGCACCACCCACTCGCTCGCCCGGAACTGGCCGGCCATCCAGGTCCAATCCACCGGAGCCGCCACGACGGAAGCAGGCCGGGGCGGCGCCGCGCTCCATTTTTCATTCATTCCACGCCGTCTGAACCCTTCTCACCCTGACCTGCTGGGTTTAGCATAGGACAAGTTGCCGCGACTTGCCATAGGCTCGGAACATTAATCTTGCTTCTTGTTTCCGGGTTATCCCGCCCGATTCACACCGCGCGCGCCAGTTGCATCGATAGCGCCACCAGCGCCAGCACCACGTAGGCCGCCTTGTCGCGAATCACGAACCACACCGGGTCGTACGTCAATTCGCGGCGCCGCGCGAGCAGCCATAGGCGGTTCAGGTAGTACATCAGCAGGGGGCAGGCGGGCCACAGGAAATGCGGCTCGTGATAAAGAATCCGCACGCTGTCGCTGTTGATGTAGAGCGCCAGAACCAGGATGGAAATCATCGCCGAGCCAATGCCCATCGCCGCCAGCAGCGGCGCGTCGTCCGTCTCGTAAGCGCGCGAAGCGGACTCCGTGCCCGAATCCTGGAACTCGATAAAGCGCTTGAGGAAAGCCAGGCTCGAAAAGACGCAGACCGAGAACAGCAGCAGCCAGGGCGATACCACAATCCCTGTGGCCGCCCCTCCGGCAAGGATTCGCACCGTGTACAGACCCGCCAGGACCATGACATCGGCCATCAGCAACCGCTTGAGACGGAAGCTGTAAGCAAGCGCCCCGCCCAGGTATACCACCACCAGCCAGGCAAACGGAGCCGGCAATTGCCACGCAATCACCAGCGCCCCGGCAACCAGCAACGGAGTGGCGAGGAAGCCGAACGCCAGCGGCATTTCCCCGCTCGCGAAGGGGCGGAGGCGCTTGGCCGGATGGCGCCGGTCACTTGGAAGATCCGCCAAATCATTGATCAGATAGCAGGCCGACGCCGCGAGGCAAAAGGAGGCCATCGCCCAGGAGGCCGCCAGCATCACCGTCCCATTCACCCACCTCATGCCGACGAAGGCGGGCACGAAAAGCAGCAGATTCTTCGGCCACTGGTGCACCCGCAACGTCCGCCAGACGGCGCCCCAGCCGGATGGGGACGGAAAAACACCGGCAATGGGTATTCCCGCCGCCTGAACGCGGCGGTGGAGTCTCGAATTCGCCCCCGCGATGAGCGCGCGGCGCGCGGCGCGCATCACCGGCAGATCGGCCATCGAATCACCCAGGTAATCAAAGCCGCCCTCGCCGGACAGGGCGGCGCAGCGTTCGCGCTTCCGGCTGCCCGTATTGTTCGCATCATTGCTGCCGGCTGCCTGCTGAAAAAATCCGAAATGCGCGCCGATCTGTTCGGCCCACCTCTGGTTCGCCCCGGTCACCAGAAAGAGCGGCCGCCCCGCCGCGTGCTGCCCACGCAGAAAGGTGACCAGTTCTTCGTTCCACACGAGGAGAGAGGGATCGAGCGATACTTCGCCCGCGAGCTTCGCCTTGAAAGCCGCCTTGCCGCGTAGTAGCCAGAAAGGGAACAGAAGCAGAAGCCAGGGGCGGGTCCGCAACAGGATTGCGACCGCCTCCCACAACGAATCGCCGCGCAGCAAAGTGCCGTCCAGGTCGACCGCCAGCGGGACCTGCGAACCGGAGCCGCTGACGGCCGGGCCGCTATCAGTGGAAGTTTGCCGCATGGAAAACACGTGCGCGCGCGTTCGCTACAAGTTTGGCATGACGCGAACTGGCGTGGCAAACGGCGACTGCCCGCGGGCGATGCGATGCGCGCCCCCCTTGCCTGCCCGGTTAAGCGCGACAATGAAGTGGTCTGCCCGCTAAGTTCCACACCCCCATGCCGACGATAGGTGCAGTTCTCGATCAATACCCACACCGCCGTTACAACCCGCTCACCCGGGAGTGGATTCTCGTCTCCCCTCATCGCGCCACACGGCCTTGGCAGGGGCAGGTGGAGCGGCGCGCCGGCCCCCCCCCGGCGCGCTACGACCCGGATTGCTATCTGTGTCCCGGAAACACTCGTGCCGGGGGCGTCCGGAACCCGCCCTACGAATCCACTTTCGTCTTCGGCAACGACTTCGCGGCCCTGCTGCCGGATACGCCCCCGGCCGCAATGAACGAATCCGGGTTGCTGGTGGCCGAAACAGAGAAGGGTATCTGCCGCGTCGTGTGCTTTTCCCCGGATCATAGCCTCAGCCTCTCCCGTCTGCCGCGCCGTTCCATCGAGGATGTCGTTGACGTCTGGGTGGAACAGTCGTCCGCCCTGGGAGCCATTCCCTGGATCCGCTCCGTGCAGATCTTTGAAAACCGCGGGGATATGATGGGAGCGAGTAACCCGCACCCCCATTGCCAGATCTGGGCGAACTCCACCATTCCGGGAGAACTCGCCAGGGAACTTGCGGCTTTTGACGCCCGCGGCGGGTGCCTGCTGTGCGACTATCTGGCAATCGAGAGAGACCGCAATGCGCGCATCGTGCTCGAAAACGATGCGTTCACGGTGGTCGTGCCTTTCTGGGCCGTGTGGCCCTTTGAAACCCTGGTCATCCCCAGGCGGCACCTGAGCGCCATGGATCAACTCGACGCCGGCGGACGCAGCGCGCTGGCCGATGTCCTGAAGCGGATCACCACGCGCTATGACAATCTATTCGAAACCCCGTTCCCCTACACCATGGGGTTTCACCAGCGGCCCGCGGATGGCGCCCCGCATGACGGATTTCATTTTCATGCCCACTTCTACCCGCCGCTGCTGCGTTCGGCCACGGTCCGCAAATTCATGGTCGGCTACGAGATGCTCGGCAACCCGCAGCGCGATATCACGGCCGAAAGCGCGGCCGCGCGGCTTGGCCAGTTGAGCGACCGCCATTACGCGGAGACGGCGCGATAAACTATCCCACATGCGCAAGCCCTTCCCCGGAGCCGCGGCGATCGCCGCGCTGGCGGTTCTCTCTTCCTGCTCCTCGCCGCGGCCGGAACCCGCCAGAACCGTGAAGATCCGGAAACAGCCATTTGGACAGACGAGGAACGGAGAGCCCGTGGAACTGTATACGCTCACCAACAGCAACGGCGTGGAAACCTCCATTACAAATTACGGAGGCCGGGTGGTGACTCTGAAGGTCCCGGATCGCGCCGGCAAGTTCGCCGACGTCGTTCTGGGCTTCGACTCCCTGGACCCCTACCTCGGCAACAGCCCTTACTTCGGCGCGCTCATCGGCCGTTACGGCAACCGCATCGGCAAAGCGAGGTTCACTCTCGACGGTAAGGAATATAAACTGGCCGCGAACAACGGACCGAACGCGCTGCACGGTGGAGTCGTGGGCTTCGACAAGGTGCTGTGGAAGGGGGAGGAGGGCACGGGCGAAGAGCCGTCACTCAAACTGACGTACCTTTCGAAGGACGGTGAGGAGGGCTATCCCGGCAACCTCTCCGTAACCGTTGTCTACACGCTGACGGACAGGAACGAGTTGAGAATTGACTACGAGGCCGCGACGGATCAGGACACGGTTCTGAACCTGACCAATCATTCTTATTTCAATCTCGCCGGGGAAGGCGTGGGAGACATCCTCGGCCACGAGATCATGATCAATGCGGACCGGTTTACTCCCATTGATTCCGGACTGATTCCCACCGGCGAGTTGAAACCGGTCAAGGGGACTCCCTTCGACTTCACAAAATCCACCGCCATCGGCGCGCGCATCAATGACAGAGACCAGCAAATACAGTTCGGAAAAGGCTACGACCACAACTTCGTCCTCAATGGCGGCGGCGGGCTGACGCTCGCCGCGCGCGTCGTGGAACCGCATTCCGGACGCATCATGGAAGTGCTCACCACCCAGCCGGGCGTGCAGTTTTACACGGGAAACTTTCTGGACGGCTCCGTGAAAGGCAAGGGCGGGAAAGCCTACCCGTACCGTTCGGCCTTCTGTCTCGAAACCCAACACTTCCCCGATTCGCCGAATAAGCCCGGCTTTCCATCGGTGGTATTGAAGCCGGGAGAGAAATTCACCTCAACCACCGTATACCGGTTCACGGCGCAGTAGATAGGCACGCAGGGCTTGCGGACTGAATAACCCCGGGACGGCTTGAATCCTCCCGGGGCATCAGCAATCGAGGCTATCCCCCCAACGCGTCGCATTCCCCGGTTCCGGCCATGTCTTCTATCTTGGAACCGTGGCTGTCGATGTGTTGCGGAATTGTCATCCTCATGCAGACCAGGCATTCCGTATCAGTACAGTCTTCCGCATGTGCCGCAATAGGATGTTCCGAGGCTTCCGGGATCACGGAATCGCTTCGAGAGAGCATTCTGTGTGCTCCTTTCGTGCTCATTATAAGGTAGCCCCACGGATTTCCAAGCGAAAAAACAGCGTCGGCCGGGAGGAAGGAAACGCTCCCCGTCCCAGGCGCGTCCAAACCCGCAGAGTTTCCCGATGGCGCGCAAGAATTGCCTGTTGCCGTTTTTTCTGGCGGCTGGTTTACTCACGGCCGCTCCGGACGACACAGCGGTCTTCAAGAGCGACGTGGCGCTGGTTCGCGTGGACGCCCAGGTGCTCGATCGCGGCAACCGCGCCGTCACCGGGTTGCATGCCGGCGATTTCGAACTGCGCGACGAAGGGCGCCTTCAAGCCATCCGCAACTTCGCCAGCGAAGAGATGCCCATCGACGTCCTGCTGCTGCTCGATGTGAGCGGAAGCATGCGTCCTCACGTCGAGCGGATCTCATCGGCGGCGCACCAGGCCCTTCAGGTGCTGGGCGCGGATGACCGGGTGGGAATCATGGTGTTCGACCGCTCGACGCGCCTCCGGCTCCCGTTCCGCAACAGCCGGGACGATGTCGAGCGGGCGCTCGAAACGCTGCTCCGGCAGGAACATTTCAACGGCGGCACCGATATCACGCGAGCCATGTTGGACGCGGCCGCCTACGTGCAGCGCTCCGCCCGTGTCGAAGCCCGCCGCGCCATTGTCATCCTGACGGACGATGAAACCGAATTCGGGCGGGATGACGAAAGGGTCGAGCGGGCGCTCGTAAAGGCCGATGCCGTCATGAGCGCGCTCATCGCCCCCGACGCCATGCGCTACCGCTATCCCGGAGGCAACTACCCCAATGATCCCTATCCCCAGCGGTATCCGCGCCGCGGCGGATGGGGGTCGCCATTCCCCGGAGGCGGCGGACCGCTTGGCGGGGTCATCATCGGCGGTGGCGGAGGGGGAGGTTATCCGGGAGGCCGCTTCCCTCGAGGAAGAGGGTCGCGCACCCGCTCGGCCGGCACGTCCGAGATCGCTCGCGCGTCCGGTGGCGACAGTATGCCGGTGGATGATTCCTACGCGCTCGAGAACACGCTTTCTCGTTTGCGCCAGCGTTATGCCCTATATTTCCTCGTCCCTCCCGGAGCCCAACCGGGCCAGGAGCGGCATCTCGAGTTGCGGTTGGCCGGCGCGGCCTTTCGCCGCTATCCCGGAGCGGAGATCCGGTTCCGGAGAACCTACTTTGCGCCCGGTAATCCGGGCGATCCCGTGACTCCCGAAGATCCGAACCTCGTGACGCAACTTCCACCCGCGGCTCCGGGCGCGGAACCGGCTACGGCTCCGGCGGACACGGCCACAGAGTCGCCGCGCATGCGGCGAAGGCCGGCCGTCGACGGCTCGAGCGGCAGGGGCCCCAACGTGGACCTCATCGGCAACGCCGGCGCCGGCCAGCCGTCTTCCGCTCCGGCAACCACCGCCTCGTCCGGCACTCCCGCTACGGACCCGGCGCCTAAGGCTGCTCCTCATCGCGGTTGGCGGCGTATCGATGAACCTGCTCCCGTCTCGGGGCCGATCGAGCAACCCCAAGCGCCGGCGAAGCCCGAATAGCCCGCTGCTCTGGCTTTTTCCTGAAGCGGACACGGCCACAGAGTCGCCGCGCATGAGGGGAAGGCCGCGCGTCGACGGCTCGAGCGGCAAGGCTCCGGCAACTTCGGCCTCGTCCGGCACTCCCACCCCGGACCCGGTGCGTAGTGACGTATCGATGCGCGCGGATTCCCGTTTCGGGGCCGATCGAGCAACCCCAAGCGCCAGCGAAGCCCGCATCATCCGCTGCCTTTTCTTAGAACCGGCGATGGACTTTTCGAGCAAATCCCGCGTAGTACTACGAGGAGCTAAGATCCATGCCCATCCTTCCCAGTTGCATCCGGCGTCCCGCCAGGCCCGTCGCCCGCGACTACAGGCCCGCTGGCGCGGAATCCCGCAAAGTAACCGACCGCGATAGCTGGGTCACCCTGGCGCGTGAAAAAGGAATGACGCCCTGGGAGTTGATTCGCTTCAACTACCCCGGTTTGCCCGCAAATCAGCAGGAGGCCGCCCGCGAGGTGAACTGGTACCTCCAGGAATATGTTGGGTGCACCGTACTCACTGCCGACCAGAAGAACTATTGCTTCAGCAGTTCCGCCAATCCCGGAACGGTGTGGCTGCCGGGACGGATGAATTCCTCCATCTACCACGCCGTTCCCGTGATGAAGCAGCCGCAGACCTGGTCCTGCTGGTACACTTCGCTCCAGATGGTGGTGAAATATTGGCGTGACCGCGGACAGGGCGGCGGCCTGATTGATCCCTCCGAAGACCCCGAAACCCAGAAACTCTACACGGACAACAAAGGCATCGTCGACCGCGAGCGCATAGCCCGCAAACTCGGATTCACCGTCCTCTATGCCTCCCTGACGAATGAGGGCATGTGGGACCTGCTGCATGACGGCCCGGTCATCTACGCCGGAGCCTGGCCCGGGCAGTTGAGCGGACACTGGGTGGTGATCGTCGGCATCTCCGACGATCAGCTTGCCATCAACAACCCCGCAAGCGGCATGCAGACCTGGAACTACAACTATTTCATGAGCCAGTACCTCATCCAAACGGCGGAGCGGCCGCTGATATACGCGCCCTAGCCGGCGCCGCCTCCTCCGGCTGCGTGCGGAATCCTTCGAGAATCATCTCGAGAAGCGGCAGCATCCGTCCGGCCCGGCGCAGGCGGATAACCGCGTCCCACAGGGGCTCGAACTTCTTCCAGCCCGCCGCGTAACCCGCATGGCGCAACCGGCCGGCCCATTCCGGCTTCGTGAAGGCGCCGCGCAGAATATTGCTCCAGCGGTAGAAATCACGGTACGCGCGCCAGTAGCCCGCCTCGAGTTGCCGCGGCGTCATGCGCGCGGGCCGGAAAACGCAGTGTCGCGTGTCGTGGAGATCCCAGTCGCGGTGCAGCAGGCGGCCTTGCTGTTCCATGCGCTGATAGAGAGCGGTGCCGGGGTAGGGAGTCAGAATGTGGAACGTGGCGGTCTCGATGCCCTGCCTCACCGCCCATTCCACGGTCCGTTCGAACACGGATTCGTCGTCTCCGTCCATGCCGAACACGAAGCTGCCGTTCACCATCACTCCGAGGCCGTGCAGGCGGTCCACGGCGGCTTTGTAGTCGCGGTTCAGATTTTGAAACTTGCGCTGCTCGCTGAGATTGTCCGTGTTCATCGTCTCAAATCCCACGAACAGGCTTCGCAATCCGCATTGGACGGCTTTCTCGAGCAGGCCGGGAGCAAGAATGGAGTTCACCGTCCCCGCCGCCTGCCACAACCTCCCCATCCCGCGCATGCCGTCAAACAGCGCGGCCGCGAACCGGCGGTTGCCGAACAGATGATCGTCGAGAAAGTAGAGATGGCGTCCCGGAAGCCGCTCGATCTCCGCCAGGGCGGCGTCAACCGTCTGCGTATAGAACGATCGGCCGCCTTCGAAGAACGCCTCCTTGTAGCAGAAATCGCACACGTGTGGACAGCCGCGTGAAACCACGATCGAGTTCGGAACAAGGTACAAATGCCGCTTGATGAGGTCGCGGCGCACCGGCGGAACACCCTCCAGCGTGCGGACCGATGACTGGTAGCGCGCGGCGGGACGCCGCGAGGCGAAATCCTCGAGGAAGCGCGGCCATGTATCCTCGCCCGGACCGAGAAAGATTGCGTCGGCGTGCGCGGCGGCTTCGCCGGGCAGTGACGTCACATGCAACCCGCCAAGAACCACGAAACTCCCCTTGCCGCGGTAGTGATCGGCAATCTCATAGGCGCGCCGCGCGCTTGTAATGTAGACCTGGATGACCACCAGGTCGGGACGGTCGTCGAGGCGGAGCCGCTCGACATGCTCATCGGTGAGTGTGACGCGCGCATGCGGGGGCAGATAGGCGGCAAGAGTGGCAAGCCCGAGCGGGGGGAAGAGGGAGTACTTGATGGGACGGAAGAAGGGAGAGGAGGCCTCGGTGAGGGCGGGGAGGATGAACTTGACGTGCATGGGGTCATGATGACAGGGTCCACCCCTATTTGTAAAGTACTTTTTGTTAAAAAGTTATCGCCGCCCCCCCCTTCCTCCCCCGCTCCCCGCGCGTTTTCCACTCCTTCCCTCCCTCCAGGACGCTGCGCCACGAACACTCTCGGGAACAGTCCCCCCAACACCACAAACAACACTCCCACCGCCAGAGTCCACCGCTCGCGGGGCAGCGCGTCGGCCATCACCGTGAACCCCGTGCGCCGCCTGCCCAGAAACAGGCGCGTGAACAACCGGAAAACACTTACCGCGTTCATCGCCGTGGCGATGGGAAGCAGCACCCCCGCGAATTGATGCGACACCAGGGTTCCATGGATCAACAGGTCTTCCGAACAGAAGCTCAACGTGCCCGGCATGCCCACCAGCGCCAATCCGAACAGCGCGAAGAACACCGCCAGCCGCGGCGCGTGTTCGGCCAGGCCCAGGTGCTTCGCCGCCGTCAGGTTTTCCCCGAAACGCACCTCGAGCAGCCGCAGAATTGCGAAAAGGCCCACCGTCGACACTGTCACCACGAACCAGTGGACCAGCGCTCCAGTGACTCCTTCCGCGGTCCCGCTCTCCAGTCCGGCGAGGATGGAAGCCGACTGGCTCAACGCGAGAAAGGCCAGCAGGCGGCGCGGCGAATTCTCCGTCAGGGCGAGGATGGCGACGTATAGCGCGGTGGCCATCGCCAGGTAGGAAAGGACAGGCACAAGGTTGCCCGGCGTAACGGGAAACAGCGGCACAATCACTTTGGCCGCCAGCAGCGCGCCGAAATGGCCGTTCAGCAGGAGCGCCGTGGGAACCGCGGGACCGCCCTCCGCGGCGTCGGCCACCCAGGCGTGGGCAGGCAGGATCCCTTTGCGGAAGATGATGGCGGCTACCAGGAGCGCGAACACGGCCATCCCTCCGGGGCTCTTTCCTCTCAACTCATCAATCAACAGCGTCTGGCCGCCCGCCGCAATCAGCGCGGTGGCGCCCGCGAGAGCGGACGACGACAACAACAGGGCCGCTTTCGGCCGCCTGCCGCCTCCCTCGAACCACCGCGGGATGAAGAAAGGAATAGTGGAGAGAACCCAGGCGGCGAGCAGGACCATCAGGCTCTCCGCCGTGTAGGCAAGCAGCGTGGCCCCCAGCATGAAAAGAATTCCCGCAATGGCTTCCGGACTGCAATCCCGATGCGGCAGCACCAGGATGGCGCCCAGGGTGAGGCACGAGTAGAGCAGCATCAAAGCCTCGTAGAGCGATTCGCCCGAGGGGGCGCCCGCCAGCAGAAATGCGCATGCCGCCACCGCGGCCAGCGCCGCCACGAAACCGGTTGCCCGCGCCTGCCGGCGATACACCCCCACCAGGAAAGCCGTAAACCACGGGACCGCGATCGCGGCGGCGCGCGGCAACAGCGAGCGCGTTATCTCGACGGAAGTCATCAGTCGCCCCCCTGGCGCGCGGGACCGGCTACGAGTCCCGGCGCCCGTTCAACGCGCGCTGGGGGCGACCCGATCCGGTCCAGTTTCGCAAGAAGCCGCGAGACCTCGATCAACGGATGAACCACCCACCGGTCGAGGATGGTGTCCAGGTGGCCGCGGTCGAAGGCCCACCTGTACAGCCACAGTTGAACGGTTTCCGGGAGCATGCTCTCAAAGCGCGGGCCTGCTTGCGGCATCTCTCCTCCCATGGCGGAGCGCATCCGGTGGTCGTCGTGCAGCATCGAGGGAGACCGTAGAAACTGCATGGTGCGAACCGTGGCGTGGCCCAGAATATGAGCCACCGCAATCGATGTCCAGCCGAGTCCGATTTCGACGAACACTATGCCCACCTGCGTCAAGGAGGCGTAAGCGAGCGAGGTCTTGGCGTCCGCGCTCGCGCGCCCGGCAATCGCGCCATGGATTGCCGTCAGCACGCCGGTCAACACCACCAGCGCCGAGGCCGGCCCCGATTGCGCAAGCAGCGGATGAATGCGCAGCAGCAGGTACGCCCCGGCGTGGATCGAGATCGCGCCGTAGAAAATCGCGCTCGACGGCGTGGGCCCTTCCATTGCCCGCGGAAGCCAGCCCGCGAAGGGAACCTGCGCCGCCTTGCCCGAAGCCGCGAGCAGCAACAACAGGCAGATGGTTACGGTCTCCACGCCGGTGAGAACCGGGAATCCGCCGTCGAATGCCGCCGTCCCCGCCCAGTGATGCAAGGCGAAAATGCCCACCAGCAACCCAATGTCGCACGCCCGGTACACGGCAAAGACGCGCAGGCCGTTCTCGACGGGAGCGGTGCGCTGGTGGAAGAAGGCGATCAACAGAACCGAAGTGATGCCGACAATCTCCCATCCGGCCGCAAGCAGATCGAGCGAACCCGCCGCGAACGCGAGCAGCGATCCGAACGCGAAGAGATGGAGCAGCAGGAAGAACCGGAAATAGCCCTGTTCCCGGTGCAGGTAGGTGGCCGAGAACTGTCCGATGAGTCCGGACAGCATGACCGTCATCGCCAGAAACGGCAGCGACAGGCGATCCGCCATGAGCACCAGTGGAAAGCGGTAGTCATGCACGGCAAACCAGTTGCCGAACGTCACCACCACCGCCCCGGAACCCGGTTTCCAAAACAGCGCCGCCAGCGCGAATACGCAAGCGGTAAACGTCGAGCCCGTAATTCTCGAAACGGCGCGTTCGCCCGGCGTCCAGCCGAGCAGCCAGCAGAATGCCAATACGGTGAAAACGGCGCCCGGCGCTACCACCACGAACGTGAGAACGGTTTGGGCAAAGCTCATTGCGCCAGACCTCCCGCAGGCCCCTGCTGTCTTTGTATCGAAGCGGTGGGGGAATGCCGCGCGGATGGAAGACGCCCCAAACGCTCCTTGAACTCTTCAAAGCCGTCTCTCCGGGCGTGGACGCGCCCCGGTCCGCGCGCGGCCAACGTCGAGCCCGTAACTCTCGGCACGACGCGCTCGCCCGGCATCCAGCCGGGCAGCCGGCAAGATGCCAATACCAGAACGGTTTGGGCGAAGCTCATCCCGCCAGGCCTCCCGAAGCGATCTGCTGCCGGCTTTGTATCGAGGCCATGGGAAGGTGCTGCAGCTTCCCCGAGTACCATTCGGTCGAGGAAAGCGCGGACGGGAGACGTTCCAAACGCTCATTGAACTCTTCAAAGCCGCCGTCTCGACGGACGTGGACGCGCCCCGATACGGGATCGATGGTAGCCATCCGAATCCATCTGTTTTCCACCAACTGTTTCAGTGCCGGACTTGCGCCGATCACCCTTTCCAGCCGCTCCGCCGTTGTCTCGACAGCGAAGAGGATGCGCATGGGCTCATGGATCTCCACCATCTGCCAGGGCAATCCCGTACGCAGGTCGCTCGCGTGCCCGTCCATCACGCCAACCAGGCTGGTGACATTGTGCGGAAGTTTTGTTCCGCAGCCGTAACGCTCGTTGTCGACGAAAGAAAAGTAGTATTCGAGGCTGATCCCCGCGCAAACCGGGACCACGGCGCCCATCAGCTTGACGAGACTCTCATCGGCGGGATCCTGATTGGCGTCATAGGAAACCAGAAACGCCCGCCGGTCAAGAAACAGCCCGCGCGTGAGGCTGCGGCGCCCGGTGATGCAAATCGCATTCGTGCAGTGCCCGTACTCGGGCCTCGGCTGCGCGAGATGCTCGCTGCGCTCCTCCACGTGACGGAGCGCGCCGGCGGGGTCCGCGCCGGGCGCGCAGGACTCAAAGCGCCTGGCCCGTTCGTGGGCATCCCGCGCCGTGGCCAGTTCGAGCGTCTCGCGAATCCGCTCGAGGCCGGCTTGATGTGTCGCGGGCACGGCGTCCAGGTCAAACAGTTCCACGTCATCGCTGCACGTATCGTGATAGCCGCCGATGAACCAGGTGTCAGCCGGAATATCGATGCCCCGCTCCCGCAGCAGCAGGCGAACCTCCGGGCGGTTTGCCATGGCCGCGAACAGCCGCGCGTTGGGTCCGCCGCGCCGCCCTCCGCAGGCTCCGCAATCGTGCGCCGATTCATGCGGGTTGTTGAGGCTCGTCGATCCGTGGCCCAGAACCACCACCAGTTGCGCGAAACCGCTTCTCAAGCCCGCCGGTCCCAATACGCTCGCCACCCGGTCGGCCTTCTCCCCGGGATCGAAGCCGGTCAGCAAACCCGAGACGGCGCTATGCGACTCCGCGGTGTTGCGCATCAGCGTCAGTTCCGTGCGCGGCTCGGGGAGAAACGCTTTGTTGAGCCGCTCCCGGAGTTGCGCGAACCGCCTCGGAGCCAGCAGGTGGCCCACCAGCGGCACGGCGGAAAGAAGCCCGAGCAGGGAAGTGGAAAGCCAGCCCCGGACCATGGTTCTCGAGGAGAGCAGTGAATTGCGAGCCAGCAATCCGAGAATCCGCCTGCGCCTGCGCCGGCGTTCGAACAGCGCGCTGTCCTCGGCCCTGGGCTGTTCCCTCACGGCGTGTTCCGGTTTCACCACCACGGGGCAGAAAGCGGCCCCGTGCGCGTCATCGATTCCCCTGTAATCCACCGCGACGCCGAAATATCCGGCCGAACTGAAAGTCTCGATGAGCGGATCCAACTCTTCAAGCGCGCGCCGCATCGATTCCTCGCGTTCATCCAGACAGAAGAAAACCTGCGCGCGAGGCCGGACGCGGGAGTCCGGCGGACCGGATAATCCGCGATACTTGCGGTGGCTTGCCAGGCCCTTCAGGATCTCGCGCTCATGCCATCGCTCATAGGCCAGGTGCAGCACGCGGCGGCGTTCGAGCCCGTTGAACGCCCTTACCTCCTTTACGAAGGTCGCCCAGCCGGAATCGGAAAGCCGGCTGACCTCGTTCGCCGACAGCCGGATCACGCGTGCCGCGTCATATACGCGCGCCGTCCGGCTCAGGCGCCGTTTCTCCCGTGTCTTAAGCGGGTTCTCCTCGGGAGCGGCCTCGGCGGCGCCCCTACGCGCCGCCACCCTGGACATCGTCAGCCGCACGGCCAGAAAATCCATCAGTGCGCAAGGCAGGGTCACGTGAGGAGCGAGGCCCGCATCTTCCTCCAACCTGCGCATCATGCCCGCCCACCCCGGCAATGCCAGTAACTCCGCCTGAATCTCATCCTTCCAGGCGGATTCGGGACAGCACCGCGCGTCGAGGAAATCGAGCACCGCGTCCGCCGCGCTAAAGGAGAGGCGCTCCTGCCGCCGGAACTCCTCGTCGAGGCCGGCGAGGTATTTCGGAAAAACGCCCCCGCGCTGCCCGAGCAGCTTCCGGACGCCTTCATAGAAGCCTCGTTCGCGATGGGGCATTGGCCAGTACGCCGCGCCCTGGTCGAGGAACACCGCGCACAACCGGATCAGCCACGGATGGATAATCTCATCCACCGGGCGGGGCGGAGCCGGTTCTTCTTCGTGAGCCATCGTGCGCTCAAAGCAGGCATCAAACAGGGCGCGCAGTGCCGCCTGCCGGAAATCCCTCGCCAGGTCGCCCTGCTCGGCGCGCCAAAGAATGGTCGCGGCGTCGAACTCCCGTACACCCGGGGTGATCATGGCCCTGCGCAGCGCCCCCCTGCTGAGTCCCGCCAGCACGAGGGCATCGGGCTCGTCGTCGAGCACCGCATCGATATCCGCCAGCTCGATGCGGCCGCGCGCCAACTCCGCCCGGTAGGCGGCTTCGCTCATATAGGGTTCGGCGCCGGTCAGCCGCCAGGACTCCATCACCGCCTGCTCGAAGGGCAGATGCTCGAAGGCATGCAGCGTGTTGTGATGGACGAAGACGCCGATGGGGCCCTGCCAGGGAAGCAGGTGCGCCGCCTGCTCCACCGCCTGGCGCAGTCTTTCCGCGCGGTCCTGTCCGTCCTGGCTGCGATTCGTCATCGATGAGCGCCGGTGCGGGACCTGGGCGCCTCCCTGGCGGCCTCGCGAAGCAGGCTGACCGTGGTGCTGAGCTGTGAGTAGAAATAGCGGCGCAGGATATCGAGAACCTCGATCAGCGCATGGTCGCGGATCGAATAATAGACCTGGTTGCCGGCCTTTCGTTTGACCACGATCTGCCTGGCCCGCAAGACGGCGAGATGCTGGGAAGCGTTGGCCTGCTCGAGGCCGAGCTTCTCGATCAACTGGCCCGCGGATAGTTCACCATCTCGCAGCAGTTCGACGATGGCGATGCGCGTGGGATGGGCGAGACCCTGAAAGATCTCGCTCTTGAACCGGCGCAGCTCGTCTCCCATGAAAAATAGTATATTCGAAAGATCGAATATTGTCAGCCCGCCCGTTCACGGCGCCGGGAGTAAAATAGTCCGTCAGTAAAGCAACCAGGCATGCAAGCAATCATCTCCCTGCTGCGAGGGGTCAACGTGGGCGGCCATGGCGTCCTCCGGATGGACGCGCTGCGGAGCTTGTACGAATCCCTGCACCTGAGGGAACCCCGGACATACCTGCAAAGCGGCAACGTCGTGTTTCTCGCCGGGGATCCGCCGGATGAGCTCGCCTCGCGCATAGAGGCCGGCATCGAGCGCGAATTCGGACTCCGGCCCGCCGTGATTCTGCGCTCCTCGAACGAGATGAGCGGCATAGTGGCCCGCAACCCATTCATCGGAAGGGAAGGAGTCGAGCCCGCGAAACTGCTGGTCACTTTCCTCGCGCGAACCCCGGCCCGGACGGACCGTCAAAGAGTGCTCGCCATGAACCCCGGACCCGAGGAGATGTCGATCGAAGGGCGCGAAATCTACACCTATTTTCCGAACGGCATTTCGAAAGCCAGGCTCTCGATGGCGGCCGTCGAGAAAGGCCTGAGAGTGCCCGGCACGGGAAGAAACTGGAATAGCGTGACGAAATTGCTCGAAATAGCGCGGCGGCTCGAAACCGGCCGCTGATATCCTCGCGCCGCCGGGGAGCCCCCTCACTGCATCCGCGCCGGGCGTTCCGTGATCGAGAAGCGGGCGTAGGCCGTGATGCCGTCGGGCATCGAAAGCGCAATCGTGCCCATGTCGAGATCGAGAAAGAAAAGTACGCAGAGAATCCGCCCGTTGACGTAGCACGAACCATGGATCAGCCGCGCCTCCGGCAACTCCGTGAACAGGGCCCTATCGATGTTGACGGTAGTGACGTTCAGCGCCTTCGCCGCCATGGCCGCGAGCGGCTCATGCAATTGTTTCGCCGCCACGCGCCGCCCGGCGGAGATGAATTCCGGATCTTCGGCGAAGTGGTCGAAATAGAAGGTCCAATACGCGCCCAAATCGGTGGCGGAAGCCAGCCGTTTCTTCAAGTCGAAAATTCGTTCGCTATCCATGGGTAACGCCCCCGGGAAGTTTACAGGATCGCCCTTTGAACAGGCGATGCCGGTTGCGGGCCGCCAGATCGTACGCCGCCACGCCAATGGGGTTCATGAGCGGCGAAAAGAAAAACAGAGCGGAGAGGGCAATGAGCCCTCGCCATGGGGGAGCAACCGGAGCCAGGGCAATCACTGCGAACAGCGCGAACCAGACCACCGGCATGTAGATGAGCATCCGCCGGATGGCGTGAAACCCCTCGATCACCCGTCCTCCGGATGTCACCAGTTGCAGCCTCCTCGATGCGTGCTCGCCGCTGATTCCATACTCGCTTCCCCGTCCGGCCTGGTAAGGCGACCATTCAAACACTCCCTCGAAATCAACGCGCCGCAACTGTCTGCGGCACCAGTCGCAAAATCCGCAGTCGCCGTCGAAGATCACCAGCAGAGGCTTCGAAGGCCAGCGCAGAAAGCTGAACATGGCGGCCTGCATGCCACAAAAGAACATCGTGAATGTCTCCGGGGTGAAAAGGAGGAAGCCTGACTGCAGACAGACGCTCACCCACACTCCCCACAGTTCGAACGCCGGCACAACCAGAAGGATGGAAGTTCCGAGTTCGGCGGCGATTGCCGTCCACCACAAGAGCATAGGCACGGCCGGCGCGAGCGCCTCCACGGCCCCGGCCTCGAAAAACCACCCGCCGCGCCTGTCCCAGTTCAAAGCCCCGTCGAGGCCCGCTCCGAAGTACGCAATCGCCACCAGCAGACGCATGAAGTAGGGCTGCCTTCCCCCGGCGGGAAGTCCGGCCAGCAGCAGCATGAGAGCGCAGAAAATCCTGTCATTCCCGAAGTAGGCCGGTGAACTCAGCACGCCGGACAGCATCGTTCCGCCAAGCAGCAGGCAACTGGCGCGCGCCGCCCGGTTGAACAGCAACGCCGCCGCCGAAAGAAGAAACACCGTTTGCAACAGGCGTTGGAACACGATGCCGGGCACGAGGTGATCCAGCCCGGCGGGCAGCGGTGGAAACGGATCGGGGAGCAGCCTGACGTGATTTGTGAGCAGCAAAGCGAGCGCAATCAGTTTCGCGGCCAGCAGCACGGGGATGGGCAGACCGGCGCCGCTCATCCGTAGCGGGTTCCAGCTCGGGCCGGTCACGGCCGTGGCGGGTTGCGCCATGCCTGCTCCTTCTCGCGGGCCCTGGTGGTTCGCGCGGCCGCCATGCCGATGGAAACCCTCGGCGTCATGCTAGACTCGTGATTCTATCGCAGGAGATTCCCATGTCGGACACCATCAAATACCTTCTCGATGAAACGCGCATTCCGAAGTTCTGGTACAACATAGTTGCTGACCTGCCTTCGCCTCCCCCTCCCGTTCTCCATCCCGGGACCAAACAGCCGGTGGGGCCGGACGATCTCGCGCCTCTGTTCCCCATGAGCCTGATTGCGCAGGAGGTCGCCACGGAGCGGGAGATCGAGATTCCCGGCCCCGTCCGCGACGTCTACAGGCAATGGCGGCCTACTCCGCTGTTCCGCGCCCGGCGGCTCGAACAGGCCCTCGACACCCCCGCGCGCATCTATTACAAGTATGAAGGAGTCAGCCCCGCCGGGAGCCACAAGCCCAACACCGCCGTGGCGCAGGCTTTCTACAACCGCGAGGCGGGCATCAGGAAGATCACCACCGAAACCGGAGCCGGCCAGTGGGGCAGCGCGCTGGCCTTCGCCGGAGCCCTGTTCGACATCCAGGTGGACGTCTACATGGTGCGGGTCTCCTATCAGCAGAAGCCCTACCGGCGCGCCCTGATGGAATCCTACGGCGCGCGCTGCGTGCCCTCTCCTTCAAATGAGACCGCCAGCGGGCGCGCCATTCTCGCCCGGCGGGCGGATCACCCCGGCAGCCTCGGCATCGCCATTTCCGAGGCGGTCGAACTGGCAGCGGGGCGTGACGACACCAAGTACGCTCTCGGCTCGGTGCTGAATCATGTGTTGCTCCATCAGACTGTCCTCGGGCAGGAGTGTGTCGCGCAGATGGAGATGGCGGATGACTACCCGGATATCGTAATCGGCTGCACCGGAGGCGGCTCGAACTTCGCCGGCATCGCCTTCCCCTATCTCGGAGCGCAGCTTCGCGGCGGAAAAGCGGTGCGCGTCATCGCCGTCGAACCTTCGGCGTGTCCCAGCCTTACCCGCGGAAAGTACGCCTACGATTTTGGCGATACGGCGCACCTCACTCCCCTCACGAAAATGCATACACTCGGGTCCACCTTCACTCCTCCCGGGTTCCATGCCGGAGGCCTTCGCTACCACGGGATGGCGCCGCTCGTCAGCCATGTTAAGGAACTCGGCCTCATCGAGGCCCGGGCCTATCAGCAGACTGCCTGCTTCGCCGCTGGAATTCAATTCGCCCGCGCCGAAGGCGTCCTTCCGGCCCCCGAGGCCAATCACGCCGTACGGGCCGCCATCGACGAAGCGCTCCGTTGCCGGGAAGACGGCGTCAGCCGCGCCATCCTATTCAACCTTTGCGGCCACGGGCATTTTGACATGCAGGCTTACATCGACTATTTCGGCGGCAAACTGGCCGATCTCGAATATGACGAGGCGGAACTGTCGATGGCGCTCGCCGGACTGCCCTCCGTGAGTTGACTCAACGGCCGAAGTAGCCGCTGATCTCGAGAACGATGTTCGTGTGGCGGTAGGCATAGAGGCTGATTGCGCCGCCCGTCCCGGCGGGAACAATCACGGAGTTCGTCACTACCTGCCCTTCGAAAGCGTTGAGAAACGACGCCACCGGGCGCGGTTGGCCCGCCGGATAGGCGGTCAGGTAAGGCATCGGAGAGCCCGCCGGAAGAGCCGTGACGTTGATCGCATAGGCTTTGGCCGAAGCGGGTATCCCCGGGCAGAACGGAGCGTTCGTCATCGGCAGGGTGCGGGATGTGTTGTCCGCGAACATCGGCCCGCCAAAAACGCCCGGAAATCCCGGATTCGCCGTATCCATGACACGGCACTGCGGCAGCGGGAAATAGTACAGGCCGGTCAGCCCGTTGTCGGGGGCGAAATAGCCGTTGATGTCGATCAGGAAGTCGGTCTCGTCATAGGTGTAAACGTCAATGCCGCCATCGGCCGCGGGCACAATAAAGCTGTTGGCGAGAATTCTGCCCGACGGCGAGTTCAGGCTCGAAACATTCGGCCGCGCCTCTCCCGCCGGCCACGCGGTCAGAAACGCCAGCGGGCCTTTGGGTACGGCGGTGATCGTAACCGAGTACGCGGCCGCCCCCTGGGGAATCTGGCAATAGGAAGAGGACGGAAAATGAAAACGCCGCGTCTCTCCCGTTCCCATCGAGGGTGGACCGAAAGGACCGAAAGTAGGCCGCATGGCCGTGCGCGTCTCCACTACCCGGCAGGGGCTGAGCGGATAGTAGACAAAACCGCCAACGCCCGTCTGATCCGTGAAGTATCCGGCGATATCGAGCACAAGATCGGTATTTCCGGAGGAGTACACGCTCAAACTCCCGTAAGGTCCGGCCTTCACGATGGCCGAGTTCGCCACCACGAGTCCGTCGGGCGAGCGCACCGTCCAAACCGGAGGCTGGTCCTCGCCGGTCGGCCAGATCGTGAGGAAATCCGCGCGCCCCCTCGGCACAAGAGTCACATTGAGCACATAGGCTTTCGCGGATGTTGGAATGCGGCAAACCGTGGATTGGGGCATCGGAACCACGCGCGTTTCCGCCGCGGCGAAAAACGGAGGACCGAACGGGCCGACCCGCCCCTGATAGTTGTATTCCGGACGCGTGTCGATGACACGGCAGGGCGTGAGCGGAACGAAGCGCAACCCTGCCTGCCCCCCGGAAGATAGACCTGTCGAGATCACTCCTCCGCTCGCCTGAACCGCCAGCGGCAGCCCGTCCGCGCTGCTGGCGAGCGAGGAGTTCAACCCGGTGACGATAGCCGGATTGGTTGTGACCGCTGAAACCGTGGCATGAATCTTCGCCGCCTCGCCATCGGAGATGGTTGTGCGATTCAGCCCATACAGGATACAAGCCAGGCTGCCGGCGTTCTGATTGCAATAAATCGACTTTCCCGCGCTGGTGGCGGCGGAGCCCGCCGAAGCGCTCATCGCGGAGATGTCCGCCGTTGAATACGTCACGGTAAACATCAGCGCCGATGGAGGAATTGCTCCGGTGGTGCGCAGGCTGATCTCGAGTTCCACGGTGGAGCCCGGCGTCGCGTGGCCCGACGAGAGGGAGAGAGAGATGCTCTGCGCGAGAGCGCCGTTGAAACCCGAAACGGCGAGCGAGAGCAGCAGACACCGGTGGAGAGCTTTCCCGTCCCTGAATATGGAACAAAGGGGCCCCATCGGCATCTCACCATTCTAGTGGACGGCGCGTCCTTGTTCACGGAATTCCTGTAACGCGGGCTACATTCGATATACTGGCCCTCGGAGGGCTATTCGTTCCATGAGAGCTTGGATTCTCGTCTGTGTGGCGTTTTCGCTGCTCACCGTCTCCTGTGCCAGGAAGGATGCGGCAACCCAGACCGGCCAGCGGGCCACCGTGCTGTTGCGCGACGGCGCCACGCTGACCGGAACAGTGACGAGTTCCTCCCCATCGGCGATGACCCTCGTCAGCGGCGACAACGTCTCCCACACCCTCGACATGAAAGATGTGAAGTCGGTCGAATATGGCGAAGCCGCGCCGCCGGCCGGTGAGACCCCGATGCCCGCCGAACCGTCTCCCGTGGCGCATACACCCCCTGCCGCCCCGCCCCGGGCGCCCCGTTCTGAACCCGCCCCCCGCGCCGTGGCCAGGACATACGAATTGCCGGCCGGAACCGGCATATCCATCCGCACCGGCGAAACCATCGACTCCCGAAAGACCTCGGAAGGGCAGACCTACGCCGCGGAGGTAACGGCGGACGTTGCGGATGCGAGCGGGACCGTCGTGATTCCGCACGGCTCCGATGCCAGGATTGTCATCCGCTCGGCTTCGAAAGGCGGTCGCATCACGGGCGCTTCCGACCTCACGCTGGATCTCGAATCGGTCACCGTCAAAGGAAAGACATACCGGGTCGACACGGCCGATATTCAGCAGAAAGGAAAATCCGGATTGGGCGGCAACAAGCGCACCGCCGAGTATGTCGGCGGCGGAGCGGCCATAGGCGCCATCATCGGAGCCATCGCCGGGCACGGCAAGGGAGCGGCCATCGGAGCCGCATCCGGAGCCGCCGCCGGAGCCGCCGGCCAGTTGATCACGCGCGGGAAAGCGATTCAGGTCCCGGCCGAATCCGTGCTCACCTTCCGGCTCGATGCGCCGCTACGGGTGAGCGAAGTCCGGCCCTGATCATTCCGCACCCGGAACCCTTCCTAAATTTGCTAAGCCTTTCAACCGATAGTGGAGTATGCGATGGTGTCTCTTCGCCCTCCTCATGATGCTGCCCCTGATTGCCGCGTCACAATCAGCGCGCGTTGCCAGGTGGACGATTCTGCCGCTTGCCCATCCTGACGCCAAACTCCTGATCGGCATCGACTGGCGGCGGGTGCAGGATTCTCCCCTTGGCCCCCTTGTCCTGCGCCAGGTCGGCAAAGGCGGCCATCCGCTGTTGGGGCTCCTCGACTCCATCGAAAACATTGACCGCATCCTGGTCTCCTCACCCGGCGGGCAAACCGGGCGCTCTCCATTGCTGGTGGTGGGCGAGGGACGGTTTTCCCTGCCGAGGATTCGCGCCATGGCGAAAGCCGACGGCGCCGTATCGCGCCGCTACAACGACGTCGAACTGCTGGTGCCCCCCAATGCCACCCCGTTTGACCTGCACTTCGCCCTGTTGGACGGGCAGACGATTCTGTTTGGAGACGGCTCCTCGGTGAAGGCCGCAATCGACCGCTGGCAGCGGGCCGACAGTCTCTCGGAGCGGAATCCGCTGTTTTTCCGCGCGGTGACCCTGTCCACAACCCAGGAGATCTGGGCGCTGGTGGACCAACCCGCGGAATCGCTATCGAGCCTGGGCATGGCGGAATCGGACCTTGCGGCCCAGGTGGAACATCTCGAACTGGGCGTATCCACCACCGACACCTTGAACGCCAGTCTTGTCGTTCAGGCGGCCACCGCCGAGGCCGCCGCGGCTTTGGGATCGGGTCTTCCCGCGCTGCTCCAGCTAGCCGCCCTCAACTATTCTCAGCAACCGGCGCTGACACAGGTGGCCAGGCGTGTGAAGGTGGCAACGGATAAGACCACCGTCAAAATGGCCTTCACCATCGACAACAAACTGCTGGACCAGAGCCTGAACGAACTGCGCGCCGCGGCGGCTCCTCCCCTGGTCACCGAAACGGCCCCGATGAATGCTCCCCGGCAGGCCCGGATGGCGGCCGTGCCCGGCACTCCCGCCGCCCTCGATGTGCCGGATCCATCGAGCCAGTCCGTGCGAAAAGTGGTGCGGATCGTCGGCATGGAGGATGGAGTGAAGGAGATCCCCTACGAGGCTCGGAAGCCCGGCCAGTGACGGTCTATTTGAAGCCGGGTATCCTTGGGAGAATCATCGGATAAGGTTCCAGCCGCGGAGGACGCGCGTCTGGCTCGAAAATCCAGAACTTGCGCCCGTGGTAGTACTTCACTACCTCCTGATTCGCGAAAGGACCCATGTCACGAGCCCATATAATGGGCGACGCGTCTATATCGGCGCCGTTATAAACAATCTCGTGGTGGAAATCATGGTTGTAGGTGTACCGCACGAACACCACGTGCGACCCTCCCATTTTCTCGAGTACATCCAGCACCTGGGTGCGGGGAGTCTTCACCTGCCGTTCGCTATCGAAATGATACGCATCCACTCCGATCTGCCAACTGAAGCTCAGAATCGACAGCGTTACCAAAAACCGCGAAAGCGCCAATCCCACCGGACGGCCCCTTAGCCGCAACTTGCGTAGTTCCGCGAGGCAGGCCAACAGCACCAGAAGAATGGCTCCGGCAATCGGTCCCAGATAGTGCGGATAGAAAAACGAGTAGCATCCCACCGCGATCAGCACGAAAAGAACCGCCAGCAGCGGAATGCGGTAAGCGCGCTTCCGCGCGACGAACGGCAGCATGAGAAGCGGCACGGACCAGACGGGTCCGAAAAAGAACAGCCAGAACTCCCGCAGTTTCAGTCTCGTGGCGTCCCACAGCGTGCGCAGGCTGTCGCCCTGCAGCCGCATCGAAAGCTGCCAGCGGTAGTTTTGCGCGATCTCATGGTGGCGGAAGGGCACTGGCGGAACGGGCGGCTGCCAGTAAAATGTCTGCGGCGTGCCGTAAAGCTTCCGGTTGTGCTGATAGGGAAGTTCCAGCGGATTCCCCGTGGTGCGCCAGTTATGATAGCAAAGGAATGCCCCCGTCGCCGTCGAGGCGAGCAACAACGGCGCAACCACCTCCCGGAACTTGAACGCCGCCCCGTACTCCGCCTTCCAAAGCCACCCTGCCAACACCGCTGCCGCCACGCAACACAATACGAATCCTTCATACGGGCGCGAATTGGCAAGGATAAAGACGCCCAGTCCCAGCACGAAGGCGGTGTTGTGGGCGGGCTTCTTCAACAGCCGTGCCAGAGCCCCCAGAACCAGGGCCCCGCCGATGGCGGGAACCGCGCCTCCCCAGTAGCTGTGCATCCACGCGCTCAAGGTCGAGATGCGGAGGAACACCACCGACACTCCAAAGAGAGCCCATACGGGAGTCAGCCACGAACACAGCATCCAGTACACCGCGGCGCTCATGAACCCGCAGGAAAGCCAGACTCCCGTATAGGCCGGAAGCCCGGCGAACTGCGGAAGCGCCAGGGCGAACCCCTGGCCGACCGGATACTTCGACGCGTAAGTAGGCTGAAAGAAGACGTGTATGGTTTCAAAATGCACCCACAGGGGGTGCGTGGGATTGGCGAGGCGCCAGTGCCTCAACGTATCGCCGATAAGCAGATAGCTGAACTCGTCGTGGATTGCCGGCTGAGGCGGCGGATAGATCGGCAACTGTATGAGACGCAGCAGTATGGGCAGCAGAAAAGCGAACAACAGCGGCCACGGCCACTTGAGCGACGCGGAAAACGACTTGCCCCAACCCTCGAGCCGCCGGAACCAACCCTCGCCGAGCCGTGGAAAAAACCAGGCCAGGATGAGAGCCAGGCCAACCGCGACCGCCTCGAGAAAGACGTTGGCCGCCGAGCTCTGCAGAACTTCGCGAATCCACTGTAGCAGCATGCCGTCAGCGATCGCGATCAATCACCAGGCCGGTGACGGCTGTGAGCGCCCGCTGATAAGGGGAATCCGGGAACTCGGCGATAATGGCTTTCGCCTTCTCCGTGAAGTGAACCGCGCGCTCCCGCACCCGCTCCACGCCCCGGTGGCGCTCGATCATTCGCAGAATTCGCGAAAAGGGAACGTTGTCATAGCTCCGGTCGGCCAGAACCTGCTCCACCATGCCGCGCTCCTCCGCGCTTGCCGAGGAGAGGGCGTAGATCAGCGGAAGTGTGACCTTTCCTTCCCTAAGATCATTGCCCACGGGCTTGCCGAGAATCGTCTCCCGGGCCGTGAAATCGAGAACGTCATCCACCAGTTGAAAGGCAATCCCCAGATTCCACGCGAACTCGCCGAGGCGCGCTTCCGTCGCCTCGCCGGCGCCGGCTACGTGCGACCCCAGCTTGGCGCAGACCGAGATGAGACAGGCGGTCTTGCGGTCGATCAACTGCATGTAATCGGCCTCGGAGATGTTGATCTTGCCGATCCGCTCCAACTGCAGCAGTTCCCCCTCCACCATCATCTGCGTGAGATTGATGAGCAGGTCGAGAATGTGGAAGTTCCGCTCCCGCAGCGCAATCTGAAAGGCCTGCATGTACAGCCAGTCTCCGGCCAGCACCGAGATGTGGTTCCCCCAGATGGCGTTCGAGGAAGGCCGTCCTCTGCGCGTCTTCGCCGTGTCTATAACGTCATCATGGATCAGCGTGGCGGCGTGAATCATTTCCACTATGGCCGCCATGCGGATCGTTTCCGGCGTCACTTCGCCCACCAGCCGCCCGGAAAGCAGCAGGAGAATCGGACGCAGGCGTTTCCCGCCGGAATCCTGAAGATAGCGCGCGATGTGGGTGACCGCTTCCACACTCGCCACGGATTCCGAACTCAGCTCCCGTTCGACCAGTTTCAGGTCGTCCTTCACCAGATCGAAGATTTCCTTGGCGGTGAGAGATTGACCCAGCCTGCTGCTAAAACCCATGCGAAGTAATCCAGTTTAGCCTACTCGCGAGAAGCCGCGCGTGGCTTTGTGACGGCAAGTTGTTTACAGCGCGTCCATTGCCCGTTCCGTCACGCTCACTGCCTGGACGGCCATACAACGCCCTGATCCTTCTTCATTACCGGCCCCACTCCCTTGTAGACGAACTTCTGCACGCGCTGCCCGTGATAGGTTTCGGTGGTGAAGATGTTTCCCTTCGAGTCCGTGGCAATGCTGTGCACCGCATAGAACTGGCCGGGTTGCCTCCCCCCGTCCCCGAAGGAAGTGAGTTCCGTTAACGTCTGCCGGTCGAGCACATGGACCTTCATGTTCGAACCATCGGCGACGTACAGGTACTTCTGTTGGGGATCTTTCGACAGCGCGATGTCGAATACCGAGCCGTCCCCCAGCGTGTCTTTCTCGATAAACGCTTCCTTGACGAACCTCCCATTCGTCTGGAACACCTGGATGCGGTCATTCGTCCTGTCGCAAACATACAGCAGTCCATCCTTGGCAAGATCCACGCAATGCACCGGCGTGCGGAACTGCCGCGCCGGGGGATCGTTCGGATTGTAGGGCGGCAGTTGCGTGTCGTCGGGCTTGTTCCCGTAAGCCCCCCAGTGCCGCTTATACTTTCCGGTGTCCGCGTCAAAGACAATCACCCGCCGGTTGCCGTACCCATCGGCAACATACAGTTCGTTCGTCTTCGGATCCACTAGCGTCTTCGCCGGCAGACGCAGGTTCTCGATATCATTGCTGCCTTTGCCCATGTTCGGTTTGCCGATCTGCATCAGGAATTTTCCGGATTGCGTGAACTTCAGCACCATGCTGTCGTGAACCGTGCCCGCGCCGCCCATCCTGCTCTCGTCCTGCGCCGCCGGAGCCGGCCGCGCGCCGCGCCCGTTGCCGCCAATCCACACGTTGCCCTTGAAGTCGACATCGATTCCATGGTTCGACGCCGGCCACTCATAGCCCTGGCCCGGACCGCCCCAGCTTCCAATAAGATCCCCATCCTGATTGAACTCGAGTATCGGCGGTGCGGCCGCGCAGCAGTCGGCCGCTCGCGGCTTCATCGTCAGGTACTGTTCCATGCGGTCGAGCGAGCCCGTGCGGTGAATGATCCAGATGTTGTCGCTCGCATCCGCGGCCACCCCAATCACGGACCCGATCACCCAATGATTCGGCAGCGGCTTGGGCCACATGGGGTCCACCTCGAACCGCGGAGCCTGCGCGCCCGCCGCCTCCACCACCGCTCTCTTCTCGAGCAGGTGGGAACCCACGCCAAGCGCTACGATGATTGCAACCAGGAAAGCACCGATATAGTATGTCCGTTTCATGCCTTTCCCCTTCCAGTTCGGCGTAGGCCATCATACACGATTCCCCCGCTCGAGGCTCACCGCGCCCGCGATATGTTTGCTTCTCTGCGCCGCTGCCGCCGGCCACGATATACCGCGCGATGTCACCGTCCAGTTGTTCCTCAAACCGTCCAACGGGCGCATGCAAATCCTGGTCCGCGTGCCGCTGAAGGCGATCCGCGACCTCGAGTTTCCCGAGCGCGAAAATGGCTACCTCGATGTCGAGAGGCTGGCGCCGCATCTGTCCTCCGCCGCCACGCTGTGGCTGGCTCAGTTCCTCGATATCCGCGAGGAAGGGCGCAAACTCGCCACACCCACCGTGACCGCAACACAACTGTCTCTCGAATCAGACAGGTCCTTCTCATCGTTCGAACAGGCCGCCGCGCGTCTTTCCGCTCCTCGATTGCCGAACGGCGCGAACGTCGTCTGGAATCAGTTGTTGCTCGACGTGCGGATGGAGTCGCCGGTTGAATCCGATGCCGCTCATTTCGCCATACGCCCCGGATTGCGGCATCTGGCCGCCCGTGTCCTTACCGTGGTGCGCTTTCTTCCTCCCGGCGGAACCGTGCGGGCGTATGAATTCAGCGGCGATCCTGGCCTCGTGCCGCTTGATCCCCGCTGGCATCAGGCGGCGGCGCGCTTCGTGGAGCTGGGCTTCTTCCACATTCTTGACGGGACTGACCATCTCCTCTTCCTGCTCTGCCTGGTCATCCCGTTTCGCCGCTTTCGCCCTCTGGTGTGGGTGGTCACGGCATTCACACTCGCCCACTCCATCACCCTCATCGGCTCGGCTTACAATCTCGCCCCCGACGCGCTCTGGTTTCCCCCGCTGGTGGAAACGCTCATCGCCGCCTCGATTGTTTACATGGCCCTCGAGAATATCGCCGGCGGAATCACCACACGGCGGCGCTGGGTGATGGCTTTTGGCTTTGGCCTTGTGCATGGATTCGGCTTCTCTTTCGCCCTCAAGGAATCACTGCAGTTCGCCGGCAGCCACCTGCTCGCCTCGCTCGTTTCCTTCAACATCGGCGTCGAGATCGGACAGTTGCTCGTGCTGGCGCTCGCCATACCGCTCCTCGAACTCCTGTTTCGTTTCGTGGTTGCCGAACGGATGGGCAGCGTCATCCTCTCCGCCCTGGTCGCTCACACCGCCTGGCACTGGATGATCGAACGCGGCGAACGCCTGCGCCAGTTCTCCTTCGACTGGCCGCCTGCCGGCCCCGCTTTCCTCGCCTCCTCCATGCGCTGGGCGATGTGGCTCCTGATCGCGGCCGGAGCCTGGTGGCTGGCCATCCGCCTGCTTCACCACCGCGGAAGAGGCGGAAGCGATGCCGTCGGGATGGGATGAGCCATCCGTCCCTTCCGCGGGGGGCCGTATATACACCTTAGGCGCGATTCTATCCTTCGAAGCCCCACTTTAAACTGGAATCAAAGTTGATAAACATGGCTCGCTTCCCTCAAATCGGGATTCAGGGGAGGCAGATGAAAGGAGTTGTATGATGATTCGACGAAGTGTACCGGTAAGAGGTCTGGCTGTCGGGACCTCGCTCCTATTGTCGGGTTTCCTGTTCTTCGCCCAGGCCAAGACATCCGATAAGGCCCAGGGTGAGAAGTTCCAGGCTCAATCCCACTTCGAGAGCATCCGCAAGGACGCTTCCATCGTTCAGACCACAGCCGCCAATCTTGAGAAGCTGACACGGGATGCCACCACGAAATGGGCGGACTACGACCGGAAGTGGAACGAGATCAAGCCCTCCGTCGAGGACATGAGCATGAAACTCGCCGAAATCGAGGCCATGAGATCCACGCTGTCGCCTTCCGAGCAAAAGGCTCTGGACAAGAGCATGGTGCTCATCAAAGCGCTCAAGACGAATACCAGCGAGATTCGAATGCAATTGGACAACTCGCGCAATAACCTCAATCAACCGCTGATCCGCAGCTTCTCGCGCAACATGGTGCAGAAGTCCGAGACCCTCGAGAAGTTGACCGCCAAGGTCAGCGCGACCTCCTGATCGAGCCGGACTCGCCCGTAGGTCCTGTTCGGCTACGATGGCGGAGAGAACGGATTCCGATTGATGCGCTCCGCCAGGTCCATTCGCGTTCGCGGCGTTGTCCAGGGTGTAGGGTTCCGTCCCTTCGTCTTCCGCCTCGCGCGTGCGCGATCCCTGGCGGGTTGGGTGCTCAACGGACCGCGCGGCGTTGAGATCCACATCGAGGGCGGGGAAGCGGATCTTGACGCATTCCTCCGCGAGATGGAAATGCACGCGCCCCCGCCGGCCAGGGTGGCGGACGTCGAAGTGGAGCCCGCGGAAATACGCGGGTTGCGGGAATTCACCATTCACGAAAGCTCCCACCTCGAGCGCCCCACTGTTCGCGTTTCGCCCGACCTCCCCGTCTGTGACGCATGCCTCGAGGAGATGTTCTCCGCCGGCCACCCGCGGTCCGGTTATCCTTACATCAACTGCTCCGCCTGCGGGCCTCGCTACAGCGTGATCCGGAGCCTTCCCTACGATCGCCCGAATACTTCCATGAGCCCCTGGCCCATGGACTCCTACTGCGCCGCGCAATATCACGACCCGTCCGATCGCCGTTTCCACGCGCAGCCGGTTGCCTGCCGCCATTGTGGGCCGCGCTACTACTTCTCCCGCGGCCATGAGGTCATCAGAGACGAAGCAGCCGCTATCTCAGCCGCCCTCCAAAGCCTGCGCGACGGTTCGATCGTCGCCCTCAAGGGAATCGGCGGATACCATCTCGCCTGCGATGCCCTCAACTCTCAATCCATTCGCCATCTGAGAAACCGCAAGTTCCGTAAGGAAAAGCCTTTCGCTCTCATGGCCCGGAATCTGGCCGCCGCGCGAAAACTGGTGCGGCTTTCAAGGGAAACGGAATTGCTCCTCGAATCGGTGGCGCGCCCCATCGTCCTTGCCCCCGCCTCCTTGCCACTCGATGGCGTCGCCCCGGATAGCATCGAGCTCGGAATCATGCTTCCCTACACGCCCTTGCACCATCTGCTCTTCGCCGGCGGAGCGCCTGAAGTGCTGGTGATGACCAGTGCCAACCGCTCGAGCGAACCCATCGCCTACCGCGACGAGGAAGCGCTCGAAACTTTGAGCGGCATCGCGGACGCCTTCCTCATCGGAGAACGGCCAATCGTCCGCCGCGTGGATGACTCCATCGTCCGGCAAAGTCCCTTCGGAGCCGTCATTCTCCGCCGGGGCCGCGGCTATGCGCCCTCGGTTTGCGCCAGCCTGCCGTCGCGGCGGCCGATTCTCGCCACCGGAGCCGGCCTCAAGAACTCCGTTACGCTCGTCGTCGAAGGCCAGGCATTCGTCAGCCAGCACATAGGCGATCTCGATCACTACGAATGCCTGCGGGCGTTCGAGGAAACCATCCGCGACCTCGTTTCGATGTATCAAACCCGCTGGAACGAACTCACCGTGGTTCACGACTTACACCCGCAATATTTTTCCACCATCGCCGCGTCGCGCCTGCCCGGATCGAAGACCATCGCCGTCCAGCACCATCGCGCGCACATCGCCAGCGTCCTCGCCGAACGGGGAGAACTGCACAAACGCGTGCTCGGCGTGGCCTTCGACGGCACGGGCTATGGCGTCGACGGCTCTATCTGGGGCGGCGAGTTTTTTGCCGGAAGCGTCGCTTCCGGATTCGAGCGTGTGGCGCACCTGCGCCCCGCCATGCTGCCCGGAGGAGATGCCGCCGCGCGTTTCCCCGTCCAGGCGGCGGCCGGGTTCCTCACCGCGATCGGCAACCCGCCGGACTTCGCGGCGGAGCCGTTTCGCTTCCCCCCGCGCTTTGCTCACTCCGTCTCGCTCGTCCGGAAAGGGTTCCGCTCCTTTCCGGCGACTTCGATGGGAAGGCTGTTCGATACGGCAGCGGCTTTACTCGGCTTCACGCGCGAATCCACGTTCGAAGGCCAGGCCGCCATGTGGCTCGAGCACCTTGCCGCCGGCGCACGCACCGAAGTGCAATATCCTTTTCCTTTCGATGGGAGCCAGTTGGATTTCCGCCCTCTGCTCGAGGCTCTGATCCAGGACCGGTTGCGCGGGCGCCCGGCCGCTTCCATCGCGCGAGCCTTCCAAAGAGCGATCGCGCGTGGCCTGTGCGATGCCGCCATGGCCCTCTGCACGCCGCGCCAACTCGATACCGTCGTTCTCTCCGGTGGCGTCTTTCAAAACAACCTCCTGCTCGAGGACATCCACGATATTCTGAGCGGCGGCCCCCTCGATGTCTGGATCAACCACGCGGTTCCACCCAACGACGGAGGCATCAGCCTGGGGCAGGCCGCGATCGCCGCCCTTCACCCCTGATCATCCAGCCCGGCCGCGAAGCCATCCTTATGCGGGAGCCGGACCCGTCGAGCCGCGTAGAACCAGCTCCGGATCGATGACGATGTCGCCCGCCGTCGTCGAACCCTCCTCCGGGCACAGCATCGCAACCACCCGCCGCCCGATGCGTTCCCTCGGAATGTGCACGGTGGTGAGCGCCGGATGGCAGAACTCGGAGAGCTTGATGTTGTCGAATCCGGTGACGGAGACATCCTGGGGAACGTGCAGGCCACGGTCGCGCAACTCGCGAAGCGCCCCCACCGCCATGAAGTCATTGACGCAGATGACCGCCGTCGGCCGAAAGCCGGATTCAAGCAGCAAACGCGCCGCCTGGCGGCCCCCCTCGAGGCTATCCTGCGCGCACGCGGTCCGCCACGCACTCCCCAGCCGTTTCACGGATTCAACGAAAGTGACCTCGCGTTCGCCCGCCGGCCCGTAAGCCGGATGATGGCCAATATAGGCGAATTTACGGTGGCCCAGATCGTGCAAGTAATCCACAATGCGCCCGATGCCGGGACGGCAGTTGACACGAATGTTCTGGACGCCCTGACGGGAAGAGCCCAAATCATAAAAGACCGCGGGAATCTTCGACTCCGTCACCTCATTCAGGAAGGACGGCTCCATTTCAGAGGCGATTACCGCCAGTCCCGCCACGCGCCTGCCGATCATCATCCGGATGCCGGCCAGAAGCTTCTCCGGACGGTAGCCGGTATTGACGGCGGCCACCTCGTAGCCGTGTGTGTGGGCGAGCGTCTCCGCCGCTCGGTACACATCGAAAAAGAACGGATTCTCCATGTTTGAGAGGATCATCCCCAATGTGCGGCTGCAGCCTCCGGCAAGCGTGCGCGCCAGAAGGTTCGGGTGGTAGTTGAGCTCCGTGATCACCCGCATCACACGGTTGCGGGTGGCGCTCTTGACAACCGTCTTGTTGTTCATGACGCGCGACACGGTCGCCGTCGAAACTCCAGCCCGCCGGGCTACTTCCTCCATGCTCATCTTGTGAAAACAGCCTCTACGCAAGGAATTTATAGAGAGGCATTATCTCACAGGAATTTGACGGTTCTAAGAGGGGCGTGCAGGGTTCTGGACGGAGAAGCGGAACCGGCTACATTAGCCGCCGAGGATCTCTTCGTAGTACGCCTCGTATTCGGGAATGACCTTCGTCGTATCGAACTGCGTCTCCGCTTTCCGCCGCGCGGCTCGCGACATGGCGCCGTACTTCTCCTCATCGCGCAGGACCTCGATGATACGGACGGCATGGGATTCCACGTCGCCAACCTTTTCCAGAAATCCATCCACGCCGGGGTGGATGAGTTCGGGCACGCCCCCGCAGTCGGTCGCCACCGGGATCACTCCGCAGGCCATTGCCTCGAGCGCGGCCAGCCCGAAGGCCTCGAGTTCGCTCGGCATGAGTAGAATGCGCGCTTGCGGGAATAACCGCTCCACATGGTCCTGCTTGCCGAGAAACGTGACATGCGAGGACATGCCGAGTTCCCGCGCCAGGCGCTCGGCGGGAACACGCTCGGGGCCATCGCCGGCCATCAGCAGATGGACCGGAATTTCTCTCCGCACGCGGGCGAGTATCCGCACACAATCGAGGACCCGCTTCACCGGGCGGAAATTCGAGACGTGAAGCAGCCTCGGCTCTCCCTCGCATGGCGTGGCGGGCGGTTTGTAGACGCGGCAATTGACGAAATTACGAATTACGCGGATAGGGTTTGAGATGCCGAAAACCTCGTGCGTGCGGCGGCGCATGTATTCGCTGATGGTCGTGACGCCATCCGATCTTTCCATCGAGAATTTCGTGATCGCGAAGTAGGAAGGGTCCACCCCGACAAGCGTGATATCGGTGCCGTGCAGCGTTGTGATGAACGGAAGACGCCTGCGCGGAGCCAGCATCTGCTGCGCCAGCAGCGCGGAAATCGAGTGGGGAATCGCGTAATGGACGTGCAGCAGGTCCAGCTCGTAAGCCTCCGCCACCTCCACCGTTCTCGATGCCAGCGCCAGGCAATAGGGAGGGTACTGAAAGAGCGGATACGACGAGACTTCCACCTCATGGTAGTGGATATTCCCGGCCCCCGTATCGAGCCGTATGGGATTGGCGTACGTGATGAAGTGCACGTCGTGGCCGCGCGCCGCGAGCTCGAGCCCCAGTTCGGTGGCGACAATCCCGCTGCCGCCATAGGTGGGATAACAGGTGATTCCAATGCGCATTCAGGACCGCCAGCGAAGAAACCCGTAGCCGATCTGCCCGTTCAGGCGCTCATCCGGACGGGGCAGATCGCCGCCTCCAAACCAGACTCGCACGCCTTGCGCCGTCACTTCCACTGTGCCGTCGCAAACCACCTTCCCGTTCCAGGCTTCGCCGCCGGCTATGACGGGCGAAGCAAGCTTTTCCCACCGCGCTCCATCCCGCGACCGCGCAAGCCCCATCCGCCGGTACTCATTACGGTCGCGGCCGGTATAGAGCATCCAATAGGAGCCGTTCGAGAACCACACCGCCGGTTCGCCGAGCCCGTTCTCGTCGAAAGCTCCCGGCCCGCCCAGTTCGAGAAGCGGATTGGCGCGCAGTTTGGTCCACACAATGCCGTCGTTCGAACGCGCGAGCCCGAGCCGCTGGCGGCGCGCGCGGTCTTGCCCCAGATAGAACAGGTAAAACACGCCTCCGAAAAGGACGACATATGGATCCGCCACGCCGCGCTCATCCCAGCTTCCCCGCGGACCGGCATCGAGCACCGCCCGCGGATGCTTCGTCCACGCCAGTCCGTCCAAAGAGCGCGCCAGCGCGATGCGCGGCGGCTTCCCCGCCTGGTACCAGTAGAGAATCTCATCTCCCGCCAACAGCGCCGAGCCGTTGGCCGCAATGTAATCCCCCTCCCAGCCTTGCGGGGAAAGCACTCGCCCTTTCCTCGTCCAGCCGAGACCATCAACCGAAGTGGCAAGCCCGGTATGCCACACTCTGCCGTCAAAGCCGGAATAAAAGTTGTAATAGGTCCCCGCGCGGTTCAACACGGAAGGGTTGAGGACGTCCGCCGAATCCCACTCGCCGGAAGCGCCCCGCTCGAGAACGGGACCCGAACGCGGCTCCCATACGAATGAACCCTTCTCTGGCCCTCCCGCAACCGGCAGGTGAAAATCCCCATAGCGCCCGCAGGAGCCGAGCAGAAAAGAAGCCGCCAGCACCTCCCGCCTGCTGAAGCTCATAGCGGCACACGCACGCGCAGGGATGCGCCGCGGCCGGGGTTCGATTCCACAATCAATTCGCCATTCAGGGTACGCACACGCCGTTTGATGCTCTCCGGCCCCATGCGCATCAATTCCAGCTCCTCGAGGTCGTAAGTGCCCCCGAATGGGAAGCCGCTCCCGTCGTCTTCCACCTGAAGGTTCAACTGATTGACGCTGCGTTCCGCGCTGAGGGATACTTTCGAGGCCTTCGAGTGTTTCTGCGCGTTGTGCAAAGCCTCGCGGATGATCTGGAGCACTTCGTGCGAAATCTCCGGCTCGAGGCCGCTCAGCGCCTCGCCGACGTTCCAGCTCAGTTGAATTCCGCTGCCTTTCTGAAAATCCTCGGCAATCTGGCGGACGCTCGTGGCGGGCGTGGTTCCGTCGGCGGACATGCGCATGCTGCGCACGAAAGCGCGCATGTCCGTGATCTGTTTGCGGCAGATCTCCTGTAACTGCGTCAGGTCGGCGACCGCCGCTTCCCGGTCGCGCGCGAGGAGCTTCTTGATCACCTCGAGCCGCATCTGAAAGCTGATGAAGCTCTGCAGCGGACCATCGTGAAAATCGGCCGCAATCCGCTGGCGCTCGAGTTCCCTGGCGTTTTCGGCCTCCGTACGGAACATTACCGTCTGTCGCGACGCATTATCGAGATGCCGCTCGATTTTCTGCCGCTGCCAGCCGTAAAGCACCGACAGAATGCCGGGGAACACCACCACCGGGCCGAGAGATATGACTTGATCCCGCGCCGTCAGAACGCTCGCCAGCGTAACCACTGCCACAACCAGCAGGATCTCCCGCTGCTGGTGCAATAGCGTCGCATGCAACAGCACAAAGATATAGAAAGCTCCTACCATCCATCCCGCCCTGTCCGGCGGGTTCACAATGCAGACCAGCAGGACAATGAGATCGATGATCAGGCGAAAAAGACCCGAGCTTCCCACCCAGCGCCGCCGCCATGCGACGGCGCCCAGGGCGAACAGGTTGTACATCAGGTAAGCGGCGGAAGGTCCGGTGAGCGGAAACCAGTGAGGATACAACTCGAGCGCCACCAGCGAAGCCGCTACCGCCACGCGCGCGATGCCGAACGCCCGCCGCCAGGATTCAGAAATTACAGTCCGCTCTCCAGCCAATTGGAAGGTTCAGTTTACCCTAATCCTTTCCCTGGCCGCACACCCGTGCAGGCTTTATCTCCGGTAGAGGTATAACGTATGGCTGCGGCCTTCGCCATCATCGTCGATTGTTTCCGTTTTCTCCGGTTTCCAACCCGAAAACTCAAAGTCATGCGAGACGATTCGTGTGCCCTTCCGAAGCTGTTTCTCGAGAATCGGCCTGATCTTGTCATTCGATGTGGGCAGCAGGTAGACGGTGATGAGGTCCGCCGCCGAGTAGTCCTGGGCGGCGATATCGCCATGGATGATCCTCGCCGCCTTCTCCAGGCCGAGACTGCGGATCTTGTCGGTGCTCTGTTTCCACAGGTCGTTATCCATCTCCACGCCGGTCGCGTTGGCCCCGAATTTCTGCGCGGCCATGATCACAATCCGTCCATCGCCGCTGCCGAGATCAAACATCTTCTCGCCCCGCTTCAATCCCCCGAACTGAAGCATCTTTTGAACGACGAATTCCGGTGTGGGGTAATACGGAGCCAGTTTCTCCGTCTTCTTTTCCTGAGCCGGCGCGGCGGCTGCCAGCAGTACCAGTGAAGCAACCATTCGCAACATGAAAAGTCTCCTCGCGTTCAGATCAATCCAACTCGTCATTCGACAGACGCGCCGTCTAGGGCGCAAGGTACACACGGACACGATTGCTGGACTTGTCTCCGGCTTCGATATAGAGTTCCGCCGGCCCGGCATTCACGATACCGGGAAGCCGGATTTCAATCAGGTAGAAACCAACATAACCCGGAGCGAGCGTGGCGCGGGTTACTTCCACCGCTTCGCGGTCGACAAAAGCGCGCACCCGGGCGACTACCTTCGGGGTGTTGTCGACAGGGGCGGCGATCCCGGTCTGCCACGGAGGATCGACGGCGCCGAGTCCCGTGGCCAGAATCTGGATCCTCGATCCGGACCGGGCCGGAGTCATTGCGTCGAGCGCTACTCCGCTGTCGGCATCAAGCAGAAGCGGTGAGCCGTCACGGTCTATGAAGATGGCCGGCGACACCGCCTCGAGCGCGAGATCAACCGGCCGGATGAGCCCGTTTCCGGACAGCACCAGCGGAAGCGACGCGCCCTTGACTTCAAAGGGAACCTGCACTTGCGTCTCCGCGTCGGTGCTGCCGAGAATCGGCACATTCAAGTCCCCCGTACTGACACGTTCCAGCCGCCGGCCAAGGATGCTGAGCAACGTTCCCGGAGCGGCCGGGCGGGAACTGAAATCGGCGGCGTTGACGACGCTCAATTCTTGCAGGCGGTGGGGGGCCATGGCGGCATAAACTCCCTGTCCCTGGAGCAGGGCGAACAGTTGATTGCCGTTCTCATCCAGCCTGACATCGAGCGCGGCCGCATCCGGAAGCCCGTCGCTCACCCGCTGCCAGTTCAGTGCGGAAATAAGATTCGCCAGGTCGGCGGTGGCATAATAAACACCCGCGCTCGTGGCGGCGTAGATGGCGCCGGACTTCATGGCCGCAACCACGCCACCCGCTTCCCCTCGCAGGTTGGCGGTGATGTCCTCCCAGAACTGGCCGCCGTTCATCGTGTGAACGATGCGCGCCCCCGGATCCCCGCCTCCCGCCACCGACAATGCCGCCAGCGCAATCCGCGGATCCTTGGCATTCACCCAAATCGAATTCACCACGCCTGCCCCCGGAATGTTCGAAGGCAGCCAGCTTTTTCCCCGGTCGGGCGAAACAAACAGACGCCCGTCCGTTGAACCCGCATAAATCCAATCGCTCACTGCGCGCGCCACGCGCAACGGCAATCCCAGTTGCTGCCCTATCCGCTGGCGAAGCCGGCCCTCGGCGCGCGCTTGCCCCGTGCCGGCCGCGCGCCACGCCCCCCGTTCTCCGGGTGCCCATTCCAATTCCAGGTCCGCGCCTGAATCGAGAGGAGCCGAGACCACGGCCGGCGTCATCCCGTTCGGCACGGAAAGCAGCTTCGTCGCCGGAAAATTCGGCAGGCTCCGGTTCAATCCGTCCCAGGTCGCGCCCCCATCAAGGCTGCGCCATACACCAAACTGGCTGCCGATGGTGATCTCGTCCGGGTTGGCGGGCGACAACGCCATGTCGAAAAGGCCATCTCCGAGAATCGATTGGTTGCGATACCCCGTGAGATTGCTCCACACCGCGCCGTCATCCGACCGGTAGACAAACCGGCCAAGCGCGTAGTATCGATTCGGGTCGCCTGCCGCCTGCTCGACACGCGCCCCCGGTTCCGGCCGGGTCGCGGAACCGCGCAGCGTGATGCGGACCGGCACGGACTGGATCGCGCTCCTGCTCCACGTCTCAAAATCCCGGGTTTCCCAGATCTGGCCGGAGGCCGTCTGGGAAAACAGCGTCTGGCCATCGGGAGAATACCACACATGCCGCACGGGCCCCGTCGCAAGCGCGGGAAGGGAAGCATCGATCAACGCGTTCCCGATGCGGCGCCACTCCAACCGCGTGGACGAGGCCGGTTGAGCGAAAAGCCCCAGGACTCCACCCTGGAACAGAACAAGCCCCACGAGACCGATTGTGGCGTTCCGACACATGCCTGCCCCTATTCTATCCTTTCCCGCCATTCCGTCCATAACGAATCGTGTTGAAAAAGCATGTACTTTTCTTTTTTTTTGTGGTATCCCTTAATTTGCTATGCAGTTTAAGGGCAGGACGCCGATGGTTCGCTTGGAAACGGTGTCTTGCCTGCTAGACTGAGAGAGATCATGCTTCGGACAGCCATTCGGGGGGTGCTTGCTGGGCTGATTCTGACGGCCATGGCTGGAGTGTCTCTGGCCCAGATACCCTTCTTTTCTCCAGCCGGTTCCCAAGCGACTGTAATCGAGATTACTGGACAGGTGTCAGTCCTTCGCGATGCCAACTCTCCCTGGGTGCTAAACCAGGGGAGCACAATCCAGCCGCAACAGATGGTCATTACCGGTCCTGACGGCTACGCCAAATTCCGCGTTTCCGATGGCAGCACCTTCGAGGTCTACCCGAATTCGAAAGCCGTCTTCCGCGCCAATCCCGGCAACCTGAAGGATCTTGTCGACATGATCATCGGCCGCATCAGGATCCACATCGAGAAACTCGGCGGCCAGCCGAACCCCAACGATGTCCACACCCCCACGGCGGTGATCTCCGTGCGCGGCACCATCTTCGACGTCGTGGTGGATGAGGATGAAACCACGATGGTCGCGGTTACCGAGGGCTTGGTCGCCGTCCGCCACGCTCTGAAACCTGGTAAGAACGAGCGCCTTGTCGGCGCGGGCGAAGTGCTCCGCGTCTACAAGAACGAACCCCTCGCCAGGAACAGCGTGGATAAGGGCCTCATCGCCGAACACGTCTTCCGCGGGTTGACCGATGCCGTGCTCACCATCATGCGCGGCGGCGGGTTGCGCGGCGGCGGGTCCGGAGCCCCCACCGGAACCGGAGGCGGTGGGCTTCCCGGTGATACGAAAGGCAATCCTCCGCCACCCCCGCCACCTCCTCCGCCTCCACCAGCGGCGCCGCCTCCCGGAAATCAATAGTTCACCGGAATACGGACCGT
>JABAQT010000064.1 GCA_019187195.1 Bryobacteraceae bacterium
GATTTCCTTCTCCATTGAAACGCGAAGAGGGGAATGGCTCAATGGAGGAAGAGTACCGAAGAGGAGTCCTGGGAGAAAGGCGCGGAGGGCGCGCTTTTGGGTCTTCGTACTGGTACAGGGGTTTCGGTCCACCCGGTTCGAACTCCTGTTTACCCGGCTGTTTTCATATTTGTTTTTCGTTGACTTTCAATTGCGACGGGTATAGATTTGTGGTCGTCAATTCGTCCGTTGGGAGAAGAATCATGCGGGGCGTGTTGACTGCTAAAGCGGCGGCTCGAAAGAGTCGAATTCGGGCAGGATGCCCACTCCCATGTACGTGGCCTGCGCTCACGCACAGGCCATCCCATCACTTCGTTCCAGCAAAGAGGTCTAGCGATGAAGCTACATGTTGGTTCAATCCAGCTGCCGGCGATTCTTTGTCTGTTCGGACTGGCGGCTTTCAGTCAAACCGCGCAACTCACGGGTACTGTCACGGATGCGAGCGGCTCCGTAGTTCCAAACGCCAAGGTGATGGCGGTGAACATGGACACAGGTGTCGCCCGGGAATCAGTCACTAATCAGGCCGGCAACTACCTGATCACCGCACTGCTTCCGGGCCTGTACCGGGTGACGGCCGAAGCCGCTGGATTCAAGCAGTTGAAAAGGGAAGGCCTGAACCTGGCGGTTGACCAGGTGGGGCGCATCGATTTCATGATGGAACTGGGCGAGACCAGAGAGAGCATCACTGTCGAGGCTGCCACGGTTCTGCTCGACTCGGCGACGAGCACGATCGGCACGGTGGTAAGCCGGCAGCAGATCAGCGAATTGCCTTTGAATGGACGCAACCCCCTTGATTTGCTGGCGCTCTCACCGGGCATCCGGATTCAGGGCGGATTTGGGGGCAAGAACGGATCCTGGGGAAACTTCTCCTCCAACGGAGGGCTGGCGAATGCGAACGTGGTGATGGTGGAAGGACTCGCGCTCGACTTGGCCCAGATGAATGCGCCTTCCTTTGTTCCACCCGTCGATTCCACGCAGGAGTTCCGGGTGCAGACGAACAAGTTCTCGGCGGAGTATGGGCGCACGGCCGGAGCCGTGGTGAATTTCAGCATCAAATCGGGGACCAATGAACTGCACGGTTCCGTCTATGAGTTCCTGCGAAACAAGGTCCTGAACGCGAATAATTTCTTCAACAATCGCGCGGGAGTGGCCCTACCCGCGTTCAAGCAGAACCAGTTCGGCGCCTCTATCGGTGGCCCGATCAAGAGGGACAAGACTTTTTACTTTTTCAATTGGGAGGACTTCCGTCTGCGGCAGTCTTCTCGCAGCATCACTTCAGTACCAACGCCGCTCCAGCGCTCGGGCGACTTCTCGCAGACTCTGAACGCGGCGCGGAGGATGGTGGTGATTGCCGACCCGCTCACGACGAGGCAGGTTCCGGATGGCGGCTTCCTCCGCGATGCCTTTGCCGGCAACATCATCCCCGCCTCACGAATCAGCAGGGTCGCCGGCAACGTCACCCAGGTGTTTCCCTTGCCGAACACGGCGGGCAATCCGGTGACCAACGTCAACAACTACGCCACTGTGGGAGGGAACGGTAATACCGAGCATCAGATCGTAACCAAGCTGGATCACAACCTGAGCAACAAGTGGAAGTTGTTCGGCACATACTCGCGGATCTGGGCCGCGCAGAAAAATATTGATCCGCTGGGGTACAGCGTCAATCTCACCAGACAGGCCACGTATGCGCGCAACCACGCCACGATTTCGGCGACGGCGGTGCTGAACCCGGGGTTGATTCTGGAACTGCACAGCGGTTTTGCCCGCTACGACTCTCCGAGCATCCCTTACGCGCTGGGGTTTGACATTACGAAGTTGGGTTTCCCGCAGTCGCTGGCGGAAGCGACGCAGATCAAGTCGTTTCCGGCGTTTAACTTTTCCGGTGCGCTGACGCCGGTCGGCAGTTCCGCCTCCGCCGGCATGACGCTGGTTGACTTGAACAGTTGGGGGGAGCGCGCGTCCATGACATGGGTGCACGGATCGCACAGCGTGAAATTCGGCGGTGACTATCGCGTGCAACAACTCAATCAGTTCCAACAGAATTCCTTTGAGCCCGCTTTTCAATTCAGCAGCCAGATGAGCGCCCTCAATCCTCAGCGGCTGGATGCCGATAGCGGTACGCCGTTCGCCTCGTTCCTGATGGGGTACATGGCAAGCGCCTCGGTGGCGAAGAGCCAGCGCCTCGCCAACCAGCGGAGATATCTGGGCACGTTTATCCAGGATGACTGGAAAGCGACTCGAAAGCTCACGCTAAACGTTGGGTTGGAATACGGTCTTGAGTTTCCTATCACCGAGCGATACAACCGCAAGATGTGGTTTGATCCCACGGCTCAGCTACCCATCAGCCAGCAGGTGGGACAGAACCTGGTGGGCGGATTTCGCTTCGCGGACAGCAACCAGCGCTCGCCTTACGATCTCTACAAGAGGCAGTTCGGTCCACGGCTGGGTTTCGCCTACCAGCTACTTTCAAACACGGTGGTTCGCGGCGGGTACGGGCTGTTTTGGATTCCTGCCGCCACGACGGAGGTGACCGGTGACGTACGGGCGCCTGCCTGGGCGATCAGCACGCAGGCGGTAGCCTCCCTCGATGGCGGCAACACGCCGTATGACAAACTCGACAACCCGTTCCCGAAGGGAATTCTCGATCCGCCTGGAAACGCCGCCGGGTTGAATACGTTGGTGGGGCAAAACGCCGCGGCCAACCAGCGTGATTTTCACGCCGGGTATATGCAGCAGTGGAACTTCGACATCCAGCACTCGCTGGGTAGGGAGATGGTGATCGAGGCGCTTTACGCAGGTAGTGTGGGCGTCGGACTTCCAGCAAATTGGGCCAGCCAGATGAACCAGCTTCCCGACACCCTCCTCAGCCAGGGAGCGTCGCTGCAGACGCTTGTTTCGAATCCGTTTGCGAGCGTCGTGGCCAGCGGCCCTCTGTCACTGCCCATGGTGCAACGGGCTCAACTGCTGAGACCGTTCCCGCAGTTTCAGACTCTGTATGTCGAAGGCCAACCGCTGGGGCATTCGAATTACCACTCATTCCAGATGCAATTTAACAAGCGGTTTGGTGCCTCCATTATCGGCATGGCCTACACCATCAGCAAAGCGATGGGCAACACGGAGAGCCGGTCGGACTGGCTCGAAGGCGGCGCACAGGGGACTAGTATGGGATTCATGAATCCGAATAATCGGCGCCTTGACCGGTCTCTGGCCGTGGCTGACGTTCCACAGCGCCTGGTGCTGAATTTCACGATCGAGATTCCATTCGGAAAAGGGCGGCGCCTGCTTAACAACATTGGTCCGATGGACCGTGTGGTTTCGGGCTGGCAGGTGACAGGCGTATATACCGCTCAAAGTGGAACGCCGGTAGCCGTGGCAACCCCGACAAATCTTACCGGCACATTCAACGCGGTGACCGATGTTTACGGATCCTACAGCAGTAACTCCAGGCCGAACAACAACGGACACAGCGCGGCCTTGAACGGCAATCCGGTGGACCGGTTGAACGGGTGGTTCAACACCTCCGTATTCAGCCAGCCGGCGCCGTTCACCTTCGGTACGGCTCCGCGGACACTCCCGGATGCGCGGTGGGATGGAACAAACAACCTGGACTTCGGTCTGTTCAAGAATAACCGCTTCGGGCACGAGGGCCGGTTTAACGTGCAGTTCCGGGCTGAGTTCTTCAACTCGATGAACCATCGCCGGTTCGGAGTGGCGGGGATGCAGTTCGGCACCGCTACGTTTGGGGTGGTGAGCAGTCAGGCAAACATTCCGCGGCAGGTACAATTAGCGTTGAAGTTTGTCTACTGAAGAAGCGCTCGACCTCAGGGATGCCGCGGGTACAACCCGGCAGGCGAACGGGTGAAGAGATGTTCACTGCCCTGAGACAACAGAACCCACAGACCGTAAACCCCTAGCGCCGTGCCGAAGGGCACATTCAGCAACTCGATGGCGGAGATCACGATCGTCAGGACGCGGGCCCAGGGACTGAAGCGCAGAAGTCCGATGCCGGCAATGAGATGGGGCAGGGACAAGATCACCAGAACGACGAGAATCATGACGCCGATAGCGCCAAGAATGGGAACGGCGACCCAGGCATTCTCATCGCGGCCGGCCGCGCCCACAAGGCCGGCGATCCCGCCGAAAATGGCGAAAAGCAACAGGCCAATCAGCAAACCGCCCGCGCCGAAGATAAGGTGCAGGATTCCTAAGACCTTGACATGGGTAGACATAGTGTTTCCTGAGCGTGGGCCGGATACCGTTTTCAGGCGGATTACCGCGAGCATCAGCATGCGCCGGCCGCGTGCTCAGACACTGAGTATACGTTTGCGCGGCGAGGAATGTTCCCCGCTCTCGAGCCGTGGCAAAACGCCGGCGAAGCAGTCCTTGCGCCGGCAGTTTGCGGACTAGTGGGTGATGGTGGACTCGGCCCGGATAGGCGCTTCCTGGGCGCGCATATCGAGAGCCGTCGCAATCGGACCCTCAATGTGCCGCACGACCGCGGCCGCAATCTTATCGTGATCCCGGCCGCGGAGCGCCTGCAGCAGGGAATTGTGGGACGCGGGTTCCGGGGAGCCGGCCTGGGAGGCGCCCCGCATGAATGCGAAGACTGGAGTCGTCAACTGGTCCAGAATGCGCGCCAGGGAGGCGTTACCGGCCATCTCCCAGATACGCTGGTGGAACATACGGTCCGCGTTCATCACTTCATACGAGTCACGTGAGGCGATGGCCGAGGAAACCGCGGCGTTCAGTTGTTCAATTTCTCTCATCTCGTCTTCGTTGATACGTTTCGCCGCATCTGTAAAAGCCAGTGTTTCCAAGGCCACCCATACCTTCATGCGATCCTTGACTTCCTTGGGAGAAAGGCTGGTGACTGAGGTACTGCGATTTGGCGTGCGAACAACCAGGCCATAGTGTTCCAGGTGGGACAACGCTTCGCGCACCGTCGCTTGACTGACGCGAAGACTCTTTGCGAGACCGAGTTCACGGAGTACCTGACCGGGTTTCAACTCTCCGCGAAATATCGCCTCACGAATGGTTTCCGCGACTTGCGCGCTGAGGGATTCCGCTTTAACGGGCTGTAACATAGACATGACAGATCCTTATTGTGGGGTAAGCTAGCTGACTCTAATGTTACAGCGGAAAGTAAGACAAATCCATTGACCGTTTGGTCAGTAATCGGTCAAACCCTCACCCTACCGCCGCTCGGTGATTGTGACCGGAGCTTTTAGTTTGAAGGAGATACGAGTTTCCGTGGTGAGTACAACCGGTTTGCCGCGCGTGGCGAGAACCACACCGGTTCCAGCCGCTCCACCAGAAGCGGCTCCGATGGCGGCGCCCCTCCCGCCGCCGAAAATGGCTCCCAGGGCGGCGCCGATGCCCGCGCCGGCGGCGACCTTGGCGGCATCGGACTTGCGTGTCTTTTCACCCTCCCTGGTGACGGGAGAAGTCGATATGGGCACATTCTGGCCGTCCGAGGTGTTGACTCGCGTCAACTCGAGAGCGAGATAAGAAACTCCCTTGACACGGCCGGCTTCCTCCGCCTCTGTCACTCGTCCTTCGACGCGGGCTCCGCGCTCGGCAATGACGAAACCATCGACCACCAACGGTTGGTCGAGCGTAGCTTGAAATGTTTGTCCGGTCCGCACACGGTCACTCGACAAGGTCTGCGCCAGCCGGACCGGGATAAGAGTGCCTGCAATGAGCGTCACCCGGTTTGGCTCGGGAGGGGTTGGCGGAGTTTCGGGTCTGAGTATCCGTGGGTTCGGCGCGCTCGGCCCGGTAGGAGTTTGCGCAGCCGGCGGTGCGGGCTGGACAGGCGCCGGGGCGGCGGGAACCGGGGCGGCGGGAGCCGGGGCGGGCTCGGCGGGCGCCTCCGGAATGGGAGCGGGAGGCGCTGCCGGAGGCGGCGTGGGCTTCTTCCTGACGATCCTGGCGGGCTTCGAAACCGGAGTCGGCGCCGGTTCGCTGGCGTGGCTTGGGCCCGGTGGGGGCGCTTCGGGTTGCGGAGATTCCTGAGTGGCCGCCTGTTGCGCCGGTTGAGTGACCGCCGCCGTCTGTTCAGGCTCGGGAGGGGCGGTCTTCCGGAGCGCGAAAAAAGCGACGCCGCCGGCCAAAACGGCTCCCGTGATGAAAGCAACAATGGTCTTCACGTCAATCTCCCTATACCGTTAAACGCATTTTGAGGGACGATCGTTGCGGTGATCGTGGAGCAAAGGCTACCGCCGGCCGGTTTCGGCAACGGTGGAGAGCGGAGGTTCGAGGAACTCGATCCAACTGGTCATCATCTCCTCCTCGCTCTTGTCGCCCCAGCGAACCGATTTCGCCGGGTCGGGATTGGCCCGGTTGTTGGGGCTGTTGTCGTAATGGGCGGTCACAACGAGGGTGGCGCCTTTTTCGACGCGCACCGGATCCCTCAGGCGGTAGACGAGTTGCCAGTTGAAATCGTAGCGGGGAACAGCGAGCAGCGTTTCGCGGGCTCCGTTGGCGTGAACCAGATCATAGGTGATGTCCTTTCCGCGATAGTGCATGTGGGGCGTAAAGGAGAGAAGCTGGGTATCCTTCTCAAAGGTGTAGCAGCGTTTGACTTCATGCGAGGGAGCGCCGGCGGGGATCTGAAAGAAGAAGTTCCGAAGATCCATCCGGCGCAGAGGAATTCGCGGAGGTTCCGGCGCAAGGTAGAGGCCGATGCTGGTGCGATCGGTTTGGATCTTGCCCGGAATCTTGGCGTAATGGATTACGAATTCGAGCTTCGCTCCAGGAGGAATCCACTTGGCTGTCCCATCGGGGAAGATATCCGGTGGGCGCCCGGGGAGAAATGCCGCCAGGCCTCCCTCCTGAAATCCGTGCAGAAAGGGCAGATTCGGCGCGTTCGGATCGCAGCCGTCGTTCACCACCGGGGCATCCTGGCGAACGCGCGTGAGCTTCCCGTCCTTCAGAAGGAACTGCTGGAGCGAAGGCATGTTTCGTGTCGAGGCCGCCTCCATTTTCGAAAGATTATCCTGCACGAGGAGCACATGTACGTGATGGACGACACGGCGATTGCCGGGTTTGATCTCGGCGGCACGAATCCACTTGCCCTCTTTGAAGTGAGTCTCGACAGTGAAATGGTCGTAGGAGTCCTCGCCCGGCAGAACTTTGTGATCCTCGCCGATATCGATGACGATGTCGGGTTTGCCGATCTGCCAGCCTTCGGCGAAGACCGGCGCCGGCGGCAGATCCTTGGGATCGCCCTCGGGAGAGCCGCTGTCGACCCAGGACTTGATCACCGCGATCTCCTTGTCCGATAGCCGGGCATCATTCGAGAAATGGCCGAAACGGGGATCGGCGAACCACGGCGGCATCTTGCGCTTGAGCACCGATTCACGGATGGACTTCGCCCATGGCCGCGCGGACTTGTAATCGAGGAGCGACATCGGCGCGATGTTGTTAGGCCGATGGCAGGCCGCGCAGCGCTGATGGAAGATGGGAGCGACATCCTTGGAAAACGTGAAGGGAGCCGCGGTGAGGGAAAACGTCGCGAAAAGAAAAACCGGCACGAATTTCTGCATGGGTACGCCCCTTGGGTGAAGATATCACAATCGTGGGCCGTGCTCACTGGCGCGCCCGTGTTCTAAGATATGCTCATGCCGATGGGCTCACTCGAGGGGAAGACGCTTTTCATTACCGGGGCAAGCCGCGGGATCGGACTGGCGATCGCCCTGCGCGCGGCGCGCGACGGAGCGAACATAGGAGTGGCCGCCAAGACAACGGAACCACATCCGAAACTGCCCGGAACCATTTACACCGCGGCCCGGGAGATCGAGCAGGCCGGCGGCAAAGCGCTTCCGCTCGCCTGCGATATCCGCTTCGAAGACCAGGTGTTGGCGGCCGTAAGCAAGTGCGCCGAGACTTTCGGCGGAATAGACATCTGTGTCAACAACGCCAGCGCGATTTCCCTGACAGGCACTTTGGACACGGAGATGAAGCGCTACGATCTGATGCACTCCATCAACACCCGCGGAACATTTCTGGTGAGCAAGACGTGTATCCCTCATTTGAAGAAGAGCGCCAACCCGCATATTCTCAATATTTCTCCTCCGCTCGAGCTGCACGCCAAATGGTTTGCTCCGCATGTCGCCTACACGATTGCAAAGTTCGGCATGAGCCTGTGCGTGTTGGGGATGGCCGAGGAGTTCCGCGGCGACGGCATCGCCGTGAATGCGCTCTGGCCCGCGACCACGATTGCCACCGCGGCGGTGGCGAACCTCGTGGGCGGCGAGAAGGCGATCGCGCATAGCCGCAAGCCGGAGATCATGGCTGACGCCGCGCACCTGATTCTGACGCAGCCCGCGAGATTGTACACGGGGCATTTCCACATTGACGAAACACTGCTCGCCGATCACGGCTATCAGGATTTCGATAAGTACGCGGTGGACCCGGCCAAGGACTTGCAGACGGATTTCTTTGTGCCGGACTAGTCCGCCGGAGCAGGACTCTCATGAAAAAACTCAGCATCTTTCTCTTTGTTTGCGCGGCGGGTTTCGCGCAAAGCGCGCCCGTGGAGCAGATTCTTTCGATGGCGCAAAAAAAATCCGCTCAACTTGGCGCGGCGCTCGAGACGGCTTTGAAGAACGAGGACATCCAGAAGGGCACGGCCTACCTTGCCAAGGGAGCGGATTTCCTGTTCGTGGCGGACGCATCGAGCGAACCGCGCCTGATGATCGACGATGAGCCGGGACCGAAGATGTGGAAGGTGAAGGGCGCGACCGGCCGGTGGGCGGCGGCGGCGAAACTGAAAACGAGCCGCACGCACAACTTTCACTACGTCGTGGCCGGCAAGGACTTCGGCGGGCGCACGGACGTCATGGCGTATAGTGAATACCACTACCTCAAGCCGGGTGTGCCCACGGGGACTCTCTCCGCGAAGAAAACACACACCAGCCGGATTTACGACGGTATGGCGGCGGACTATTGGGTGTACACTCCCGCCGGCTACCAAGCGGGGACGCCGGCGGCGGTGATGTTCTGGACGGACGGAGAAGTGCACATCCACCGTGACTCGGGATCGCGGGCGTTGAACGTCTGGGACAACCTGACCCACGAGAAGAAAATTCCGGTGATCGTGCAAGTGCTCGTGTCGCCTGGAACCCTCAACGGGCGGCGCATGAGAAGTATTCAGTACGATTCCGTGGACGACCGCTTTGCGAGGTATGTGCTCGAAGAGATCCTCCCGGAGGTGAGCAAGACGTACAGTTTGCGTACCGACGGCTACAGCCGGGCGATTGCGGGCGACTCATCGGGCGCCATCTGTGCGTTCAACGCCGCCTGGTGGCGGACGGCTGATTTCAGCCGCGTGCTTCTGCGGGTCGGAAGTTTCACGAGCATCCAATGGCTGCGCCGTGATAGCGACGGGCTGACGCGGAAGGACGGCGGCTATATCTTCCCCTACCTGATCCGCAAGTCGCCAAGGAAGAACATCCGTGTGTGGATGCAGGATGGATTCGGGGATCTCGAAAATGACCACGGATCGTGGCCCGCGACGAACCTGGCGCTGGTGAATTCGCTCAAGATGCGGGGCTACGACTTCCACATGTCGTGGGGAAACGGAACGCATTCGCGCAATGGCGGCAATGTGGAACTGGCCGAGGAGATGATCTGGCTATGGCGCGATTATGATCCGGCAAAGACAAGCCAGGAGTTCGCGCAGGATCCCGCGGAAAAGGACAAGCCCTACTTCCGCATCAAGGCGTTGAACCGGGTGGAGTGAGGCGGGCGAGGCTGTGAGGAGAATGGCAGACCGCGCAGCGTAGTTTTCCGGAAGCCACGTTTACCGGTTTGCGGCACGTTTCCGGCAGTGAGGCATGGCAGCGAGCGCACTGCCGCTCCATGGCCGCGGCGGCGCGGGGGCTATGCACGCCATGGCAGGTGCCGCAGTTGGCGGCGCGCGTCTTGCCGCGCGCGAGCACGAGCACTCCATGCCTGCTGGGCTCATATTCCTTGCGCTCCGCGGCGTGGCAGCCGCCGCAAAGGGCGGGGACTTCATCGGGAGCGGCCACGCGGTCGGGAGCGGTGGCGCCGGCGGCATTGCGATGCTGCTGGCTGGAACCGTGGCACACTTCGCACCCGATACCCTTGGCGAAGTGTTTGTGAGTCCTGAGGCTGGCAACATACTCGGCGTGGCAGGGCGCGCAGAGCTTACCGGTTTCCTGCGCGGAAAGCGCCGTGGCGAACAGGAGAAGCAGCGCGATCATCCGCGCCTCACCAGTTTGCGGTCGATCCGGTCGAGGCTGGCCTTGCCGGCAAGCGCCATCGAGAGCTTGAGTTCCGCGCCGAGCATCCACAAAACGCGCTCGACTCCGGGTTGGCCGAATGCTCCCAGTCCCCATAAGGGCGGCCGGCCAACAAGGACGGCCTTGGCGCCGAGAGCGAGCGCCTTCAGGATGTCGCTGCCGCGCCTTAACCCGCCATCCATGAGAACCGGGACCTTGCCTCCGACGGCATCGACAACGTCCGGAAGAGCGTCAATGGTGGCGATAACGCCGTCCAGTTGACGCCCGCCGTGGTTGGAAACAATAATGCCGCTGGCGCCGCGGTTGACTGCTGTTTCGGCATCCTCCGGGCTGAGGATGCCCTTGAGAATAACAGGCAGGCTCGATGCGGAGCGGAGCCAATCGATGTAATCCCATGTGAGGTTGGGCGTGTGCGGCTGCCAGTGGGCGGCAAGGGCCGGATTGACCGGCGCTCGCTTCTCTCCGGCCACGGGCACTCCCGTGGCCATGTAGCCGTAATCGAACCGGTTGCGGTTATTCCGGTCGCGATTGGACTGGTATTGATTATCCACGGTCACGGTGATGGCCTTGGCTCCGCGGTCTTCGACGCGGCGGGCGTAACCCTGCGCGTCTTTCCTGTTCGCCTGGCCGATGGTGTTGCTCCACCAATGGATGTTTTCCGTGGCTTCATCGACGGCGCGCTCGGCTCCGCTTCCCGTGCAGAACAGCGTGTTCGTCTTGGCGCAAGCCTTGGCGACGATGGCCTCGGCGTTGGGGAGGACGAGGTTCTTGCCCCCGGTAGGCGCCACGAGGATGGGCGAAGGGACCTTGGCTCCAAACAGTTCCACGGATGTGTCGACGCTGCTCACATCGGTGAGAACGCGCGGCACGAGATACCAATGCTTATACGCCTCGCGATTGGCTCTCAAAGTGAGTTCGTCCTCCACGCCTCCGGCGATAAAATCGTAAGCCAACTTGTGGAGCTTGCGTCTGGCGGCGGCCTCGAATTCGTGGATGTTGACTGGACCCATTACATCGTCCTCGGGAGGGCGCTCCGCGAAAAGCGGCGAAGAGGCGGCGAGACCCATCAGAGAGCGAAAAGCGGCACGGCGGTTCATGGTGAGTATCCATCATACATGCGCGGAATACCCCGGCGGCGCGGCGGGAATGAAGTTGGGGGGGCTCCTTCCCGCCGCATTTCGGCGAGGTGCGGAGAAGCGCCGTTCAATACGCCGTCAATGCCCGCGCGCAGTCCTCAGCCGCCTTGGAATGCATGCTCCGGGTCCGTTGATCTTACCCGCATCAGACTGGAGGACGGTGCTCGAAACGCAGCGCGGCCAACTGGGCCAGATGACGCGAGCGGTTGTAGTCGATGCCAACCGGAGGCCATCCCCCAACGACTTCGTATACCGGCGCGCCTCCGGACGGCGCCAGATGGAAACGCTTCTCCAGCCGCATCTTTCCCCAGGGAAAACGGACCAGGAAGACCTTCCGCCCGTCCCGGCGCGCCCAGTAGTTCTCAACCACGGGTTCCTCCGCGGACGGCTCCCGCGTCGCTTCCGTTGTCAGCACGGCGAATTCAGCGCCGGCCTCGGCGATGTGCTTCTCCCGCCACTCCGGAATTCCATTCAACCCTCCAGGCGGGTCTTCCGGCCACCGATGCAGACAGTTCTTGCAATACCATCTCGGTGTCCGGACTACGCACCCTCCAAGGATGATCTCGCCGCGGCGTCCTTTCTCTTGCAACTCGCGTGCCGGCAGACCATAGCTGATCCGAAGGACCGGTCCCGAGCCGCAGTCAGGGCACTTTGATGGGACCGGGGCGGGGCGGCCGAAGAGACTCCAACGCGGTGACGCATTCCCTCCCTGCTTGCCGGGATCTTTCCTGCGAGGCGCCATCAGCCCACTATACTTTGCCAACCGAAACCGCGGGATCGAATGGCGCGGTAACGTTATGATGAAGGTTCACGCCATGAAGCCCATACCCGTCTCCGAGCAACAAACGCTTGTTGAACGCCTCACCCGCGCCTGCGGAGGCAGTTACACGCCGGAACAGCGCCGCAAGTACTTCATCTCCGGTCCGCAGTGGGCCGCCGCCTACGAGGGGCAGGCATTGTTTCATGCGCCCACCAGGAAGCCAGTGGGTTTCGAGGAGGTGATTCGCCGCTACGGTGAGATCGGTATTGGGCACTGGACCACGCACGACACCGATGTGATCCCCGCGGAATCGCTGTTCACCGCCGCGCAGGATGCCATCGTGGAACGAATCGGAAAAGCGCTCCGGGAAAACGGCGTGGCGTGTTCGATGGTGACGGCGGAGACGTTTTTCCATGCCGTGTTCGCCGCCGGTCCGGCGGCCGAGGCCGGCAGCGTGCGGGAATACGCGGCCTCGCGGCTCGGCAACACCGTGAAGATCGGACATCAATTGGGAGCGCGGTACGCGGTCTATTGGCCAGGCTCGCTCGGATATCAGATCCAGGGCGCCATCGATGAGACGCAAACCCTGCGCTGGTATGCCGAGGGGCTCAATGCCGCCTGCGCGGCGGATATCGAGATCGCCGCGAAGATGGGCCGCCCCACGTTGAAGCATTGTCTTGAAGCGAAGCCTTTCGAACCGCAGGCGGAGATCCTGCTGCCTACTTCCGACGCCATGCTTGCCTTCATCTCCTCCGGGCTGCTGTCACATCCCGAGATGGTGGGGCTTAATCCGGAATATCTGCATGAACTGATGTGGGGCGCGGCTCCGCGGGCGGCGCTGGCGCGGGCGCTGTTATGCGGCAAGTTGTGGCACTTCGATATCAATGACGGCTACCGCCTCAAGCACGATGTGGATATTGCGGTGGGCCTGATCAATCCGCTCGACTGGCTCAATGTGCTGGTGCTGCTGCGCAGCCACGGCTATAACGGCCCGTTCAACCTCGATTACAAACCGCCTCGCACGACGAGTAATCATGGAGTGTTTGCCGTAAGTTTCCCCACCGCGGTGGATCGCTTCCTTTCGCTCTGGGAGATGGCCGGAGAGGTCATGGAAGATTCCGTGATCCGGGAAGCCACTGAGGCGCTGAAGGCCGGCGGGGCCGTGAATTCGAAGGACGTGCGCGAAATCACCGAGGCGAACAAAGAACTGCTCACGCTGCATGAACTGATCGGCCACCGCCTGTTCCAGATACTGCTCGGAATGCACAAGGGCAGAAGCTATTCGGTATAGGCCATGGAAGGGCTCGGCCGGTCGCTGGTCATTCTTGGGCTTCTGATCGCGGGGGTGGGGCTGCTGCTGATGCTCGGCGGACGTCTGCCGTTCCGTATCGGGAGAATGCCGGGAGACATCGTCTACAAGGGAAGGAACACCGTGTTCTATTTCCCTCTGATGACCAGTCTGCTGATCAGCCTGGTATTGAGCCTCGTGTTCTGGCTGATGGGGCGCAAGTGAGACGGGACGGCCTAATGCAGAATGCCCATTTTCTCAAGCGGCCAGTAGACGAAAACGGCCTTCCCGTATATGTACTGCCGGTGTACGGGACCCCAGGCCCGGCTGTCGTTCGATGAGGTCCGGTGATCACCGAGAACATAGTAATGTTCAGGCGGCACCCGCAACAGGGGAATGGACTGCCGGTCACGGTATTCATCCGGAACGTACGTTTCATCCAGGCGCTTTCCGTTGACGTAGACGACGCCGTCCTCGACCGCGATGGTGTCGCCCGGCAGGCCGATAACGCGCTTGATGTAGGATTTCGAGGGGTCGGCGGGAAAATGAAACACAATCATGTCGCCGCGCTGGATATCTCCGATCCCGAACTTGTAGACAAACTTGTTGATGAAGATCCGCTCCTGGTCCACCAGCGACGGCATCATGCTGGTTCCTTCGACCTTCACCGGTTGGTAAAGGAAGAGAATCACCACGATCGCGATCACCACCGAGAGCATCAAGTCTCGCAGCCAGGACAGCGTCATGGCTATGGCGGATTTTTGGGGCTGAGCGGAGGCGTGATCGGAAGCAGCGGAAACTGGTGCAACCGTCGGGGGGCTGCCGGTCTCTTCATTCATCGATCGCAACTCCTAAGCCCGGAGGGATGATTCTTCATTACAGCATGAGGCTCAACCGCCGATCAACCGCGCTCATCATTCCGGCGCTCAACGAGGAGGACGCGCTCGGCGCCATGTTACGCGAAATTCCCGCCGGACTGTTTGACACGATCATCGTCGCCGACAATGGATCGGCGGACCGCACGGCCGACATTGCCCGCGGCCACGGGGCTGTTGTTGTCAACGAGCCTGAGCGAGGATACGGCGCGGCCTGCCAGCGAGCCATTCGGGAACTGCCGCCCATGTGTGAGGCCATTGTCTTCATGCAGGCGGATGCCTCCGAGGACGCGCGCGAGGCGAACCGTCTGCTTACTCCTATCTGGGAAGGACGCGCGGACCTGGTAATCGGTTCCCGCACATTGGGCCATGCCGAACCGGGAGCATTGTCGCCTCATCAGGAGTTCGGCAACAGGGTGGCGTGCGCGCTGGTTCGATGGATGTATGGATTCCGGTACACTGACCTGGGGCCGTTCCGCGCCATCCGAACCGAGGCGCTGTTGCGGTTGGGGATGAAGGATCGCAATTACGGCTGGACCATCGAGATGCAGGTGCGGGCGCTCCAGCAGGGACTGCGGATCCTCGAGGTTCCGGTCTCTTACCGGGTGCGGGCCGCCGGAGAGAACAAGATCTCGGGCAATTGGACGGCGAGTCTGCGCGCGGGCTGGAAAATAGTGTGGACGATCTTTAAACTGTCGGTCTTGAGGCTTGCATGAACAGGGAACGCATCGTGGTAGCCCCGGGTGTTCAGGAGGCGCTTGGAGACGGCGCTCCGGTGGTGGCGCTCGAATCAACGATCATCGCCCACGGAATGCCGTACCCGGAGAATGTCGAGACCGCCCTCGCGGTGGAGCGGATCGTGCGGAGTCACGGAGCCGTTCCGGCGACGCTGGGGGTGGTGGCGGGTGAAGTTGTCGCCGGCTTGACCGCGGAGCAGATTGAGTTGTTCGGCACAGACAGGGAGGTGGAAAAAGCCGGAGAGCGGGAACTTCCCCTGGTTGTGGCGCGGAAGGCGCATGCGGCTGTCACCGCCGGCGCGAGCATCGCGATCGCCGGAGCCGTGGGGATCCGGGTGTTCGTCACGGGCGGCATCGGCGGCGTCGGGCCGCTGGCGTCGAAAGATTTCGACATTTCCGCCGATCTGCAGGCGATCGCCGCATACTCCGTGATTACGGTTTGCGCCGGAACAAAAGCGTTCATGGATGTTCCGGCGACCCTCGAGTACCTGGAAACGATGCGCACGCCGGTGGCCACCTGGCGGGCGGCGGAGTTTCCGCTGTTCTATTCCCGCCGCAGTGGAGTCAAGAGTCCCTGGGTGGCGCGGGAGGCCGGGGAGATCGCGCGAGCCTTCGACGCCAAAATGAGTCTGGGAATGAACGGCGGCATCCTGGTAGCCGTGCCGGTGCCGGAAGAGGAAGCGCTTCCCGAAGAGGAGACGCGCGGGGCGATCGACAAGGCGATGGCGCGCATCCGCGAGGCGGCGGTCACGGGGAAAGCGGTGACTCCATTTCTGCTGAACGCCATCCGGGAGGAGACCGGGGGCCGCAGCCTGCAAGCGAACGTGGCGCTGATCCGGAACAACGCCAGGGTAGGGGCGGAAATCGCCGCCGCCCTGAGCCGGAGCGGGTGAAGCGCGCTACTCCTCGCGGTAGATCTCTATGCCCACCTGCTGTTTGGACTCGACGCACACGTAGATTGTCCCGTCGCGGCCGACGGTGGCCGCCTTCACGCCCCACTCCTTCATATCGCGCAACGGAGGCCAACTGGTCACAAAAGTTCCGTTGTTGTTGAACTTCATGATGCTGTTGCGATTCTGCTTGTCGCGCGACATGAGGTAGGCATTGCCCCAGCGGTCGCTCGTCATGGCGTGCCAGTGGGTCGCGCCTCCGGTCTCGCTCGCGGGCGCGAACTCGATCAGGAAGTGTCCGTCGCCGGTGAATTTCTGGCAAGGCCCGTAATAATTGGAGACGAACAGGTCTCCATTCTCATCACCGCCGAGCCCGTGAGGAGCATGAAATTCGCCGGGCGCGCGGCCGTCCTTTCCCCACTCGAAGAGGAATTTCCCTTCATGGTTGTACACCATGATGCGGCTGTTATCGACATCGGCGGCATACAGGCGGCCGGCTTTGCCGAACCATATGGCGTGAACACGAAGCATCTCGCCGGGCGCTTTACCCTTTCTGCCGAACATGCGCAGCAGCTTCCCCGACGGGCTGAACACCTGGATGCGCCCATTGTTTCCATCGGCGATGAAGATGTTCCCTTCATGGTCCACCTGCACATCGCGCGGACCATCGAATTGCCCCGGCCCGCTGCCCGGACCGGAGCCGAGTTCGCCGAGATACTTGCCTTCCTTCGTGTAGCGGTATACGTGAGCCGGAATGGAATCGACAATAATGAGGTTTCCGTCGCGCCCGATGGCGATGGCGTGAGGATCAATAAACCTGCCGGGTCCGGAGCCTCTTTCGCCAAAGCGGGAGACCAGCTTATACGTAGGATTACCGGATCCCATCACAACGGTGGCCCAGGCGTGAAGGGAAGCCGGCTTCTCGATGCGCGCTCCGATGTGAATTTCGCGCGGCGAAGGAATCGCGGCCGGGGCCGTGTACAGTCCGGAAGCGGAAATTCGTCCGATGGTGGCGTTGCCGCCCGGGATGCCGTTCACCATCCACCGGGGAGCGCGCGCGGGTTCGCCGGACATGGTGACCCGAAACTGCTGCGCGGCGCCGGGTTCGAGCCGGGCCAGGGATGGAGAAATAACTGGCCGCCCGGAACCCTCGCCACCGCTGGCGGCCAGTGGAAGAAGCGCTATCGTGGCCGCCAGCAGCGGCCCTATTCTTGTCGCAAGTAAGTGGAGATTCGTTTTCATATCGTCTCGGAAAGCCACGCGGATCACCGGGCAATACCCAGCGCTTCCCGTATGCGTTGCTCCTGTGCCGGTGAGGTGGCCGGCATGGGCGGACGGGGTACGCCGCCGTGACGTCCCTGCAGCCGCATTGCCGCCCTGACGTTTGCGGGAAGATTCGGCGCGTCGATGGCGTTCCAAAGGCGCAGCAGGCGTTTGTGCAATGACAGCGCCTCGTCATGACGCCCTTGTTGCACGGCGTCCCAGAGCGCCACGCACAACTCGGGAGCGGCGGTGAGAATCGCCGCCACGGCGCCGTGGGAGCCCAGTTGAAACGACGGATAGAGCAGAGCGTCGACCGCCGAGAGTATGCGCACGCGGTTCTCGATGCCGGCCTCTCCGATAAGCAGCAGGAGATCGGCCAGCGCCTTCATATCGCTCGCGCTCTGCTTCACCGCCACCACCCCCTCGGCGTCGCGCAGGATTCGCACGAGCAGAGGCGGCAACAGGTAGCACCACGGAACAACGTTGTAGATGATGACGGGCAGTCCGCTCCGCGCGGCGATTTCGGAGAAAAACCGGAGCAGGGAATCGTCGTCGGGCCGAAATACGTAGTGCACCGGCGTCACCTGCAGCGCCGCCACCCCGAGATCAGCCACCGCTCTTGCACGCTCAACCGCGGACGCCGTGCTGTCGGTGATGATGCCGGCGATTACCGGAACGCGTCCCCGCGCTTCCTCCACGGTCCAGGAGACGATACGGCGGAGTTCATCCGTCGATAGCGTGTGTCCCTCTCCGGTGCTGCCCCCCACCGCCAGGCCATGCACTTTCGCGGCCTCGATCAGGTAGCGCACCTCGGCGCGGTGCGCCCGCTCGTCAATGCCATCCTCCGGCCGGAATGGCGTCACCATCGGTGGAATGATTCCGTGAATCTCAGATATGTTCATAGAATGTCGTGATCAAAGTACCTGGCGATCGAACGCGCGGCGGCCATCAGATGGCGGGCGAATTCATCCACCGCTCCCGCCCTCATGCGTACCGAGGGCCCGGAGACGCTGATCGCCGCCACGGTCCGGCTCAATGGGCCGGCGAGAGGGACCGCCACGCAGCATACCCCCGGCTCATTCTCCTCGAGGTCCAGCGCATAGCCGCGGTTTCGGATCCGTTCGAGTTCGCGCTGCATCTCAGGCCACGTAGTGACGGTGGATTGAGTGAACCGGGGCATGCCATGGCGGGACAGAATGTCGGCGGCTTCTTCCGGAGCGAGCGCGCTGAGAATGGCCTTGCCAAGACTCGAGGAGTGCAAAGGCCAGCGCGTGCCGGTGTCGCCGCGGGTGTGCAATTGGCGCGTGGATTCCACCGCCGCGATAACCAGCACCTGCCCTTGCGAAAGCATCCCCAACTTGACGGTTTCGCCGGAGGCCTCGGCCAACCGCGAGAGCACGGGACGGGCATGCGACAGCATATCCGTTCCCTTGGCGAAGGTCAGACCCAGTTCGAGGGCGCGCGGCCCGAGGCGGTAGGATCGCGTCCGCGGGTCCTGCCGGACGAGATCGAACTCCTGGAGCGTGCGCAGAAGGTTATGCGTCGTACTCTTCGGCATCTGCACGGCGCGGGCAAGGCCGGACAATGTCCACGTGTTGGCGCGGGGCGTGAAGCAGCCGAGCAACTCGAGAGCTTTGCGCACGGATGAGACGCCGTAGTCTCTCGAGTGAACAGGTGTGATGTTCAGTATGACTGAACTCTCAATCGATGAAGATGCCTGTGCCACGTGGTTATGAGTATATTTATCCCTATCCCGTCCGTCAATTTAACGTTCGGCAATCCTGACCATCTGAAGAAGATTTAATGAAGCGCGGAGAGCCTTCGGCGCGCTTCACTCGAATCCGGCTGTAAACGGATCGCCTCACGATAGGATTCTTCCGCCGCCTGCCGCTGTCCCTTGTGTTCGTAGGCGACACCGAGGTTGATCCACGTGGAAGGGAGATCTTGCCGTGCTTGCAGCGAAGCCCTGAGTAGACCGAGCGCCTCATCAATTCTTCCTTGCGAGCCGCGAATGACGGCCAGCAGGTTGAGCGCGGCGGGAAAACGGGGATCAGCCTTCACCGCTCGCCGGAGCAGTTTCTCCGCCTCCCCGGAGTTGCCTTCGCGAAGAAGAAGGTCGGCGAGCCCCGTGAGAATTTTCGTGGAATCGGGGTCGCGGGAGAGTGCGTCACGGTAGGCTTTTCGCGCGCCGCTCATGTCGCCGCCGCGGCGCAGGGCTTCCGCGAGATCCCAATACCAGACCGAATCCCTCGGCTTCAGGGATCGGATGGCGCGCCGCAACATTTCCATTCCCGCGACTGGATTGTTGCCTTCGCGAACCTGGGCAGAAGCCAGATAGAGCGAGTCCTCCGGAGATTCGGGACCCGGCGGATAGAACCGCACGAGTGCGCCGGAATACCGCTCCGTGGGCTCGCGCCGCGGAGCGAGCGGGTCTCCCTCCGGTGGGCGGCGCGTCACGCGATGATCCGTCATCACCACGTGGACGGCGTCGCGTGTGCGCCGCCTGGGCATGTGGCAGGAGACACAATCGGACGCGGCCCGGGCATGCGCCGTGTGGTGGCATCCCTGACAGGAGGACCGGTGATCCACGCCTCTGCGATGCGGATTGTGACAGGTGGTGCAGGTGAGCTTGCCGGCGCTCTTGCGGTAGCAGGGCGATTGAAGAAAGCCGTAGCCCGCGTGATTGATGTCCATGTCCGGGGACGGCACGGCCCGATCGAAATACAGTTTGTAGCCGCCGAGTGGCTCCCCGGGCCGAAAGGAGAATACGCCGCGGCCGATGCGGCGGATTGAATCGGTGAGGCCGCTCGATGCTGTCTCGAGATGGCATTGCAGACAGATCTCGATTTGCCGCGCGGCATCGAGACCGGCCGGGTTCAAAATGGTGCCCCTGCCCGGCTTTTCCAGATGAGCCGCTGACGGGCCGTGACACCGGCTGCAATCGATGGGGGCAGGCTCCGGAGAAGCGCTGTGGCAGAACACGCATTCAGCCGTAACCTCTCGGCGAAAATCGAGGTGATCGGGCCGGTCATAGCCGGGGCTCATGGCCCAATAGCCGCCCTTGTCCGAGGCGTACCAGGTAAGCGGCAACTCGAGCATTCCGCCGGCGGAGCGGTGAACCGGTGTCCTCGCGTGATTGCCGGAACCTATGAAGAGATCGATGCTCTTCTCTTCCACATTGACCTCGTGGCCCAACCCGTCGATCTGATGACGGCGAAGCCTTCCGTTCGCGACACGGTAATGCCGGTTCGAACCACGATGGTAATACTCTCCGCGAGTGTCCGTGCCGGAAACTGAAATGGAGCGGCCCATTCCCGTGAGCGCGAAGTTCCGCGCGATCTCCTCATGGCAGAGACGGCAGGGCGCCTCCCCAAACAGAAGGGTGGCGCAACCGCAAACGAGCATCCAGCCGGAACGAACGCTCATTACCAGTCGATGTTACCCCGGCCGGCGGCCGTCAAAGGGGGCCGCGTCTACTTGCGGCTTTTCGCGCGCACCGCCGCTACCCGGAAGCCCTGATACTTCTTGTTGAACATTCCCGGCATCACCAGCGGCATCAGAAAGAGCGCCGCCCCATTCTCGAAGATGCTCAGACCCACCTCGTTGAGAAACGGAGCCTCCGTCGAAGAGGGAACGAGCGAGGCCAGTTGCAGGTGGACCAGTCCGCCGGCCAGGGAAACCACCAGCAGCGCGACCAGCATCAGGACAGAGGTTCGCCAACTGAGCAGCCACATCACCTTGAAGCTCTCGGTGTATCCCATCGGTATCTCATGTCCGTCTTCCAGGGTCCGCAGGCGGAAGCCGGGGTAGCTCAGGCGGAACATCCGCCGCACCAGCCACGGCGCGATACCGAGCAGGTAGGGCACAAGGTAGAGCGCCTCCACGCCGGGGGACCGCGCCTCGATCATGATGCGCACCGTGAACGACCATAGGAAATCGCACACCACCGCCGGCCACGTAAGTTGCCACGCGAGCATCAGCCGCTCACGAAAGGTGAGAACGCACTCCAGAAGTTTCACGGCGTGCCGCTATGGCGCTTAAGGATCTGAATCAGGTTTTGTGAGAGCGCCGAGCGGGCCATCACCACGTCCGCCCCGGCTTCCTGCGCCTTCTGTTTGAGTTCGCCCTGCACGTGCGAGACATAGCTCAGGATGCTGATGTCCTTCGTGCTCTCCGACGCCTTCAACTGCTCGATCAGTTTCACCGGTTGAGCCGAGGCGATGTTGAGGTCCATGATGATCAATCGCGGCTTTTCTCCGGCCTTGTCGAGCAGATCGGAGTCTGTTTTCACACACTCGACCGGCATGCCATTTCTCTTGGCGGCTTCAGTAATTTTCACGATGAACATCAAATCGCTGACCAATGCCAGGATCTTCCTGCTTTCCTGCGTGTTATTCATATCTGGTTATAGGGATTCGGACGGGGGCTGGTAAGAGACACTACCATGTTAGCTCATCATGCCTTTCCAGCCATGCGGCGGCTCCATTCGAGCGCGGTCCGGACAATCTCTTCGAGCGAGGAATGCAGCGGCTCCCAGCCGAGAACTTCTCTTGCCCGCAATGCCGAGGCGACAAGAACGGGAGAATCCCCTTCGCGCCTCGGCGCGATGTTCAGCGGCGCCGGCTGGCCGCTGATCCGCTCCACGGCCGAGATGACTTCGCGGACGCTATGGCCCAGTCCCGTGCCGATGTTTAACGCCGCGGATGCGCCTCCGTCGCGGAGATATTCGATGCCCATCACATGGGCGCGCGCCAAATCCGTGACGTGGATGTAATCGCGAATCGCGGTGCCATCCGGCGTGGGATAGTCCGTTCCATAAAGCGCGACGGGAGGGCGGACACCCAGTGCCGCGTCAATCACCAGCGGAATCAGATGAGTTTCAGGGGCATGCGCTTCGCCGGTTTCTCCTTCCGGGTCCGCGCCCGCCGCGTTGAAATATCGAAGGCACAGCGATCGGATGCCGTAAGCGCTCCCGTACCACTCGAGAGCCTGTTCGACGAACCGTTTCGATTCCCCATACGGGTTGATGGGAATTTTCGGCGCATCCTCGGGGATGGGAACCTCCGCCGGCGCTCCATACACCGCCGCTGTCGAGGAAAAGACGATATCGCGCACGCCCGCCGCTGCCATCTCATCGAGCAGATTCAAGGAGTTCGCAAAGTTGTTGCGGTAGTATTTCGACGGCTCCTTCACCGACTCGCCAACGAAGATATACCCCGCCAGATGCACCACCGCTTCCGTGCCTTCCAGCGCCGCCCGCACCGCCCCTCGGTCCGCAAGATCCCCTTCGATCAGCGGACCCCAGCGAACGGCGCGCCGGTGGCCCATCTCGAGATTGTCAAACACAACTGGAGTATGCCCCGCCAGAGCCAACGTCTTGGCGACGTGGCTCCCGATGTATCCTGCTCCTCCGGTGACAAGAATTCGCATGAAGCATCCATGATAGCCCCATGCGCCGGACGGGGGCCGCAACTTCGCGTGCTAAGGTGATCTCATGGAAGGGGCCACCAATCCATTTCAAGATTCCTTGCGATTCGACCGCCGGGTTCCGCCCGCCGCCATCGTAATCTTCGGAGCAAATGGCGACCTGACGAAGCGGAAGCTGATTCCTTCTCTCTACCGCCTGGCTTTCGAGCGTAGGATGCCATCCGGATGCGTGATCTATGGCAACTCCCGCACTCTCATGACGGATGACGATTTCCGCGAGAAGATGAAGCAATCCGTTCGTCAGTTTCTCGAGGACACCCCATTTGACGAAGCGCTGTGGGAGGAGTTTGCCAAGTCGCTGTTTTATCTGCCAGGCGATCTGAAGGACCCTGCTTTCTACCAGGCGCTCGCCTCCCGGTTGAACGCCCATGAAGCGGCTACGGGAGGCAACATTCTCTTTTACCTCTCCACCCAGCCGTCACACTATGAACCGGTGGTGAACGGACTGGCCTCGGCTGGCCTGGCCGAGGGCAGGGGCTGGCGCAGGGTCGTGGTGGAAAAACCCTTCGGATACGATCTGGCGACCGCGCGTGAACTGAATCAGCGCCTGCAGGCGGTGTTTCCCGAAAGGGAAATCTATCGTATCGATCACTACCTGGGCAAGGAAACGGTCCAGAATATTCTGGCCTTCCGCTTTGCCAACGGCATCTTCGAGCCCCTGTGGAATCGCCGTTACGTGAACCACGTGCAGATTACCGCCGCCGAATCGATCGGCGTCGAGGGGCGCGGCGCCTACTATCAGACCTCCGGCGCGCTGCGGGACATGATTCAGAACCATCTGCTTCAGGTGATGGGCACCATCGCCATGGAACCGGCCGCCGTCTTCGAGCCCAACGCCGTGCGCGATGAACGCGCCAAACTGCTGCGTTCCGTGCGCGTTCATAAAGCGGAGGACGTCCCGGCGCACGCCGTTGCCGGGCAGTACGGCCCGGGCCGCGCAGGCTTGGTCAATATTCCCGGCTTCCGGCAGGAACCCGGCGTCGACCCCGCCTCCCTCACCGATACCTACGCCGCGGTGACCTTCTTCGTTGACAACTGGCGCTGGGCGGGGGTTCCTTTCTATATCCGCACCGGAAAACGCCTGCCGAAGCGCGTTACGGATATCGCCATTCACTTCAACGCCGCTCCGCTTTCCATCTTCGACCGCGACAATCACAACGGATACACGATGCGGCCGAACCTGCTCATCATTCGGATTCAGCCTGAGGAAGGCATCTCCCTGCGGTTTCTATCGAAAAATCCCGGCGCCGGCATGAGACTCCGTCCGGTGTCGATGGATTTCAACTATGGATCGAGCTTCGGCGTCCGCACGCCCACCGCCTATGAGACGCTGCTGCTCGATGCCATGGCCGGGGACGCCACGCTTTACACGCGCCAGGACATGGTGGAAGCATCATGGCAGGTGGTTCAGCCCATTCTCGACTACTGGAGTTCCCGCAAGTTCGATTTCCCGAATTACGACGCCGGATCGTGGGGTCCCAAGGAAAGTGACGATATGCTTGCCCGCCGCGGCCATGTGTGGAGGGTTCCCTAATGCCGCCAACCGTATCCCCCGAAGCGATCTTGAAAGAGTTGGGCGAGCTTTGGGTAGCCCTGGGCGCGGGCGATGAAGCCGGCGTATTGCGCGCTTGCGCCATGACGCTCATCATAGCCGCCGACGAGGAGGAAGAGGCGGGCGTGCTCGGTGAGATGATCGCCGGGATCATGCACGACCATCCCAGCCGCGCCATTGTGCTTCGCGTGCGCGACGGCTCCGATCCGGATATCGAGTCCCGAGTGCTCGCCCAGTGCTGGATGCCGTTCGGCCGCCGCCAGCAGATCTGCTGCGAGCAGATCGAGATCATGGCCTCGGAGACCGGGCTCGAGGATGTCCCCCGCATCGTGCTGGGAGTGATGGCTCCGGACCTTCCCGTCGTGCTCGTGTGCCGTAGTCCGAAACTGTTTTGCCTGCCTGCCTTTCAGCCGCTTCTCTCCGTGGCGGGAAAGGTGATCGTGGATTCCCGCTGCGCCTCCGAGCCGCGGAAAATGCTCGCGCGGATCGCCAGTCTTCGTCAACTCGGCCACTCCATCCATGACCTCGCCTGGACGGCCCTTACTCCGTGGCGCGAGGTAATCGCCGGCGCCTTTGATGACCGCGCGACGCTCTCCCATTTGCACGAACTTCACCATGTGTCCATCAAGGGGGGCAAGCGCGGCCCGGGACCCGAGGTATGGTACCTGGGCGCATGGCTGCTCCGGGGCTTGGATCTCGAGACCGGAATCGAGTTGGCGGATGGGGAAACGGATGTGCCTGTTCAAGCCGTGGAACTTCGAGGAGAGGGATTGAACCTCTCCTTCTTCCGCGATTCGCGGACGGTCATCCGCTTCGTCCGGGGAGATGTTGCCGCCAACCTGCCCTTCACCGTATCATCCGACTGGGAACTGATGCGGGAAGAATTGGCGCTGCCGGGAAAAGATAGCGTTTTCGAGGAAATACTGCCCCGGGCCATGGCGCTGGCGGGAGGATGAAGATGAGCACGCGCTGGCAGACCTATCCAACCGTGGAGGAGGCGGCCGGGAACTGCTGCCGTTTCATTCTGGCGCGCCTCGAAGAGGCTCTGTCGCGGCAGAAGCCGGCCACCATTGCCGTTTCCGGCGGATCGACGCCGAAGCTGCTGTTTCGGGACATGGCGGCCAGCGGTTTCGATTGGGAGCGGGTTCATCTGTTCTGGGTGGACGAACGGGTGGTGCCGCCATCAAATTCCGATAGCAATTACCGCCTCGCGGAGGAACATTTCATTATCCCCGCCCGTTTTCCACGCCCGAACGTGCACCGTGTGCACGGCGAGTTGTGGCCAAAAGCGGCGGCGGACCAGTACACGCGGGACATTCAGGAGTTCTTCTCTCTCTCCGGGGGCGCGTTTCCTCATTTCGATGTCATTCACCTCGGCATGGGGGTTGACGCGCACACCGCGAGCCTCTTCCCCGGCGAACCGCTTATCGAGGACCACGAGCGTATCGCCTCGGCGGTGTACGTGGAAAAGCTCAAAAAGTGGCGCGTGACATTGCTGCCCGGCGTGCTCGCCGCGGCGAAACATATTGCCGTGCTCACCGCGGGAAGCGACAAAGCGGAGGCCGTGCGGCATATCCTCGAGGATCCCTATGATCCGCGGCGGTTCCCGGCCCAACTGATTTCCCACCGCCGGGACGTCACCTGGTTTGTCGACACCGCCGCCGCCTCCCTTGTCTCGATATGAAGCGCCTGGCGCTTCTCCTGGTGCTCGCCGCCGGCCTGCGAGGCGGAGACCCGCCCGTCAACCGGCTGGTTTTCGGGGGCGACGTCATGCTGGGCCGCTACGTCTACCTTCAGGCGCGCGCCAGAAAGGATCCCACATGGCCTTTCCGTGATGTGGCGGCCATGCTGCGCGACGCGGACATCGCGTTTGTCAACCTCGAGTCGCCCTTCGCTCCCAACCCTCCCTACTTCGAGGACCGTATGGTCTTTCGCGCTCATCCTTCCATGGTGGAGGGGTTGAAGTTCGCCGGCATCGACATTGTCTCCATGGCCAATAACCACGCTCGCGACGCCGGTTCGCCCGGCATCGTGTTTACGCTCGAGACCCTGGCGAAGAATGGAATAGCCGCCGCCGGCGCCGCGCTCCGTCCGGAAGATGTGCCCAAGGGCGTCGTGATGGCGAGCAAGGGAGTGCGCTTCGGGTTTCTTGCCTACACATATGACCAGCGCAATGGCAATCATCCGAGCGATGATGCCCGGATCGCCGTGATGAACGAGGCCACCCTCGCGCGCGACGTCAGGGATCTGCGTGGCCGCTGTGACGCCGTGATCGTCTCGATGCACGCCGGCTACGAATATCACGAGCGGCCCAATCGCCGCCAGATTCGCTTTGCCCGCGCGGCCATCGATGCCGGCGCTTCCATCGTCGTGGGGCATCATCCGCACGTGGTGCAACCCGTCGAGCCGTTCCAGGACGGCGTCATTTTCTACTCGCTTGGCAATCTGGTATTCGACCAGCCCCCGAAAAAAGGAGTCCGTCAGCGCGCCATTGCCGAGGTGGTGTTCTCCGGCAGCCGGATCCTGAGCCACAAGTTGTATTAACAGGTCCGAAGAGCCCTGTGGAATAATAGACAACCTGCATTGGAGGTCCTGATGAACGAGATTCCGCGCCTGGCGCTGCCGGTCATCGTAATGCTTGTGCTGCTGGCCATCTTCATCGCCGCGGCGCTATTCAGCCGTAACTACCTCAAAGTTCCGCCCAATATGGTCGCCGTGCTCAGTGGAAGGAAGCGCAAACTTACCGACGGGCGAAGCGTGGGCTACCGCATGGTCCGGGGAGGCGCCGCCCTGCGCATCCCTTTGCTCGAAAAAGTCGATTACCTCTCCCTGAACGTCATTACCATCCCTCTCGAAATCCGCCGGGCCTATACCATTCAAGGCGTTCCCGTTTCCGTCAAAGCCGTGGCGAACGTCAAGATTCGCTCCGATGAGACCTCTCTCCATGCCGCCGCCGAGCGCTTCCTCGGCATGACGCATAACGATATTCAGGCGGTCATCTTCCAGACCCTCGAGGGGCATTTGCGCTCCATTCTCGGCACGCTGACGGTCGAGGAAGTGAACTCCGACCGAAACTCCTTCGCGCAGAAACTCACTTCGGAGGCGGCGAACGACCTCGAGAAAATGGGACTGGGCGTCGACGTTCTGACCATTCAGGAAGTGAGTGACGACGAGGACTACCTCAACGCCCTCGGCAAACGCCGTACGGCCGAGGTGAAGCGCGACGCCATGATCGGCGAGGCCGAAGCGACTCGCGATTCGAAGATCCGCTCCGCGGCCGCCTTCCAGGAGGGCGAACGCGCCAAGATCAATTCGGAAGCGGAGATCGCGCAGGTGCAGCGCGATTACCAGATCCGGCAGGCCCAGTACGCCGCGGAAGTGGAGACCGAAAAGGCGCGCGCCGCCCAGGCTGGTCCCCTCGCGCAGGCTCAGTCGCGCCAATCGGTCGTCGCGGAAGAAGTGAAAGTCGAACGCCGCCGTACGCAGGAGTTGATCTCCGTACAGGAGCAGGAGGTGCTGCGGCGGCAGAAGGAACTCGAGGCCACGGTGCTCAAGCCCGCGGAAGCGGAGCGCCAGGCCACCGTGGTTCGCGCGCAGGCGAACAAGGAGGCAAGTGTTCTCGAGGCCGAAGGGAAACGCCAGGCCTTGATCTCGCTCGCCGAGGCCGAACAGCAGCGCCTCAGCCAGGAAGGAGCCGGCCGCGCCTCCGCTCTCGAAGCCGAGGGCAAGGCCGAGGCGGCCAAGATCGAAGCTATCGGCCTCGCGCAGGCGAGAGCCATCGAGGCCCAGGGCGTGGCCGAAGCCACCGCTATTTTGCGAAAGGCCGAGGCCTGGAAGCAGTTTAACGAGGCGGCGCGATTGCAGACCATTCTCGAGAAGCTGCCCGCCATCATCCAGGCTTCGAGCGGGGTCTTCTCAGCCGTCGCGGCGCCCATGGGAAACATCGATCGCATGGTGGTGATTGATAACGGCGGCGGCAACGGCCAGTCCGGCCTCAACCGGATTGCCCAAACCGGCCCCACGGTGGTCTTCCACTTCCTCCAGCAGTTGGAAGCGCTCGGTCTCGACATTCCCACCGTGATGGCGCAACTCGGCCTAAAGAACTCGGATGGACCAAGAACAGATGCCTGACCTCACACACGGGCGGTTCCGCCGCCCTCTTTTCCGGAGAATCCAAGCGCTGCCTTTGATCGTCAGCGCTCTCTGCGCCATTCCGCTCACAGGCGCCGATTTCGAGGACGTGGAATTCGCGAAACCCTCCGGCGTCTCTCTCACACTGGATGCCCACATCCCCGATGGGAAAGGGCCGTTCCCCACCGTCATCATTGTTCACGGCGGAGGGTGGGTCAACGGCAACAAGCGCACCTATGTGACCCCTCTGTTTCAACCGCTGACCGATGCCGGCTTTGCCTGGTTCACCATCAACTACCGCCTGGCGCCGAAATATCAGTACCCGGCGGCCGTCGACGATGTGAAAGCCGCCGTGAGGTGGGTGAGGGAGCATGCCGGCCAATACAAGGTGGACCGGAAGCGGATCGCGCTCATGGGAGAATCCGCGGGCGGACATCTGGTTGCCCTCGCCGGCGCGCAAAACGAACCCAGCTCCCGCGTCGCGGCTGTTGTGGATTTCTACGGTGCCCACGACCTCCTCAAACGCGAGCGTGACCGTGGATCGGTCAGCCCCGGCATGACCAGTTTTCTGGGTATCGACAAGCTGGACGAAGCCGGCATCGCAAGGCTTCGCGAGGCCTCCCCCATCACGTACGTGCGCAAGGGACTTCCGCCGTTCCTCTTCATTCATGGAACAAAGGACACGGCCGTCCCCTACGAGCAGTCGCCGCTGATGTGCGACGCCTTGAGAAAGGCCGGCAACCGCTGCGAAGTCTTCACCGTCGAGGGCGCGCCCCACGGAGTGGGTCCGTGGGAGAAGAATCCTGAATTCCAGGCCTACAAGAAGAAAATGGTCGAGTGGCTCAAGGCCACGCTCGGCTAATCCGTCAATACGCCGGCAATCTTCGGCGTCAGCATCCAGCGCAGGACTCCGTGCGGGTTCATTCCGAAACTCTCGACATCGATGCGCGTGATCGAACTCTTCTTCACATCCACGGCCAGTTGGGGCGCTCCCAGCAGGAAGCCGATCAGCATTCCCGCCAAAGGCTCGTGACTCACAAGCAGCAGGCTTTCCGAGTTCCTGAATGCCTTGATATCTTCCCACGCCTCGCGCGGGCCGGCCATCGGCGTCAACGTGGGACAGGGTGTGAGTTCGCCGTCGTATTCGAGAACGTTCGCCGCCACCTCGGCCGTCTCGCGAGCCCTCCGGTAAGGGCTGGTCAGGATCAACTCCGGCTTCAGCCCGGCTCTCCTGGCCACCAGCAGCACCTCGCGCAGTCTCTTCTTTCCTTCGGCGGTCAGCGCGCGGTCCGCGTCCTTCGTCCCAGGGCGCGGATCTTCGGCGATGCCATGTCGAAGCAGGTAGATTTCCATCGGCGTGAAGTGAGTTCTACTATTCTGGCATACTGAAGCTTCCCGAATGTCTGAACAGCAACAATCCCGGCTCGCCCAAGCGGCCTTCTACACGGCCTTCGGCTCCGCGGCGTCCATTCTGTTTTCCATTGCCGTCTCCAATATCCTGCTGGCGCTCTCCCTGGCTGCTCTGTTGCTGTCCGGGGAAAAACTACGTTTCCCGCCCATTAAGCTGCCCCTCGGACTCTTCATGCTCGGCACCGTACTGTCACTCGCGTTTTCCGACAATCCGTGGGCGGGACGGGTCCAAGTCCGGAAGTTCCTTGTTTTCCTTATGTTGCTGATTGTTTTCAGCGCTTTTCGCCATCTCCGGCAGGTGCGCCTGCTGATTATGGCTTTTACTGTTCTGGGCGCTCTCTCGGCGGCGCGCGCGCTGATGCAGTTCGCCTGGCAACTGAAGGAATGCGGTTCTTCCTATGGTTGCCTGGTGGGTGAGCGCATCACCGGTTTCATGAGCCATTGGATGACCTTCGGCGCTCACATGATGATTGTGCTGATGCTGCTTGCGGCCTTTCTCTTTTGGGCCACTCCCCCCAAACGCCCCGTGGGGTTGTGGGTCATCTGCGGGTTTCTCATCAGCGCGGCTATCTTCGCCGGAGGCACGCGGTCCATCTGGTTCGCCACCGCCGTTGCCGGGTCGTATCTCCTCTTCTGCTGGAAGCGCTGGACGGTCCTCGTCGCTCCCCTGGCCGTCGCCTTGGCGTTGCTGGCCGCGCCGCCCTTCCTGCGGCAGCGCTTCACCTCCATTTGGAAGCCTCACGGCGAACTCGATTCCAACGAACACCGGCGCATCCTCTGGCGTACGGGCATCCGCATGATCCGCGCCCACCCCCTGTTCGGACTCGGACCGGAGCGGATCAATGATCCGGAGAACTTCAAGCGGTACCTCCCACCCGATGTCACGCGGCTGCCCGATGGCTGGTACGGCCACCTTCACAACATCTATTTGCAGTACGCCGCCGAGCGCGGCATCCCGGTGTTGATCGCGCTGCTTTGGATGTTCGCGGTGATTCTCCGCGACTTCTTCAAAGCCCTGAACGGGTTGCCGCCCGGACCCGGCGAGGCGCGCTTCGTTCTCCAGGGCGCTATCGCCACCATCGTCGCCATTCTCCTGGGCGGCATTCTCGAACACAACCTCGGAGACAGCGAAGTGCTCAGCCTGTTCCTCACCACGGTCGCCTGTGGATACATCGCCGTCGAATCTACCACCCATGAACCAGCCATTGAAGGGTCTTGAAATCATCCTCGCCGGGGGATCGGGCGGGCTCGGCTCCGCCTCCGCGCGACTGCTGGCCCAGGAGGGAGCCAAACTCACCGTAAGCTACTTCCAAAACGCGGAACGCGCCGGGAAACTGGCCGGCATTGCCAGCGTCGTCCAGGCGGACCTGACGAAAGCCGGGGACAGGCAGCGGCTGTTGAACTGCGCGGGTAATCTATATGGCCTTGTGATCTTCACCGGCGACCCCTCCCGCGTCAGGCACGCTTCGGAATTCGAAGCGGCGGCGCTGCGGGCGCAGGAAGTGAACTATCTCGGCCCTATCCTGCTCGCGCGCGAAGCGGCGGTCCGCATGCAGGCAGCCGAAACTCGAGGGGCGATCGTGCTGTTCTCCACCATGCAGGCGGTTCATCTCTTTCCCGGATCAACCGCCTACGGAGCCGCCAAAGCCTCGCTCCAGTACGCCGCCCGCATCCTCGCCAAGGAGTGCCGCCAGGCTAACATCCGTGTCAATGTGGTCGCTCCGGGCGTGACCGCGGCGGGGATGGCGGAGGCTTCCATCGCCTCGGGCAAGTACGATCATTTCCTCTCGGAAGGCATCATTGCCCGCTTCGGCCACGCGCACGACATTGCGCGGGCGGTGCGATTTTTTCTCGAGCCCGACAACTACGTCACCGGCCAGGTGCTGAGCGTCGACGGCGGAGCTACTCTTTGACCGGCAGCGCAAACGTCACATAAGCGCCGCGGATCTTTTCCTGCGTTTCCGGCGTCAGCCCGGCTTGCGCCGACGCGCAGAAAGTGATGTACTGCCTGCCATTCACTTCGTAGACCGCCGGAATCCCTTCGAGAGCCGCTTCCAACTCGTGTTCCCACAGCACTTTTCCGTTGCGCGCGTCGAGCGCCCGCACCTTGCGGTCCCGCGTGCCGGTAAAGATGAGCCCACCCGCGGTCACCACAGGACCTACTTTCGGAAAGTGCGTTCCAGTATTCCGGATCCCCTTCGCGGCTAACTCCGGAACCTCGCCGAGCGCGATCTTCCACTTGATGGCGCCCTCGTTCAGGTCGTAGGCGGTCAGCGAGGTCCAGGGCGGCGCGATGGGGGAGAGACCGTCACTCGCCGTCATGAAGCCGAACCCGCTGTAATAGCGCTCCCCGGCCGAGGCGGCCAGCGCCGCGTCAGCCTGTGGATCCTGATGCAGTTTGAGCAGCGCGGGCAGATCTTTCGATACCACGAACAGCCATCCCTTCACCGGATCCACCGCCGCGCCGCCCCAATTCGCGCCCCCGTTGTTTCCCGGCATTTGGATGGTTCCACCCTGTCCCGGCGGCGTGAACAGACCCTCATTGCGGGCGCTCAGAATTTCATCGCGGAACCGCGCCCGGTCTTGCGGACTCAGGTACGGGCTCAGATCGTCCACCGTGAACTTCTGCCGCGCAAACGGAGGGGGCTTCACCGGGAACGGTTGCGTAGGCGACAACTTCTCGCCGGGCATCCCCGATTGCGGTACGGCTCTTTCCTCGATGGGCCAGACCGGTTCGCCCGTGACGCGGTTGAACACCCACACGAAGCCCTGCTTGCTCACCTGAGCCACGATATCCACCATCTTTCCTTCATGCTTCACCGTCAGCAGTTTCGGCGCCGTGGGATTATCGTAATCCCAGATATCGTGATGCACCATCTGGTAGTGCCACAGCCGTTTCCCCGTGCGCGCGTCAAGCGCCAGCAGGCAGTTGGCGAACAAATTCGCCCCGCTTCTGTCGACGCCGTAAAAGTTGTACTTTGCGCTTGCCGTCGGCAGGTACACGATGCCCCTCGCGGTGTCGAGCGTCAGTTCGCTCCACGTATTCGCCCCTCCGACACGTTTCCAGGCATCCTTCGGCCATGTCTCATAACCGTATTCGCCCGGTCGCGGAACAGTGTGAAAGGTCCACACCAGATTTCCGTTGCGCACATCGAATGCCCGGATGTCTCCCGGCGCCGAACCATACCCCTGATTCGTCGCCGACCCCAGAATCAACAGGTCTTCGAAAACCCGCCCCGGGAAGGCCGATTGCACGATCCGTAGTGTCTTCGGGTCCCGGTCCAGCCCCTGCTTCAAGTCGACGCCGCCATTCCTGCCGAACGTCTGGATGCTTCGCCCCGTCCGCGCGTCGATAGCCTGCAGCACCTGATTGCTCGCAAATAGCAGCCGCCGTTCCGTCCCGTCCTTGCTTTCCCAGTAGTTGATGCCGCGGTTGGTCAGCGCCGCGCCGCCCTGCCCGGCCGGGTGAACCCAGATCTCTTTCCCCGTGGCCGCATCGAGCGCCACAATCGAATTGTTCTTCGCCAGCACATACATCGTGCCGTGCGCCACCAGAGGATTGAAGAAATACCTGTTGTTGTCGCCGGTGGAATACTTCCAGGCAACCTCCAGTTTCTCCACGTTCGACCGGTTGATCTGGCCGAGCGCGGAATACTGGGCCGCGTCGGGCGCGCCGCTGTACTCGCTCCATGTCCTGTGGTCCTGGGCCGGGGCGGCGAATGCAAACGCACATGCGAGCAAAGCGGAATACGGTGGGCGGGTAAGGGCCGGCATTGCTCTATCATGCCATTCGCGCCGGCCGCCATGCGGCTTCCGCCGGGCTTGGGTTTGGTTGGTAAAGGCGCCGCCTTGCGGCAGTGGTTCCTTGACTGGAATCCGCCGCGGCCTTCCGATATACTCGGGGCCATGGCGAATTTCCCACGGCTTCTCCTCGCGGGGACGTTGCTTGCGTTCACCTGTCTTTCTGTTCGCGCACAGACGGTTGATGTTCCAAACTGGCCCGCTCCCCTTTACTGGTCTGGCGGCGCCGCCAGGGCGGCCAAGGGGGTGCGCGACGCGGCAATTTCAGAGCGTCTGCCGTTTGTGGCGGTGACGCCCTGCCGCGTGATGGATACCCGCCAGCAGTATGCGATTTTCGGTTTCAGTGGAGCTTTCGGGGCTCCGGCGTTCGCGGGCGGACAGCAGCGCGAGGTCCCAATCACCCAAAGCAACTGCGGCATCCCATCCGACGCGCGCGCCTACTCGTTGAACATCACCGTAGTTCCATTTGGGCCTCTACAATATCTGACGGTGTGGCCAACCGGGCCGGCGCGTCCCAACGTTTCGACGCTGAATTCGTTTGAGGGAAAGATTGTCGCCAACGCGGCGGTGGTTCCGGCCGGCATCAGCGGGGCGGTCTCGGTGTACGTGTCCGATCCATCGAACGTGATCATCGACGTTAATGGCTACTTTGCCGACCTGCCCACCATAGGGCCTCCCGGACCGACTGGACCCATTGGGCCCGCCGGTCCAACCGGGGCGACTGGTCCGGCCGGATCGACTGGCGCGACGGGCGCCACCGGCCCGGCCGGGCCTGTTGGACCAGCCGGAGCGATCGGGGCCACGGGTCCGGTTGGATCGACTGGAGCCACGGGAGCCGTTGGTCCGACTGGACCCATTGGCCCGCCTGGACCCGTTGGTCCGACTGGACCCATCGGCGCTACTGGGGCTATGGGTCCGGCAGGACCAATGGGTCCCACTGGGCCTACAGGACCTGCAGCGCCCGACGGCGGCACTGGGCCAACCGGTCCCACTGGACCAACCGGTCCCACCGAGCCCCCCGGTCCGTATGGCGTGCAAGGCCTCACCAGCCCAATCGAACCCACGAGGGCAGGGGGCACAAATGGGGTGTCCGGGTGGGAGCGCAATTCCGTGATACTGGCGCTGAATGGGAATTCCTTGACGGAGCGCCAACTCTCTTGTCCCTCCGGGAAGAAGGTGCTCTCGGGAGGAGCGCAATTGATCACGGCTTTACCCGGGAGCGACAGGACAAAGATCAACGTTCTCGAGACGTACGCGGATACCGATTCGTCCTGGAAGTTCGTGGTTTCCAACGCGTCGACCACGACAGTGGATTACCGCTTTTCCATTATTTGTGCGACTGCTCCTTGAAGCTTTCGGCAAGGTGGCCATCGGATGGGGATTTGCGATTGAGGAAACCCGCGTTTTACGCACCGGGCTGTGGTGGCCGTAGACCGGCGGTGCTAGAATCGTTGCAATTCAATGCCGCTCTCCGCCGGAACTCGATTGGGGCCGTATGAGATCCTGGCGCCGCTCGGAGCAGGTGGCATGGGCGAGGTATACCGGGCGCGCGACACCCAACTCGGCCGTGAAGTTGCAATCAAGACCCTGCCTGACGAGCGCGCCGGCAACCAGGAGCGCAGGCGCAGGCTGTTTCAGGAAGCGCGGGCGGCATCGGCGCTCAATCATCCAGGGATCGTCACGATTTTCGACATCAGCCGATCGGGTGATGTTGACTATATCGTAATGGAGTACGTTCGCGGACGAACGCTCCACGAGGTTATCGGCAAGCGAGGACTCGGCATACAGGAGCCGGTCGATTTGGCTCTTCAGATAGCCGATGCCTTGGCCGAGGCGCATGCCGCCGGTATCCTGCATCGCGACCTGAAGCCGGGCAACATCATGGTCACCGGCGAAGGACGGGTGAAGATCCTCGACTTCGGGTTGGCGAGATTCGATGAAGCCGAGCCTATCGGTGTGGATGATTCGACATTGGTCGCACGTGTGGACGGCATTCCTCACACCCTGGACGGCGTTGTGCTCGGCACGGCGGCGTACATGTCGCCCGAGCAGGCCGAAGGCAGGAAGGCGGACGCACGATCGGACATCTTCAGCCTGGGTGCGGTGCTATACGAGATGACGACCGGACACCGCGCCTTCTCCGGCGATTCAGCGGCGTCGACCATGGCGGCGGTGCTGAGGAGTGATCCGAAACCGCCGGGCCGGCTTGTCGAAGGACTACCACGCGATTTTGAGCGCATCATCCTGAGATGTCTACGCAAGGACCCTGCGCGGCGGTTCCAACACGTCACCGATCTCAAAGTGGACCTCGAGGAGTTGAAGGAGACCACGGAATCGGGTGAGTCCGCGCCGGCGGCTGCCCGGAAGCCGTCACGGCGCTGGCCATGGATCGTGGGGACGGCCACCTGTGCCGCGGCCATCATCGCGGCGTGGATGCCGCGGCCGAAAGCCGAGTTCCCGCCGCCGCTGCAACCGGTCTCTCTCACCAGCGACATCGGCGCGGAGACCGAACCTTCCTTTTCTCCCGATGGGAACCAGGTGGTGTACAGCGCGGACGGCGGGAAGGGGAATGGGTTCCATCTTTACATGAAGATTGCCGGCGCCAGTTCGGCTTTGCGCCTGACAGCGGATCAGTCGATGGATAGGTATCCCGCCTGGTCTCCCGACGGACGGCTGGTTGCTTTCATCCGTAATGAGCAAGGCATCTTTCTCGTTCCGCCGGTTGGGGGAGGAGAACGAAAGCTGGTGGACTGGCCGGTCGTTCCCACGCAGTTGTCCTGGTCCCCGGACAGTAAGTACCTTGCGTTCGCCCGCGGCCCGCGCGGCAGAGAGCCGGCAGGCATCTTCCTGATCGCGATGCAGGGCGGCGAAGCCAGGCGGCTCACCGAGGGGCCGGACAGGACGCCCGCCCTTTCACCGGATGGCCGACGGCTGGCATTCACCGAGTCCGAGGATCTCTTTAAACAACGGCTGTTAATGCTGGAGTTGGACAAGGAGATGAAGGCGGCAACTCCCGCCAGGCAGATCCGCGAAGGTTCCGCGATTCGCTCGATCGCCTGGACCTCCGACGGCCAAGGCATCGTGCACACTCTCGCGGCCGGATCCTCTTTGCGATTGTGGCGAGTCGATTCGGACGGCGGTGGTCCGCAACTGCTGAATTTTGCCGCGCCGGGGGCGGCAACCCCAGCTATCTCGCGGGCCGGCGCGCGGATGGCCTATGCGCATTCCACTTTGGACGTCGATCTTTGGATGTTGGACAACGGAGTGGCCGCTCGAAGCCCGCTGTCTTCTACCTTCATGGATACCAATCCGCAATTTTCGCCCGACGGGACCAGGGTTGCATTTACTTCGAATCGCTCGGGGACCTCTGAAGTGTGGGTTGCGAATCGTGACGGATCCAACCTGGTAAAGTTGACCGAGTCGCGCTGGTCGGGGACGCCGCGCTGGTCACCGGACGGGAAGCTCATCGTGTACGATTCTCTGCTGGAAAACGGGAAGTGGAACGTGTATGTAATCGGCGCGTCCGGTGGACAACCAAGGCCGGCTGTCGCTGACGCGGCCGACGACAGCGCCCCGAGCTTCTCCCGCGACGGCAAATGGATCTACTTCGAATCGAATCGGGACAAACGCGCTGAGATTTACCGCGTACCCGCGATCGGAGGCAACGCGGTTCGCGTAACGGATGATGGAGGCTATGTGGCCTTTGAATCGGTGGACGGACGCTCGATCTATTACACGAAGACCGCCCCGCACCTGGCCCCCACACCGCTATTTGTCCGAGCCTTGGATGGCGGCATGGAGCGGAAGGTGCTCGATGAAGTGTGGTGCCGCGGCTTCTTGCCGGTCGAGCGCGGTGTTTACTACATCGGCTCTGACAGCGGTCGTCGCGGCTTGGAGATTCGGCTGTTCGATCCGGCGACCAACCGGTCCACGCCGGTTTGGAAGATCGAGCGGCAGGTCACTGGCAGCTCGCTCGGCTTGACTGTTTCGCCGGATGGCAAGACATTTCTCTATTCTTCCTCAAGCACCACCGCCGATCTGATGCTGGTCGAAGGGTTTCGCGGACGATACGCTGCTCACGGCGGAACTCGATTGGGGCCGCATGGGATACGCCGGCTGACCGTATCGTCGCGATCAAGGTTTTGAAGGCGTTGAACCCTCCCAACATCCGTTGCTTTGGGCCGAACCACCTCGTGAGTGGAAGATCGCGACCGGAAGGCCCTTACCAGATCTGGAGCGTTAGCCGGACCCACCGCCAACTTGCGGAAGGGAGCATTCCGGTGTGCCGGCGGGGCAAGATTGGGCCGCGGGGCTCATGACCGGAAGCACCGCCACCCGCGCCCAACTTCACTCCCCCCTTGCGCCCCTGCCATTGCTGTCGCTATGATCGTTGAGTTTGCAGTCCATTTGGAGGATACATGTCCATTGAAGCTAAGGTGAAGCAGATCATCGTCGAACAGTTGGGCGTGGATGAATCGCAGGTCGATAGCACGGCCTCGTTTGTCGATGACCTCGGCGCTGATTCGCTGGACATCGTTGAACTGGTGATGGCTTTCGAGGAGGCCTTCAATATCGATATTCCTGACGAAGACGCGGAGAAGATCAGCACTGTCAAGGATGCGGTCGACTATATCGAAGGCAAGTCAAAGAAGTAAAATAGACAATAACCCAATCCACACACGGAAGAATCATACTTGTCCCGCAGAGTTGTAGTCACTGGTGTCGGTCTCGTGTCGGCGCTGGGTATTGGTACCGAAGAGAATTGGGAGGCCTTGCGGCAGGGCCGCAGCGGCATCCGGCGCATTACTCAGTTCGATGCTTCCGCTTTCACCTGCCAGATTGCCGGCGAGGTGAAGGATTTCGATCCGCTCCGGTGGATTGACAAGAAGGAAGTAAAGAAAATGGGGCGTTTCATTCAGGTGGGCATTGCCGCGTCTGAATACGCCCTGGCCAGTTCATCGCTGAAGATCACGCCGGAAGACGCCGAGGCGGTGGGAGTCTATATCGGCAGCGGCATCGGCGGATTCGAGGTCATCGAACGCGAACACCGCACTCTTCTCGAGCGCGGTCCAGGACGGATTTCGCCGTTCTTTATTCCGGCCACCATCATCAATCTCGCTTCCGGCTATGTCTCCATCCGCACGGGGGCGAAAGGCCCCAACTCGGCCACGGCCACGGCCTGCACCACCAGCGCCCACGCAATCGGCGACTCGTTCAAGATCATTCAGCGCGGCGACGCCGAAGTCATGATCTGCGGCGGCGCCGAAGCTTGCGTCACCCCCATGGGTGTGGGGGGATTCGCCGCCATGCGCGCGTTGTCCACTCGCAACGACGAGCCGGAAAAAGCCTCCCGTCCCTGGGACAAGGGGCGTGACGGTTTTGTCGTGGGCGAAGGCGCGGGCATCGTCATTCTCGAGGAACTCGAGCGCGCCAAACGCCGCGGCGCGCCCATTCTTGCCGAGATTGTCGGCTATGGCATGAGCGCCGACGCCTACCATATCACGTCGCCATCGGAGGACGGCGAAGGCGCCTACAGGGTGATGAGAAACGCTTTGCGCGATGCCGGCCTTGACCCATCGCAAATCGATTATATTAATGCGCACGGTACTTCCACCGAAGTCGGCGACAAGATCGAAACCACCGCTATCAAACGCACTTTCGGCGAACACGCCTATAAATTGGCGGTCAGTTCGACCAAGTCCATGACCGGGCACCTGCTTGGCGGCGCGGGCGGTCTCGAGGCGGGCATTACCGTCCTCGGCATTCGCGACCAGATCGCCCCTCCAACGATCAATCTCGATCAACCCGATGAAGGCTGCGATCTGGATTATGTCCCCAATCATGCCCGTCCCATGAAGATCGATTATGCCCTCAGCAACTCGTTCGGGTTCGGGGGCACCAACGGCTGTCTCATTTTCAAACGCTGCACGGAATGATCCCGCCCGTGGCGGTCTTCGTGCCGCGAGGTCCGCGGAGTTCTCATGAAGATTATTGTGGCCATCAAACAGGTGCCGGCCCGCGATTCCAGCCTGAAGGTGAATCCGGCGGGAAAGTGGATCGAGGAATCCGATCTCTCTTTCGAGATCAACGAGCCGGATGCCTATGCGCTTGAGGAAGGACTTCAACTCAAGGAAAAACACGGCGGCGAGGTGATCGCTCTCTGTCTCGGTCCGGCGCGCGCCGCCCAGACCATACGCGAAGCCCTGGCCAAAGGGGCCGATCGCGCCATTCACATCGAAGAGGAGAATCTCAGCTCCCTCGATACGCTCGGCGTGGCGCGCCTCCTCGCCAAGGCAGCCGAAAACGAAAAGCCGGACTTGATCCTCACCGGACTGCAGTCGGACGATCTGGGCAACGGGCAGACCGGCGTCGTGATGGCCGAACTGCTCGGCTGTTGCCATTCGACGATCATCATGCAGGTGGAAGCGGCGGGCGCGGGCATCAAAGTGAAGCGTGAGCTCGAGGATGGCTGGTTTCAGTTCATCGAAATGCCGCTGCCGGCCGTGCTCACCATCCAGTCGGGAATCAACAAACTGCGCTACGCCACGCTGATGGGAATCAAGAAGGCGAAGACCAAGGAGGTCAAGCGGTTTACCGCCGCTGAGCTCGGCGTTGCCTCCACGTCCCTGGCTTCCCTCGAACGGATCTACATGCCGCAAAAAACCAAGCAAACCCAGATCCTGGAAGGCCCGGCCAGAGAAGTGGCGGCGAAACTGGCCGAGAAACTGAAATTCGAGGTGCGAGTCTTATGAGCGGTGTTCTGGTTGTGTTGGAGCAGCGCGGCGGCGTCTGGAACCATATGTCGTTCGAGACTCTGGCGGCGGGGCAGGAGATTGCCGCGGCGATGGGGACCGGTTGCTCGGCCGCGGTCGCCGGCAGCGGCGTGAGCGCCCTCGCGGAGGATTTGTGCCGGCAGAAACTCGACAAGGTGTACGCCTTGGACCACGCTCTACTTGGCGATTACACACCGGACGGCTACTCGGCTGCCGTGGAGGCGCTGGTCCGCGCCGCCGCTCCGGACCTGGTGCTGTTCCCGCACACTTACCAGGTTCGTGATTTCGCCCCCAAGGTGGCGACCCGGTTCAATCGCGTCCTCGTCTCCGACGTCATCCACATCCGGATCGAGGGCGGCCGGCCTGTTCTCGTGCGCTTGCTGTTTCAGGGCAGGCTGAACGGCGACGTGGCCCTGACGGGAAGCGGTCCACACTTTGCTTCCGTTCAGGCGGGCGCCTATCGCGCGGAGAAGGTGGAGGGCGGCACAGCCCCTATGGAATCTCTCAATCTGACGCTCGACCCGTCGCAAGTCCGTGCCAAACCTCAACCGCCGTTCCGCGAATCCGCGCGCGCCGTCGACCTGGCCGCGGCCGAGTTGATTGTGTCCGTCGGCCGTGGAATCAAGGAGAAGGAGAACATCGCCCTGGTCGAGGAACTGGCCAAGGCTCTGGGAGCGGAACTGGCCGCTTCGCGGCCCATCTGCGACAACGGCTGGCTGCCCATGGAGCGGCAGGTGGGCAGTTCGGGTCAAACGGTGGCTCCCAAGCTCTACCTGGCGGTCGGCATCAGCGGCGCTATCCAGCACCTTGTCGGCATGAAAGGCGCCAGGACTATTGTCGCCATCAACAAAGACCCCAACGCGCCGATATTTGAAGTTGCGGATATTGGTGTGGTTGGCGATCTGTTCGAGGTCGTGCCGGCGCTTATCGAGGAAGTTAAGAAGATCAAGAATTGAATTTGCGGTGTGGGGGCCCGTCAAAAGCCCGGCTGCCAATTACAGCAACCGGAAATTGACTTCGATCGTAGCGGCGACGGGAACGGCCTTGCCGTCCTTGTGTCCCGGACGGAACCGCCACTTCGTCACTGCCTCTATGGCTTTTTCGTCCAGGCCCAGACCGAGCGGACGGAGCACGCGCAGGTCGCGCGGCTGGCCTTTCTCGTCCACTACGACATAAAGGACCACCGTACCCTGAAACTTGGCTTTGCGGGCTTCTTCGGAATATTCGGGCTCGACTTTGAAAACCAGCGTCGGCGCCGATACGCCGCCGCCGATGCGGTATACTCCGCCGCCCACGCCGCCGCCCTCACCGGGACCGAATCCGGCTCCGCGGCCCGATCCTACTCCGCCGCCCGAACCCGAGCCAATGCCGGCACCCGAACCGGGGCCGTTCGACGGGGGACCGATCCGCGCCAGCGGATCACCGAAGTTCGGCATGTTCACTTTAGGCAGGGTGGCATCCGGCTGGATCACCAGGGTCGGCTCCATGATCAGCTTCGGCTGCTCGTTGTGCACCACCTCCATCGGAGGAGTGAACTGCTTCGGCGCCACGCGGGGCAGTTTGCCTTTCGCGGGCGGCGTCACCGACCGGTCGCCACCGCCTCCGCCACCACCCATGGCCTGCTTTCTAGGTTCGTTCTTCGGAACGTAAGGCGCGAGGTCGGGGGCAATCAGCGTGACGGTTTCCTTCACCTTCTGCTGCACGGTCTGGTTGGTTCCAAGCAGCAACAATAAGGATATGACCGAGACGTGGATGATGAGCGAGAGCGTTCCGGCTCGCGACTCCTGGCCGCTGGTCAATCCCCATATATTCTTTACCGGTAGAGGTTTGGACGTTACTTCCAGAGGGGGGAGCTTGGGCGGATTGAGGGCTTCCTTGATGCTCGCGATGAACGACTTGATCCAGGGAACCTGTGTTTCCGCCAGGAGCAGCCGCTGAAGGTGAACATCCGGGGTTTGATCCTGTAACGAAGGGCCCTGGCCAGCACCCTTTTGATTCATCGTTTCCACTGACATTGATTTGCCACGCTCTCCGTTGCGAACTGTAGCCCGATCGTGTTCAGCCTGTGATTAAGACGCATCAGCCAATCACCCAGTTGCAGATTCTTGAGGAACCTGCTCCGGCGATCCTGTTTGCAGTTTAACACGTTCCGTCAATAAGGATTAGACGGTTTCCAAAAACCATAGGATGGCGTTGGATGAAAAAAGCGTGCGGAAGGGGGGAGCACAAGTAGCAACGGAGGGAGGCCGGCAAATATGACAGTAATGCACTCAGATTGTTGCATAGTCATACGCTCATGTGTTATTCTGCCATTGGAGGTTTTCATCCGCCCTTATGGACTTCAACCGCTTCACCGATAAACTCCAGGAGGCTATCCAGGCCGCTCAATCGAAAGCCCGCTCGCTGTCTCATCAGCAACTGGAATCCGAACACCTGCTTTCCGCGCTGCTCGAACAGGAAGGCGGCCTCGCCCTTTCCGTCTTTTCCAAGTCAGGCATCCATGTCAACGCTCTGCGCAACCGCCTGGAGCAGGAACTGGCGCGTCTGCCCAAAGTCTCCGGCGCCGGTGGCGGGGACCAGGTCTACCTTGGAACCCGTCTCGCCCAGGTTCTGGTGAAAGCCGAGGAGGAGGCCAAGCGGCTCAAGGACGAATATCTCTCCGTCGAGCACGTCCTGCTTGCCATGGCCGATGACACCGGGCTCGCCGGAAAGCTCTATCGGGAATTCTCCATTTCGCGCGATAAGTTAATGCAGGCATTACAACAGGTGCGCGGAAACCAGCGAGTGACGACGCAGAATCCGGAATCAACCTACGAGGCGCTGGAACGCTATGGCCGCGATCTCACGGCCATGGCGGCGCAGGGTAAGCTTGACCCTGTCATCGGCCGCGACGAAGAGATCCGCCGCGTCATCCAGGTTCTGAGCCGCCGCACCAAGAACAACCCTGTTCTCATCGGGGAACCGGGCGTGGGGAAAACTGCCATCGTGGAAGGGCTCGCCCAGCGTATCGTTCGCGGCGACGTCCCCGAGGGGCTCAAGGAGAAGCGCGTGGTGACGCTCGATATGGGGGCGTTGATTGCGGGCGCCAAGTTCCGCGGCGAGTTCGAGGAGCGCCTCAAAGCGGTGCTTAAGGAGGTGCAGTCCTCGGAAGGCGCCATCATCCTATTTATTGACGAACTGCACACGGTCGTCGGCGCGGGCAAGGCCGAGGGCGCGATGGATGCGGGCAATCTGCTGAAGCCGATGCTCGCGCGCGGGGAATTGCACTGCATCGGCGCCACCACGCTCGATGAATACCGCAAGCACGTCGAGAAGGACGCGGCACTCGAACGGCGTTTCCAGCCCGTCCTGGTGGACCAACCCACCGTCGAAGACACCATTTCGATCCTTCGCGGGCTCCGCGAACGCTATGAAGTCCATCATGGCGTCCGCATCAAGGACGCCGCGCTCGTCTCCGCGGCCGTACTCTCGAACCGGTACATCAGCGACCGTTTCCTGCCCGACAAGGCGATCGACCTGGTGGACGAAGCGGCCGCCAAACTGCGCACCGAGATCGATTCCATGCCTTCGGACCTCGATGAAACCATGCGGCGCATCATGCAACTCGAGATCGAGCGCGAGGCGCTCAAGAAGGAGACCGATGCCGCATCAAAGGAACGTCTCGGAAGGATCGATAAGGAACTCGCCGATTTAAAGGAAGAATCGAGCGCGCTCAAAGCCCGCTGGCAGAGCGAGAAGGAAGCCATTCAGCGTGTCCGCGATCTCAAGGAACAGCTTCAGCAGGTGAACGCCGAAATCGAACGCGCCGAACGCGCCTATGACCTGAACAAAGCAGCCGAACTGAAGTACGGCAAGCTCATCGCCATCGAGCAGAAACTGCGGGCGGAGGAGACCCGCGTGGCGGGCGAGCAGGGCAAAGCGCGTCTCGTCAAGGAGGAAGTGGACGAGGAAGACATCGCCGCGGTCGTCAGCCGTTGGACGGGCGTTCCGGTCTCCCGCCTGCTTGAGGGCGAAATCGAGAAACTGCTTCATCTCGAGGAAGAACTGCACAAACGCGTGATCGGACAGGATGAAGCTGTCAAGGCCGTATCCGAAGCCGTTCTTCGCGCCCGCTCGGGGTTGAAGGATCCGCGGCGGCCGATCGGCAGCTTTCTGTTCCTCGGCCCGACGGGTGTGGGGAAGACCGAACTCGCGCGCGCTCTCGCCGGGTTTCTCTTTGACGATGAACATGCCATGATCCGGATCGATATGTCCGAATATCAGGAGAAGCACACGGTTGCCCGCCTGATCGGCGCGCCTCCCGGATACGTCGGCTACGAGGAAGGAGGCCAGCTCACCGAAGCGGTCAGGCGCCGTCCCTATTGCGTCATCCTGCTCGATGAGATCGAGAAAGCGCATCACGACGTTTTTAATGTTCTGCTCCAGTTGCTCGATGACGGCCGGCTGACGGATGGCCAGGGCCGCACGGTCGACTTCAAGAACACTATCGTCACGATGACATCAAACGTCGGCAGCCACCGCATCCTCGAGTACCGGGGCGAGTTTGGGGGAGCCGGCTATGACCGCATGAAGGAAGCCGTCCTCGACGAACTCCGCCGCCAGTTCCGGCCGGAGTTTCTCAACCGCGTGGATGAGATCACCGTCTTCCATTCGCTCACCGAGGAGCATCTCATGAAGATCGTGGAAATCCAGCTTGCCGGGCTCCGTGAGCGCCTCGCCGGCCGGCACATTGACATTGAATTGACGGAGGAGGCGCGCCGCCATCTGGTGCGCGCCGGCTACGATACCGCCTACGGAGCGCGCCCGTTGAAGCGCGCCATCCAGCGCGAGGTCGAGACTCCGCTCTCGCGTCTCCTGCTCCAGGGCAGGATTCGCGAGCAGCAAACGGTGATCATCGATACGGGCGGCGCCTCCGGAGGCTTGCGCTTCGAAGCAGCCGGGGCGCGCGATGAAGAGAAAGAGAAGGAGAGCGCCCCGGCTCGATGAAATGAGTCCGGCGGCCCGGCTGCCGCGTCTAAGTGGAAAGAGAGGGGAGATAAATGGAACTGGAAAGACAAGTCAGGCAGCTACCGATGCTGCCGCTGAAGAACGTTGTGTTGTTCCCGCACCTGTTATTGCCGCTCAATGTGGGACGTCCGCGTTCGG
>JABAQT010000045.1:0-11222 GCA_019187195.1 Bryobacteraceae bacterium
CGTTCTCACCGGACGGGACGCTGACGCGCGGGGAACTGATGACGTTCCTGGTGCGTGCATTCTTCCCGTAAAACGAAACAAACCCAGGAACGAAAAAGCCCGGCCGGAGAGGCCGGGCTTTTTTGTTCCCGATTGTGATAGCTTGAACTGTTCCATCAATTTCTTGCGGAGGGAAAGAGACATGAAACTCTGGCGGTCATCCACGCTACTGCTGGCGGCGGCGCTGTATGGGACATTCGCTACCCCAACGGTAGTGAAGGCGCAGTCCGGACCCAAGTTAGTGGGAACGGGACCGGAAGGGCCGTTTCAGTACAGTCCCCGATCGAGCGCGCGCCGTCCCGGCCTGGTGAATCCACTGTGCGGAACAGTGGGCGGGCCGGCGGTTGCCAGCCCGGGCTGCGATTCGCAGACGGGCCGCGAATGGGAAGGTGTCGCTTCAACCGACTACTTCACCGTCGCGCCGGCTGTCCTCTTCCCTCCGGACCCGGACGTCGCCGTCGGACCGGATGACATTTTGACGGTAGTGAACCGTACGATCGCGCGCTATCCGAATCCCAACGCCCCTGCCTACAACAACGGCGGCGGAACGGCTCCGGTGAACTACGATGTAGCGGGCACGTATCTGTTTTCGCCCTCGTCGCGGCAATTCCTGGATGTATGGCTGGGCGAAGCGGCTCTGAATGAGATGTGCCCCACCACGCCGCGCTCGAATGCCAGTTGCGAAATCGGCAACGCCAGCGTGCGCTACGACCAGATGCAGGGCCGCTTCGTGGTTCTGTTCACGGTGGTGGACACCGGTCTGGTGAGTTGCAGCGGTTGCGCGGGCGTGCCCACGCAGACAACGTCTCCATTGCGCCGCAAGGCGAGTTGGGTGCTCATCGTCTCGAAGTGGGCCACGGGTTGCCAGGGAACGGGCGGCGGCTTCACCAGCGTCTGCGCGCCGAACACGAACCCCGCGGTGAACGGTCTCACCGGAAACACAGCCTTCTTCACCACCCCGCAGCCCCCCGGTCCGGCCCAGGCAAACCCGAACAGCGGCGGTCTGAACGGCAACTGGGTAGCCTACTACGGAATTCCCGACAACAGTTGCGAGCCGGGCTGCCCGTTTGGCAACATCAACTCCATCTCCGATCTGCGCAATGGAGGCTCTTTCCCGGGCGCAAGAACGATCGATTGCAACAATACAGCGGTGGGCGACGCCTCCCGCGTCTGCTACTTCCCATCGAGCGCCCGCCTCGGCCTCGACAATGACAACATTGTCGTGAGTTCGAGCGTGTACAACGACAACATTCCCCTGGCCTCGCGCAGCGTATTCGAGGTCGGATTAAGCAAGGCTAAACAGGCCTCCCGGAATGCCGGCATTGCTCCCGCCTGGGAGGGAACGCGCACGCGGGTTTATAAGAAAGCGGCTGTCTACACGGGCGTCACCAGCACCCCCGGTTGCGCCAGTCCTCTCTGTCCCGGAGCTTCCCAGTTGTCCCCGCAAGTCCAGGGCGATTTCTACGATTTGTTCGAGGTTCCAGCGTCGACTCTCATCTCGGGAGCCGCCGCCAACGGTATCGCCACCTCGTCGCCCTATACCTTCGACCGCCTTGTGACACGCGTCAGCGACGGCCTTATGGAATACATGCCCGGACTTAACTACGAGCCGGAGCATGTGCGCGGACGCGCCCTCGCCAGCTTCAGCGGCAACGGAAATCTGGACGGCGGATACTCGGCGCTGTGGGGCGCGGTGAACGCGGAATACTTCTCATTCAGCGATCCTCAGACTCTGCTCTATCATCGCTCCATCATCTACACTCGAACAGTCGCTGGCGCCCTCGGAGCCAATGCGGGCTCGATCCCCGCCACTGTCAATACCCCGGCCATCACCGGAGGCATCCCACGCCTGGGAGCCCTGCAATCTCACACCGTGCCGGGGTTCACCAATCCCGACTCCATCATCCAGCGGGACAAGCTGACTCAGCCCTCCCCAAACAATCAACAGGGCACCCCCTGGCTGCACGTTGGCGACGATCGCCCCCATCGCGTGATTGCCCGCGAAGGAGAACGCTATGTCGCCCGCGTGGCATTCCTGCCCGGGTTCGAGGCGATTCCCATCGCCCCCTGCATGGCGGGCTCCACCTGCCGGGAGTCCAACTGGTCGACCGTCGTCTACGACATCGTGCAGAAGCTTGGCGCCACCGCCGCCGCTACCGAGGTCTACAACACAAACTGGGCCAACGGCAGCTACTACGCGCCCATGCATGACACCCCGGCCAGCGTTGTCCAGTACGGCTCTATTTCCCCCGTCAACGTCCAGCCCTTCCTTGAAAAACTGTTCGCCGGAACCGTCTTCCCTCCCCTTGCGCCCTCTGACCCGCGTACCTTCCAGTACGGCCAGATGGCCACGGTCGCCCTGCTGGCATGCAAAGGCCAGGAGCCGGGAGTCAGTTCCGAACTTACCGGAAACGCCGGATCCGCCCGCGCCTACCCCGGGCTGTTCGACATCCGTTGCGGCGAGGACGCCTACGATACCGCTCTGCCGTTCCGCCACCCCGTGACCGCCTCCTTCTCACCCTTCGATTTCTTCGAGGATCTCCAGCCCTCGGACGTGCCTCCGCACATTGTGCCGTTTGGCATTCGCGGCGGCGCTTCCACTGATCCCAACAACATGGGGCTCTGGCTCTACGGCGCCTATGCCAAGGGCCGCCTTGCTTCCGTGCCCGGCTACGGGCAATGGGGCACCTACGTGGCGCACTACCCGGTGACGTTCCCCATTCGCGATCCCTACAACAATACGATCGCTTCCTACACCGATGTCCAGCCCGGGCACCAGTTCTTCATCTACATCCAGATCGCGAAACAAACCGAAATCGACCCCGGCAGCCGGACGCAGTCCGCGTTTAATCCCACCGGGGCTGTCTCGCGCGCCGAAATGGCGCGCTGGCTGCTTCGCTCCCAGATGGACGAAGACGGCATTACCGCCTACCTCAACTCCACCGGCGGCATCTTCTGCAGCTTCGCCGATGTCGCCTGCCCCGGCGCGAGCGGAGGCACGGTGACGAACACGACCGGCACCTCCGGAGACTGGCGCTACATCGAAACGATGTACCGCCGCGGCTACACGAAGGGCTGCGAAGCAACCAACGATGGCCAGCGCCGGTTCTGTCCCACGCGCACGCTGACACGTGGCGAGATGGCCGTCTTCGTCATCCGCGCGAAGATGAACGCCGTGTTCCCCACCGTAACCAGCGGGGCGTTCACCACAACCTCCTGCCAGCCGGCGGGAACGCAGGTGACCAACGTCGGCGACCAGTTCGGCCTGTTCACGGGCTGCTCGCCCTACTTCTCGGACGTGCCGAACACGCACCCCTACTACTCCTTCATCCAGAAGATGCGCGAACTGCGGATCTCCAACGGAACCACGTACTCGACGCCGGCCGCCCTGGGCACTTACTCTCCCGACGGAACGCTGACGCGCGGAGAATTGATGACATTCCTCGTGCGCGCATTCTTCCCGTAAACCTGGGATCATCGCCACCCGATTGCCGCCGGTCCCCCGATACCGCGCCGTAGTTTCACGAGAGCTTCTCATGGGACGCCGGGGGACCGGTGTGAAACCTCATCCTGCCTTTGAGTGAGTAGCCGCAACCCTCATCCGGAGTCACCACCCATCGCCGATTGCCAAGCCACACCCCAACAACCACTTCCACCTCCCATCCACCCCATGCGACAATCCAACCGGAATGGATTCTATTTCGCCCATCGATCTCACCGACATCGAAGTCCCACTCCATCCCCCTTTAGATGTTATAATTACCGGCATCCAGTTCGGTTGGCCGTTCGAGTCCGGCGTGCGCGCAGGGCCTGGGACATGAATCATGCAGCGCATCGGAAGGTACGAAGTACAAGTCGAATTGGGCCGGGGGGGCTTTGGCAGGGTCTATCGCGCCTTCGACCCGACGATGGGCCGCATGGTCGCGGTGAAGACTCTCACCGCGGGTGGCGATCCCGAACTCCTCCTCCGCTTTCGCAATGAAGCCGCTTCCGCCGGCAAGCTTCATCACAAGAACATCGTCACCATCTACGACTTCGGAGAACACGAAGGCGAGCCCTATATCGTGATGGAGTTGCTCGAGGGCGAAGACCTCCAGCGGCTCATCGCCTCCCATCGCCATCTCTCGCTCGTGCAGAAGATGCAAATCATGGCCGAGGTCGCCCAGGGCCTCCAGCACGCCCACAGCCACGGCGTCGTCCACAGGGATGTCAAGCCCGCCAATATCATGGTGCTGCCCACCGGTTCCGTCAAGATCATGGACTTCGGCATCGCCCTCGTAACCCATGCCGCCGGCACCCGCCTCACACGCACCGGCATGCTGCCCGGCACCCTTCGCTACATGGCGCCCGAGCAGTTCCGCGGAGCAACCAACGACCCTCTCAGCGACATCTTCTCCTACGCCATCACCTATTACGAACTCCTCACCGGGGTGCATCCCTTCAACGCGGCCACCCAGCCCGCCGTGATGTACCGCATCATGAGCGTCGACCCGGAACCCGTGCGCGCTCTTTGCCCCGAATGTCCTGAAACACTCGAGCAGGTGCTCGTACGCGCGCTTCAGAAAGAACGCGAAATGCGCTACCCGAGCCTCGACGACATGCAACTCGACATTCGCCCCCTGATGCTCGAGTTACAGCAGCGCGAGGCGCGAAATCTCCTCGCCGAGGCAAGGAAACTCGCCGATACCGGCCAGCTCGAGGCGGCCCAGTCGAAAGCGCGGGAATCCCTCGAACTCGACCCCGCCAACACCGAAGCCCGTCAACTCCGCCGCTTGCTCCAGCAGGAAACGGAAAAGCAGCAGGTTCGCCCCAGGATCGAGCAGTTGCTCACCACCGGCCGGATGAAACTCCAGGCCGGTAATTATCAGGACGCCATCCAGCATCTCGAATCCGCTTTGCGTCTGGACCGGTCGAACCCTTCCATCCTCGCGTTGATTGATGAAGCCCGCTCCGCCATGCGCAGGACCGAGCAGGCCAGACAACTTCTTTCTGACGGCAAGCAGGCCTTCGAGGAGGGCAATCTCACCCGCGCCTTCCAGAAAATCACCTCGGCCCGGGAAGCCGATCCGGCGAACACGGAAACCGGGCCGCTGCTCGAGGAAATTCAGCGCCGGATGGCTTCCCGGGATCGCGAACGCAGGCTCCAGGATGGCCTTAGCAAGGCTCGCGGAGCGATCCTCTTGCGGTCGTTCGACCAGGCCATCCAAACGCTCGAGTCGCTCGAAGCCGAGTTTCCCGGCGCCGCCGAAGTGACCGAGTTGCTCACCCGCGCCCGCCGCGAACAGCAGGATAAACGGCGCCGCGAAAACCTCGAGGCCAGGATCGAAGAGTTCCGGAATAGGATCCACGCCGGCGACATAGCCGAGAGCCTCGCGGGCATCGAGACCCTTCGCCGGGAGTATCCCGGCTCCCTGGAACTCCAGGATCTGGCGGCCTCTGCCCGCGCCGCCTGGCAGGCGCGTTTGCGCGTGGAAACGCTCGGCAAGTGCGACTCTCTGGCCGCCGCGCAGCGATTCGACGAAGCCGTTCATGCCATAGACGACTACGTCGCCTCGCATGGCGCCGATGACGAACTCACGCGCTTGCGCGGCCGGCTTCTCGAACAACGGGAAGCGCGCGCCCGCCGCGAATCCTTCGAACTCGCCATCGAGCGCGCGAAGGCCCTGCTCGATCTGCACGATGTCAGCGCGGCCGTGCCGGTTCTGAACGAAGCTCTCACTTTCGCTCCCGGCGACCCGGAGGCCTCGGCGCTCCTCACCAGGGCGCAAGAGGAGTTGGAACAACAGCGCCGTACGGCGGATGTCTCCCGTATCCTCGCCGAAGCGGCCTCTCTTGGCGCCCAGACCCTCTACGGCCGCGCCCTCCATCTTCTGGACGACGGACTGAAGGCCTATCCCGGCGAACCGGCGTTGCTTCAGGCGCGGGAAGACGCCTCCCGGGCGAACGCCGCCAGGGAACGCGACAAAGCCCGGCTCGACGCCGTTCACAAGGTTCGCCAGGCTCTCGCCGCCAAGCGGTTCGACGACGCCCTCCGTCTCGCCGGGGATGCGATCCGCGAGTTCGGCTCCGATGACGCGCTCGAATCGCTCCGGACGCAGATCCGCACGGAACACAGCCTCCGGAAGGCCGCCGACGCCATTCGCTCGGAATGGCGAAAGCAGCGGTTTCCCGAAGCCCTCAAACTCCTTGATCAGGCGCTCGCCGCCCATCCTGGGGATGCAACCCTGCTTGAACTCAAACGGCAGGTGGAGGCGGACAGTGACCGCCAGCGGAAACAGGAGCGCATCGCGAAAGTTGTGGCGCGCTCGCGGGAACTCTCCCAAACCGGGGAGTTCGACAAGGCTCTCGAGCTGCTCGACCAGGGACTCGCCTACTACCCCGGCGATGCCGAACTCCTGGTTGCCCGTGACCTCGCCGCCACCGCCAGGGCTTCCGAGGAGCGCCGCCGCGCTCTCGCTTCCTCCCGCGCCGCCATTGAAGAGGCCTTCACCGGAGCGCGCTTCGACGACGCGCTCGAGCGCCTGAACGCCGCGCGTAGCGAGTTCGGCGATGAACCCTCGCTGCTTGACTGGAAGCGCCGCGTCGATGCGGCGCGCGACGAGCACCGCCGCGGCCAGGAGGTGGTGCAGGCCATCGCCGCTGCCAGACAGCAACTCGCATCCGGCGACGCCGAAGGCGCCCTCGAACACATCGATGACATTCTGCGCCGTTATCCGAGCGAATCCACTCTCCAGGCATTGCGGGCGGAGGTGTATGAGCAGGCGCGAAGCAAGCGGCGGCAGCGGATCGCCGGCGAAGCGGAGGCTCACGCGGCCGGCGGCCGGCACGCGGAAGCGCTTCGCCTGCTCGATGAATCCATGCCGCGGTATCCCGGCGATGCTCACCTCGCGAGCCTCCGGGAGCGCATCGCCCAGGAGCAGCAGACTCTCCAGCGTCAGGCTGAACGGCGCGAGGCTCTCTCGTCCCTGCAGTCCATCCTTGAAAAGCTCCAGGCCGGGCCGGACAGGAAACAGACCAGGGATCTCGCCTCCAAAGCCGCCTCCATCGCCGCCGCGCACCGGGGCGACGCTGAATTCGCGGCCCTTCACGCGCGCGTCGAGGAAGTCCTCCGGCCACGTCCCGCGGTTCAGCGGCCCTCTCCTTCGCCGGCCCCCTCTTCCTCCGTATCGAAGAAGTGGGCGTGGGGCGCTACTCTCGCGGCTTTTCTCGGCGCGGGGGCGTTCCTCGCCTACCGGACGAGACCCGCTCCCGATCACGCCACCATCGAAATCCGCACCACTCCGCCCGGGGCCTCCGTCCGCGTGGAAAACCGGAGTTGCGTCACTCCGGCCTGCCGTCTCGATCTTCCCTTCGGCGAGCACCAACTCGAGGTTTCCCTTCCCGGCCATAAGAGCGTGCGCCAAAGCTTTGCGCTCACCAGGGAGCAACCCAACCCGGCGCCGATTGAAATTGCGCTCGAACGCGCTCCCGCGGAACCGCCGCCTCCTCCGCCCCCGGCCCCCAGCACGCCCCAGGGCACACTCGCCATCTCCGCGGGCATCGAAGGAGCGCAGGTCCTGCTCAACGGCAAGCCCTACGGCCGCACCGATTCGCAAGGCCGTCTGCGGCTCGCGGTCGAAGCCAGGGATTATTCCGTGCGCGTGGAAAAACATGGATATCGCGGCGAACCGGACCGCCGCATACGCATAGCCAGGGATTCCAGGCAGGACGCCGTCTTCCACCTGACTCCAATGGATGCGGTATTGGTGATCCAGGGCGGTCCGCCGGAATCACAGGTGCGGCAGATGCCCGAGGGAAAGGTCATCGGCACTCTTTCAAGGGACGGGTCGCTTTCCGTCGCCGTTTCTCCTGGTGAGCGCACAATCGAGATCGCCCGTGACCAGTTCGTGCCCCGCCAGATCACGAAACGCTTCGAACCCGGCGAGACTGTGCGCTTGACCCCGGCCGAAACGGCCCTGACGCCGCTGCCGAAGGTCACGGACCCGCAGGTGGCTCTGGCGCAGGATTGGGAAAAGGCGCGCGCCGCGCAGAGTGCCGCCGCAATCGAGGATTTCCTGCGCCGCCATCCGAACACCGCCTTCACCGCCGTCGCGCGGCAGACGCTCGACGACCTGAATTGGAAGTCCGTCAACAAGGGAGATTCGGCCTCGCTCCGTGATTTCGCCGCACGTCATTCCTCGAGCCGCTATGCCCGTGAGGCTCTCCAGACAGCCGCCCGCGTCGATTGGAACGCGCTCGACAAGAACAATCTCGCGGCTTTGAACGCCTACCGCGGACTCTACAAGGATGATCCCGATGCCGCCGCGCGGGCAGCCCGCGAGATCGAGCGCCTGAACAGGCCGCCCGCCACAGCGCCTCCGTCCGGCGAACACTCCCAATCCGAGCGGAACGCCATCTACGCGGCCCTGGCGCGCTACACCACGGCGTTCGAGCATAAGGATATCGGCGCGCTCAAGGCGGCCTATCCCGCCATCCCGCAATCGAGCCTCGAGGGCCTGCAACGCGCCTTCACCGACCGTAATGTCCGCATGACCATGAGTCTGCAAACTCTGTCCGACCCCGATATCCGGGGCAATACCGCCACGCTCGTCTGTCAGATGTCCACCATTACCGTGCAAAAGGGGCGTTCCTCGAACAGTCCGCCGCGCAAGGTGAATGTTATTCTGGGAAAAACTGGAAACAACTGGGTTATTCAAAATATTCAAAGTTCCAACTAGAGGAGGCTAGAACAAGAGACATGATTCATTTCAATCGGAGACTGGCAACTCTCCTGTTCACATGCTCGCTCACGGCGTTGCATGCTCAGAACAATTCGGGAAAGCTCATTTTCGTCATTCCCAACGCCGTTGACGCGCATCCGCAGGTGGGTGTGTCGCTCAAGGACACCGATCCCTTCCGTTCGGCGGACTTCGGCACGGTTGTCGGCTCCGACAGCAACTTCGGCCCCGTCGCCGGCGGCCTCATGCGGCCGTTCAATATCGGCATCGCCACGCAGCTTTCCGCCCTCCCCATCGCTTCGCCCGCCTCGGGCGTAATCTTTCGCGAGGACCCCGCCACCGGCGCTTCCCTTCCCTCCGCCCAGAGCCTCGGCCCCATTCTCACCGAGCGCGCCGAAACCATCGGCAAGCGCCGCTTCTACATGGGCTTCACGCGGCAGCAGTTCCGGTTCAATAAACTCGAGGGCCAACCTCTCGGCAACATTCAGGCTCTCGACGTGGGCGGCGTGGACACAAAAATTCTCCAGGACGGCGTGCGCCAGAAGACTTCTCCGACCACCGCCGATCTTCAGATCGACCTGCGCCTCGATCAGAACGTCGCTTTCTTCACCTACGGGCTTACGAACCGCCTCGACGTTTCGACGGCTCTCACCTGGGTGAACGCAACCGTTGGAGCGGTCGCCTCGAACGGACGCATCGTGAACACCGGCGACCCTACCGCTGGCGGCACCTGCTGGTGCGCCCAGACCTTTAGCGCCGATTCTTCGCGAAACACTTTCAATCAGGATTTTGGGCGATCCGGCTTTGTTCTCTCCGGACCCTTCGGCCGCTCTCATCAGACTTCCACCGGAATCGGCGATACTTTGATTCGGGTCAAGGGAACCGTCCTCGAGCGCCCCTCGGCCGCCTTCGCCCTGGGCGCCGATGTCCGGATTCCAACGGGGGACGAACTCAACTACCACGGCTCCGGGTCAACGGGTTTCAAACCCTTCGCCGCGCTGTCGCTTCACTCCCGCGACCTTGGCATCGTCCGTATCTCTCCGCACTTCAACATCGGGTACCAGGTGAACGGCAAGAGTCTGCTGGCCGGCGATATTTTCACCAATACCAAAGGCGACATGCCGAACATTTTCTCCTGGTCCGCGGGCGCCGGCATCAGCTTTTCGCAGCGCATCACCTTCCAGGCCGACATCCTCGGCCAGACTCTGCTCGACGCCAACCGCCTGGTGCTGACCACCGTTCCCGGCCGCGGACAGAACATCGCTCCGGCCACCGGCGTGACGCTTTCTCCGAACAAGCAGAACATCCAGATGAACAGCGGAGCGTTCGGCTTCAAGTTGAAGCTGGCCGGAAACCTCGTGTTTTCCACCAATATGCTCGTCGCCTTCGATGACAACGGCCTGCGGGACCGCCTGGTTCCCCTGTTCGGACTCGGCTACACCTTCTAGCAAGGCGGCTTCATTGCACTCTTGCGCGGGACGGGAGAATGCGGCGGAATCCTGAAAGCACGGGGTTCTGCGAAGAGGGGACGTACTCCATGATGGCTCCCTCGGATCGAAGGGTTCGCGTGAGCGCCGCGGTATCGATCTCCTGCACCGGCCTACCGGATTCGATGGCCATTTTCGCCGCGATTCCCGCGGCCTGTCCGATGATCATGTACTGCGGCTCCATGCGCAGCGTGCTGTAGGCGACGTGACTGGCGGAAAAGCATACCGGCACCAGCAGGTTCGTGGCCTCGGCGCGCCTGGGCGTGATCATGCGGTAGGGAATCTGATAGGGCTGCACGGGAACTTCCATGTCGCCCTCGTTCATCACGAAGCCGCCGGACGTGAGGACACGCTGGATGTTGTGTGAATCGCTGTTGTAGGAGCCCATGCCGATCGGGTCCGGCTTCACGCGGTCCGTCTGGATGTCCTTCTGCGTCATGACGTATTCGCCGATCATACGGCGCGCTTCGCGAATGTAGAGCTGGTGAGGCCAATGATCCGTGTCAGGGAATTCGTCTTTCGCCAGACCCCAGCGGTTGACCTCGTCCTGGAGTGGTTTCGGCACGCGCGGATCGTGGGCGAAGAACCAGAGCAGGCCCTTCGTATATTCGACGTGATCCTCCCAGATCTCGGCGCGCCGCGCGTAGGAGGCGTTTGGATAGTCCCAGTTCCCGCCGATGTAGTCGGTGGAGAAAGCGCCGTAGTTGTTGAAGTCGGCCTTGTGGTTGGGGATATTGGCGGGGAGAAAGAACTCGTTCATCCGCAGGGGGTGATCGGCCTTCTTCCGGTAGGCTTCGACGAGCCGGGCCAGCAGTTCGTAGCGTTTCGGGTCGTAATGTTTGGGCTTGGGATAGGGCGCCTGATTGGCGGGATCGTCGCTGAGAACGAGACGGAAGTTGTAGGCTTGCACTTTGCGGTCCGCCGTTCCCGGCGCGGCGAGCGGTTCAGGGGAGATTTCCGGGAGCAGGTTGCCCTGTTC
>JABAQT010000045.1:11322-20221 GCA_019187195.1 Bryobacteraceae bacterium
GCGGGCGATAACGCCGTGGTTATCGCGCTGGCGGTGAAATCGCTGGGCCCGAGGGAGCGGAAGGTTGGAATCGGGGTGGGGGCGGGACTTGCCGTAGCGCTCCGTATCGTGCTGACATTCTTCGCGGCGAAGCTGCTGCTGATCGAGTTTGTCAAGCTGGCCGGCGGCGTGCTGATTCTTTGGATCGCGGTCAAGCTGCTGGTGGATGATACCTCGGAGAGCCATGGAACCAAGGAAGCGAACACGCTATGGCAGGCGATGGTGTACATCCTGATCGCCGATATCACCATGTCGACGGACAACATCCTGGCCATTGCGGGGACATCGAAGGGCCACCTGGGATTGTTGATCTTCGGCCTCGGGCTGAGCATTCCGTTTGTCGTCTTCACGAGCAACCTGCTGGCGGCGGTCATGGACCGATTCCCCGTGATCGTAGTGATCGGTGCGGCGATTCTCGGCCGGGTTGGCGGAGAGATGATCCTGACGGATCCCTGGGTGCATGGTATGTTCAAGCCCGCCAAGTGGGTGGAGTACCTTGCGCAGGCGGTGTTCGCGGTGGGAGTGGTGGCGGCGGGCAAGTACATCGCCGGCAGAAGAAAACCGGTGCGGGTGATGAAGGCAGCCCCGGTGACCGCCCGGGAGCGGGCGTACCAGCCCGATGGGGATTAGCGCCGGGCCGCTTGTGGGCGCTACGGTATGAACTGGTGGAATACGATGGCTCCATGGATCACAGCTTGTCTGTTCTTCTGTTTTCTTCTTGAGGGCGCGGAACCGGAACAGTTCGCGAAGCTTTGCGCGGGGTGCCACGGCGATGGCGGAGTGGGGACGGATCGCGGACCGGCGCTGGTGAACAACCGCAAACTGGGGAAGCGGTCAGAGGAGCAGATCGAGCGGTTGATCCGCAACGGGACACAAGGCGGGATGCCGCCGTTTCCTCTCGCGGAGAGCGAGCTGCGCCCGCTGGCGCGGTGGGTGCATGCCTTGAATGCGACAGCCTACGATGTGAAGCCGGAGGGGGACGAAAGGGCCGGGGAGCGGTTCTTCTTCGGGAAGGGTGGATGCGGCAGTTGCCACATGGTTGAGGGGCGCGGCGGGGTGAATGGGCCGGATCTTTCGGATGTGGGGAAGCAGCTTTCGCCAGGGGGCTTGGAGCAGGCGTTGGATAACCCGGGGGCGGGAAGCAGAGAGCGGACGGCAAGCGGTTGTCCGGGATGGGCGTGGTGTCCGCAGGATCAATGGGCGGTGGTGAACGTGCGGCTGCGCGACGGTTCCAGGCTTCGCGGGCTGGTGAGAGGGAGAGGGAAGCACAATCTGCAATTGCAGACCACGGACGGACGGCTCCACCTGCTGACGGATGAGGAGTATGACGGGATCGAGAGGGAGGCGGCTTCGTTCATGCCTCCCTTGAACGCCACTGCCGGGGAGCGGCGGGATCTGATTGCGTACCTGAGCCGGCGTGGCGGGATTCCGATCGGGCCGATGAGAGCGAAGGCGGAGATACCGGAGGCGGCGATACAGCGGATTGTTCAGCCGGCTCCGGGGGAGTGGCCCACGTATAACGGCTCATTGGGCGCGAACCGCCACAGCGCGTTGACACAGATCAATACGGGCAATGCCGGGAAGCTGCAACTTGAATGGTCGTACGCGATACCGTATCCGAGGCTCGAGACGACGCCGCTGGTGAGCGAGGGGATGATGTTCCTGAGCGGTCCGAACCGGGTGTGCGCGCTCGATGGAAGGACTGGACGGGAGATCTGGTGTTATTCGCGGGAGAGGACGCCGGCGGGCAAGATCGCCGGGGACGCGGCTTTGGGCGCAAACCGCGGTGTGGCGCTGCTGGGGGATCGAGTTTTCTTTGCGACCGACAATGCGCACCTGCTTTGTTTAAACCGCATTACGGGTGGATTGATGTGGGATGTGGCCGTACCCGAACTGCCGGGTCCGTACGGGTCGACAGCGGCTCCGCTGGTGGCGGGCGATCTGGTGGTCACGGGAGTGGCGGGCGGAGACCAGGGGATCCGTGGTTTTGTGGCGGCATACAAGGCCGCGACGGGGGAACCGGCATGGCGGTTCTACACGGTGCCGAAGCCCGGGGAGCCGGGGTCCGAGACGTGGCGGGGCAAGGCGATCGATGTAGGCGGAGGGGCGACGTGGCTGACGGGGAGCTATGACGCCGGGAGTGGTTTGCTGTACTGGCCGACGGGGAATCCGTTTCCGGATACGGACGGGGATGAGCGGGGCGGAGACAATCTCTACACGAACTCGGTGGTGGCGCTGGAGGCGAAGACGGGGAAGTTGAAGTGGCACTTTCAGTTCACGCCGCATGATCTGCATGATTGGGACGCGACCGAGCCGCTGGTGCTGGTGGATACGAAGTTCAGGGGGCGGGAGAGGAAGCTGCTGCTGCAGGCCAACCGCAACGGGTTCTATTATGTGCTGGACCGGCTGAGCGGGGAGTTCCTGCTGGGGAGGCCGTTCGTGAAGAAACTGACCTGGGCAAGCGGAATCGGAGCGGATGGACGTCCGCAACTGGTGGAGGGGAACCGGCCGTCGCGACAGGGGACGAAGACATGCCCGGCGGTGCGGGGAGCGACGAACTGGTATTCGACGGCATTCAATCCGGCGACGAGGCTGTTCTATGTGATGGCGGTGGAGGACTGCAACATCTACAAGCAGAGCAAGCTGGGAGGATATGAACCGTATCATGATGCGGCGGACCCGCCGCGGAAGTACCTGCGGGCGCTCGATGTGGAGACGGGGCGGGTTGTGTGGGAGATTCCGCAGGTGGGGGCTCCGGAGGCGAACTATTCGGGGGTGCTGTCGACCGCGGGCGGAGTGGTGTTTTACGGGGAGACGGGCGGTGGGTTCGCAGCGGTGGACGCGAGGACGGGCCGTACGTTGTGGCACTTTGAGACCAATCAAGTGTGGAAGGCGTCGCCGATGACGTATATGGTGAAAGGGCGTCAGTATGTGGCGATCGCGGCGGGCGGGAACATATTCTCGTTCGCGCTGGCGAGGTGAGGGCCGGGAACGGCGGTGTCGATGGGGACGGCGACCCAAATGATGGCCATGCTACTGGGGCGGGTCAGGAACGGCGGCTGCGGTAGCCGCCGCCGATAGCGCCGATGTCGATGAGTACGGCGAGGACTACCCAGACGACGCCTGCTCCGCTGGTGGAGATTCCGTTGTTGACCATGTAGGCGTAGACGATGGTGGTGAGGGGCAGGAAGAGGAAACCGATGAGGGGGAGGAGCATGCCGTGATAGGCCCGCTCAAGGAAATTGCTGAAGAAGTAGAGCGCGACGATGGCGACGCGGGGAAAGAGAAGAACGAGGCAGGCGGCAAGGCAAGGCATGGCCGTGGAATCCCTACTCTAGCGCACCGGGAGGGGGGAGGGAGCGGCCTGGGTTCGATTGGGAATGGCCAGTGGCACGCCCCGATGCGCGGCGGTGGACGCCGCGGGATACATCACCTGAAGTTGCTGTAAGGTCCGGCGCGAGAGACATCGGTGGCGGCGAGGCCATCTTCGTCCCAAACGATTCTTCCGTTTCGAATGGTGAGAGCGGCGCGAAGGCGCTCGGTGGCGGTGAGTTTGCCATGGCCTGAGTCGAGGAAAGCGAAGTTTCCGTTCTCGAGGGCGATGACGGCCACGTCGGCACCGGCTCCCTCGGAGAGGGTGCCAAGGTCGGTGCGGTGAATGGCTTTGGCGGGGTTCACGGTGCTGCGCTCGATGACCTGTTCGAGGGTCATGCCGATGTTCAGGAACTTCGACATGACGTTGATCATGGTGGCGTGCGGGAGCATGATGCTGCTCTTGTGAATATCGGTGGAGATGGTGTCGGGGAGGAAACCCTGCTGAATCATGGGGACGGCGATGCGGAACCAGAAGCTGCCGGAACCGTGACCGACATCGAAGAGGATGCCGCGCTTACGGGCTTCCCACATGTAGGGCTGGATCTTTTTCTGATCGTCGAGTTGGGGGGTGACACGGCCGTAGAAGTGGGTGTGGATGTCGCCGGGACGCATGTGCTTGAGGATGAGGTCCTGGTAGGTGCGCCCGGGCTTCTGGCCGAAATCGACCATGACGACGGTGCCGGTGAGGCTGGCGGCTTTCACGGCGTTGTCGACGGCGATCCAATCGGGGGGTTGATAGTGAGCGGTCTTGATGCCGACGATGAGGTCACGGTGTTTGTTGACCATGGCGACGGCTTTTTCGACGTTCATCTGTTTGGGGTCATTCTCGATTTCAGGGCCGTACATGCCGCCGGCGACGATGTTGAGAAAGGCGAGAACGCGGGTGCGGGAATGGGCGATGACGAGGCGACGGAAGTTCTCGAAGGTATCGGCTCCGGAGCTGCCGGCATCGACGGCGGTGGTGACGCCGTTCGGGAGGGCGTTGTGGTCGGGGTTGAGGTTGAGCCAGGCTCCTTCGGCGTCGAAGTGGGTGTGGATATCGATGAGGCCGGGGGTGACGTAATAGCCGGAGACATCGACGACGGTGCGCGCTTTCTCAGGGGGAAGGTCCTTGCCGACGCGGGCGATGGTGTGTCCAACGATGGCGACGTCGAGGCGCTCATTGCGATGGTTGGCGGGGTCGATGACATGTCCGTTCTTGAGGAGGATGTCATAGATCTGGGCATGAGCCGGGAAAGCGGCGAGGAGGAGGAGGAGGCTTCTCACGGGATCACCTCATAGTTGCCGGCCTTGGTCCATTCCGGAAAGGCGAGGCCCTCGGCGTCGTAGACGATCCTGCCATTGCGGATGGTCAGAACATTTTCGAGTTTTTTTGTTCCGAGCTTTTTCTTGCCCCAGGAGTCCTTGAAGGCGAAGGTTCCATCGCGAAGGGCGAGGACGGCGATGTCGGCGGAGCGTCCTTCGCCGAGGGTGCCGAGTTCCGGGAAGCGGTGGATGGCCTTGGCGGGGTTCACGGTGGAGCGGAGGATGGCGTCCTCGAGGGTCATGCCGAGGAGCATCAGTTTGGAGATGCAGTTGGGCATGTCGCTTTGCTGAATCATGATGCTTTGGGCGTGAAGGTCGGTGCTGATGGTATCGGGATAGAAGCCCTGGCGGGCGGCGGCGGTGGCGACGGGCCAGAGGAAACTGCCGGCTCCGTGGCCCATGTCGAAGAGGACGCCGCGCTTGCGGGCTTCGAGAGCGTAATCCTGCACCTTGCCGTTGAAGCGGGAGATGATCTCGATCTGGCGGTCATTGTACATATGGGTTTTCATGTCGCCGGGGCGCATGATGTCGAGCAGCGTTTCGCGCGAGGTGCGGCCGCTGTTGGTGAGGATGCTCTGGTCGACCATCACGGGGACGCCGGCGAGGCGTCCGGCTTCGATAGCGCGTTTGATGGCGTCCCAACCGGGCTTTCCGAAGTGAGCGAGTTTGATTCCCACGATGACGTCGCGGTTGTTGCGGATCACTTCGGCGGTCTTATCGGGGAGCATGTCCGCGACATTGTCTTCCGAGGACGGTCCGACCATTCCGCCGCCGGCGATATTGAGAAGGGCCAGAACGCGGGTCTGGCAGCGGGCGACAATTTTCTTCTTGAAATCGGCGAAGGTGCGATAGCCGGGGCCGCCGGCATCGACGACGGTGGTGGTTCCGGCGAGCAGGGCGGTGTCGTCGGGGAAGATGGCTCCCGAGTAGCCGTAGGAGTGGAAGTGCAGATCGATCAACCCGGGAGTGACGAGATAGCCCGAGGCATCCAAGACTTTCCTGGCCTCGGAGGCCGGGATAGCCGCGGCGACGCGCGCGATGTGGTTGCCCTGAATGGCGACATCACGAATGGTGTTGATGTTGTTGGCGGGGTCGAGTACACGGCCGCCCTTGAGCAGGATGTCGTATTGCTGCGCGGCGGCCTGAGCGCCGAGCAGGAGGAGGATCACGGTAAACATGGATGCAAACAGCATACAGCGAGAAGGAGGTGGAATGGGGAACGGGGTCGCGGCGCGCGGGGGCCGGGTTGTTTTTACAGACACTTCCAGCGAATGCACGTAAGAGAAGCAAGAATTCAAGAGCCTTTTGTGGAAAACCGGGTTACTTACGCATCTGGTTGAGCATCTCCTGGATCTGTGAATTGAAGAGTTTCGTCTCTTCTTCAGCCTGTTTGACGGCATCCTTGATCTGGGTTTTGAGGAGAGCCTGGGTTCGATGTGTAAAGGCCTGGGCGTTGGCGAGTTTGGGGGCGTCCTTGGGGAGCTGGTTGGGGAACTGCTCGCGGTAGAGGCGGTCGTTCTGGAGGCGGCGCAACTCAGCGATGGCGCGGTGGAAGGCGCGTTCGCTGGCGGTGCGGTAGCGTTGGAGGCGGTCGGCGAGTTTCATGAGTTCAGGGTCGGTGGAGAAGATGAGGTCTTCGCCGGTTTGCTCGCCGAGGGTGGTTTCGCGGAGGGAGATGTTGCGGAGTTTCCAGGCGGCGAGGATGAGTTCGTCGAAGACGAGGAGTTCGGCATCGCCCTTGGGGGTGAATTCGGATAGAAGGCGGGCGCGGAGCTGGTCGAATTCGGGTTTATCCTGTTCGGCGAGGAAGAGGCGCTGGGAGGTGAAGCCGTGGGTGCGCGCGTTCTGGGAGGAACGGGCTTTGCCTTCGGGGGTGACGGGGCCGTGAGACATGGCTCCGTTGACGCGAGCAGCGTTGCTGTGGGCTTGACTGATGGTGGACATAGGGTTGTACTCTGGCCCGGTTGTATCATGCGGGGGGCGCCGGATTGATGGAGCGGCCATGTAAGTGGTTGTGTGGGAAGGGCAAAATATTTGTGAACGGATGGGGAACGGGGGACACGCGAGTGATGACGTGGCGTTGCGGCCTCCCCGGGTCCGGAAGAACGGATTCCGGGCAGAGGTCAACGGAGGCGGCTTTCGGGTTTATACTTGACGCATGCCAGGAACATACAAAATAACGGAAATCGTGGGAACATCGACGGTGAGTTTTGCCGAGGCTGTTAAGGCCGGGGTGGCCGAGGCGGCGAAGACGCTACGCCAGTTGGACTGGTTCGAGGTGGTGGAGCAGCGCGGGCGGATAGCGAACGGAGGGGTTCAGGAATTCCAGGTAACGATCAAAGTGGGGTTCAAGCTGGAGCGTTAGCCGCGCCGGCCAGGCTCGCACCACGGCCCGCCATGTTTGCATCGCCGCATGGAGAATGATTGTGATTCGGGAGATGCCGTGAATAGAAGAAACTTCCTGAGCACCACTCCTCTGGCCGCGTTCGCCGGAGATGCAGCGCCGGGCGCCGCCGCGCAGCAGGCCGGTGATAACGGCGAGTTCCATTACGTCGACCGGAGACAGGGCGCGCATCCATTCCAGACCGTTCACGGAGCCAGGCGGCCGCACATTTTTCTCATCTGTCTGGACATGGTCAGCCCAGACCACTTCCTGCCGTCGCGGCCTTTGCAGCGCGAGATGGAGATGCCCACCATCCGCGCCCTGACGGCGGAAGGGGTGAACTTCACCAACGCCTTCTGCACCGTGCCCATCTGTTCCCCGTCACGGGCCTCGATGTACACGGGGAGATACCCTTACGTGCTGGCCAATCCGGGAGGGGGACCCGAGGGTCAGGAGAACTCGCTAAGGGCGAACGACGTCATCTATCCGGAGTATCTGAAAGCCTCGGGTTACCGGACGAGGCACGTTGGCAAGAACCATGTGGGCGCCCAGAAGTTCATGGACGCTTTCGATGAGCTCGATACGAACTGGGCGCGCGCCATGCCGGTTCTGAAGGATGACGGGCTATATCACGCCTACCTGCGGCGATTGGGCGTCAAGATGCCGCGCTACTCGCGGCAGATTCAACGGATGTATCCCGACAGAAAGACCCCTTCGGGGACGCTCGGAGGGTGGATCGAGCAGTCCGACGGGCAGCCGTTTCCGATCGAGGGACAGTATAGCTGGTACCTCAGCCAGTGGGCGATCGAGAAGACGCGCGACGCCTTCGCCTCCGGCGGTCCAGGCTCCCCGCTCTACCTTCAACTCAACATCTACGATCCACACAACCCGTTCACGATTCCGGCGGGCCTCGAGAAGCGTGAGGCGGAGTTGCGGAAAGCGATCTCGTTGCCGGCAAGTTTCCGCCGCGCGGTGGAGCGCAATTTTCAGCCCTCGCCCGGAGAACCGGCTTTGCTCGATTTCCACCGCAGGGTATGGGGCATCTACCGGCCGGAGACGGCGAGGGATTACATGGCCGCCAACGCCCTGGCGATGGAGGTGATCGACCGCGCCCTAGCCCGGTTCATCAAGGCGCTGAAGGAGATGAACATTTACGATGAGTCGCTGATCATCTTTACCGCCGACCATGGGGAGATGAATATTCACCAGGCGCTAGTGGACAAAGGGGCCTACCTGCATCCCGAGACGCAGAGGGTTCCGCTGGTCATCAAACCGCCGGCGAGTTTCGGATCCCGTCCGGCCACGGTGGACGCGCCCGTATCACTTCTCGACCTGGCGGCTACTGTCTGCGACGCCGCTGGGGTTATTCCGCTGGCGAGAATGGACGGCCGTTCGTTGCTTCCCTATGTGAGAGGGCAGGCCGAAGCCGGCGGCCGCGATCTCCTTTTCCAGACGGGATGGCTCGCGACGGGCAATCCGGCATTCGGCACCGAGCGCTGGGAGCGCGGAGGAAGGCACCACTTTTTCGTCCATAACATGGGTTCCACGAGCGATGAGCTGTACGACCTGAACGACGCCGACGCCGGTAGCATCGCGGCGGATCCTTCGCAAAGGAAGATTCTCGACGAGATGGCACAGCGAACCTACGCACTGCTTGAGAAAGACGACCGATGGCGCTACTACCGGCTGGCATTTCGCTTTCAGCACTACGACGTTCTGAAGGCAGTCTGAGCGGCGCGGGTGGCGAGGGCGGCTTGCTTCTCGACGCCGGATGCCGCTACGGACGCCGGGGTCCGG
>JABAQT010000045.1:20321-40539 GCA_019187195.1 Bryobacteraceae bacterium
GCCGGAGAGGGGATGGGCTTGACGGCGTCCTGAAGGGAGCCGGAGCGGCGCGGGTGGCGAGGGCGGCTTGCTCCTCGACGCCGGATGCCGCTACAGACGCCGGGGGCCGGAGTTTCCGAACGCCAGCATCGAGCCGGAGAGAGGATGGGCTCGACGGCGTCGCGGGTGGCGAGGGCGGCTTGCTCCTCGACGCCGGATGCCGTTACGGACGCCGGGGTCCGGTGTTTCCGAGCGCCAGCATCGCGGCTAGGTTGCCAGGACAGCTTCCTCCTCGATGCCGGATTGCCCGCTGCGGATTCGTCCACGCGACCGGAAAAACACGGCCAACAGCAGAAGGATTACGAACGAGCACACGGAGGAGGTGAGCCAGAATGCCTGCCAATCCCGGCCCTGGGAAGTTGTAAAGAAATCGACGGTCCATCCGGAAAGCAGCGAGCCGAGGAACATTCCCAAACCATATGTCAGAAACATGATCAGACCCTGCGCGGTTCCACGCATGTGGCGCGGGGCCTGCTGGTCGGTGTACAACTGCCCGGTCATGAAGAAAAAGTCGAAACAGATGCCGTGCAGGAGGATGGCTCCATAGAAAAGCCACATCCGGCCGCCGGCGTTTCCGAAGGCCAGCATCGCATACCTTAGCGACCAGGCGGCCAGTCCCAGGACGAGGATGGACTTGAGCCGGAGATGCCGGAAGATCAACGGCATGAGCAGCATCATTACGATCTCGGCCACCTGGCCGAGCGTCATCTTACCCGCCGCGTTGATGACTCCCGAGTCGTTGAGGTAGGCGTTGGTGAAGGAAAAGTAGAACGTCAACGGAATACAGGCGAGGACCGAAGCGATCACGAACACCGCGAACGAGCGGTCCTTCATCATCACCAGAGCATCGAGCCCGATGGCGGCCCGCCAGGAAGACGCGGCTCCTTTCGCCTTGGGCGGCGTGTGGGGGAGCGTCAGGCAGTAGAGCCCCATCACCACGGAGGCTCCGGCCGAGATGAGGAACGGCTTGGCCGAGCGTTCCATCGCCAGCGAGCCGATGATGACGTTGATCACGATGTGGCCGAGGGTGGCGAACAGACGGATGCGGGGGTAGTCGGAGGCGGGGTTGTTCACGTTGCGCAGCGTGAGGGAGTTGGTGAGCGCCAGAGTGGGAAAGAAGCACAGGCAGTAGGCGAGCATGAGGAGGTAGACGGCGGGGAACGACGCCGCCGTGGACACCAGGTACAGGAGCACGGCTCCGGCCAGGTGGAGGGCGCATAGCACGCGCTCCGCGGCGAAATACCTGTCGGCAATCAGGCCCACGAAGAAAGGCGAGATCATGCAGGCGAGGGCCGATGTTCCGAATACGGCTCCGGTCTGCGTTCCGGTGAAATGGAGGGTCAAGGTCAGGTAGGTTCCGATGACGACATACCAGGATCCCCACACTACATAGTTGAGGAACATCATCAGGCTGAGGCGCGGCGCAAGAGCGGATGGCATTAGTGATGAGTGTACCCGGTCGGACGGCTACGATGCCGGGCGCGGCCAGGGCGACGGTCCCGGGGAAATAGAGGAGGATCAGGCTGAGGCGGACGGGCCAGGGACGGCCCGTCCGAAAAAACAGGAAGGATTAATCGTTCAACTGGAAGCTGCCGATAAACGCGCTGCGCTTCTCCGGACTGCGCCACTTCGTGCCCAATCCGTCGCCCTGGTAGCTGTTGGCCAGCGAATACGCAGGCATCGCATGTTCCACCTTGGTCAACGGCCGGTACCAGACTTCCTCGTTCGTGCAGATGTGATCGCCATTGCCGAGCGCGCGGGTGCGGATCTCAGCGAGCGCGCCGGCTTTCAACGAAGCCACTCCGGCATGAATGTTGTTGTCCTTCACGGTGAGGTCGATGGGCGCGTAGACGACCTTGACCACATCCTGGAGCAGGTCGCCGCCCATTCGCTTGGCAAAACCCTGCAGAGCCAGCCGCTGCTCAGTGTTCGCTTTCTCATCCACGATCAACACCGCTTTCACGGGATAAGCATTGCTGTTCACGTCGCCCAGGGTGCCGCTGGCTTTCACCACGCCCACTACCCCGAGTCCATCCAGGTTGACGCCCTTGAACGTGCCTTTGTCCACGCGCCAGCCGAACACGGCAAGATCTCCCATGAGGTTCACTTCCGCATTGGCGAAACACGGTCCGGTGTAGACATCGGCCGTGCGCGCTTCCACGTACTCGCCATGCAATTGAGATTTTTCAAGACTCGCGCCGAAGGCCATCGAAGCCATCGCCGCTGACAATGCCAGTATCATCATCGACTTCATTCCTCGCCTCCTAGTAGCGAATATAGCACCCTACAGCTCGACGTAGCACTTGCGGAAGGGATTGCACTCGTAGTCGTCCACGATTTTCCCATCCGGCCCGAGCACCTGCTGGGTCTTGTGGCACCAAAACGCGCGATCGTTGCCATGCTGCACGGTGGGGTCCCAGGGGGCGTCGATGAACAGCCCCTTCCAGCGCAGGTTATCGCAACGATCGTCATCAATCACGGTCAGACTGGAACGTTCCATAAAGTTCGAAAAAATGGGCGCGGCATCCCCGGGGATGGACCGCGCCCCGGGTTCGTTCAGGCCTTGAGTCCCGCCGCTTCCATCAGCGCGCGCTTCACGGCGACGCGCGTCAGTTGCAGCTTATAAGCATTTTCGCTGAGCGGTTTGGCACCGCTGACGGCGGCCTTGCCGGCCTCCGCCGCGAGATTCTGGTTGAGCGATTTGCCGGCCAGCATCCTCTCGGCCTCCCCGGCGATGACGGGAGTGGGGCCGACGTGGCCAAGAACGATGCGGGCGCTTGAAATCGTGGTTCCCTTCATCTTCAGGGCGACGGCGGCGGCCGAAAGCGGCCAGTCGAGGGCTTCCTTCTGGCGCACTTCGTATGTGGCGTTCCGGACGCCCTTCGCCGAAGGGACGATGATCTCCGTCAGGATCTCGTTGGGCGCAAGCACGGTTTCGCGGCTGTTGTTGTCCTTGGGGATGGTGTACAACTGTTCGACCGGGAGTTCCCGGCTGCCGCCCGGACCGGTCAACTTCACCTTGGCCCCCAGGGCGATGAGCGCCGGAGCGAGGCTCGATGGATTCACGTAGTAGGCGGGCGGGTGCGGGAAGATGGCGTGATACTTGTTCTCGCCATCGGGGATCAGACTGGCTCCGTTCTCGATCCCAAGCAGCCCGAAGCCCTGCCGGAAATACCAGCAGCGAGGCCGCTGGCAGAGATCGCCGCCCACGGTTCCCATATTGCGGATCTGCGGGCTGGTGATGCCCAGGGCGGCGTGAACCAGGGACGGATATTCGGCGCGCACGGGGGCGCTTTCGGCGAGTTCGTCGATGGTCACCGTAGCGCCGATGCGAAGGCCGCCGCCGGATTTGCGAATGCCGCCGAGTTCCCTGATCCCCTTGATGTTCACCACACGTTTGGGCGTGTGAAGGTACTCCTTCATCAGGCTGATCAGGTCCGTGCCGCCGGCCAGCACATCGGTTTCACCCCAGTTGGAAGAGAGCATGTCTACGGCTTCCTTAACCGAGGTGGGACTAGCGTATTCGAAGGCTTGCATGGCTACGCACTCCTCCTTTCTTCGAGGGCTTTGAGGACACGATCGGGAGTCATGGGAACCATCGGCACGCGCACGCCGATGGCGTTGGCGACAGCGTTCGAGGTAGCCGCGATGCCGGCGATGGTGGGCGGTTCGCCGAGCCCGATCACCCCGCGCCTGTCATTCTCTTCGCGGATATCCAGGTGGACGATGATGTCGCCGATGTCGCCGATTCCGGCGAGCTTGTAGAACTCCATGTCGGGGTTCATTACACGGCCGGTCTTGGCGTCCATGATGCGCTCTTCCATCAGCGCGCCGCAGATGGACATGATGCACGCGCCGAACACCTGGCTTTCGGCGAGGCGAGGATTCACGATGAGACCGCAATCCTGCACGGCGATGAGGCGTTGCATTCTGACAACGCCGGTTTCGGTGTCTACGGAAACGTCGGCAATCTGCACTCCGGCCGTGCCCTGGGTGTTGAGACCGCGCGGGTTGCGGGGGTTGTTCTGCCCGGTCTCGACGATGCTCTGCACGCCGAGTTTCTTGCAGGCCGCCGCCCAGGTGAGGGACTTCGAACTGTCGCCCTTCACCATGATCTTTCCACCAACGGCTTCGAGTTTATCGGGGGTTGCGCCGAGCGAGGGAGCCACCTTTTCGAACAGTTTCTCGAGCGCGTTCATTGTCGCGACACGAGTGGAACTCGAGACGCCGCCCACGGTGGTGGAGCCGCCCGAGCCGTTCGAGGGGGGATAGGAGTTATCGCCGATTTTCACCTTGACCGCCGTGTGCGGAAGACCGAGGGTCTCCGCCGCGACCTGCGAGATGACGGTGCGGGTTCCGGTTCCGAGGTCCTGGCTGCCGAGTTCGACTTCCACGGAACCATCGGGGTGGATGGTCGCCTGGCAGGTGGACTGATGGCCGGCTCCGCCCCAGGTGGAGATGCCGACGCCCATGCCGTGCTTGATGGGGCCGGCGCCGGTGTCTCCGCGGCGGTGCCAGCGCTTGCTCCAATCGGCCAGTTCGGCCGCCTTCTTCAACTGATAGAGGTAGGTTTCGCGGCGTGCTTCGGGAGCATAACCGATGTTCTTGGCGAACACTTCGAGCGGATCCATGCCGAGCTTGGCGGCAAGGTCCTCGATTGCCGAGCAGGTGAGGAAGGAAGCCTGCGGATGGTTGGGCGCGCGCCAGGCGCGCAGGGGGCCGCAGTTGGTCTGCACGGCTGTGTGATTCAACCGCTTGTTGGGGATGTCGGTGAGGACATAGGGGATGAGAGGCAGTCCGCCCCCGGCCATGCCTCCGGTCGACCACGAGGTGGATTCCCAGGCGGTGATGGTGCCGTCTCTCTTTGCCGCCAGCTTGATCCGCGCGAAATCGGAGGGCCGGTTTCCGGCGATGGTCAGTTCCACCGAGCGATCGAGGAAGCCTCTGACCGGACGGCCTCCGGCGTCCTTCGAAAGGCGCGCGCCTTCGATGCCCCAGCGGTCGGAACCGAACTTGCTGCCGAAGCCGCCGCCGATGTGATCCTGGTGAACCTTGACATTGGTGGCCGGGACTTCGAGGTTCTTGGCGAGATCGGGGCCGATGCCGGTCACGTTTTGCGTGGACGGCCAGTAGTGGATAGCATCGCCTTTCCACTCGACCACCTGGCCGTGGGGTTCGAGGCAACAGTGGGTGAGGACCGGGATTCCGTACTGGCCTTCGCTGGTTACTTCCGCTTCCTTGAAGGCCTTATCCGGATCTCCCGTCACCTGTTCTCCGGCCGGTTTGGCGCGATTGCCGACCTTGGTGAGATCATCCTCCTTCACCATGTGATCGAGGACCTCGTAATCCACCTTGATGAGGCGCACCGCGTCGCGGGCGATCTCCTCGGTCGAGGCCGAGACAACGGCGATCTCCTGTCCGGCCCAAAGGACTTCTCCGCCGGCGGAGACGATCACGCGGACGCTGCGGACGCCCGGGAGTTTCCCGGCGGCGCTGGTATCGATGCCGCGAATCCGGGCATGGGCATGGGGACAGGTAAGCAGGGCGGACTGGAGCATTCCCGGGCGGTTCACGTCCGAATTATATTTGGCGTGGCCGGTGGCCTTATCCATGCCGTCGAGACGCGTGTAGCGCTTGCCGATCTCGCGGCGCGTATTGATCGGGGGCCAACTGTAGTTAGGCATTCTTTCCTCCCTTCATGGCCTTGGCGGCTTCGAGCACGGCTTTGCGGACGCCCATATAGGTGCCGCAGCGGCAGAGATTGCCGCCGAGTCCCTTCATCACCTGGGCTTCGGTGGGATTCGGATTGCGGTCGAGAAATGCCTTGGCCGCGGTGACGAACCCGGGCGTGCAATATCCGCACTGCTGGGCATCATTGTTTACAAAAGCGGCACTGACGGGATGGGGTTTCGAGGGGCTGGTGAAGCCCTCGATGGTCGTTATCTGCCTGCCCTGCGCATCGACGGCAAGCACGGTGCAGGAATAGACCACTTTCCCGTTGATGATCATGCTGCAGGCTCCGCAGGTGGCCCGGTCGCAGACACGTTTGGCGCCGGTGATGTCGAGATGGTTGCGGCAGGCGTCGAGCAGGGTGACGCGCGGCTCGATGTTCAGCTTATGTTCCCTGCCATTGATGTTGAGGGTGACGGGTACGGCTCCGGGGCCCACAGCCTTGGCCCCCGCGCCCTGTGCGGCTCCGGCTTCATCTTCGGTGATGAGGGCGCTTCCGATCGCCCCACTGGTGACGCCAACGCCCCGGAAGAACCCGCGGCGTGAGAAGCCACCTTTGGGATGCGTTTTTTCATCCAGTTCGTCGTGGTGATTACTCACTGAGACACCGTCCTTTCGTGTCCATATTTATTCAACTCGAAGGCCGTGTGAGCGGCGGCGGCGCGCCTTGCAGCCTACGCGGCCAAGGAAACTCTTTGAGTGCCCGAAGAGGGTACGAATCGACTTGACTATATCAGATGGCGGCAGAGGGTCACAAGGTTACCAGGGGCGCACGGCGAAATCAGGCAGATGTAATGAGATGCCTCGAACACCGCTCCGTGGCGGCAGCGGCGGTTCGCCGCACCATCGCTTAGGCGAGCAGCGGCTTGATGACGTTGCCGTGGATGTCGGTGAGGCGGAAATGGCGGCCCTGGAATTTATAGGTGAGACGGAGGTGATCGACGCCGAGGCAATGGAGAATGGTGGCGTGGAGGTCGTGGACATCCATGGGGTCACGGGCGATGTTGTAGCTGAAGTCGTCGGTTTCACCGTAGGTGAAGCCGGGTTTGATGCCGCCGCCGGCGAGCCAGAGGGAGAAGCAACGGGGATGGTGATCGCGCCCGTAATCGACTTCGGTGAGAGTGCCCTGTGAGTAGACGGTGCGGCCGAATTCGCCGCCCCAGACGATGAGGGTGTCATCGAGCATGCCGCGCTCGCGGAGATCGGTGATGAGGGCGGCGGAGGGCTGGTCGGTCTGCATGCACTGTTTGGCGATGTCGCGGGGGAGGTTGCCGTGCTGGTCCCAGCCGCGATGGAAGAGCTGGATGAAACGGACGCCGCGCTCGGCGAGGCGGCGGGCGAGGATGCAGTTGGCGGCGTAGGTGCCGGGCTTGCGGGCGTCGGGGCCGTACATTTCAAAGATACGTTGGGGCTCTTTCGAGAGATCGGTGAGCTCAGGGACGGAGGATTGCATGCGGAACGCCATCTCATACTGGGCGATGCGGGTGGCGATTTCGGGATCCTGGTAGTCCTGGAGTTTGAGATCGTTGAGCTTGCCGAGGTCATCGAGGAAACGGCGGCGGGCCGCGGGTTCGTAGCCCTGGGGGTTCGATAGATAGAGGACGGGATCGGCTCCGGCGCGGAATTTGACTCCGGCGTAGCGGGTGGAAAGGAAGCCGCTCGACCACTGGCGGTCGGCGAGGGCCTGCGAGTTGCCGAGCCCCTGGGAGACCATGACGACGAAGGCGGGCAGATCCTGGTTCTCGCTGCCGAGCCCGTAGGCGATCCAGGAGCCGATGCTGGGGCGGCCGGCGAGCTGGAAGCCGGATTGGAAGAAGGTGACGGCGGGGTCGTGGTTGATGGCGTCGGTGTGGAGGGACCTGATGAGGCAGAGTTCGTCGGCCACCTTGCTGGTGTGAGGCAGGAGTTCGCTGAGCCACATGCCGGACTTGCCGTTCCGCTGGAACTTGAAGATGGAGGGGGCGGTGGGGAACTTGGCCTGATAGGCGGTCATGCCGGTGAGCCTTTGGCCCATGCGGACGGATTCGGGGAGGTTCTCGCCGCGGATCTTCGAGAGGTTGGGCTTGTAGTCGAACAGGTCGAGTTGGGAGGGGGCTCCGTGCTGAAAGAGATAGATGACGCGTTTGGCTTTGGGGGGGAAATGGGGGAGGCCGGGGAGGCCTCCGGTGGGTGAGTTTGTGGAGGCGCCGGAATCGCGGGCGAGGAGGGAGGCGAGCGCGGCGACGCCGATGCCACGGCTCGATTTTGAAAAGAAGTGGCGGCGGGTGAGGAGAAGACGGCCTTGTTCGTGAGGGTTCATTCGATTCACTCCTTGGTGATGGCTTCGTCGAGGTTGAAGATGAGGCTGGCGACGGCGGCGTAGGCGGCGAGTTCGCGCGGGGCGATGGAGGGATCGGGCCGGGTGTCGCCTTCGCCGAGGTAGTTCCGGACGCGGGCGGGTTTGCCCGCGAAGTAGTCCTCATGGTAGCGGAGGTTGTCACGAAGGACAGCCGCTTCGGCGGGGGAGGGTTTACGGCTCATGATGAGGCGGAAGCCGTAGGCGAGGCGGGAATCGGGGGTGGTTCCGCCTTCCTTGATCATGCGCTGGCCGACGAAGCGGGCGGCTTCGACGAAGGTGACGTCGTTCATGAGATTGAGGGCCTGGAGCGGGGTGTTGGTGCGGCTTTCGCGCACGACGCAGGTTTCGCGGAGGGCGGAGTCGAAGTTGGCCATCATGGGGGGAGCGACGGTGCGTTTCCAGAAGGTGTAGAGGCCGCGGCGGTAGAGATCGGGCCCCTTGCTACGCACATAGTCCATGTCCTGCATGACGAGTTCTTTCCAGAGGCCCTCGGGCTGGTAGGGCTTGACGGAGGGGCCGCCGATTTTTTCGCTGAGGAGGCCGGCGTCGAAGAGGGCGCTGTCGCGGATCATTTCGGCGTTCATGCGCTCGCGGGGACCGCGGGCGAGGAGGCGGTTATCGGGATCGCGCTGGAGGAGCGTGGGAGTGTCCCTGGAGGACTGGCGGTAGGCGGCGCTCATAACGATTTCCTTCACCATGGCTTTCATGTTCCAGCCGGTGCGGATGAATTCGGTGGCGAGCCAATCGAGGAGTTCAGGGTGAGAAGGCCATTCGCCCTGAATGCCGAAATCCTCGGCGGTTTTGACGATTCCCGTGCCGAAGATCATCTGCCAGGTGCGGTTCATGATGACGCGGGCGGTGAGAGGATTTTTCGGATCGACGATCCACCTGGCGAGGCCGAGGCGGTTGTTGGGGGCTCCCTCGGGAAGAGGGGGGAGGATGGCGGGGAGGCCGGGCTCGACCTTCTCGCCTTTCTTGTCGTATTGGCCGCGCAGAAGGATGTGGGTTTCCTTGGGGGTGGGACTTTCGGCCATGACCATGACGGTGGGGAAGGTGCGCTCGAACTGTTCCTTTTCGAGTTTGAGCGCGGTGAGGCGCTTCCATTCCAGGCGCGTCTGTTCGGGAGCGGCGTTCTCGAGGAAGTACCAGCGGAGTTGACGCCCGGCGGCCGCGGCGCGCGAGGATTGGGGCCGGGCGGCGATCTCGTTGAGGGATTCGCCGAGGGCGAGGGATTCGATCTCAGCGGGGGAGAGCACGGTGGAGTAGACGCGGACATCGTCGACGCGGCCGCGGAAACGCTGTTCGGGGCCGTTACCGGCTCCGATGCGGAAGGGCACGGAGAAAGAGCGGCCGGCGTTGCGGAAGGGACGGTAGAGGGTATCGAGGAGGATCCGGACTTTGGCGGGCTTGCCGTCGATGTAGAGGGTGAGTCCTTCGGCCATGCGGGAGCCGGTGTAGGTCAGGGCCACGTGATACCAGCGTTTGGGCTCAATCCGTTCTTCGGTTTCGTAACGGATGGCGTCGTCGGCCCAGTTGTTGGTCATGGTGACGAAGAGCCTGCCGTCCTTGAGATGGATGCCGTAGCCCTTGCCGGTGGGGGAGTCTGTCTGGCGGGAGAGGATGCTGCAGGGCTGATCTCCGCATTCGGAGTAGAACCAGCCGGAGACGGTGAAGCGCTCATCGATGTCGAACTGGCCGGCCTGTGGGATTTCGAGGTAGGAGTTGCCGTCGAAGGCGGCGGCTTTGCCGATGCGGCCGGGAACGAGGGAGGGGTTGCCGGAGCGCGCGGGGAGGTTGTCATCGAGGTCCCAGGCGGCGTCGCGGAAGGTGACGGGGGACCAGTAGATTGGGGGTTGCGCGGCGAGTCGACGCTCCCAGGACGTTTGGGCTTTGGCGGTGGCGGCGGCGTGACTGGAAAGGGCGGCTTCGGCGGCGGCGATTTTCGCATCGATGGCGTGCAAGCGGCGCTGCTGTTCCATGGTGGGCGCGGGGATGAGCGGGGGGGAGTTGCCGTACTTCATGGCGCGCCCGAGTTCAGGGACGTTGTTGAAGTAGGCGAAGAAGCGGTAGAACTCTTTTTGAGAGAAGGGGTCGTATTTATGGTTGTGGCAGCGGGCGCAGCCGAGGGTGACGCCGAGGAAGACGGCGGAGGTGGTTTCGACGCGGTCGACGACGTATTCGACGGCGTACTCTTCGGGGATGATGCCGTCTTCGGTGTTGGCGCGATGGTTGCGGTTGAAGCCGGTGGCGATGACCTGGTCGAGGGTGTGGCCGGGGAGGAGGTCGCCGGCGATCTGTTCGATGGCGAACTGATCGAAGGGTTTGTTGCGGTTGAAGGAGTCGATGACGTAGTCACGCCAGCGCCACATGACGCGTTCGCCGTCGAACTGGTAGCCGTTGGTATCGGCGTAGCGGGCGGCGTCGAGCCATCGAATAGCCATGCGCTCGCCGTAGCGGGGCGAGTGGAGAAGCCGATCGACGGCTTTTTCGTAGGCGTTGGGGGATTTGTCGGAGAGGAAGGCGTCGATTTCGGCGGGCGTGGGCGGGAGGCCGGTGATGTCGAGCGTGACGCGGCGAAGGAGGGTTTCCGGGCCGGCTTCGGGAGAGGGTTTGAGGCCTTCCTGTTCGAGGCGGGCGAGGATGAAGTTATCGATGGGGGTTTTGGGCCATGAGGAGTCGCGGACGGCGGGCGGGTCATAGCGGGTGGGGGCGATGAACGCCCAGTGGTTTTGCCACTTCGCGCCCTGGGCGATCCAGGCGCGGAGCGTATCGATTTGTTTGGTGGTTAGAGTATGGCCGGTGGAAGCGGGCGGCATGCGCAGGAATTTCTTATCCGTGGTGATGCGGCGCATGAGTTCGCTTTTTTCGGGTTCGCCCGCGACGATGGCGCGCCGGCCGCCTCCGAGATCCCCCTTGGCGGCGGCTTCGCTATCGAGGCGAAAGGGGATGTGTTTGGCGGCGGCGTCGGGGCCGTGGCAGCCAAAGCAGTTGTCGGAGAGGATGGGGCGCACATCGCGGTTGAATTCGACGGATGGATCGGCGGCGAACGCGGACAGGGAGAGGAGGAGGAGAACGCCAGATGTATAGCCCATGAGAATTAGTCTCATTATATAGTCGGCTCTTCGAGTGTTGGTGAAAGCGCGTTTGATAGACTGAAGGAATGGCGGACCAAACAGTCGCCGCGAAGCAACCCCGGGCTCCGATATCGGCCTGGGCTCCGTTAGTGATCCTGGCGTGGCTGGTGCCCGGCGGGGGACATTTTTATCTGAAGAAGACGGGGCGGGGGATCCTGCTGGCGGCGGCGATAACACTGACGTTTCTGTTCGGGATCATGATGCGGGGGGCGATGTTTCACCCGATGACGGGCGATCTGCTGACGACCATCATTTACTGCGGAGGGTTTGTGGGGGACATGGCGAGCGGGATTCTTTACCTGCTGACGTCGTGGCTCGGCTACAACCAGCCGGAGATGGCGGGGCACGTTCATGATTATGGGACGAAGTTTCTGGTGGCGGCGGGGTTGATGAACGTGCTGGCGATGGTGGATGTGTTCGAGATCGTGTCGGGAAGGAAGGACTGATGCCGAAGGTGAATCTGTCGCATTTCGAGGCGGCGCTGTTGTTCGCCCTGTTTACTTCGGTGGTGTTGGGGGTGGTGACGAAGAAGACGGACAAGGAACGGTTGCTGTACGGGCTGCGGTCGTTCGCCTACTTCGTGGTGGTGATGTTCGCGCTCGGGTGGCTGATGTATCTGGGGCACGGGTGAGGACAGTCCCGGAGGACTGTCCACGTTATCAGCATTATCAGCGGCGTTCGCTCGAGGGCGGGACCAATCCGTTGAGGCGCATGTAGGTGACGATGTTGCCGTAGTGCTCGTTGTTGTGGGCGGAGTTGAAGTAGAGCACGTTGAGTTTGGAGCGGTCGCGGCCGAAGAACTTGACGGTTTCACGGGCCCGGGCGTCTGACAGGCCCTCATAGGCGGAATCACAATAGGCGAAGGCATCCTTGACGGCGGCGGTGAGTTCGGCCTTGGTGCTTTTCGATTTTTCGATTCCGAGGGACTTTTTTTCACCTTTGACGGGCGAGCAGAACAAGTACTGCGCATCGGAGATGTGGCCGATCAACCCGGCGAAGGAACGGACTTCGGGTGTGGGTTTGTAGTTGTACTTGTCTTCCGGCATCTTTTCAGCGGCGCGGATGATGTTGTTGCGGATGCCTTCGTACAGGAGTTTGTTTTCGGCGACGAGCGGATCCTGAGCGAGCAGCGCGCCGCCGTAGAGGACTCCAAGAAGGAGCGAGGTAAGTTTCATGCTGGATCTCCCTGTTGGATTATTGTGCCACGGCGGGAGAGTCAGCCGGCGCACTCGCCGCGGCCGAGTTTGACCGAGAAGGATACTTCGTCACCCCAATCCTGGTAGATCTCGGGGAACATTTCGGCGGGCTTGGCGAGGTCCGCGGTCAAGGCTTTGAAGGTCTCGACTTTCGAGCGCATCACGTAGTCGCGGAAGCGTTCGCCCTCGAGGCGGTTGGCGACGTAGTGATCGAGGACGCGCTTCAGGGCTTCGGGGGCGAAGCGCGCGGGGATGCTCTGCACGGCGAGGCCGAAGCGCATGATGCCGTCACCGTCGTAGCCGCCGCCGAGAAGCATCATGTAGTAGGGGATCTGTTTGCCGTCGATCTTGCGGGCGTTGCCGTAGAAGCCGATGTCGCCGATCCAGTGCTGGCCGCAGGCGTTCGGGCAGCCGCTCGAGCGGATGCGGAGTTTGCGGACGAGGCTGTCGGGGTGGTTGCGGAGCGAATCGCGGAGGGCGGCGCCGAGATTCATGGTCTTGGTGAGGGCGAGGTTGCAGGAATAAGCTCCGGGGCAGGTCACGACGTCCTCGATCTCGTTGGCTCCGGCGGCGTGGAGGTTGAGAAGCCGCAAGGCGGCGTAGACGCGATGGAGATTGGAGACAGGGATGAAGCCGAGGATGACGTTCTGGTCGACGGTGACGCGAATGCGGCCATCGCCGGCGTCTTCGGCGAGGCGGGCAAGGCCGCGCATCTGATCCGAGGTGAGGTTACCCTGCTCGACGGTGACGGTGACGGCGGCGTAGCCGGGATGCTTCTGCTCGCTGACGTTGGTTTCGAGCCAGCGGTCGAATTCAGGATCGGGGCGGCGGGGATCGATGACGGGGAGTTGGAGGCCAGCCCCGAGCGGTGGAGGTGTGGAGGTGAATCCGCCGAAGCCTTCCGGGATCTGGGTAGGGGGGATGATGCCGCCGTTTGCGAGGATGTCGGCGTATTCGGCTTCGATGGTCTGCTTCACCCAATCCCAGCCGCGCTCCATGATGACGAACTTCAGACGGGCCTTGTTCTTGTTGCCGCGGTTGCCGTGTTTGTTGAAGAGGCGGATGATGGCCTCGATTCGCGGAATGAGGTTTTCGACGGGGAGAAACTCGTCGAGTTCATAGGCTTCCCGGGGCATGGGGCCGAGGCCGCCGCCCACGACGAGACGGAATCCACGTTTTTCGACGCCGTTTTCGACGCGAATGCGGGCGGTGAGTCCGGCGTCGTGGATGGCGCTGATCATGGGGTCGTGATCGTAGCCGGAAAAGGCGATCTTGAACTTGCGCGGGAGGCTGTCGGTGAGTTCCTTGTGGAGAAAAGCGAAGGCGGCCTGTTGCGCGTAGGGGCGGACGTCGAAGATTTCGCCGGGAAGGAGTCCGCTCATGGGGTCGCCGGTGACGTTACGGACGGTGTTGTAGCAGGCCTCGCGGGTGGTGAGGCGGGCGTCGGCGAGCATGTGCAGGACATCGGGGACCTTGAGGAGGGGGATGAAGTGATACTGCATGTTCTGGCGGGTGGTGAGATGACCTCTCCCGCCGCCGAACTCATCCGCCACGCGGGCGAGCTGCCGCAACTGGGAGGCGAGCAGGGTGCCGCCGGGAATCTTGGTGCGCACCATGTGAACACCGGGCTGGCGCTGGCCATAGATTCCGCGGCGGAGACGCTGGGCGCGGAACTGGTCGTCGGTGATCTCACCGGCGATGAACTTGAGCGCGTAGGAGCGGAACAGCTCGATGTCGTGGCGGACGGTTTTGTCGTAGGCAGCCTCGATGGGGGAAGCAGCGGAAAAGACAGGCGCTTCGGTAATCTCCATATTGTCTATAGAGATTACCACGATTTAAGGGATGGCGCAATCGGTAGTCTCATTTTTCAGGTAAACTTTCCGCCGGCGGGTGTGGATAGCACCTCAGGACGGCCGGCATGGAATGGGGGTTGGCGCCACCGTGGAGAGTTCTGTCGTGTGCGGGCGCTCCCACTTCACCCATGCGAGATCGAGCACGAAAATGGCGTACACCACGGGCACGAGCACCAGTGTGACCAGAGTCGAGACGGTGAGCCCGACGATTTGCGCGTAGCACAGCGGCTCCCATAACGGGCCCCCATGGAGAGCCAGGGGGATCAGCGCAATCACCGTGGCGCCGACCGTGATCAGCACCGGCCGCAGGCGCAGAATCCCCGCATCGAGCAGCGCTTCCCGCAACGGCGCACCCTGTTCGTGTCTTTTCTCGATGAAATCGAACAGGACGATAATGTGACTCACGATGACGCCGATGAGGCTGGCGATTCCGAGAAACGCCATGAAGCCGAACGGTTCCCCCATCATGACGAGGCCGGCCAGCGCGCCGCCGATGCCGAATGGGATCGCCGCAAAGACGATCAACGGCTTCACCGAATGGCGGAACTGCACCACGAGGGTAAAGTAGATGGACAGCACGGATATCAACATCACCACCGAAAGCTGTCCGAAGCCCTTCATCTGCTCCTTGTACTCACCCGCAATTTCCATGCGGAACCCCAGCGGTAACCGAGACTCGATCTGGCGGATGCGGGGTTGCGCGGCAGCGAGCACTTCGGACGGAAGTTTGCCGTTCTGAGCGAAGCACATCACCGTAATGGTGCGGAACTGCTGGTAGCGGCTGATCCGCGCGGGCTTGAGGCGGTAATCGGCACGGGCCAGTTGCGAGAGGGGGGTCTTAGTCTCACCGGAGGCCGAGTAGACGTACAGATTGGAAAGATCGCTCAACCGGGCCCGCTCGTCCATCGCAAGGCGGAGGACGATGGGCAGCGAGCGATCGCCATCGTGGAGAGTGCCGATCTGAGTTCCCTCGAGCGCCGCCGACATTGCGCGCGCAACGTCCAACTGGGTCAGCCCGGCAAGCGCGGCTTTATCGTGATCGATTTTCAGATCGAGGCTCAACGCATCTTCACCCCAATCGTCGCGAATCCGGGCGGCGATGCCCGTCGCGCCCAGCGCCTCCTTCAGGCTGGCTGCCTGCTCGCGCAAGGTCACGAGATCGTTTCCCGACACACGGATCGCCACCGGTATGCCGACAGGGGCGCTCGTTTCGAGCCTGCGGACATCGATGGTTGCGCCGGGCACGCGGGCATCGAGTGCTTTCTGCCAGGCGGGAATCAGCCGCTCGGTGTCTTCCTTGCCGGCGACCTGAACGAGGATGTGGCTGTAGTTCGGCTGGTTTGGTTGCGGATTGCTGGATAGCCAGTACCGGGGACCGCCTCCGCCAATCCACGACGTGAGCGATCGCAGCACGGGCCCTCCGCCGGGTCCGTGCGAAGCGTACTCTTCGGCAACCTGCCGCAAGACGGCTTCGGCCTGTTCGGTGGCCCGTACCGTCGCGCTCACGGGCGCGTCCTCCGGCAGCCAGACATCGACAAACGACAGGTACTGCCGTTCAAAGGGGAAGAACTGCTGCCTGAGATTGCCAGCCACCGCGAAAGAAAGGACGAGCAGGGCCATCGATAGAGCGAGCACACGCCACCGGCGATCGATCGCCCATCCGCCGATCCTGTAATACCAGCCGCCGAATCCGCCAACCCGCCGCTCTTCGATCGAAGGCTCGCGACGGGCGCGGAGCAGGTAGTAGCCGAGCATGGGGATAAAGGTCATCGAAACCAGCCGCGACGCAATCAACGAGCAGGTCATCACGACCGGGAGCGCATAGAGGAACCGCCGTTGGTCGCCCTCGAGCAGCAGGAACGGCAGGTAGGAGACGATATTCGTAATGGTGGCGAAGAGGATAGCGCGCGCGAGCTTCGTAGGGCCCTGCCAGGCGGCCAGCAGCGGCGACCGGCCCGCCGCGAGTTCCCGTTTGATCGCGTCGCCGGCCACCACCGGATCGTCCACCAGAAGCCCCAGCGCAATAATCAACGATGCGATGGAGACCTGCTGCAGGTCGATACCCAGCAGGTGAATCATGCCAAAGGTCATCGCCAGCGTGATCGGGATTGCCAGCGCCATGACGAGCGCCGACCGCCATTCCCAGAATCCGATGAGAGACACCAGCACCACCAGGCCGATCGCCTCCCACAGGCTGCTCATGAAAAGGCTGACGTTTTCCCTGACCTGCAACGGTTGGTCGGAGGTGCGGTCAAGCACGAGATCCCCGGGCAACTGGCCGCGCAGGGACGCGAGTTCCCGATCCACCTGCCGGGAGAAGTTGTCGATCTGTTCGCCGCTGCGCATTTGGATGTCGAGCGTGATCGCCCGGGCGCGATGCCATACGCCCTTCTCATCGCGCCACTGGTGAAAGTTCAGAAACTGCGCCGGACTTTCATAACCGCGCTCGATGGTGAGCAAGTCCGACAGCCGCGCCGGCGGCGCACCCGGCGTCGAGGAAGGAAGCAGCAGCGAGCCGATCTGGGCGACGCTCTGAAAGTCCGCGCCGGACACCACGTTCACGGCGCGGCCTCCGGCGTCGACGCCTCCGGCCGGCGACGGAATCGAGCGGGCGGCGAGAGCCGAGTGCAGCTGGCCGGCGCGGAGTTGCGAGCCGCCCCATCGCTCCTGGGAGTAAGCGAGTTCCACCTGCTCCCGCAACACCCCGGAGCGGGTCACCCGTCCCACCGAGGGCACAGTCTTCAATGCCTTCTCGATCTGTTCCGTGAAGCGGTCCAGTTCGCGGTAGCTGTACTTGGCTCCGGCCACCGCGGCCAAGGCCGGACCGGCTTCGGCCGCGCTCCGCAAGACGATTGGGCTCCACACGCCGGGGTGCAGTTCCGTGGTCTTCAGCCGCTGTTCGGCGAGCCGGGCAACCGCCGAGCGCAGCATGGCGGACGATTGCGCCGTGACGGCATCAAAGCCGGTGTAGCCCGGTCCGCGAAGCGGCCGGGGCTGCGCGATCAGCTTCTCATCTTCGAGCCACCGGGAGAGCCGTCTTGCCGTGCGCGCCAGCGATTCCCCGTTCAAACTTCGCGCGTGGGGCCAGATCACCGCCGTGCGTCCGGGACGGAGCGCGGCGGCGATCTCCCGCTCGCGCAGCGCCAGGTCCACGGCATCGACGTTTGGACTGGAGACCGTCAGCATGAGTGTCGCGGTATCGCCGAAGTCCTTGATCAATTGCACGGGCTGTGCGCCCTCCGGCAATCGCAGCGTGTCCAGCTTCAGGCGAATGTCGTCGAGTTCCTTTCCGGTGTCCGATACTTCCTCATCCAATGTGGCGTACACATACGCGACACCCTGCCTGGTAACGGACTTGATTTCGGTGACCTTGCTATTCCGCGCGATGCACTCTTCCACCTGCTTAGTGACCAACTGCTCGACGCGTTCCGGCGGCATTCCGGGCCAGCGCGCGATGGCCACGGTCATCCGTATCGGAATTTCGGGGTCCTTCCGCCGCGGCATATTCACATATCCGAATACGCCCCACGCGATTACACCGAACAGTATCGCCCATGCCACCTGCCGCTTCTCAACGAAGTAGCGCGCGGTGTTGTGTTGTTCGTCCAGATTTCTGGCGTTCATGGCCGTCCCCTCCCTGTTCCGTCGTCCCGGTCTAAGGAACGACCCGCACGCGGTCGCCCGCTTTCAGTTGCATTCCGGCGTCCTCCACGACGAACTCGCCGGGCGTCAATCCGGAACTGATGCCGATCAGCACGCCCTGTGCCGGGCCGAGGGTGACCGCGCGCGACTGGAGTGTGCCCGCTTCGGCCGTCAACACCGCAAAGCCCTCTCCTGCGCCCAGCCGGCGAATTGCACGCAAGGGAACCGCGAGCATCGGCCGTTGTTCCCGTGTATCCATGACCACCGAAGCCACCATTCCGGCCTTGAGCTGTCCGCCCGGGCTTTGTATCAGAGCCTGTACCCGGAACAGCCGCGTGGCCGGGTCCGCGGCGGGGGCCAAGCCGATCACACGTCCGCCGTACTTTGCCCCGGGTAATGCGTCGACGTTCACCTGGACCGCGCTTCCCACGGGAAAGCGCGGCAATGCGACGTCGGGGACACCGAAACTGACCTTGATTTGGCGCAGGTCCACCAGGGTGTAGGCGATGGTTCCAGCCGCCACGGAAGAACCGAGTTCCACACGGCGCGCCGCCACCACACCCGGGAAAGGCGCGGTCAGCGTGGTGTCGCCGAGCGACACCCTGCTTTCCTCGAGCGCCGCCGTTGCCGCCCGGATGCGAGCATCAAAGCCTTCGACGTTCATGCGCGCGGCGGTGAGACGGGCCTGGGCCGACTCGGCGCGGGCGCGTGTGCTGTCCAATTCGGCACGCGTCGCCGCCCGGGCCTGGTAGAGTGCTTCCGAGCGCTTCCGATCCGCCCGGGCTTGCGCGTCCGCTGCCTGCGCCTCGCGAACCTGGGCCGAGGCAGATGTGCGCGCCGCCAGCGCGTCGGCCAGTTGGGCTTCGGCGGAATGTACCCTCGCTTCGTATTCCGTTGCGCGTAATTGCGCGAGGACCGCACCGGCCGGAACCGCATCACCGGGTTCGAGAGGCCGCCCTTTCACCATGTACAGCGACGTGACCGCGCCCGCCGCCCGGAACGACAGATCCACCTGGGCCACCGGTTCCGTCGTGCCCGCGTAGCGCTGCTCTTCGGTGAAGCTGACAGTCCCGACGCGGTACACGCGCACAGGGACCGGATCGTGACCGGCTGTCGCCGACGCGCTCCGCGACGTGCAGCCCGTATTCAGTAGCGCGAGCGGCAAAGCCGCGATGAAGAACCAATGATGACTCATAGTTGTGCTCCCATTGCGAGTTGGAGGTCCGACCAGGCGGCGCCAACAGCGGCAGCCGCCCTGGCTTCCCGTTGTCCGGCCGATTCCCAGGCCGCTTGTGCCTCGAGCACGGTCCGCAACAGCGCGGTCTGCTGCTCATAACGCTGCCGTGCGACGCGCAGCGACTCGGCTCCGCTCGCTGCTTCCTGCCGCGCCGTATCGAGATCGCGCTGAGCCTTTTCCCATTCCCGCCACGCCCGGCAAACCTCAAGCCCCGCCTGCGCCTCCGCCTGTGAGAGAGCCAGGCGGGCCTGCTCCCTCCGCTGAAGCGCGACCTGAGCCGCCCGATTCTTCCGGCCCCAGTCCCACGGCTCCCAAGTTAGCGAGAGGCCGGCAATTGCGAACTGGTTCGGCGCCAGATTGCCGAAGTTCAGAAAACCAAAGTGTGTGACTGTGAGACGGATATCCGGAATCCACTCGAGCCGCTCCGATCTTATGGCCAGATCCGCCTGTTGGAGCCTAAGGCGTGCTTCCCGGATTTCCGGCCGATTGGAAGCGGCTCGCGCCCGGGCGTCCTCGAGATTCAGCACCTCCAGAGACGGCAACCGGGAAGCGAGTTGAAAGCGCTTCTCGAGCGGTTCGCCCATCAGCACGTTCAGTTGCTCGTGGCCGTCCTGAATATCCTTCTCGAGATTGGCCGCATCCGCGCGCGCCCGACTCAGCCGGGACTCCGCCTCCGCCTGCCCGGCGGGAAGACTGGTCCCTTCCGCCACGCCCTTCCGCGCCAGGCGGACCACTTCCTCGGCTACCCGTACCTGAGAAGCTGCGGTCGCGCGCGCAGCCTCCAGTGCGACGGTCTGGAAATAGATGACCCGGACCTGTGCCACGACTTGCTGTTCGGTGGCCTGTACCTGCTCACCGGCCCTTCCGATTTCCAGATCCGCGGATCGAATTCCGAGCCCGATCCGGGGCTGGCGCGTCAACGGCAGCGAAAACTGGCTCGTGGAAAGCCCGCCAATGCGGCGTGGAATCCCGATCCTGGTGTCTTTGTCAGGAATGGGCCCGCTCGAGCCGAACTCGCCGAACGATCCTTTTGGGAAGGTCGCACTCGC
>JABAQT010000045.1:40639-44978 GCA_019187195.1 Bryobacteraceae bacterium
GATGAGCTTATCTGTGAGGTTGTTAAGAGGGAGACTCTTCGCGCCTATCAGGAGCTGAACGCAATTTTCGAGCGGGAGTTGTCGCCGATGGAGCGGCTGGCCGTAATCCGCTCTTACTATCTGCATCTTGGCGGCGACATCAACTACTGCATGTTCTGGACCGCGGTGCGGTTGTACGCGATGCAGAATCCCAGCGTACGGCCGAAGATCGCGGAACTTCTCAATGCCTACTATGCCGATGTGGCGAAGCACGTCCGGACCTTCTTTGAGGAGCTGGGAAAGGAACCTCCGGCTCCGCCTGAAGTCCTGGCATTCAGCCTGCTCGCACAGGCGCTCGGGCTCGCCCTTTCGCGGATGGTCGACCCAGGCTTGATTAGCGAGGAGCAGTTCCAGCAGGCGCTGACGGTTTACTTCGACGGATTGATTGGGATATGAGTCACAATGAAAGCGATGCACGTTTTCCAGGGGTGGGCCGTCAATTCGTTTATCGGCATCATGTGGCGCGTGGCATGGGTGGTGATTCTGTGCGTTCCGGCGGCGGGCGGCGAGTATGCGGTTCTGACAAACGAGGCGCGCCTGCGGATTGACCGCCATGAGCAGGCGGGCGACCGGATCCGGCTGTTCACGTCGAAGGACGGGTACATTGAGTTGCCGGCTTCCTCAGTGGCCGGGTTCGAGGCCGAGGAGTATGTCGCGCCGCCGGCGGTGAAGAGGCCGGAGGCAGTGGTGAAACCGCCATTGACGCCCCGGGAGTTGGTGGAGCGGGCGGCCGTGAACAACGGATTGCCACCGGAGTTCGTACACCTGGTGGTGCGGTCGGAATCGGGCTACCGGCAGGACGCGGTGTCTCCGAAGGGGGCGATCGGGCTGATGCAACTGATGCCGGCGACGGCGGCGAGCCTGCACGCGAATCCACATGACGCGGAGGAGAACGTGGAAGCGGGGACGCGCTATTTGCGGGATCTGCTGGTGCAGTATAAGGACTATCCGGACCAGGTGCGGCGGGCGCTGGCGGCGTACAATGCGGGGCCTGGTGCGGTGAGGAAGTATGATGGCGTGCCGCCGTACGCGGAGACACAGAATTACGTGCAGCGGATCGTGGAGGCATACCGCAAAACACTGAGGCAATCCGGAGCGCGGCAGTAGAGTCCGGGCCTTCATAAGGTGTTTCCGCGATTGATCCACTAGCCGATTCTTCCTAGTCTGAAGGTATGAGGACTTCGTGTCTGCTTCCGTTATTGTGTCTCCCGCTGCTCAGCCAGCAGACGACGACTACGTACACGAAAGATCTGAACGGGAACATCGTGCCGGGGGCCACCTACTCGACGGTGCGGAGTGGGAATACGACGACCACGACCGAGACCACCGAGGGCGTGAACGGGCGGCGCGTTCCGATGCAATCGGTGACGGAGCGGGTCCTCAAGGACGACTCGACGGGTCGGGTGGTGGAACGGATCATCCGGCGCTTCGACGCCAACGGGCATCCGGCGGAGACCGAGAAGCAGCAGATCGACGAGAAGAAGAACGCGGATGGTTCGATATCGTCGACGGCGACGACCTACCGCAGCGACATCAACGGCAACTATCAGCTTGCCGAGCGGGTGGTGACGGACGCGAGCAAGAGCGGGAACACGACGAACTCGACCATTACGGTGGAGCGGCCGACGGTAAACGGGTCACTGGACGTGGTGGAGAGGAAGGTACGGGTGGATGACGTGGGAAAGAACGCGTCGAAATCGGATGAGACCGTGTACCGCAGAGACCAGGGCGGGCGTTTCGTGGAGGCGTCGCGGGTAGTAAAGGATACGACGGAGCAAGACGGGCAGCAGGTGGTGAACACCGCGCAGTATGAGCCAACCGAGAGCGGGAGGATGAAGATTGCCTCGCAGACAGTGGCGAGGATACGGAAGAATGCGGATGGGACGGAGTCGCAGGAAGTGGATATTTACCGGAACGTTCCGGGGAGGGCGGATACGAACGCGACGCCGGCGCTGCGGGAGCGGCAGATCATCGAGCAGCGGAAGGTGGGAGACAGGGTTATCGAGACGACAAGCGTGCAGCGCCCGACGGTCAGCGATCCGAATCATCTGGGTGCTCCGCGGCAGATCAGCGAACGGATCTGCGTGGGGCCCAACTGCAAGTGACCGTAGAGAGGACCGCACAAGCAGGCCGCACACGCCCCGCCGGGAGATGGGGCGTGTGCAAACCGGCTGAAGACAAGCTGAAGGCTTGAGTGGTTACTTGACCTCGACGGTGGCTCCGGCGTCGGTGAACTTCTTCTTGATGGCTTCGGCTTCTTCCTTGTTGACGCCTTCCTTGATGGGTTTGGGGGCTCCGTCGACCAGGTCCTTGGCTTCCTTGAGGCCGAGGCTGGTGACTTCCCGAACCACCTTGATCACATTGATCTTGTTGGCGCCGACGGCGGACAAGACGACGGTGAACTCAGTTTTCTCTTCGGCAGCCGGGGCAGCGGCGGCGGCAGGTCCACCAGCAGCGGGAGCCACGGCGACGGCCGCGGCGGCCGCTGAAACTCCGAGTTTTTCTTCGAGCAACTTAACGAGCTGCGATGCTTCGAGCAGGGTCAGCCCTTGAATCTGATCGGCAATTGCGTTAATGTCCGCCATTGTTCCTTTTACTCCCTAAGATTGTGTCCTTAAACTCTTTCGCAAGCGGGAAGGGCCTCCGGGGAGGCACGTCGACCGCGGTTACTACGATGAAAACCTGTTCTCCTTGACGCCCTGATCGACCACGACGGCGAGGTTGCGGGCGACGCCGCTCATCGCCGAAACGAGGCGCTGGGCCGGGGCGTTGATGAGGAAGAGCAACTTGGCGAGCACCTCTTCCCGCGGCGGCATGCTGGCCAATTCCTGGATGGACTGCACGTTGATGGCGCGCCCTTCGACGAGACCGGCCTTGAAGGTGAAGTTCGGATTCGTCTTCGCGTAGGTGGTAAGGGCTTTAGCGAGGCCGACGGGATCGCCGGTGGTGAAGGCGATGGAGGTCATGCCGCGAAGACCGTCGAGGAGGCGCTCGGCGGGGGTGCCCTGGGCGGCCTTGCCGGCCACGGTGTTCTTGATTACGGTGTAATCGCCACCGGCTCCGCGGATGGCTTTGCGCAGTTCGAAATCCTGGGCGACGGTGAGTTTCTCGAATCCCGCCACGAACAAGTGGGGCGCGCTGAGGACATCCTCACGCAGTTTTTCACCGTCTTTTTTCTTGTCAGCTTTCTTCTTCATGAGTCACTCCGCGCGGACGAAAATTCTTCAGACCTGTTTTACGTTATAGGTGGTAACGTCCAGATGGACGCCGGGTCCCATGGTGGAGCACACGGTAGCGCTTCTGACGTACTTGCCTTTCGCCGCGGCCGGTTTAGCGCGAACCACGGCCTGGATGAGGGTGGTGGCGTTTTCGAGGAGCTTGCCAGTATCAAAGCCGACTTTGCCGACGGGGGCGTGAATGACGCCGGTTTTGTCGACACGGAACTCGACTTTACCCGCTTTCACTTCCTGGACAGCCTTGGCGACGTCGGTGGTGACGGTGCCGGTCTTGGGGTTCGGCATCAGGCCGCGTGGGCCGAGGATTTTGCCGAGCCTGCCGACGGAGCGCATCATGTCCGGGGTGGCGACGACGGCATCGTAATCCATCCAGTTTTCCTGTTGGATTTTGGTGACCATCTCCTCGCCGCCGAAGAAGTCGGCTCCCGCCGCTTCCGCCTCCCTGATCTTGTCGCCGGAGGCGATGACGAGGACCTTCTTGGACTTACCGAGGCCATTGGGGAGAACCACGGTGCCGCGAACCATCTGGTCGGCATGTTTGGGATCGACGCCAAGACGCATGTGGATCTCGACGGTCTCATCAAAGCCGGCGAACTTAATTTTCTGGACGAGAGGAATCGCTTCTTCGAGATTGTAATCCCGCTGCTCGATCTTCTGAGCAGCGGCAAGATACTTCTTGCCTGCTTTTGCCATAATTTGACTGGTCCTAACGGCCAGGCACAGTTGTTCAAACCGGCCTGACCTCCCAATGGGATCGCGCCTGAGATGCGGCGCAATTACTGAGTTTAGCAGAGCGGGGCGGGGCTCGCAACCGAAAGTCTTGTCTAATACAAGATGAGCCTGAAGCGGAGGCGCATTTCTAATACAAGATGAGCCTGAGCTGTTTCCAAGACAAGATGAGCCTGAAGGCGGGGCAAGCGTTCATGCTGGACAGTGAGATCATCCACATGGAAGAAGTGAAGCCCTTAAGCTTGGACGAGATCCGAGCATATTTGACAGCCAGCGAGGGGCTGCGGTTTGAAGGGTGCAGCCGGAAGGAGACGTATCGCTGGGTGCAGACGATG
>JABAQT010000077.1 GCA_019187195.1 Bryobacteraceae bacterium
GGTTCGCCTGGCAATCCACTTCCCGGAAGGTGGGATGGCGGTGGAGATGCCGGATGCCGATGGATGAGAAGCAGACGTCCGCCTGGTGAAAGAACCCATCCAGTGTGTCGGGCACGGTGGCTTCGGCGTGGAAGATCTCGTCGCAGTAGGGGCGGATCGCGGCGCAGCGATCCGGATTGCGGGCTAAGGCACGGACCTTCCATCCCGCTTCGGCAAACGCTCGCGCCACAAAGCCACCCAGATATCCGGTAGCCCCCGCTACGGCGACACGCATAGTAATACTCTAGTCCTTTATTCGGATCTATTCGGAGCGTTCGATAATGCGGAAGATCTGGGCTCCGTATTTTTCGGCAATGGAAGGACCGATGCCGGGCAGTTGCAGCAGTTCGCGCAGGGAGCGTGGACGGTTGGCGGAGATGGCTTCCAAAGAGCGATCCGTAAGAATACGGAAGGCGGGCACGCTCTTCTTCCTGGCCTCGGAGAGGCGCCACGCTTTGAGCGCGGCTTCGAGCGGGTCTTCTCTCGCGGCCGGTGATTGCCGGTTCCCGCCGCTTTTTGCGGGTGTGGCGGCTTTGCGCGCCGCCTTTTTCCCTTTTCTTTTCCGCGCGGGCTCGTCCGCTTCGCCCTCGAGAGGAATCTTCAGTTCCCATGACAGCTCCGGTTCGCGGCCCAATGCGATGGATGCCTTGCGGAAGCCGACGCGTTTCCCGTCTTTTTCGAAGGAGGCTTCAATGAGCTCCACCAGGCGGCCGCGCGCCATGGCTCCGAGGAGTTCCTCGAAGCCGCGCCGGTCGAGTTCGCCATCGGGAAAGACCTGCGTATGAAGGCGGCCCGTGGCGAGGGGTCCGGCCTTCCGTAAGACATCGAGGATGCGCGCGGCGTGCGCCTTCTCGCCCTCGGTAGCCGCGCGGAACTGTTGCGCGATGACGCCTTCGGGGTCGCAGATATCACAGACGCCGCAGTTCTTACGCGAGTCCTCGGTGTCGCCGAAGTACCGTACGAGCGAGAGCATGCGGCAGGCGGCGAGTTCGGTGTAGGCGAGCATGCGCTCGAACTGCTCCATCTTGTGATCGCGCTGTTCGATATAGGATTCACGCCATTCCGGCGAGCCGGCGGTCATATTTTCGGCGTAATCGACCACCGCCCCGCCGTGAATCCACAGCTTTTCCATGGCTACATCGAAAACTTCGACGGGGAGACGGGAGCGCGCGTGTACGATCTCTTTCGGCTGCGGTTGGGCGGTGAGATGGCGGAAAATCTGCTCGATCACGGCGGGCTCGGGGTAGTCGCGCTCGTGGAAATAGTCGTGGGTGTGGCGGTCCGAGTAGGAGTGCATGAGAATGGCGCGCGAGGGAGCGCCATCGCGCCCGGCGCGGCCTATCTCCTGGTAGTAGCCTTCGACGCTGCCGGGAAGCGCGGTGTGAATCACCGTGCGCACGTCCGGTTTGTCGATGCCCATTCCGAAAGCGATGGTGCCGACAATCACATCGATCCGGCCCTCGAGGAAGCCGGTCTGCACCTCATCGCGGCGGCTTGCCTCGAGACCGGCATGGTAGGCGCGGGCCGGAAACTCCGAACTCAGCATCGAGGCGAGCTCCTCGGCATCGCGGCGCCGGGGCGTGTAGACGATGGCGGGCCTCCGCTCGCTCGATCGCAGAATGCGCCGAACGAGCGAATGGCGAACGCCCTGCGGCGCTTTCACCACCTCGATGGCGATGTTGTCGCGCCGGAAGCCGTGGATGAAGCGGCGCGGCTCCCGCAAACCCAACTGGCGCGCGATGTCATTCTGCACGAGGGGCGTGGCGGTGGCGGTGAGGGCAATGACCGGGGCCGGACGGAGGGAGGGCAGATGCTGCCCGATGTTGCGGTAATCCGGCCGGAAATCGTGGCCCCACTGCGAAATGCAATGCGCCTCATCGATGGCCACGAGCGCGGGCTTGCGTTTGGCGAGCATCTCGGGAAAGCCCTGCACGCGAAGGCGCTCCGGAGCGATGAAAAGAAAATCGAGGCGGCCTTCGAGATAGGCGATGCAGGCCTCGCGCGAGGCGTGGCGATCGCGGTTTGAATGGATGCGCCCGGCCGCGAAGCCCATGGCGTTCAATTTCGCCACCTGGTCTTCCATCAGCGCGATGAGCGGGCTGACGACGAGGGTAGTGCCTCCCAGGGCAATGCCGGGAAGCTGATAGCAGAGCGATTTTCCCGACCCCGTGGGCATTACCAGCAACAGGTCATCGCCCGCCACCAATGCGCGGCAGGCCGCTTCCTGATTGGGACGGAAATCCGCGTAGCCGAAACGCTCACGCAGGATTTCGACCAGGCCGGAACTGCTCTTATCCAGCGGAGCGACGGCGGGCTTCCGGAACGGCACCGGCGCGGGAAGGGATGCGGCGTTGGCCGAGGACGGCTGCGAGCCCACCTTCCCCACCACCTCGCGGACGTAATCTTCAATGCCTTTGAGGAAGGGGGCAAGCTGCGATTGCCCGCGCTCGATGCGCCCCAGATAGGCCTCCCACTGTCCCGTCATGGCGGGACTCTTCACTTCCGGATGCACCATCTGGATCAGACGGATTCCCTTGGCTGTGGCTTCGAGACTCTTGCCGCGGCGGGTGATGAACTCGCGTTTGAGCAGGACTTCGATGATCTGCGCGCGCGTGGCCGGAGTGCCGAGCCCGGTTTCCTTCATCGCGTCAGAAAGTTCCTTGTCATCGAGGGTCTTTCCGGCGGTTTCCATTGCCGTGAGGAGCGTGGCGTCGGTGAGCCGCTTGGGCGGGCGGGTCCTCTTCTCGACGGCCTGGGCATCGAGGACTTTCTGTGGCTGTCCCTCCTCGAGACCGGGAGGAAGAGTCTGCCCGGCCTCGCCGGCATCTTCTTCCGCCTCTTCCCCGCCCCGTTGCTTCTTACGCTCGCGCTTTTTTCCTCCGCCGATGTCGAGCGCCTTCCAGCCCACCTGCTGAACGGCCGTGCCGCTCGAATGGAAGCGATCCTCGCCGCTGGCGGAACCGCTGGTGACCAGGGTGATGACGGTGGTGACGGACCAGACGTGCTCATCGTGCCAGGCGGAGAGCAGCCGGCGGCAGATGAGATCGAAGATTTTCTGCTCATCGGGAGAGGTGGCCGCGTTGTCCGGCGATACACCGGTCGGGATGATGGCGTGATGATCCGTAACTTTCGCATCGTCGACGAAGCGCCGTCCGAGGGGTGTTTCGCCCGTCCCCGGCGCAAGAAGGCCTTCGTATCCGGAAGCAATGCCGCGCACGACCTTCGGAAGAGTCTTCGCGACATCCTGGGAAAGATGGCGGCTGTCGGTGCGCGGATAGCTGATGAGCTTGTGCTTCTCGTAGAGTGCCTGCGCGGCCTCGAGCGTGCGCTGGGCGCTGAAGCCGTAAAGACGGTTGGCGTGGCGCTGCAACTCGGTGAGGTCGTAGAGCGGGGGCGGCGGCATGCGCTTGCTCTGCGCCTCGATCTTTTCGACGCGCGCTTGGCCCGTGAGGACGCGGCCGGCGATAGCCCTGGCCTCTTCGCCATCGGCGGCAAGACGCATGGCCGCTTCAAGCGGTTCCACTCCCGGGCGGAACCACGTGCCATCGTATTCCTGCCCATCGCGGGGCGAGAACGTCGCGACGGCATGGAAGTAGTCTTCGGGGACAAAGTCGCGGATGGCGAGTTCGCGTTCGACGAGGATAGCCAGAGTCGGTGTTTGCACGCGGCCGACGGAAACCTCTTCACCGCTGGCCAGCGCATAGGCGCGAGAGAGATTCATGCCCACCAGCCAATCGGCGCGGCTGCGCCCGCGGGCGGCGTCGGCAAGCGGATCATAGTCGCGGCCATCGCGGAGGTGCGCGAAGCCGTCGCGAATGGCTTCCGGAGTGAGCGACGAGATCCACAGCCGCCGGACAGGCTTGCCGCTGCCGGCGGCTTCGTAGATGTAGCGGAAAATCAACTCCCCCTCGCGTCCGGCGTCCGTGGCGCAGATGATGCTCGAGATTTTGGGCGAGGTGAGGATCTTCCGGACCACGTCGAACTGGTCTTTCGTCTGCTCGCTCACCACCAGCGGCCAGGATTCGGGCAGCATGGGCAGCAGATCGCGCCGCCAGGACCGCCACTCGGGCCGGATTTCGTGGGGCTGCGCCAGCGCCACCAGATGGCCGATGGCCCAGGTGACAACGTAGCCGCCACCGTGCAGGTAGCCTTTTCCCTGCGTGGTGGCCTGAAGTACCCGTGCGATGTCGCGGGCCACCGATGGCTTTTCAGCGACCACAGCGACGCTCTCTTGCGACGCCATTTTCGATCTTGAGGATAGCACTGTTGCAAGGCTTCGATCCTCCGCCGCGAACCCCGTTCCACCCGGCTTCATCCCATCCCGCCTAGTAATACTCCGAGTACTCAAAATTACCAGGGCCTGTTACGCTGAATTCGACGGCTTTTTCGCAGTTTGCCCGCGTCGAGCGTGAGAATGCGCTTCGCATGACAGGGCTTGGAGGCATCAATGAGCGCATTTCCTCAGCCGGCGCTGCTGGCAATCCTTCCCGATCCCCAGGATCACGCCGATTTGCGAAGAATTTTGCGATTCACTGACTGGCGATGTCTCAATGCCGCGACAATGGAAGGAGCGCTGAGGATCCTTTCCGCACAGCCCGTGCAGGCAATCCTGTCCGAGCAGCACCTTCCCGGCGGTAAGACATGGAAGGATGTTCTCTGGCGAGCTCAAATGATGACCCCTCCGCCGCCGGTCATCGTTGTGGATGGCTTTGCCAACGAACTCCTGTGGCTGCGTGTCCTCGATCTTGGCGGCTATGATCTTCTGCCGAAGCCCTTTCCCGAAGGCGAGCTTCCGCGTGTCCTGCGTCTTGCCGGGATGGAGGCGCGGAAGCCTCCCGTTTCGGCCTGCAAGCCTCGCCTCATGGCCGCCGCCGCTCCGCGCACCGCCAGGGGAAATATCCACTGATTCCCGCCTTCGACAACCCGCGCCGCGGTATCGCGATCCGGCCCCTACCAGGAGTAGTGCACCGTGTAGCTCACCGTCTGCTCCTGCCCGGGCTGTAGTTTCACAACAAACTCGATCGTCCGGCTGTCCTTTTTCGTGAACGGCGGAGTCTGGTTCATCAATCGCCAATTGCTCCAGCGGTAAAGGCGCTCCACTACTCTCACCTCCACTGCTTCCCGTTTGTGGTTCCTCAGCTTGATCTCGAAGGATTCATCCACCCAGCGCTGGTTGCTGTCGATCTGGAAGTTCGTCCGCCGTCTCTCTCCCACGATGTCGAAGGCATCGCCCGTGTACACGCGCACTTTCTCGTCCCTCGGCGTATGATCGATGTTGTTCTCTCCCGTGAACTCGAGTTGCCCGCCCTGATCGCGGCGATAAAATCGCGCCCTCCCCTTCGGCAACGCGATGCCGAGTCCGCTGGCCTCATTATTCAGGAATTCCCGCATCACCCATACCTTGGGGTTGGATTCCGTACCGTAATCGGGCTGCGTGCGGATGGCGGCGGGGTCCCATCCCGCGTACTGTGCTCCAATCCTCGCGCCATCGTAGACGTACAGCCGCCTGGAGGCGACTTTCGCGGCGCGTAGAAATTCGACCTGTTTCGTCTCGCGGTCACGCAGGTCCGTCGCCAGCGGCAGCGTATAGAGATGGTACTCGTCGAACGAACGCTCCGTTACGGAAGGCGCCATCCCTCCCCCAACCTCCGCTCTTGCCATCATCACTTGCTCGCGTGCGCCCCTACCCGGCTGCATCTTGCTCACATCACCCGCCACCAGCTTGACGCGGACATTCTTGAAATCCTTGCCGCTCTGGTTATCCATCGTCACCCACCCCACGATGTCCAGAGTATCCCCCTGCTCGGGCGCCACGAGGTTGTAATCCGCCTTCCAACTCATGCCGCCTGAGATGTAGCTCAACTCCGCGTCCAGTTTCACGGCCCTCCCGGCATGGATGCGCCAATCGAGCGTTGGCTTGAGAATAGTGTCATCCCCCAGTGCGGGGAACACCGGCCGGCCCGGAAGATGAAAGAGGAGCTTCCCTCCCATCTCGACAATCGGCTGTGCGCCGCCGCCTTGTGAAATGGCGTTCTGATACGCCGCGTACTGGTAGCCGTACCGGTCCATCGCGGAGTGCCGCACGTAGCCGCTACGGATGATCCTGCCGCGGATCAATCGCTTCTCTCCGCCGGCCCCCGTCTCCTCGAACTCGATCTCCTTGCCTTCAAACAGTGAGAGCAGCAGCGCTTCGGAGATTGGCTCCGCGCGAAAATTCTGCTCGATGATCTTGAGCGCGGCCGCGCCGCCCGGGTCGCGCAGAATGACGGAATCCGGCTCCAGGTGCGCCGTGGCGCCGCTGAAACGGATTGTGTTGAGGCCCTGCTTCAAATCGAGCGGGATCACGTCCCGCACTACGGCGAATCCCTGATTGTAGATGGTCAAGTTCGACTGCCCCACCAGGGCGGCGCCGAAAGCGAGGAAAAGAAATATCAACCGGCTGTGCTGGCACATGGAGTCATCTACCTCTGACTGGAAATTGCCTTCCGCCCGGATTCCTTTCACTCGGCCAACAAAAAACTACACGGCGAGAAACCGCACACACACCGGACTGCCCATCTTCAGTTGCCTGCCCGTGGCAGTGAGAAGCCCCGTGCTGCCGTCCAGCGAGAAGATGACAATGTTGTCCGAATCCTGATTCGCCGCGAACAGCCACTTGCCCGTCGGGTCGATCGCGAAATTACGCGGAGTTTTTCCCTGTGTGGGGATATTTGCGATACGCCGGAGCCTTCCATCCGCCGCGATTGCGAACACGGCGATACTGTCGTGGCCGCGGTTGGAGCCGTAGAGGAACTTCCCGTTGGGATGCGCCACCACTTCCGCCGTCGTCGTGTCCCCTTTGTATCCATCGGGCAGCGTCGAGATCGTCTGGATCTCCTTCAACGCTCCGCGCGCGCCGTCCCAGGTGAACGCCGTCACCGTGGACGCCATTTCATTGATCACATAACCGTATTTTCCACTCGGATGAAACGTGAAATGCCGCGGTCCGGAACCCGGCTTCACCCTGGCGAAGGGAGGGGTGTTCGGGGTGATGGCGGCCGTAGCCGCATCGAGCTTGTATACCAGCACTTCGTCCAATCCCAAATCCCCCACAATCAGAAACCGGTTATCCCTCGAGATGTTCACCGAATGCGCGTGGGGGCCTTCCTGGCGCCGCGGGTCGGCGCTCTTTCCCTTGTGCTGGATGATGGAGGCCGATTCCGCCAGCCTGCCGTCCGGCTTCAACGCCATCACGGCAACGCTGCCGCTGCCGTAGTTTGCCACCGCCAGCGCGCGGCCGCTCCAGTCCACGTTGACGTGACAGGGCATCGTGCCTTTGGTGGACACCGTATTCAGCTTGCGCAGCCTCCCGCTCGAACGCTCGATCGCGAAGGCCGTCACGCTGTTCCCTCCAGCGCCCATTTCGCTCACCGCGTACAGGTTGTTCCCATTGGGGTGCAGCGCCACGAAACTTGGATTGCTCATCTCCGCGACAAGCTGGGGTTCCGCGGCCTTCCCCGCCGCCGCGTCGAAGCGGCCGCAATAGATGCCCTTCGAAGACTTTTGCGTGTAACTGCCGTAATAAACAATGTAATTGTTCGAAGCCATTGCGCCGCGGGCGGCCGGAAGCAAGCCGGGCAAGGCGAGGAAAGCGCGCCGGGTAGTGCTCATCGGACATATGGTATCAGAGGCCTCTCGGGTGGGAGCGTACAATAGAAGGTTCCACCTGTTTCCGTTACCCATGCACGACCTTTCTCACTTTCGTACCAATCTGGATGCCATCGCGGATCGTCTCGCTACTCGCGGCCTGACGCTCGATACGGCCCATTTCCGCGATCTCGACGCCCGGCGCCGCACCGCGCTCACCGAAATGGAAACCTTGCGCGCCAGGCGCAACGCCGAATCCCAGGAAATCGCCAAACTCCGCAAACAAGGCATGGACACCTCCACCCGCCAGGCCGAGGTGCGCGTCATCGGCGAAACCATCGGCCGCTTGGAAGAACAGGTCAAGGCCGCCGATGAGGAGTTCCGCAACCTCATGACGGCCATCCCCAACGTGCCGCATGAATCCGTGCCCGTAGGCCGGAGCGAAGCGGATAATGTCGAGATCCACCGCAAGGGAACGCCGCCGGAGTTCTCCTTCTCCCCAAAGGCCCACTGGGACCTGGGACCGGAATTGGGCATCCTCGACTTCGAGCGCGCGTCGAAAGTCACCGGGGCGCGTTTCGCCGTCTACTGGGGGCTGGGGGCGCGCCTCGAGCGGGCGCTCATCAATTTCATGATCGATGTGCATACCGGGGAACATGGCTACACGGAGGTGCTGCCGCCGTTTCTGGTGAACTCGGCAAGCCTCTTCGGCACCGGGCAGTTGCCGAAATTCGCGGCGGACCTGTTCAAGTGCGAGAACTTCGATTTCTGGCTTGCGCCGACGGCGGAAGTGCCGGTTACGAATCTCTACCGGGAGGAGACGCTCGACGCGGAAAAGCTGCCCATCAGTCTCTGCGCCTTTACCCCCTGCTTTCGTAGTGAAGCCGGCTCCTATGGCAGGGACGTGCGCGGCATCATCCGCCAGCATCAGTTCCAGAAGGTGGAAATGGTGAAGTTCACCCGGGCTGATCAAAGCTATGACCAGTTGGAAAAGCTCACCCGCGACGCCGAGGATATCCTCGAACGGTTGGGCCTCGCCTTCCGGCGCGTGGTATTGTGCACGGCGGACCTCGGCTTCTCCTCGGCAAAGACGTACGATCTCGAAGTCTGGATGCCGGGGCAGAACGCGTACCGCGAAATATCCTCCTGCTCGAACTTCGAGGCTTTCCAGGCGCGCCGGGCCTCGATTCGCGTTAGAAACGGAAAGAAATCCGAGTTCGCGCACACTCTGAATGGCAGCGGCCTCGCCGTCGGGCGCACCTGGGTGGCCATCGTCGAGAACTACCAGCAAGCCGATGGAAGCGTCGTAGTGCCGGACGTCCTGCGTCCCTACCTGAACGCCGAGGTGATTACCGCGCGGGCGGAACTCCGCTAGCGCAGCCTGGCGTCCAGAAATTCGTAGGCGCGCCCGCGTACGTCCGGCGGAAAATCATGCGCGCTTTCCGGATGCTCCACCACAATCGACCGCCCCGCGTGATACACGCCTTCGTACACCTTGCGAGCCGCGTTCACGCAATCGTCCACTCCACTCATGTCGAAGTTGCTGTCGGAAGTAGGCGCATTGATGAAGATGGGCCGCGGCGCAATGACGGAGAGCACATCGGGAAAATCAAAAGGCATCTTCGCCGGCGACTTCCCGTACACTGACGCGATGCGCGGCATGTAGCCTTTGTGGCTCCATCCGGTGAGATCGCCATGATAGTACTTGGCGAACGAGGTAAATCCGCAGCTTGTGACCACGGCGCGGATTCGCCGGTCGAACGCCGCCACAAAAAGCGAATTATGGCCCCCGAGCGAATGGCCGCAAACGCCGATCCGCCGGCTGTCCACCTCCGGCATGCGGCCGAGCACATCCACCGCGCGCATGTGATTCACAATTCCCTTCATCGTGGCGCTCACGTAGCCCCTGGCGTAAACGTCGATTGAATATTCGCCGAAGTTCGGATAGTCGGGAGCCAGAGTGACGTACCCGCGAGCGGCGAGTTCGCTTGCGTAGTGCAAATTCGCCTTGCCGCCCAGGCCCGCCGGCTCGTCTTTTCCAATGCGCGTGGTTTGATGCAGGCACAAAACAGCGGGTACGCGCCCGCGCCGGGTCTTTGGCAGCAGCAGCCAGGCGGGCACCCAGTCCCCCGCTTCGGCCTCGTAACGTATGTGCCGCCGGACATATGTTCCGCCGTCGAATTCAGCTCCCGAATCGATGGATGGGAAGCCTTTCATTACAGGCAGGGGGCCCATCACTTCCTGCATGCGCTCGAGCACATTGGGCCGCCGTTGTTCCCACACCCGCCGGGTCAGAGCCTGATCCGCGCTGGCTACCCCGGCGGCGCAAAGAGAGATAAATTCGCGACGGCCGAAAACAGTCATGAAATGGTCAGCATACCGCGATTCGAACCGCATCGCGCAACATCGGCCTGCGATCCGGGCTGTCCGGGCGGGAGGGATGCGCGGTTGACGCCCCGAAACATTGACAGCGGTCCACTATTGAGCGAACGTAGACTTACCGTGAAACGAAGACGCCTGCTTCAATCCCTGGCCTGTGCCGTTCCGGTCGGCGCCGGAGCCCAGGCCAGCCCCGCCTCGTCCCTGGAAGCCCTGCGTATTCTCGCCGCTGCGCAAGGGATGAACCTCGGCGAGAACCGGCTCCGTGTGCTCCAGCCTGTGCTGGAAAGCCGCGCGCCGCGATTGCGAAGCCTCCGCGAGATGGAGATTGACGATCAGGTTGCTCCCACTCAGGGAATTCTCTAAAGTCGAGGGCCGTGCCGTGGACGCCTCTGAAATTCTCTCTCGCCCCGTCTCCGCGCTGGCGCCGCTCATTAAAGCGCGCAAACTGTCACCGGTGGAAGTGGTGCGTGCGTTCCTGGAGCGAATCGAGAAGGTCAACCCGAAAGTGAATGCGTTTCTCACCGTCACCGCCGACCGCGCCCTCGATCAGGCGCGGCGGGCAGAGAAGGAAATCGCCGCGCGCCGTTATAGGGGGCCCCTGCACGGCATTCCTTACGCCCCGAAAGACCTCATCGCCACCGCCGGCATCCGCACCACCAATGGATCGAAGGTCACCTCGAACTGGATCCCCAACTATGAATCCACCGTCACCAGCCGCCTCGACAAGGCTGGCGCCATCCTGGCCGGTAAGCTCAACCTGCTCGAGTTCGCCATGGGAAGCGGCCAGGCGGGACTCTTCGGGCCCGCGCGCAACCCCTGGGGCCTCGCCTACTCTCCCTCGGGCTCCTCGAGCGGATCAGGCGCGGCGCTCGCCGCTCGAATGGTCCCCCTCACCCTGGGAAGCGACACAGGCGGCTCCATTCGTGGACCCGCCAAGAGTTGCGGCGCCGTTGGGCTCAAGCCCACGTATGGACGCGTCAGCCTCTACGGCGTGACAACGCTCAGTTGGACACTCGATCATGTAGGCCCGATGGCGCGCACCGTTGCGGATGCGGCTCTCATGCTTCAAGCCATCGCCGGCAGCGACCCCAAAGACCGCAACGCCGCCGCCGCGCCCGTGCCGGACTATGCGAAGGCGCTCAGCGGCAACATCAAGGGCTTGCGGTTCAGTGCGCCCTCCGGCTATTTCTTCGACCACGTGCATCCCGAGACGGCGGCCGCGCTCCATGAGGCCATCTCGCGCCTCAGGCAACTGGGGGCTGTCCAGGTGGATGTGCAAGTTCGTAATCCAGGTCTTGCCAGTTCCATCTCCTCCGTAATCCTCGGGTCCGAATCCGCGGCGTTCCATCGGAAGCGCCTGCGGGAACACGCGGACCTGCTCGATCCGCTCGTTCGCGAAAGGCTTGAAGCCGGTTCGCTCTACTCCGCCGTGGATTACATCCAGGCTCTCCGCCTGCGAACTCTGGTGATGGAGGAGATGCGCCGCGTCTTCGAAAGATGCGAGGTGTTGGTGCTGCCGGCCGGCAACGCCGCGCCCAGACTCGAGGAAGAGATCGCCGGCACCGACGCTCCCGCCAATCCTCCGCGGGCGCCCAGGCCGGACACATTCAACCTCGCGAACGTAGCCGGCATCCCGGCCCTTGTCTTGCCGTGCGGCTTCACCGCCGGTCCGCCGTCACTGCCTCTCGGCATCCAGTTCTGCGCCCGCCCTTTTGACGAGGCAACGCTCTTTCGCGTGGGCCACGCCTATCAATCGGCGACGAATTGGCATGAGCGCGCCGCTCCTCTTGATGTCTGATCTCCACGATGCAGCGAAGAACCGGCCACGCCGGTTACTCGCTGACGCGCAGCAGGACCCCGGCGCCCGGCGCGAGCCAGTCCATCTCCCGCCCGAACGGCTCCTCTTGCCCCGAGTAGTTGCAAATCCGCACGAACTTGCGCCCGCGTTGCTTCAACTCGACGGCGAATTGAAAGCTGTTGCGCAAATCCTTGTTCACGACGAGAATATACGGCCGCCCCTGCGCGTCCTCGAATTCGCCGACGAGCACGCGTCCCTGCACTGGCGGTTTCACATAACGCTGAATCGTCGTCACGCGCGCCACCAGCTTGCTGTCCGAAAGCGGCTTGCCGTATTCAGGCACGTCGGGGTAATGATAGACGCCCGTGCTCCGCAGCTTTGTCATCACCGGGGCGAGGGCGTGCAACTCGAGGTTGATTCGCCGCAGGGCGTCCCACGTGGCGGTCTTGTTCCCGAACTGATCCACGGCGCCCAACCGGTAGTTGCCGATGTGCGGCGTCGTATAGGTGAAGTATTGAATTCCACGGCCGCCATAAGCGAGCGTCGCGTAGACCTGAAGGTGAAACGTGGCGTCCGAAGGTTCCATGTAGTTGAAATGCGCATTCGCCAGAATGCAATTCCAGAACGGAGTCTTCGTCTCGATCGACAGCCGCCGCACCAAATCGAGGTTGTTGTAGAAATAATCGAGCATCTCGCCGTCCACCAGCGAATAGTTGTCGTAGCTCAGGAATGGCTGCCCGATCTTCTCCACCAGCATCCGGCCGTAGGTGTCCCAATCGTCCACTCCCATTCGCTCCTTGCTCACGCGGTAGGGAAACAGGTTCACGTAAGGCCACTTCGACGGCGCCAGTTCCTTGAGTATCCTCGAAACACGTCCCATCGCCGGCATAAGCGACGCATGCGGTTCGTCACGAAGGTAGTAGCCGAGAACAGCGGGATTTTTCCCCGTCTCGCGAACCACTTCCGCGACGTTCTTCCGCAGCACGTCCTCGGAAGGCATATTGCTCCAGTCGTATCCGTTCACCCGCTCGTCGCTGACGAAGCAGGTGAGCCCCGCGTCGCGAATCTTCGACGCATCCTCGGCGCGGCAGAATCCGGCGACGTTCAAACCCGCCTCCTTCATCAGCTTCAACTGCTCCGCGTCGGAAGGGGCGCTGCCCCACGCCATGATGGGGAACGTACTCGGCGGGACCGGAGCCGGATGGTGAATCATCTGGCACCATGCCGCCGAAGCGAAAAGGGCAAGAATCATGACTGGTTTCATATGTGTTCCTTCACCACTGTACACTGCCGCCCCCGCCTACTTGACAAGGGACAGCGAAAGATGGCGCAATGCCTGACATGAAACTCCCTTCCTGTTGGCCGGCGCTGTTTCTCATTGCCTTTCCGTTGCCGGCTCAGCAGAATTTCCTCGCCCGGGCCTTCGCCGCCTCAGCCGGCGATCAGCCGCTGCTCAGCCGCGATGCGCCATCATTTGATTTGACCGTCGCCAGCCGCGGCCTCTCGGTCCAGCACACACCGCGCCCGGACACCGCGCTTCTTTCGATTGGCGACATCCCGCTCCGTCTCGAAATGCGGCACGAGCGCGTGGCCGGCATCGACCTCTACCGCATCCGTCACGCCCCCGGCTCCGAACTGCGCGCCGAACAAGTCCGCTTCTCCTGGACCTTCCCCAAAGCCTACAACGAATCGATGACGTTCGACACGGGCGCGCTCCAGGGGCAGCCGCTCCACTTGCCCAACGGAAAAATCCCCGACAACCAGTTCACCAACTGGGGCTCCCTCTTCTACAATCGCGAAGCCAACCTTGCCGCCGGAGCCGTGCTGCAAGGCGCGGAGATGTCCCGCCACGCCCGGCGCGGCTATTCGCGCTTCACCGGTAATGCCACTCTCCAACTGGTTGCCATCACCGGCAACCCCAACATGGAGATCATTCTGTTTGCCTATCATCCGCGCGACCGGAAATTCTGGTGGGCGGAATGGTATCAGCAACGCGCGGGCAAGGACCCCAACATCCCGTCGAACTTCTTTCCCATCCTCAGCCCCGCCGATCTAAGCTGGATGCCTGGCGAGAAGCAGACGCTCGATGTCATTCCGGCGCCCGGAGAGTCCGGGCGCGCCATGGAGGCCGTCATCATCGACGACGTGCGCCAGACACTCGTGGCGCGCGTGCCCTTCACCTGCCACCTTCCCGTCACCCACGTCGGCGTCGACGTGGGCGAATGGCCCTCGGGACTCTACCGCCTCATCGTTGTCACTGCCGGCACCAAAGTCGATCCCGCCGTCAACGATCTGAATCGCAAACTCACCAACGTCATCCTCCGTCCACGGCGCGCGCAATCACCCGTGCTCTATGTCGCGCCAACCGCTATGTGGTGGGCCTATTCCACCAACGGCGGCCACGATTACCACGGCTGGCGCACCTTCTATGACGGAAGCATAGGCTACTCGCCCACTGTCATGAGCAGCCGCCAGCACCGTCTCAACAATTTCTTCTACAGCCTGTATGAGCGCTACAGCGATATTCATCACTGGCGCTATCTCGATCAACTGGCCCGGAAGGAAGGGTTCACCATCGACTACGCCACCCAGCGCGACGTCGCTCTCGGACGCGTCCGCCTCGACGATTACCGCCTGGTCCTCATGGGCAACCACTCCGAGTTCACTACCAGGGAAAGCTTCCTCCGCTTTCAGGAGTACCTCGGCCGCGGCGGCGGTGTGCTGATTCATGGCGGCGACTCCTTCGCCGTCATCGTCGACTACCTTCCGAGTCTCGCCGAGCCCCGTTACATCTGGCAGCGCGGCCATGTCTGGGCACACCTAGGGGATCAGCCGGACGGCTTCAAACCCCCATCCCTGCTTCCACCCGGAGCTCCTCCCGATGCGCCCATCCTGAATCCCACGGCGGGTAGCGCGCTCGACTATCTCAACGTGTTTCATACGTCGGTCGGCAACTGGATCCCCGGCAGCAAAGCGGTGATCGCCGACGCTTCGCATCCCATCCTGCGCGGCCTCGATCTGAAGCCTGGCGACGAAGTGCCCGGCCCATGGGGCGGCGAAGTGGATTTCGCCTACGAGCCGAAAGCCTGGGACATCCTCGTCCGCTCCGATCGCGCCGCGCCCGAGGAGCGCGAGTTCATGGTGGATGCGCATGACCCCACTCCACTCCACCGCATTGGCGTCGCCGTACATCGCAACGAGCGTCTCGGCATGATCTGTGGGGAGAATTTCCCCAACATCCTCGCCAGCCCCGAAGGCGCGCGCTTCCGCGAGATCTATCGCCGCACGCTGCTCTACCTGCTCCAACGCGCCAAACCCGCCAATCGTGAAAACCTCGTCCCCGCCGGGAGCCGCGACGCCAACATCATCCAATTCCCCGCCCCCGTGCGCATTGACACAGTTACCTACAACCTGCCCGCGTTCATCGATTACAGCGATCCGCTCTGGCACATGAAACCCGCGCCCTACGCGCACTACATCGTCGAAGGTTCGCTCGACGGCGAGCACTGGCGATCGCTCGCCGACCGGCGGCACGGAGCCTGGCGCGGCACGAAAACAGATATCTTCGCCCCCGCCGAAGTACGTTATCTCCGCTTCGACGGCACGTTCTCCAACGGAGATCCGTTCACTGTCCGCAACGTCGCGGCGTTTCCCGCGCGTTAACGCGGCATCGCAGGCGTGCGGCCATCTCGCGGATCCGCCCACCGGTCGTTCGGGATAATCGGAGCCCACCCCGGCCGCAGCGGATCCTGGTCGTAGGCGTATCCGCCCAACCGGAGATAGTGCTCGTTGTACTCCCGCAGTTTGTCCCGGTTCAACTTCACTCCCAGCCCCGGTCCCGTTGGCACGCGAATCATCCCATCCTCATACCGCATCAACCCGCCCTCGATGATGTCGCCGGTCAAATGGTGGTAATGCGCGTCCGCGGCGAAGGAAAGATTGGGAATCACCGCGCCCAGGTGCAGCATCGTCGCCAGTTGAATCCCCAACTCCCCCGACGAGTGCACCGCTACCCCAAGCTGAAACGATTCGCAGACACCCGCCGCCTTCACGCACGCGCGAATGCCGCCCCAAAAAGTGGTGTCGAGCAGAACCACATCCACGGCCGTATCGAGCGCGTTCGCCGCCAGTTGCTCGAAATTCACCACCACAGTGTTCGTTGCCAGCGGCATGCGCACCTTCTCCCGCACGCGCCGCATCCCGTTCAACCCGTAGGTGGGGTCCTCCAGGTAGTCGTTGCGCAGATGCTCGATGCCCTGTCCGAACCGGATCGCTTCCTCAACGGACCACACCGCATTCGGATCAAAACGCACGCTGTCGCCCGGAAACTCCGCCGCAAGCGCGCAAAACGCCTCGAGTTCATAATCGGGAGGGAAAACGCCCGCCTTCATCTTGTGCGCGGTGAAGCCGTATTTTTTCTTCAGTGCCCGCGCATTCGCCGTCACCTGATCGATCGTCCGTACCTCTCCTTCCCCCGCGGCATTCGCATAGCGGAAGAAACAATAGGAAGCGAACGGCACGCGGTCGCGCAGGCGCCCTCCCAGAATTTCGGAAACCGGCACGCCCCATGCCTGTCCCAGAATATCCAGACACGCGAACTCGAGCGCGGCCAGGATCTGTGTGCGGTTGTTGTAGAGCGACGCCGTCGGGTTCGCGATGCGAAATCGCATCTCCTCGATGCGCGCCGGATCGTGCCCCACCAGGTATTGCTTCATTGCGCGAAACACGGCTTCCGCCGATTCGCCACCGCCTCCCATCTCGCCCAATCCAATCAGGCCATTGTCGGTTTCCACCTCCACGATGGTGCGAACAAACCGCCCCCAGTGGCATCCATTGGCGTGCCGCAACGGCGCTTCCAAGGGCACGGAGACAGTAGTCGATCGAATATCCGCAATTCGCAATGGATGCGCCCTCTACCGTGCCCGCTCCCGCACATGCGCCGGCAGGCCGGTCACTGGCCGCAAATGGTTGAACTCCTCGGCGAACTTCATTCCATGCCGCCGGCCGATGGTCGATGCCAGTTCCGTGAGAAAGGCGCGGACCTGTTCGTCGGCATCGAGCGTCCGCCCCGAGCGCGCCGACAACAACTCAGCCCATTTCGCATTCGCGGTATGCATCTTCAGAATCGCGGCAATCTTCTTTTCGAGCACCCCTCCAATCTCCACCTGCTTCATGACCGCCTGGCCTTCCCCGCCTTCTCCCGCGCGATAGGGCCGGTAGGGCACAAAGAAATAGTATTGCCGCGCCGACGTGCCCGGAAACCCCAGGTAGGTCATCTCCTGAAGAAACAGGCTCGATCCCCCGTATGCCGATTCCTCGGCCATCCGCCCCACTCGGTAGATATCATTGTCGTCCTGATAGTGCACGTACCAGTCCGGGAAAAAGAGTATCTCCGGCTTGTAGAGCCGCGTCAACGCCATCACCTGGTTTCGCAACTCGCTCGATGATATCGACCCCAACTCCCCGCTCTTGTGCCCAAGGTTGATCACTTCACGCAAACCCAGCGCCTTGGCGGCCTCTTCTCCCTCCTTGTTGTTCGCCATCCGCGTCTCGGCCGGCCCCAGACCCTTCGATAGTTTCTCCTCGTTCCCGAACACCGCCACATACACGGCGCGGCCTTCCGCGGCCATTTCCGCCAGCGTGCCGCCCGCGCCGAACAGGCAATCGCGCATCGAAGGAGTCACCACCAGCACCGAACCCTTTGCTGTCTCCGGACGCGCCACGAAAGGCGTGGCAACGCCGGGCGCGGCGCTCGACGAGCCGACGTGATTGAACTCCTCCCCATACTCGAAGCCATGCTTTCTACCCACCGCCCCGGCCATCTCCGTGAGAAACTCCCGCGCATACCGCCGCCCGTCCGCGTCACCGGCGTCTCCCTTGTGCAGGGAGGCCAGTGTCCGGTTGCTGGTGAGCAGCAGTTCGGCCGCTGTAATCTTCTGCTCGAGTGTGTCCGTAATGTCCCGGCTCACGAACCGCGCCTTCTCCACTTCGCCGCCTTCCCCTTTCCGATAAGGCCGGTACGGCGAATAGTAGTAGATCTCGGGCACCCCGTAAGGCTTCAGTCCCATGCGCGCCAGTTCATTGCCGAACGTACCGCCGCCACTGTACCCCCATGCCTCCTCGGCCATCCGTCCCGTCCAGCGAATGTCGCCATCGGGCTGGTAATGGACGTAAGGATCGGGGATAAACAGAATCCGCGGCTTCATCCCCCGAATGAGCGCGAACAGTTGCTCGCGCATCTCCGTCGACGATACCTGCCCCAACTCTCCGCTCTTGTCGTCCATCATCACCACATCATGGACCCCGAGCAGTTTCGCCGCCGCTTTTCCCTCCTGGACATTCGCCAGCCGAGTCTGCGCGGGACTCAATCCCCGCGACAATTTCTCTCCGTTGGCGAACACCGCCACATCAACACGCCACCCCTCGCGGATGTAGCGCGCCAGCGTGCCCCCCGCTCCGTAGATATAATCACCCATGGAAGCGGAAACAACTAGAATGCGGCGCTCGGTTTGCGCGATCATCAATACCGGAACGAAAAATAACAGCCATACGTGGCGCATAGGAATGCGAAAAGTGTATCACGGACTAGCCCTCCTCCTCTTTGCCTCCATCCTGCAAGCGGCGGACCTCGTGCCGCTCGGTCAACTCCCCAAGGGAAAGACCTTCCTCGTCATCCTCGCTCATCACGACGATCACACCTGGGAGTGGGGCCTCGGCGGCTTCGCCGCCCGCCTGGCCGATGCCGGCTGGACCGGCTATTACGTCCGCACCACCAATGACGAGAAGGACGGCAACGAGTGGGGGCCCAATGACCTCGTGAATCTCCGCGAAGCCCAGGATGCCGTCCGTCATCTGGGAATGAAGGAAGTCATCAGCCTCAACTGGCGCAATGACCACATGTCCTCGGCGCCGCTCAAGGAGGTTCGCGCCCAATACATTCTCCTCATCCGCAAGTACCGCCCTGATGTCGTCATGTCCTGGGATCCGTGGGGTCACTATGACCGCAACCCCGATCACAAGCGCGTGGCCCGCGCCGTCGGAGAAGCGGTCTGGATGGCCGGTCTCGCCAACGTTCACCCCGAACACCTCGCCGCCGGCCTCGAACCTTTCCGCGTCCCGCAGGTCTACTACACGCAGCGCGAAGATTATGGCAAGGGGCACACCCCGAACATCGCCATGGAATTCAACCAGGCGGAACTCGACCGCAAGACCGACGCCTTCTGGTCACACAAGAACGTCCGCGGCACTCCCGCCAGCCCCGAGGCGCGCCGCCTCTCGATGGAAACTCCGAGCCGCGAGGCCGGAAAGCGCGCCGGGGTCGCCTTCGCGGAGCTTTTCTACGCCATCGGCGAATGGGACGACCTCCCCGGCCTGAAAGAATATCTGCAAACCAACGCGAGGCCCAAATGAGAATTCTGCTTCTCGCCCTTACCATCCCGGCCTTCGCCGCGCCTCTGCCCCTCGGAAAAATTCCGCCGGGGCACGTCCTTCTCGTCATCCAGCCGCACCACGACGACCACACCACCGACTACGGCATGGGCGGCCTCATCGCCAAGTTCACCGACGCCGGCTACGAATCCTGGTATGTCCGCGCCTCGAATGATGAAAAGGACGGAGCCAGCGGTTATCCACTCAATGACATGATCAATCTCCGCGAGTCGGAAGCCGCCACGCGCATCCTGGGAATGAAAGGCGTCTACAGCCTCAACTGGCGCAACGACTACATGGACCCCATCCCCCTGATCGAACTCCGCGCCCAATTGATCCTGCTGATCCGCAAACATCGCCCGGACGTTGTCCTCGGCCACGATCCATGGGGTCATTACGACCGCAATCCCGATCATCGCAAGGTGGCTCGAGCCGTCGCGGAAGCCGTCTGGATGGCCGGACTCGAGAACGTTCATCCCGAACACTTCGCGCTCGGCCTCAAACCCTATCGCGTCCCCTATCTCTTCCTCAAGGCCCGTGTCGATTACGGGCGCGGCCACCATGCGAACGTTGCCATGGAACTCACGAAAAGCCAGGTTGAACGCAAGCAGAAAGCATACGTTACTCACCTCAACGTCTACGCCCATCCCTCGATGGCGCGCGCCATCCGCCGCCAACTCCGCGCCGAGAATCTCACTGTCCCCGAACTCGAGGGCAAAACCGACGAAGAGGCGGCGGTGCTCATCGAGGAATGGTACATGGATTGGATCTCCCGCAAGCGCGGCGCGGAAAACGGCGTGCGCTACGCCGAGGTCTATTGGTATCGTGATGAATTCGACTATCTACCCGGTCTCAAAGACTACATCTCAACCAACGCGGTGAAATGATGATTGCTCTCCTTCTATTGTTCGCTTCCCTGGCCAGCGCGAAAACCGTCCTCGTCGTGACGGCCGACGCCTCTGATTTCATCCTCGCCGCTGGAGGTTCCATCTCGGCCATGACCGCCGGCGGCGACCGCGCCATTCTCGTGCGCGTCACCAACGACGACAAGGATTCGTGGCGCCTGCCGCCCGAGGAAACCGCATCGCGCACGAAAGCGGAAGTCGAGCAGGCGGCGAAAATCCTCGGGATATCCGAAGTGCATTCGCTCGGCTATCGCGCCGATGAACTCGGCGGAGTATCGCCCACGGAGATCCGCGACCGCATCCTCTTCTACATCCGCCTCTTTAAGCCCGACGTTCTGTTCATTCCCAACCCCTACACCGAATATGACGAGGTGCTCGATCGCTTCTACACGGGACTCGCGGCCGAGGAAGCGCGCCAGGCCGCGGCCCTCCCCAATTTCCAACTCGCCTTCGCCAAGACCGGTCTCGAACCTCACGTCACGCGCGAACTCTATTACTATGCCCAGCCCTTCGATCCGCGCCGCCGCGAGGCGGAGAGCACCGCCACCTTCACACCCCAACCCAAGGTAGTCGGCATAGGCTCGACAATTGACAGGAAACTTCGCGCCGCCCAGGCATTGAAGACCATCAACTTCAGCATGGCCATGCGCATCCGCCAGCGCCTCGAGGACACCGGACGCAAACTCCCGCTCCTTGAAACAGTCGATGACGCCGCCGTCAACAAACTGGTTGAAATCAACGTCCGCAAACTCGCCGAAATCGCCGCCAAGGGTTCCCCCTACAAACAGGCGGAGGAGTTCATGTACGCGGGACCGGAATTTCAGGTGCCTCAAAAACTCCGCTAGAACGAAGCGGCGAGACAGCCCTACTCCCGGACCACCTTCCCATCGATGATCACCATCACCGGGCGCAGGTCCTTGATCTCGTCCGCGGGCACGCTCATGTAGTCCTTGTCCACAACCACCAAATCCGCCAGCTTCCCCGCCTCCACGCTGCCTCGCTCCTTTTCCGAATGCTGGAGCCACGCCGCCCACAGCGTATACATCCGCAGTGCGTCCTCGCGCGAAATGCACTCTTCCGGATTGAGAACCGCGCCGTTGGTCATCTTCCGCGTCACCGCCGTCCACATACCCATGAAGGGATTGTAAGGATTCGTTGCCGTGTTCCTGTCGAATCCCGTCATATGATCACTGCCCCCGGCGAGCAGGACGCCTCTGTTGCGGTACGTCTTCAGCGGGATGAAATACTTCATGCCCCCGCCTGGAAACACTTTCGACAGCGCGGGTCCATCGAAATAGAGCCACGCTGGTTGCACATCCGCCGGCAACCCCATCCGCGCCAGCCTCGCGATCGCCCCCGGCGACTGAAAACTCGCGTGCATCAGGTGGGACCGCGTCCCCGTAATCGGCTTCTCCCGGTTGAGACGCTCGAAGCAGTCCAGCAACGCGTCGATCGCTCCTCCGCCCTGGCTGTGCGCCGTCAACTGCCACCCCAGATCCCGCGCCGCCGCCATGATCGTATATAGCTTGTCCGGAGCAATGAACAGTTGCCCCCTGGAATCGGGATTGGTTTGACCATACAACTGCCGTCCAAACTCTCCATACGGAACACGCTGGTACGCCGTGCCGATCGTCATTCCCCCATCCAAGGTAACCTTGAACGCCCCGAATTTCAGCCATGCCGTATCGATTGCGCCCATCATCCCGCCGCTCCGGTAGGGAGCCGAGCGGATGCGTTCCACCACCTGCTCCACGGGCGGCGATGCGTCCAACCGCCACGTCATCACCACGCGAAGCGGCAGTTTCTTCTGCTTGTAGATCTCCTCGTACAGTCCGATATCTTCCGGAGTCACTGCCCGGTCGCCAACCGCCGTCAACCCCGCGTCCACGTACCGGCTCAGTTGCGCCTCGAGCGCGGCGCGTTTGTCCTCGTGGGAAAAACCCCGCGTCTCGCTGTTCGACTTCAGCCCCTTCAACAGCCGGTTCGCATTGCGCAAAATTCCATTGGGCTCGCCCTTGGCGTCATGCCCGATCTCTCCTCCCGGGGGATTGGGTGTCTCCCGGGTGATGCCGCTCATCTTCAACGCAAGGGAGTTCACCACCCACACGTAGCTTGCATCGAAGCCCACCGGATGATCCGGCGCTACGTCCAGCACCTCCTTCACAGGCATTCGCATCTCGCGCAGGCGTGTCGGAAACGTGCGCGGAACAATGATCCACTCCCCCTTCGGCGTCGTCTTCATTCGCTCGCGGATGTACGCCTGAATGGCCGCAAACGAATCAAGCGGCGGCAACTTCCCACGGTATTCGCTCAAGCCCGCGCTCAGCGCGTGCACGTGCGAATCGATCAGCCCCGGCAGCACCGTCCGCCCCCGCAGGTCCACAACCCGCGTCGACGCGCTCCGCAACTTCAGCACCTCGTCGTTCTTCCCCACCGCGGTGATCCGCTTCCCCGTCACCGCCACCGCCTCCGCCACGCGAAAACGGTCGTCCACCGTGAGCACATGCCCGTTGCGCAGAATCAGATCCACGCCGCCGGCGCCCGGAGCCAGAAGAACGGCGCAAAGCAAACCGCGCCCGATCATGCCCCGGCCTCCCTGACCGCGTCCGCGGCGCGGGATTCCCGCACCGCCGCCTCATACACCGGGCCAACCCCGGCAGCCAACTGCTGGTTCGCGCTCATGACTTCCCCTCCGCCTTATCTTCCAACCTCTCCAGTACCTCACGAAACACCCGCGCCTCCGCTTCGCTCAACCCTCGCAGTACGGAACGCTCGAGTTTCTCGAGGTGCGCATAGATTCTCGATGCCACTTTCGCCCCCTGGCGCGTTAACCGCACGCGGAATGTACGCCGGTCCCTGCTGTCAGCCTCCCGTGAGATCCAGCCCCGCTCCGCCATCCGGTCGAGGATGCTTGTCAGCGTGGATCGCTTGTGCGCGAAAGCCTTGTGCAGTTGGGCGATGGTGGAGTCTCCCTCGGCCCTCAAATGCGCCAGAATATGCGCTTCGCCCTGCGTTACTTCGGCGTCCGCGAACCGGCCGATGTAGAGCCCGATGCGGTGCGCCGCCCGGTGCACATGCGGAATCAATTCCAGCGGCATGAACGACATCTTGACACATTTTCCGATACTACGATGACGGAATATCCGGCTTCCGTGATAAACGGCGCGCAAATCGGATATCTATCCGATTACCCTCGGCGTCTCCTTCGGCGAGATTCCATCCGGATCATTCACCTTGGCCCCCTTCGGAGCCGCCACGGGCCCTTGCAGCAGCGGATCTCCGGTCCTGTGCATCCACCGGCTCAACCGGCCTCTCATCTCCTCGAGCGCGCTTCGCGCCCCGCTCTCTCCCGCCACATTTCGCGTCTCATTGGGATCAAACACCAGGTCGAATAGCTGCTCCCGCTCCACTTCCCGATCCTTCCATCCCTTCTCCAGCCAGTAACTCTTGCTCAACCCGTCATCACAGTTGGGCAGATTCGGATGCCCGCGCCCGTCAAAGTGTTTGATGTACTTCCACCGGCGCGTCCGCGCGGCGCGCTTCGGCTCATAGGCCGCGTGATAGTTCACTTCGGCGAAGATCTCCTCGTGGATCTCCTCCGCCTCCCCGCAGACCAGCGGCAGCAGCGACGCCCCCTCCAGCCGCGGCGGTTTGCCGATGCCGGCAAGCTCGCACAGAGTGGGGAAGATATCGAGGTGCGACACCATACCGTCCACTACCTTTCCGCCGAGAAAGCCTCCCGGTCCACGCAGAATCAGCGACACACCCATCCCATGATCCGTCAGGCTGCACTTCATTGCGGGAAAGGCGATCCCGTGGTCCGTCGTCGAAATCACCAGCGTGTTCTCCGCCAGACCGTTCGCCTCCAATGCGTCCAACACCTTGCCCACTCCGTCGTCCATCACCCGGACGCTCGCCTTGAATGCCGCCATGTCGGCCCGCGTTGCCGGCGTATCCGGAATCGGGGCCGGCGGCTGGCAGAACCGGAGATCCTCTCCCGGCCCGGGCCTGCGAAATTCCCGGTGCGTCTCGAAAAATCCGGTATCGAGAAAAAAGGGCGCATCATGCTTCCCGCCAAGAAATGCGGCCGCCGCCGGAGCCACATCCTCGACATGATTCCCCTGGAAGCTCATCACCTCGTCGTAGCCGATAACTTTGGGGTCGCGCGCCACGTGCTGCAGCCCGCACAGGACCGAGCGGTATCCCGCCGTCCGTAACGTATGCACAATATGCTGCCGGTAGTCGTTCAATGAAAAGCCGCGGTGCGCCAGCCCCAGCATCCCGTTGCGGTGCGGACACATCCCGGTGAGCAGACTCGCACGGCTCGGCGAGCACGTCGGGGCGGCATTGAACGCCTTGCGGAACAACACTCCTGCTTCCGCCAGCCGCTGCAGATTCGGCGCCGGGACGGCGTGCCCATAGGGCTGCAGGTAGCGCCCCGTATCGTGCGAGTGAATGTAAAGGATATTCGGACGCGTACCCTTCCTCTGCGCCAATCCGCTCGAGGCGGCGCCCGCCGCGCATGCTCCTATGAAATTCCGCCGCGCCACATTACCGGTTCCCATGCCAACCGTTCTATCATGCGGCCGCGCGCCGCGCAGGACCGCTCCTACTTGCAATCCTTTTCGATCGCCCGTGACACGTTCTCCACGTAGTCCCGGAAAGACGACTCCTCCAACTGGCGGAATCGATGACCAGGGGAACCTCGAAGCGAAGCGCTTCCAGCGGCGGCACCCCCCAATAAGGTGGAACCGGAACGGGTATCGAGAGTTCCAGCACAACCGGCAGGATCCATGGAACGCTCCCGGAGACGCGCATCGGCAACATGCCCGGAACTTCATCATTCTCCAGGACTGCCGCCGGAAATCTTCAGTGCGGGTGTACCGTAACTCACACGGAATGACCCGTACCATGACATTGCGCCGGTTTCCGCTTTCCTACTATGCTGGTATCTCCACGGTTCGGAGGGGTGCCTTTGTTTTTCAAGCAGATATCGTCTGTTATCCGGTACGTCTGGATACTATTGGCGGCAATGCCGCTGTATGCGCAACTACGCATAAACACGAACTCCGCCTTGCCCGGCGCTACATTAAACCAAAGCTATAACGTTGCCCTGATAGGCGCCGCCGGAACCTCGCCTTACACTTTCGCGCGCGTCTTCGGCACTCTGCCCCCGAATATCACCCTGAGCTCGACCGGCGTTCTCTCCGGTACCCCCACCGCCGGCGGCGACTTTACGTTTACCGTGCGCATCACCGACTCCGCCTACAATCAGACCACCAAGCAGTTCACCCTCAAGGTGACTACGCAACCCCTCACCGCGCAACCCTTCCCTCCGCCCCCCACCGTGCCCGTAGGCCGCCTGACCGGAGCGAGCGTTCAGGGCGTGGGGGGAACCGCTCCCTACAAGTACTCCATCATTACCGGCACGCTTCCGCCGGGTGTAAACTTCACCAAAACGTCCTGCTACTGCGAAGCGTATGCCTTCATCGAGGGGGTCCCGCGAACAGCCGGCAATTACAGCGTCGTAGTCGAAGTGAAGGACAGCGCCGGAAGAACGGCAACCACTCCGCTCACCTTCAATGTCGTGGCGAACCCGTTCGCTCTCCCCGCCGCCTCCATCCCCCCGGCGACGCGCGGAGCCGAATATGAGTTCCAACTCCCCTTCTCGGGCGGATTCGCCCCCGTCTCGTTTTCCACGGATACGGATCCGTTGCCTCCAGGCCTGCAACTCACCGCCGGTGGAAAGATCCGCGGCATCGTACCGGTTTCCGCCACTCTCGGAAGCTACAACTTCATCGCGTCGGCAACCGATGGAGCCGGCGTCACGCAGACGCGGACCTATTCCATGAACGTAATCGCCGCCGCGGGCGACACGATTGTTACGCGCTCCCCCCTGCCGACGGGCGTTTCCGGAATAAGCTATTTTAAGCAACTCATTGTCGACAATGGCTCCGGACCGGTGACCGGAAATTGGAACTCCTTCAGCGGCACTCTTCCGGCCGGCCTCACGTTCGATCAATCCTCGGGAACGGTCGCCGGGACTCCCACCCAAACAGGAACGTTTACCTTCACGGTCCAGCACGGCACCGCTTCCAAGACGTTCACGCTCACCGTCAGTCCCACTCTGTTTCAGTGGACCCTATCGAGCAGTCTGCCGGCCATCAAGCGCGGCCAGTACAGCCTTATCCTGGGCTCCTTCCCAACGGGCATGAGCGGGGGCACGCCGGCGAGCAACGTGGAACTGGTCTCGGGAGCATGGCCCGCCGGCATGGATATCTCCGGAAACCAGTACGTCGCCGGAACCCCCACCACGGCGGCGTTCTACGGCTTCGCCGCGGAGGTTACCGCCACCGATGGACAGGTAGCCAACTCAAGTTTCTTCCAACAGGTGTTGGAAACCCCCGCCCTGCAGATACTCACCCCAGGCCCCAATCTTCCCGACGCCGTCCTGGGGGTTGACTACTACTTCCAGGATTTCGGTGATGCGAATGGACAACACGACAATGGCGGCGGCGACAGTTACACCTGGACTGTGCAGAGCGGAGCGTTGCCGCCCGGACTGACGCTCTACACCGACGGTGAATTATCGGGCCGGCCCACCTCGGCAGGCACTTACAGTTTCACCCTGCAGGTAACCGACGGCTATGGCGCCACCGACCAGCGCGCCTTCGAACTGGCCGTGCAACCCTACGCGGGCTCTCTGTCCATCGATACTTCATCCCCGCTTCCGCAGGGGCTCTATGGCCAACCCTATTCGACAACTCTCGAATCGACCGGCGTAGCACCCTATACCTACACCCTCGATGGGGGTTCCCTTCCCGCCGGATTCACCCTGAGCCAGTCCGGAACGATTTCCTCCAATGGTCCGGCAATCGCCGGCGGCTACTTCCTCTTCACCGTTCGCGTCCAGGACTCGACGCCCGGTTCGCTGGGCGGCCCCCTCAGCGCCACCCGAACCTATTCGCTCTACATCGCGAGCAACAACCCCTACCCCACCCTCACCAGTCTTAGCCGGACATCGATTCCCTCCGGAAGCCTCGGCTTCCCGCTGACCCTCACCGGATCGAACTTCCTCCCAGGCGCGCAGGTCATGTGGAGCGGAACCCCTCTAGCCACGACGTTCGTCAACGCGGGTCAGTTGACGGCCGCCGTACCTTCCGCGTTGCTCACTGGTGGAGAGGTCTATATCTATGTCCAGAACCCCGACGGCCTGTCCACCAACTCCCTGCCCTTCAATGTCATTCTTCCCGCCCCCGTACTATCGTCGCTATCCCCCAACTCCGTCTACTCGGGCAGTCCCGCGTTCACATTGCAGGTCGTCGGCCGGAACTTCATCGCTCCCATCGCGTCGGACGGCCCTCCCTACCCTGCCTCCGTCATTTATTTCAACGGCCAGCCTCTCAATACCGTCTACGACTCGCCCACCCAATTGCACGCCACCGTACCAGCCTCCCTGGTTGTCAGCCCGGGGACCGTTCCCGTTCTGGTGCGGAATTACGATCAGCAGATCTCCAACACCCTGCAGTTCACCATTGCCGGCGCTCCCACCCTCACCAAATTGACTCCCGGCGACACCGCCGCCGGATCGCCGCAGTTCACTCTCGTTCTCGAGGGGACGAACTTCCGTCCCAATGTGCGCGTGGAATGGAACGGCAGTCCGCTGACGACTTACGTCGATTCCTCCACCAGCCTGCGGGCCATTGTCGATGCCGGTCTCCTGAGCAATTCCGGAGTCTATCCGGTGCTGGTGCGCACCCCGGAAGGACTCACCTCGAACACGCTGAACTTCACCGTCACCGGGAATAACCCGGCCATCACATCCCTCAGCCCCGATACTTTCCCCGCCGGCAGTCCGCTTTCGCAACTCACGGTGAACGGGACCGGATTCCAGAGCGACGCCGTTGTCTATTGGAATGCCACCGCGCTCGTCACGGCGTTCGTTTCGGACACGAAACTGATGGCCGTGGTTCCCGCCAACCTGCTTGCGGCTCCCGGCGTCGCGCGGATTCAGGTGCGCAATGTCGCAGCCCAGACCGTCTCCGCCGCGCGCGATCTTCCGGTCACCGGAACGGGCCCGGCCATTACCTCGCTCGCGCCCAACCAGGCTCAGACGGGCAGCCCGCAACTCACGCTCACCGTGAACGGCATCAACTTCCTCAGCGGCGCCACGGTGCGCTTCAACAACGTTGACCTCGCCACCACTTTCGTTTCCGCCACGCAATTGACGGCGGTGGTTCCGCCAACCCTTCTCGCCACGTCCGGCGACTTTGCGGTCATCGTGCGCAACCCGGACAGCCAGCTTTCGCCCGCCGCCACGTTTACCGTCAGTCCGAACGCGGTTCCTCCGCTGATCACCACGCTCACGCCTTCCACCGTAGCCCCCGGCGGACCCGCTTTCACGCTCGCCCTGCAGGGGTCCGGCTTCCAATCGGGAGCCGTCGTTCGTTGGAATGGACAGGACTTGACGACCATCTTTGTTTCCGCCACCGCCCTCACCGCCAGCGTACCTCAAACGCTCATCGCCTCCGCGGGCACGGCGATGATCCTCATCCACAATCCGAACGGCCTCGATTCCAATCAGGTCAGCCTCCCCATCACCACAACGCCTCCGCCCGTCATCAGCGTCCTCAATCCGGACAGCGCCGCCGCCGGAAGTCCCCAGTTCGCGCTTTCCGTCCAGGGAACCGGCTTTCAATCAGGCGCTATCGTCCGCTGGAACGGCCAGGACCTGGTCACCAGTTTCGTTTCCTCCACGCTGCTCAACGCCACCGTCAGCGCCTCGCTCCTGGTCTCGCCCGGCTCCGCGCAAGTGGTGGTGCGCAATCCGGATCAGCAGACATCCGCGCCCGCCTCATTTACCATCCCGGCGTCTCTGCCCCCGGCCATCACCAGCCTGAATCCCCCCGCCGTCAACGCCTCCACCGGACCGTTGACACTGGTTGTGAATGGAACCAATTTCCGGAACGGGGCCAGCGTGCTGTGGAATGGCGCCGCTCTGGTCACCGCGTTTGTGAACAACACGCAGGTAACTGCTCTGGTCCCGGCCGCGCTCACCGCTTTCCCCGGCACGGCTACCGTCCAGGTCAGAAACCCGGACAATCAAACCTCGACCGGCGTTGCGATCCTCATCCGCTTTCCGCCTCCGCAACTGATCAGCATGAACCCGCTGGCCATAGTCGCGGGAACCCCGGACCTGACGCTCTCGGTCAACGCGCTGAACGTGCAAAACGGCGCGGTGCTGCTGTGGAATGGCCAGCCGCTCCAGACCGCCGCATCGGGTTCCCCCGTCTCCCCTGCCCCGGTCACGCTTACCGTGAACGTGCTGCCCGCCAGCCTTTTCGCCGTCCCCGGCAACATCACTATCGCGGTGCGGAATCCCGACGGGCAGACCTCGCTTCCCTTCACCTTCCAGGTGATCGCTCCACCGCCCGTCATCACATCGCTCGACCCGGCTACCGTCTCTTCGGGCTCACCCACTCTGCAACTGCGCGTCAGCGGCGCGGGTTTTCGGAATCTCTCCGTCGTACGCTGGAACGGCCAACCCCTGCCCACCGCGTTCTTCGATGCCAACCAGTTGATCGCGACCATCGATGCCGGTCTTCTTCTCTCTCCGGGCAGCGCCAGCATTACCGTGTACAACACTGATGGGGCGATCTCGAACTCGATCACCCTTCCCGTCTCGCAATCGCTCACCCCGGAAATCACCGCCTTGACCCCCGCCTCCGCGCCGGTCAACGGACCGGCTTTCACGCTCGGCGTCGCGGGAAGAAACTTCGTTCCCGCCTCACAGGTCTTGTGGAACGGTACGCCGCTCGCCACCACGTTCGGCTCGGCCGCGCAACTGAGCGCGGCGGTAGCCTCCACTCTGCTGGCCGCCCCCGGCGCGGTCACTGTGACCGTGCGCCAGCCCGACGGAAAAACTTCCACCGGCGCGCTGTTCGCCATCGGCGAGGCCCTCAGAATCACCAGCGGCACACCACTGCCCGCCGCGGTCAAGGATTCCGCCTATCAGTTCGCCTTCACGGCCAGCGGCGGAGCGCGCCCCTACCAATGGCGGCTCGCCTCCGGTTCCGCTAAACTGCCTGACGGTTTGACGCTGGCCGCGGATGGCACCTTGTCCGGCAAGCCCACGGTCGCGGCCACGTTCCCGTTCACCGTCGAAGTGGTCGACGCCACCAACACCGCGCTCACGCAGGACGCTGCTCTCGTCGTCGACAGCCGTGATCTCGGCATCACGTCCACCTCGCCGCTTCCACCCGCCACCGCCGGCACGCCGTATTCCTTCGTCATGAAGTCGGATGCCCGCGCCGCCCTGCAATTGGCGTGGTCGGTGATCGAGGGCGCGCTTCCCGCGGGGCTGGCGCTCAATGCCGAAACCGGCGAGATCAGCGGCGTCCCCGAGGAACCCGCCGAGCCTGAGACCGCCACGGCGGCCAAGGCCTCGCGCGGAGCCACTGTCCCCGTCGATTTCACCTTCCGCATCCAGGTAGCCGCCGCGGACCGCAATCCGTCCCGCAAACAGTTCGCGCTGACCGTGCTTCCGGCGCGGGGAGCATTCCGCATCATTACCCCCTCTCCGCTTCCGGACGCGACCAGCAATCATCCCGTCCACTTGCGGATCGCCGCGGCCGGCGGAAAGGCGCCCTACAGCTTTGCGCTCCAGGGAACGCTTCCATCCGGCGTCACTTTCAATTCTTTCGGAGAGTTGGACGGAACGCCCTCCGCGCCTGGCTCGTTCAACTTCACCATCACCGCAACCGATGGATTGCGGCAGCAGGCTTCACAGGACTACCAGTGGCGGGTCGTCGATGGGGCGGATGGCCCCACCATCAGCAGCGGCCCGCTGCTGCCCATCTCCGCTGCCGGCCGCCCGGTCGAAGTCCTGGTCGAGGCCGTCCAGGGAAAGCGACCCTTTTCCTGGTCCATCATATCCGGCACGCTCCCGGACGGCATCACTTTCGATCCGCCCACGGGCCGTCTCACCGGAACTACCGCGAGCCACGGGCTGTTCCGCTTCACGGTGAAAGTGACGGACGCCAACGGCCGTGTCGACCAGCGTGTACTCGCCCTTCCCGTCACCGCAACCGGCGAGCCTCTCACCATGGTGACAGCGGCCTTGCCGCCGGCCACGCTTGGCGTCCCGTATTCGCTCACGCTTCAGGCGGGCGGCGGAAAAGCTCCGTATGAATGGAGCCTCGCCGCCAGCAGTCTTCCCGCCGGACTCAGTCTTTCCGCCGGCGGGATCAGCGGCACTCCCACCGATCCCACATCGGCCGCCATCACGCTCCGCCTGCGCGACGCCTTCGGGTTCATCGTGAACCGCGACTTCAACCTCGCGGTGAACATCGCGCCCCTGCCCTCCGCGCGGATTACGGGACTGCCGGACAGCATCAATCCCGGACAACAGCCCACCCTGGGCCTGCAATTGGATTCGCCGTATCCCGTCGAGATCACCGGCCGGCTCGATCTCACGTTCGCCGCCATCCCCGACGCGCCCGGTGTGGAACCCGGACTGATGTTCAGCACCGGTGGACGCACGGTCTCTTTCCGGATCCCCGCCGGCGAAACCGCCGCGGTCTTCCCCCTGATGCCGCTCGCCTTCCAGGCGGGCAGCGTTTCGGGAACCCTCACTCTGCATCCGGCGTTCCTGGTCGCGGGAACCGAAGTGCTCCCGTCCAACCGTCCGGACCGTAGCGTCAGCATTGAACCGGCGCCTCCGGTGATCGGCACGGTGACGCTTGAACGCCGCGGCGGCGGTTTCAATATCGTCGTCACGGGTTTCTCTTCCACCAGGGAGTTGTCGGAGATGGTGGTGACGCTGACTCCGGCCACCGGGCGCGAACTGCTCCAGACGCGCTATGTGGTGGCCCTCGCCGATGTGTTCAAGAAGTGGTACGCGAGCCCGGATTCCTTCTCGTTCGGAGGACAGTTCCAGTTGACGGTTCCCTTCGACGGCGATGCCACGGCCGTGCAATCGGCCTCGATTCGTCTGCGCAACAGCGCCGGCGAGTCCGCCGAGCGCCGCACGAATTAGAGAACTCCCAGCCGTCCAGGTGGTACAACAGCGGTATGCGCGCTACGCTCATTCTCGTCTGTCTGCTCGCGCCTGTCGCGGCGTTCGCGGCGGATGCCCTGCCCGCCCGCTACTTCCGTCTCATGGAAGCCGGAATCGCACGTGTGGAGGCGAAGCTGAAAGCCTCCCCCGGCGCCGATCTGAAGACCCTTGAAAGCGATCCCTCGTGGCGCCACTTCCCTTACGCCATCCTCGCGCCCGCCGTGCTCTACTCGAAGCAGCACCGCGATAACCCCCGCTACCGCGATAAGCACATGCTGGAGCTCGCCATGGGGATCGGCGACATGCTGGCTGAGGAGAGCGCGAAGGGTACGTTCGAACCGCGGCTCGATAGTGATTGGGATACGTACATGTGGCTCGATGCTTACCGCCTGATCGAGGGCGAACTGGGCGTCGAGCGCCGCCAACGCTGGCAGCTTGAGATCCGGAAGAACATCGCCATGCTGGTCGAAGAAACGCGCGAACGCCTCGACTTCGCCTGGTACAACTCGCCCTACATCGGCACCTCGCCGAATCACTACGCGCTATGGGCGGCCAATCTTTACCTCGGCGGCCGCCTGTTCGGAATCAGGGAGTGGGAGGATCTCGGCCGGACCGTGCTGCGGCGTTTCGCCCTCGTCGAGCAGACGCCCGACGGCTACTGGGGCGAGCATAGCCGTTCCGGCCCCACCATCGGTTATAACCATCTCACCTTGAGCGCCGTCGCCATGTACTGGGAGTTCAGCAAGGATAGGGACGTGCTGCCGGCGCTGCGCCGCGCGACGGAGTTTCACAGAAACTGCACCTTCCTCGACGGCACCCCGGTCGACGTTTTCAACGATCGCAACCGCTATTGGGGCGTAAGCGCGTGGGCCCAGTTCGCGTTTTCGAACTTCGCCGGCGGGCGCGGTTACGCCGCTTTTCTGACCGGCTTTTTCGATCCGGAAAAACTCACGGTGGATCAGTTGGGGCGCCTCTCGCAGGACGCGCTCTACTACCATGAAGGTCCCACCGAGCCCGCTCCGCAGCAGCGCTCGTCCTATTCCTACCGGATGAATGTGCCCGCCGGTGTTCGTAAGACCGGGCCATGGCAGGTCGCCCTGTCCGGTCTGATCGATACGCAGGCCATCACCAACCGCTTCTATCTCGACCGCCAGGGACACCTCAGCGTCTTCCACGAGAAAAAAGGTCTGATCATCACCGGCGCGAACTCGAAACGGCAGCCGGAACTGGCGACATTCACGGAAGAACTGTTGGGGCGGGTTGTGCACATGCCGCTCAGCAGCCGGCTCCAGATGTCGGACCGGCAGGACCGCCTCTCCCTGGCCTACAACACGTTCTTTACGGACCTCTATGTCACGCCCCCATCGGAAAGCGAGCTTGACCTTCGGTTTGTTATCAATGGCCACGGCACGCCGGCGAAGGATCCGAAATTGACGCTGCAACTCGTGCTCGTGCCGGGAGAAGTGATCGAGACCGGGGCTGGAGCCAAAGCGATCGTCGGCCGGGACAGGATCGAATTCGGAGGCGGCGAACTGGGCGGCTCGATACGCCATCACGGCTGGACTCTGTCGGTGGACCAAACCGCGCAACTGCGCTGGCCCGTCTACCCGCACAACCCCTATAGTGACCAGCCGGAAACTGATATCAGGAAGGCGGTCGCCGTGGTGGTCGTGCCCCTAGCCCTGAAGCCCAGACCCGGCAAGTACATCCGTCCGCGCGACCAGGAGATTGACTTCAAGCTCTCCGTACCCTGAAGCCGCGTGCGGTTACCGCCGCACCAGCACCTCCCGCAAATGGTCGCGCGTGAGAAAGAACTTCACCGCGCCGCATCCTTCGAACAACTTCTCGATCGCGCGGTTGTTGAAGTATTGCTCGCGGTTTCTCAACCCCCGCGGAGACAGCATCACTGTCTTCCCATCCACTATGCGGTACGAATAAGCCGGAGCCACCCGCGCCTTCTCGTCCGCCTGAAAGTAGGAAAGCACCATCCCTCCCGGGGTCAGCAACAGCATCAGCCTTTCCAACACCGCCTCGAGCAGCGGAGTTGGAAGATATTGCAGCGTATCCCACACCAGAATGCCGCCGAACGTGCTCGCGTGATAGTTGAACGTCTGCTCCACGAACTCCGCGATCTTGCGCGGCTCCGGCAGATCCGGATCGTTCCAGATGGTGTCCAGACTATGCAGGATGCTCTCCGAGCTGATGCGGTGCCCGAGGTTCGTGATGTAGTTGATATTGGCCTGATTGGCCCCGCACAGATCGAGGACCGCGCAGGCGGGTTGCTCATTCAGCGTGAGCAGAAACTGTTCCAGGCCCCGGCTCAGGCGGGTGGTCTCTTCCGCCGGATAACCCTCTGGCCAGGACTGATCTCCGGATGCCCGGCCCCCGGACGCCCGCCCGTTCCCCGGACGCGGGAGCGCTTCGTCATTCCCGAAAATCGACTTCAGCCTGTCTCTCCACAAGGTTACGAAAAACACCCCTGCCCCTGCATGCGCGTGGAGGCGTCCGAGGGGCGTCTGTAAGTCCGCTTATCGCTTGACTTCGGTTACCTGGTTGGCCGAACCGGCGGCCGCGGCAACGGCGTGCTGCCGGGGAGCCGGAGGCGCCGGTTGCGGCTTGACGTTCTCCTTGATGACGTCGATGCTTCCCTTGAAGTAGGCGCCATCTTCAATGAAAATCCGCAGCGTGCGGATGTCTCCCACCAGCCGGGCTTCCTTGCGGATCTCGACCTTATCGGTTGCCTCGCAATTTCCGTGCATCGTGCCGATAACCACGATCTCCCGCGCTTTCACATTCGCCTGAACCCGGCCGTTCGGCCCGATCGTCAGGCGGTGCTCCTGCAACTCGACCGTCCCCTCCAACTCCCCGTCCAGGTACAGATCCTCGCGGCTGATGATCTGGCCCTTGATCATGACGGACTTGCCGATCGAAGCGGCGGTGGACGGGCGATAGCTTTCGGGCTCGGGAGAGCGCATGGGCATTGTCATTGGGGTTCCCTCCTTGGTCAGGTCCGCTTGCTGCGGAGAGTTGGACTGCTTGGGCGTATATTCTTCCTCTTTACGACGGGACCACATGGGAAGACTCCTTCCTGGAATCGGCGCTCGCCGCCGGGTTACTTTCGCAAGTGCCCCATGCCGAGCGCGCTCGACGCCAGCCGCCGGGGGAGAGAATGCGGCTTGCGAACTCGAACTTTCATACTAAATGGGGGACGGGCAAAACGCAAGACAGACTCCCTTTTTTTCGTAATCTTGCGCCTCCCACCCCCATCGCCGTTTGGGATAATAGGGTCGTGTCAAAGCTGAAGGATTTGGAGGCGCGCCTCGAACGCACGGAACAGCAACTGCGGCTCTTTCAAAAAGTAAGCCGCTTCATGGTGCGCGAGATGAGTTTGCAGGAGGTCCTCGGCGGAGTCGTCGACCTCATCGTCGAGTACACCGCCTGTGATTCCTGCCTCGTCTACCTCATCGATGACAACGAACTGGTGCTTTGCGCTTCCAATACCCCTCACCCCTCGACCATCGGCAAGGTGCGGTTGAAGCTCAACGAAGGCATCACCGGATGGGTCGCGCGCGAGCGGCGCATGGTCGCCATATCGCGCGAAGCTTACAACGATCCCCGCTTCAAGTTCTTCGGCGACCTGCCCGAAGACACTTACGAGGCGTTCCTTTCGGCGCCCGTCATCGCCCGCAACCGTGTTGTCGGCGTAATCAACGTCCAGCACCGCCAGCCTCACGCCCACACGGGCAACGAAATGGAAGTCCTCACCACCGTGGGCGAACAGGTGGGCTGCCTGCTTGTGCTTGCGCGCATGTCCGGCGAAGCCGTCGAAGCCGTGAGCCACGCCGAGCTTGTGCTCTCTTCCGGCCCGATCACCCCGCGGGTCTAGCCGTGGCCTGCTCTCTCAGCCGCCGCGCCGCCGCCGCTCTTTTCGTTTCGCCCCTAGTTTCAGCCGGACAGCCTGCCTGGAAGGTGGTTCATCAAGCCTCCCCTCCCATCACGATTGCCGATTTCGCGCGATCGGAAAGCGGTTATCTCGCGGCAGCCGGCCGCGACGACAAACCGCTGATCCTGCTTAGTAAGGACGGCGGCGACTGGAGTTCACATCCGCTTCCCGCCTCCCCCGTTTCTCTCTGTTTTGCCGGCGAGCGGGACCTGTGGTTCACCTCAGCCGGCGGCCTGTGGCGCTCGGGCGACCTGGCGCAAACATGGAAACTCGCGCACCGGCACGACTCCCTCACGCGCGTCTATTTCGTTGGCACGGACCACGGATACGCGCTTGGCGGCAACAAGACCGTCCTGGAAACCATTGACGGTGGGCGCGAGTGGAACCCGCTGCCCGCCGCCGCCGAACCCTCCACGCACGCCGAATATACGACATACGATTGGATCGATTTCGCGACGCCCCGCGTAGGCGTCATCACCGGAGTCTCACGCCCCCCGCGAACGGGGCGCACCGGCCCTCTCCCGGCATGGCGCGATCCGCGGCGCGATCTGCGCCGGCCCGAATGGCCCTCCGCTTCCATCACTCTCCAAACCCGCGACGGAGGAGCAACGTGGAAACATTCCACCACCTCCCTGTTTGGAAGCATCACCCGCGTTCGCTATGCCCGTGACGGCCGGGGACTGGCGCTCATCGAGTTCCACGACGCCTTCGAATACCCCAGCGAGGTCTTCTCCATCGACCTGCGAACCGGGCGCTCCTCCCGTGCCTTCCGCGAAAAGGACCGCGCCGTCACGGATCTTCTTGTGTTCCCGGGCAGCCGCGCCGTTCTCGCCGCCATCGAGCCTCCCCCCGACCCCAGGTCATCCACTTTCGGAGCCGCGCATTTCCTTGTCACGGACGATTTCTCGAATTGGACCGGGATGCCCATCGGCGCGCCACTCGAAGCCGGCAGACTCTGGCTGGCGGGCGATTCCCTCACCTCCCTCTGGGCAGTCTCCGGCAGCGGAACTATCCTCCGCTTCGCGGCTTGACCGGCAACCCACCTTTTTCCGCGGCAAAATCCGCCGGATAAGTCAATATCCCCGAATCGTCCGTGCGCGCACCAGGCGTCATTCGCGCCCGCTCGGCGTTTCCCTCACCCATGAGATGAAACACCTCTTCCCCACCCGCCAGCAGGTAGTCCGCGATGATACGCCGGTGGCAGCGCCACCATAGTATCTCCGCGCACATGATAACACTGCGCTGTCCGCGGCCAATTTCGAGCAGCCGGGCGAACCCGGCGCGGAAATCGCCGCTCATCGCATAGTCGGCGTAGTTGTGAAAGCTCGCGTTCCGCCAGAAAGCATTGACGCCTGGCGGCACGTTGCGGGCTTTGCCCCGCAAGCCGCCAAGCGAAGCAATGTGCTCGTATCCAATCCCGTGCCCAGCGAGCGACTGAGGCAGAGCGTCGCGGTTGTACTGAGGGTTGGTCCGCGAACGCGGCACGGTTCGAACATCCGCGACGAAGGTGACTGCAACGCTCTTCAGAATACTGACGAACTCCTCGATGGAGCGGGTCGAATGGCCTATGGTATAAAACATTTGCTCTCATCCGCCCACCGGCGCGCTTGCCGGTCCGGATGCTTCCGGCAACGCGGACTTCCGCGGCGCGCTGGCCCTATGTGCAGTATAATGCCCGTCGAAGAGGAGATTCGATTGAAGCGTCTACTGATAATGCTGTTCGCGGCCGCGGCGATTCCGCTGCCGGCGGCGGACCCCGCCGGGTTGTTCGTCTGGCCGAAAGGCGTGCCGCCGGACAAGGCGGGAGCGAAGTTTTCCAATCACAGCCTCGCGCTCTCCCACCGCGATAAGGACGGCATTCCGGAGGTCCATGAAAAAGTGACGGATATCTTCGTCATCGAGAGCGGGGAAGCGCAACTGCTGTTGGGCGGCTATGTGGCCGGAGGTAAGACCATCGAACCGGGAGAGATCCGCGGGGGCAATATCAGGAACGGCATGCGGAAGAACGTTTCAACCGGCGATGTGGTTCACATCCCCCCCAATACGCCCCACCAGTTCTTCGTCCCCAAGGGCAAACAGATTACGTATTTCGTGGTAAAGATATCGAACCCTTAACCGATGTGACTTTAGTCACTGACAGTGAAGCACGCTAAGGTCATTATATTGGCTCCCTTCCACCGGGACATGCCGACTGCCTGAGAGAAGCCGTGTTTTCGCTCCAGGCAGTGTCTCCCGCTGCCGCCGCAATCCGCCTCCCGGCCACGGCGGATACGAAGGAAATGCCCGCCGGAGATGAGACGGAGGAAGCAATGCCCCATGTCCAGCGTTCATGACGGCAGTTCGCCCTTCCCCGGCGAGGTCACCTCGCTTCTCCGAATGTGGAGCCACGGAGATCCGGAGGCGCTCGGAAAGATCCTCCCCCTGGTGTACGATGAACTCCGCTCGATCGCGCGTTCCTACATGCGCCGTGAACGGCCGGGACACACCCTCGGGGTTACGGGTCTTGTTCATGAGGCATTCCTGCGCTTGTCCGGGCAGGCGCCGGAGGCTTGGCGGGACCGCAAGCACTTCTATGGAATCGCCGCGCGGCTGATGCGTCAGGTGCTGGTGGACTATTCACGCTACCACGGCGCGCGAAAGCGGGACTCTGAGATTTCCGGCGTCGAGCCACCACCCCCATCCTCGATACCGAAGACGCTCGATGCGGACTATGTCCAGCTCGATCAGCACCTCTCCCGCCTCGAACAATCCAACCAGCGGCGGGCGGAAATCGTGGAATTGCGGTTTTTCGGGGGCCTGTCCATTGCCGAGATAGCCGAGGCGAAAGACCTGTCCCCAAGCATGGTCAAGAAAGAACTGGCCCTGGCCAAGATCTGGCTCCACCAGCAGATCCAAGGAGAGAGACGTGAATCCCGGCGGCCGGAAGGTTGAGGAGATTTTCGCCCGTCTTCTCGATTTCGAAGACCAGGAGCGCCCCGGCGCCCTGGAGGCGCTCTGCCCCGGCGATCCGGCCACCGCCGCCGCCGTTCGGCAAATGCTCGATCAACTCCCCGCCGCCGAATCCTACTTCGCGCGCTTTCCGACGCAGGAAGATGCGGCCACGCCGCGCATGGACGGGAGGCGGGCCGGCGCCTACCGGATTACCGGTGAACTGGGGCGCGGCGGGATGGGGGTGGTGTATAGAGCGGTGCGTGATGACGGCCAGTTCGTGCGCCCGGTGGCCGTGAAGTTTGTCAGCCTGCTCGCCGCCGGCGGAGAGGCCTGGCGTCGTTTCGAGCGCGAGAAGCGCATTCTTGCCGGCCTGCGCCACCCCAACATCGCCGAACTCCTGGACGCCGGAGTCAGTGATGAGGGCACTCCTTATATCGTCATGGAATTGGTCGAGGGAGTGCCCATTGACGAATATTGCCGCGGGCGGAGCCTGGGCGCCGGGGAGCGAATCCGCCTCGTTCAGCGGATCGCGGGAGCCGTCGACTTCATTCACCGCAACCTGATCGTCCATCGCGATATTAAACCAGGGAACGTTCTCGTAACGGCGGAGGGAGCGCCCAAACTGCTGGACTTCGGGATCTCGCGGGTGCTGGCCCCGGACGGCCAGGAAGATGACCGCACCGCGCCCGACAGACGCCTGATGACGCTGAACTACGCAAGCCCCGAACAGTTGCGGGGGGAACCCGTTTCCACCGCCGCTGATGTTTATTCGCTGGGTCTGCTCCTGTATGAGTTATTGGCCGGACGCAAGGCGTACTCTCTTTCCGGTTCCCCGGCCGCGGATCTGCTGCGCCAGGTGTTGGAGGAGGATCCACCTCCGCCGGGCGCCGGAGCCGACCTGGATCAGATCGTCATGAAGGCGATCCATAAAGTGCCGGCCGGGCGCTACGCCTCGGCGCGGGAGTTTGCGGCGGATCTCGAGAATTACATGACCGGACGGCCCGTCTCGGCCATGCCGCCGGCGAGGCTGTATCGTCTCGGCAAGTGGGTCCGCCGCAACCGCCTAACGGTAACCATCGGCGCGTTCCTGGCCCTTGTGCTCCTCGCCGCCGGATCGGTGGTGGTGTGGCAGATGCAGGTTGCCCGAAGGGAGCGGGCGGCGGCCGAACGCCGGTTCCACGAGGTGCGCAAACTGGCGAACTCGATCCTGTTCGAATTTCATGATCCTGTCTCCAGGCTTGCGGGAGCCACGGAAGTCCGCCGGCTGATGGTCTCGCGATCCCTCGAATACCTCGATTCCCTGGCCCGCGATGCCCGGACGGATGCCGCCTTGCAACTGGATCTGATATCCGCTTATACCCGTCTTGGCGATATTCAGGGCAATCCGAACCGCGCAAACCTCGGAGATACGAAAGGCGCGCTCGCCAGCTACGGCAAGGCCAGAACCATACTCGAGGAGTTGCTCCGGGCAGACCCGCGCAACCTTACAGCGTCGCTCGAATTGGGCCGCGTGCTGAGCCTGTTGGGAGCGCAACTGGTACACGTAGGCAGGCGGGCTGATTCGCTGGAGGTGAAAAAGAAGGCCCTCACCCACTGGGAAAAGCTGGTGAAAGACGCCCCGGGAGACGAGCGCATGTGGCGCGGTTTGGGCGCGGCCTGCTCCGAAATGGCGACGGCCACGGACGGCCAGTTATCCCACCACGATAGATTGGCTTTCGCACATCGGGCAAGAGTGGTGCTTACGAAACTGCTCGAGTCCCGCCCCGCCGACCCGGAGCGAATGCGCAACCTTGCGATAGTTCATAAATATCTGAGCGGCATGTACCAGGATGACGCCAACCGCATGATGGAACATGCCCGGGCCGCCATGAAACTGGATGAGCGGCGAGTAGCGGCCGCGCCCTTCGACGCGGCCGCGCGGATGGAGTTCGCCCAGAGCCTGAGCATGGTGGCTACGGGGTGCGAGAGGAACGGGGATCTTCCGGCCGCCGCCGCCTTCGCCGAACGCAGCGCGGATCTTCGGCGGGCACTTTGGGAGGCCGATCCAAAGGACCACCGCGTCCGCGACAGATTCGCCTACGCCCTCACGCTGCTCGGCCGGTTTCGCCGCAGGCAGGGAGATTGGCGAGGCGCGTTGGCGTCGTTGAACGAGGCGATCGGGCACACGGAAGCCCTGGCCGGGGGCAGCGATTTCTACATGGCCTGGCACAACCTCGCCTGGGCCCGTCTCGAGCGCGCCGAGGTGTACCGGAAGTCCGGTTCGGGAGATGTCTGCGGCGAGTATCACCGGGCCGCTGAAGCCTATCGGCGGCTGGTCTCGATCCGCGCGGATTACTACTCCAGGAAGCTTTCCGAGCTTCAGCCGAAACTAGCCGCGTGCGGTCGAAGCGTAAAGTCTTCACATCCCCGGTAGTGTCCGCTTTCCCTCCTTTTTTCGCATGTCAAGTAAGACGCAATAACCGGTCCGGTTCGGACCGAGGAGGTTTTTCATGCCCACCCCACTCGTGAAGACGCCCGCCAGCGTCGGTCTCGCCGAAGCGCCCTGGCCCCCTCGCGACCCCAACAAGCGGCCGGTGACGGTGCGCGCGGGAGACAGTTTCCTTGATGTGTGCAACCGCGAGCATTGCTCCTTCGCGGCCTTGATCCGGTACAACTTCGGAATTGACATCACGCAGCCGGCCCTCAAGGGAAAATGGGAATGGGTGGTGAACTATTACCTCCAGACGAAGCTCAAGTGTACCCGGCTGACGGCTGGAGGCAACTACATGTTTTCGGGCGGCGAGACAATCTATCTTCCCTCTCAGGCGCCCGTTCCGGCCCAACCGCCGCCTGCCCCCACCGTGCAGCGTATCGGCCTGCGCCGCTCGATTCTCCGCAAGATCGTGAGGAAGCACTGGAGTGATGGCGAATCCGGGAGCCCCATGGAGAGGGCCGCCGACAAGTTCCACGATATTTCCTGGAAGATGGTGTACCGCGGCTATGATCCGGAAACAGGCATGTACGTGGGCGAACCAAAGGGCGAACAAAGCATTCCCGACGCGCTGGCAAATCCAGCCGAGCAGATCATCGCCGAGCAAACCATACAAACGGAAACATCGCACGTTCTGTTGCGAGTAGTCGTCCACACGATGGTCGAGTATACGCCTCCTTCACCGATCCCCGATGCGGGAGGGTACTTAAGTCTTGGAGGGCAGACCTTTCATCGGCGGCGCGAGTTTTTCTATGGGCCCGGGGATCCGGGCCAGCAGGTCACGGTGGTGCAACACGTCTTATGGAAGAAGCTCGGCGGCACGGTCGAGTCAAAGCCTCCGGTTGTGACGCATATCCCTCAACCCGGGAATCTGGCTGATCTTTGACCCCGCCACTCTCCTCGGACGAGTGCGTTTATCCGCAGCCCGGAACCGTCAACCGGTCCACCATCTCTTCCAACTGTCGCGCCTGCTGCGCCAGATGCTCACTGATTCCGCTTCCGTTGGGCCCGGGAATCGTCGACAGCTTCAGCAAGCTGAGTTGGAACTCCAGACGGTTAATGAGATCCAGTTGTGACTGCGTCATACACCGTTCTGATCGGCAGGTTGAGGGTTAGACTGTAGAGAATTTCCCCGCTGCCAACCCACCCTCGCAACACTCCATATCGAGGAGACCGGGCGCTGTCTCCGGTAAGAGCCTGGTTGGGCGGGACGTGTGGATGGAATGAATCGGTGGGAACGAACAGGTGAGAGTACTGCATCGAGTGAAGCTCAACAGGAGGAGCAACCCTACGCCCTCAATCGAGCCAGCGCCCTGTCTTCCTACGCGCTTCTGGAAAGCAGGCCGCATGCCAACTTGCCGCCAACGTAAAATCAACAGTTTACAAAACCATCTGCTTCTCCCCGCGTTCCGGACCGGAACGCCATTCCGGTTCCGGAACACGTGGCGGAACCGGTCAGCGCAGCGCGAAGGTAAACAGCGAATTGCCGGCCGCGATCGTCACCATCTGCCGCCCACCGGCGACATAGGTCACGGGTCCGGCGGCGATCACGCCGCCGGTGTTCCCATGCCACAGTTCTCTCCCCGTTCTCGCGTCCAAAGCGAAGAACTGCCCTTCGTTGTTTCCCCCGAAGACAATGTTGCCGGCAGTGGATAGTATCCCGGATTGGGGCGTGCTCAGCAGCGGAAACTCCCATTTCGTCTCTCCGCTGAGCGGGTCGAGCGCCTTCACCATGCCCCTGCCGGGCTCATTCGGTACGCCTACGGGCACGCTGCCGAGAAAGCGGTTGCCGGCTACATAGGGCGCGTCACCAGTGTAATAGAGGCTCGCATAGTCCCAGACCGGGAAATAGAACAGTCCGGTGATGGGACTGTAAGAGGGAGGGTACCAGTTGGTTCCTCCCTGCACCCCCGGATAGATCAGGGTCCCCTGGCGGCTGGGGGCCGTATTGGGGCGCGGAATGGGCCGCCCCCGGGCGTTCAGCCCTTCGGCCCAGGTCTGCTTGATGAACGGCTTCCCCAGCAGGAACTCCCCCGTTTCCCGATCCAGTACATAGTAGAATGCGTTGCGATTAGCCCAGAACATCAGCCGGCGCCTGCGCCCGCGAAAATCCGCATCCACCAGCACCGGCGTCTGTGCGGCATCCCAATCGTGCACATCATGCGGCGTGAACTGGAAATGCCACTTCAGCTTTCCGGTGTCCGCGTCGAGCGCCACTACGCTCGAGGTATACAGGTTGTCTCCCTTCCGGACATCCCCGTTCCAATCCGGCGAAGGATTCCCCGTTCCCCAATAGACAAGGTTCGTCGAAGAATCGTAGGAACCAGTCACCCAGGCCGGGCCGC
>JABAQT010000007.1 GCA_019187195.1 Bryobacteraceae bacterium
TTAGGTTTTGGAATCGCGTCGCCGAGAATGGATCCCCCGTCCTCGCTCACGTAGTTTCTGTTCCAGGATGGAATTTCGAGCACCACGTCGCCCTTCACCACCGCCTGGCATCCCAGCCGGCTGTGCAACGTCAGATCGGCCGCCATATCCAACCGGTCCGCCTCGTCATCCTCCATCGGCGACAGGTTCTCATCTCCACTCTTCACCACCACATGGCAAGTGGTACAGGCGCAGACTCCTCCACAGGCATGCTCGAGATGGAAATTGTTGTTCAGCGCGACATCCAGAGCGGATTCGTGCTGACCATGATCGGAATAAGGCAGCTTCCCGGATTCGAACTCGAAGGTGACGTTTGCCGGCAGGAACGTGACTTTGGGCATTCTTCTAAAAGTGTACCATTCTATCAATTTTCGGCCGTAGCGACCGCTTCCTCTGCCACTCCCTTCTCCACTGGCCTTTCGGCCGGTTCCACCTCGGGCGTCCCGGCCGCTCCAACCATCGCCTTCCGCAGGCGAACCGACGCCTTCAAACCCATCCGCCGGGCATTGCCCGCATCATTCCTCGCCATATGTTGCAACACCGTGAGAAAGCCCGGATCGCCGGTCTGCCCCATCGCCCATGCCGCCGCCGTCCGGAATCGCTCCGACGGGTGTTTCGCCATCTCGAGCAGCCTCTCCCTCGCCTGCGGTCTCCCGTTTCTGTACAGCACGAGCAGAGCCGTCGAAGCCACTCTGTGGTTTGGATGATACGTGTAGGTCCAAAGAAGATGTATCTCCTTCTCGGTGGGAGCCGCCTTGATCAGCCCTTCAATGAGGTTCGCCAGGGTGCGCGGGTCGGCCCTCATCATCTGCTGCTGTAGCCAGTCCGCATTGCGGTGCGCGCGCACCATCAGCAACCCCGCCTTCGAACGGACGTACGCGTCGGGATGCCTTAACAACTTCGCCAGCGGATGCACCAGCATCACGCAATCGCTGATCTCGCCGATGATCGCCAGAGCCCGCCGGATGCCCTCCGTATCCCCTCTTGCCCCCTGCAACTCTTCCACCATCACCTGGTTGAGCAGTTTCAAATCGAGGCGCGCGTCGATCCGGCGCAGTTGACCGGCAATCCTGACCGCCTCATCTTCGGCCAGCAGATTCGGATCCGCGAGAGCCCGCGTCATCAGATGGTTATCGAGGAACAGGCCCACCAGGTGAACCATCCCCGGACCCGCCACACTCGACCGGAGCATACGCAAAGTAGCCGCGCAAAACCGGCGCGGATTCCTCTTCAGCAGTTCCCGCATCGCCAATTTTGCCATCAACGGTTTCGACGGGTACGCCGCCACAAGGTTGTATAGAATACTGAATTCCGCGTCGGTGCTCCGGTCGAGGCTGGCGCTTGCCGCCACCTGTTTGAGGATCGCCTGAACCTGCTGCCTTCCCTGGCTGTCCGATGCGAAAGCCGGCGTCATTGCGTGACTACTATCCCTCTCATCGGAACGAAAGGAAAAGATCTCTTGGCTTTGTGAGACAGAAGTGACGGGAAGGGCCTCCGCCAATCCGGTGGAGGCCCTCCAGGCCTGTTGGAGAGGAAAATGCCGCTCAGTTCGGGCGGCGCTTCAGCGTGGGCCGTTCGTCGGGGTCGTCCGAAGACTTCCCGCCGTCGTCCGCCGTGCCCGTCCCTGTCCCAGGTGCCCGGCGCAACCGCGGACGGTTCAAATCCTTATCGTCTATCTTGCGGCGATTATGAAGCATCGCCAGGCGGCCCTTCACATTATCAAACTCGCTGGTGGTCACCACATACTCAGGCTTCGCTTTAAGAATTTCCTGTATGTTCTTCTGCGAGTTCTTGATACGGTCTTCTGTAAGCGGGTGCGTCGAGAAGACCTTAGACATCGTCCCCGGCTTGCGCTTCTCCATCGATTGCAACTTCTCGAAAAAGTCCACAAACGCCGTCGGGTCATAACCCGTCTTGTACATGTACTGCAGTCCGAGCAGATCCGCCTCTTCCTCAAAACCTCGCGAGAAAGACAGGAACCCGATCGGAATCAACACGCTCGCCGCCTGCCGGGCCCCGTAACCAGCCCATCCCCCCATGAAAATAAGCGGAATCGTAGCCAGGTTTACAAACTGCCCCCTGCTTGCCTGCCGCGTGCCATGCCTCGCCGCCACGTGCGCAATCTCATGCGCCATCACGCCCGCGAGTTCCGCCTCGGATTCGGCGCGCAGAATCAATCCGGAGTTCACGAAAAAGAAGCCGCCCGGCAGCGCGAACGCGTTCACTTCCTCGCTATCCACTACCTTGATCGTGAACGGCACCTTCGCGTCGGAGTTCCGTACCAGGTTCTGCCCCACCCGGTTCACATACTCCGCAATCACAGGGTCATCCACAATCTTCGCCTGCCGCTCCACGTCCTGCGCCAAAGCCTTCCCCAGCGCGATCTCCTTCTCGATCGAATACAGGTTCAGACCCTTGCCGACATCACGGCTCCCAATCTCGTCGGGATCTTTCTTCTTGTCCTTCGCCACCGCCGCGGTAGTCCAGAAGACCAGCAGACCGATAGCCAAAATAGAGTGTAGCTTGCGGGACATCATCGCGTTGCTCCGTTTGCCTGCCCGAACTTACCTACTCAGTATAAACCCGCGCCGTCGCCGGGGAAAGCACGTTCATCTGTAATAACGTATAGTTTGAAGAATGGGTTGCGAAAAACCTCTGTCCGCGCTGTGGCGTGATCAGTTCCCGGTCACCCGCGAATACATCTATCTCAATCATGCCGCCGTCGCCCCCCTCTCCCTGCGCGCCGCCACCGCGATGCGGCAACTCGCCGACGACTGTCTTCTGCACGGTTCTTATCACTACGACCGCTGGATGGGCGTCTACGCGGGCCTCCGCTCCGCCGCCGCCCGCCTCATCAAAGCCAAACCCACCGAGATCGCGCTGGTTAAGAATACATCGGAAGGCGTCGCCACTGTCGCTCTTGGCATCGACTGGCAGGCCGGCGATAAAATTGTAGCTTTTCTTGAGGAATTTCCGGCTAACTACTATCCCTGGAAACGATTGGAAGAGCGCGGCATCCACGTCGAATGGCTCTCCATCCATGACCCCCTCGAGCGCATCGACGAAGCCTGCCGGGGAGCCAAACTGCTCGCCGTCAGTTTTGTCAATTACCTCTCGGGCCATCGCGTGGATCTTCAGGAGATCGGACGTATCTGCCACGGCCACGGAACGTTTTTCCTCGTCGACGCCATCCAGGGATTGGGAGTCTTCCCCATTGATGTGGAAGCCTGCCACATTGACGCCCTCGCGGCCGATGGCCACAAATGGCTCCTCGGCCCCGAAGGCTGCGGCATTCTCTACGTTCGCCAGGACTGCCAGGACGCTATCTTTCCCATGGAGTTCGGCTGGACCAACGTCGCCCGCTACGCCGACTATGCCTCGCGCGACATGACCCTCCGCCCGGATGCCGGACGCTACGAGTGCGGAACTCTTAATACGATTGGTTGCTTCGGATTACACGCGGCAATTGAATTTTTGCTCGATGTCGGCGTGGAGCACATCGCCCCCCTTGTCCAAGCCCTCGGCGACCAGATCGCCCAAGGCGTCACGGCCCGCGGCTATGAACTCGCCGCCCCGCGCTCCACTCAAACCGGAGCGGGCATCGTCAGCTTCCGTAAGCCCGGCGCCGACCCCCGCCTCATCGTCCACCAACTGCGCCAGCGCGGCATCCTCGCCGCTCCGCGCCAGGGCTGGGTCCGCGCCTCCCCTCATTTCTACATCAGTCCGGAAGACATCGAGACGTTTCTTGCCGTGCTCCCGTAGGGCAGTCCCCCGCCGCGAATCCGCCAGATAAACCCATCCAGCACATAATGTGTTGCTTGAGGTACGGCGAGCAGCGGAACCAGCAGCGCAACAAGCCCCGGTTCCTGAACTTGCGGCAGAAACGCCAACCAGTGGTAGAACTGCATATGGTCCCGCCACACGAGAACATCCCAGAGGCCCTCTTCGAAATAAGCGAGCGCCACCAGGAATCCCAGGTAGAGGGGGAGCATGCCCGGCCGGAAAAACCCGCCGCTCCGCCCGGACTTTTTTCTCTCGTGAAACCACACCAGCGCCATGTAAGGAACACCGTGCGCCACCACGTTGGTGGCCGTGAAGATCAGATCCCCGTCATAGACAACGATGCCCGTATACCAGGAAAGCGCTGTTCCCGCCAGAACGAGATGCTTCGGCCAGTTTGCGCATCGTATGTTCACGGCGGCGTATCCTCCGAGCGCAAGCACGTACGCCGCCATCGCGGCCCGCTCGAGCAGCGGAAACGGCAGGTGGAAGAAATCCCCCTCCAGGAACCACGAAAAATGGCGCGCGTGGGTGTGCCAGTAGATCAGCGGATAAAGGGTGGCCAGATAGATCGCCGCGCCCTCCACCCTGCGGCGAAAGACGGTCTGCCGCTCGCGCCGCGCATAGAGGCGGAGGAAGCCGTACTGCTGACGCACGAAATGGAAAACGGCCAGGTACGCCAGCACGCGCCAAAAAGCCATGCTCCCGGCCGAATAGAGTATGACCCCGCCCACCCAGCAGGCAATGGGGACTCCGAAAAGCAGACCGTGGTAGCGCCGCGACTCTTCCCTGTCGAGATATGTCCGGTATAGTGTCGAATAGACGTGGGCCACGTCCACGCCCACCACCAGCATCAGCCACATGAGGGGCGATGCCGTCGCCGAAGCGGGAAACCACGAGGCGAAGATCACCGCTCCCAGCGTCACAACGAAAGCCGGAGCCAGGATGAATATGCTGTCCGCCGCGGCTGAATATAGCCAGACCTGCATCTTCCCTTCTCTTCAGCAGATCACAATCAGGTTCTTGCGGAACTCCTCCACCGCCTCCCGGACCACATGAATCCCAAGTCCCGGGCCTTCCGGAACCGGAATCAAACCGTCCTCTCCCATTTCGATCTTCTCCCGGATCACCGCCTCGCGGAAGGGGCTTTCCGTCAGATCGAACTCGAACATCACGGGCGGCGAATAGAGGCCCCCTTCAACCGGCGGAATGACCGCCGCCCAGTGTAACTCGGCCGCCGTCCGGATCGCCGAACCCCAATTGTGCGGGATGAGCCGCATGTGGTTCAGCCAGGTGAGCCACGTCAGCCGGCGCGCCCCGGTCATTCCAACCGTCTCGATATCCGGCTGAAGAATATCCACCAGGCGGCTCTGGACAAACCGCCCGGCAAGCAGGTCGGCCGGCAGATACTCGCCCGCCGCCAGTGGAATCGAGAACGCGTTTCGAAGACGCCGGTAGCCTTCGTAATCCGAGGCGAGCACCGGTTCTTCCCACCACAGCAGGTTGAAGGGCTCCAGCCGCTTTCCGATCATAGCCGCTGTTCCGGCGTCGTAGGCGCAGTTGGAATCGATCGCCAGGCCGGTTTCCGCGCCCAATGCCTGCCGCACGGCGGACACGATTTCGACGTCCACTTCCGGCCCGTAGCCGGTCTTCATCTTGATCACGCGGAATCCGGCCGCCTTCCAACTCCTGGCCTCCTCGGCCAGCCCCGCCGCCAGGTCCGCCCAGTCTTTCCGGTACAAAGCGGTGCAGTATGGCTGCACCCTATCCCGGTACCTCCGTCCGAGCAGCGCCGAAACAGGCATACCCAATGCCTGCCCCACCAGGTCCCACAAAGCGGTATCGAGCCCGCCGTGCGTCTGGGCCCGTGAACGCTCCTGGAATCCCCCGGGAGCGCGCAACTCCTCGTGGATCGCCTCCACCTCGAAGGGCGACCGCCCTATCACCAGTCCCGGGTTCTCCACCAGCCAGTCCCCGCCATACCCTCCGTCGCCCCACCCCGTGAGCCCGGCGTCGGTCGCCACCTCGACCAGCGTGCATTGCCGTTCATATGCCCAGTTCCGCGACCAGCCGAAGCGCTCCTCGAGCTTCCCGGTCAACTGGTGAACCCTCACCTCGGTGATATGAATGTTGGGGACGGACTCGCTGTGCCACATGCCTCGGATTAGTATATGTTGCCGCGAACCGTAATGTGGTCAGGGAAGCAACACAATCGGCGAGCGCCACACCGCGAACTTCCGCGCCTCGGGATCCACCACGTTCACCTGGCAGATGTAGCGCCCCGGGCTCAGTTTCCCGAGCGGCAGGCTGAAGCGCACCGGCACCGCTTTCGACTTCGCGTTCAGGCCCTGCGTCACCGGCAGCGGCACGCTCTCAAACGCCTTGACCTTGCCGCGAAAGAAACTCACTCTCGCCACCATCATCTCCGTGCTTTCCGCGCCCGGCTGGTAGGCCTCCAGGTAGACATACATCTCCTGCCCCTTGCGAAACACCCGCGTCACGCTGGGAATCAGCTTCTGCCGGTCCTGCACCAGCGGATTGGCGGCCAGCAGCTTCCTGTTCTTCTCGACGGTCGCCAGCGCCGTGTCCAGATTCTCCCTCTGGTTGCTCAGGACCACGGAGCTGATCGGCAGATACTTCCGCTCCGCCGTCAAATCGGGAATGGTGAACTTTGTTTCAAACGTTCCCATCTTTCCCGTTTCGTTCTCGCGGGCGAGAAACTTCAGCGTATAGGAGCCGGGTGCAAGCGTGAATCCCGTATCATAGGCCAGGTTGCGCCTCGATAGTTCAGCGGCGGCTTCGCCTTTCAGCTTCACCGTAATCTCATCGCGCACCGTTCCTTGAGGGACGCCTCTCGAATCCTTCACTTCTCCGATGAAATCGAGCCGCGTGCTTTCCGCGCCGCCCTTCTTCGCCAGTTCAATATCGGTCCCGGGAATCTTCACCGCCACGGGCACGAAGTACCGGTCCTTGCCCTGGCGGAAGTAGTTCACCTCCGCCGCCAGCGTCAGGTCCGTCACCGGATCGCCAAGCATGAGCGCTTCCTGCAACTGCCGCTCACGGTCCGACGAGGTGAAATTCTTGAACTCCTTCGCGGCAAAGTAGCCGGAACGGTAATCGAGCTTCGCCGAAAGCCGCCGCGCAATCGTCACCTTGATCCGCCGGTACCTCCCATCGAGCGCCGCGTTCGAACTGTAGTAGCCCAGAATGTAGTAGCTCGAGATCGCCTTCTGCGCCTCCACGATTCCCAGCGACAGATCGTTGTTGTCGAGCAGAGCCTTGCCGCCCGTGTCGCTCGCCAGCGTATCGAGGGTCTCCTGCTGGTTCTGCAGGTTGCTCAACTGTGTCCGCTGTGAACTCCCCGAGTACATCGCCCTTCCTCCGGGCGAGCCCTTCGTGGCGTCTCCGATGGGAGCGCTCGCCACCAGCCCGCGCGCGTCGACCGGATAGAATGCCACGTTGCTCCGGATGGCCGCGTTGATGGTCGCCCGCAACTGCGCCTGGTTGTCGATTCCGGTGCGGCTCATCCCGCTCGCGAAATAGACCAGCGCCTTCTTCTCCGGCAGGCTGGCCAGCATCTTCACCGCCGACTCGAGCGCGGCGAGTTTCCGGTCCGTGTTGAAAATGTTGAATTCGCTCGCGTCCTGGCTGAATGCGTCTCCCGTATCGGCTTCCGTGTCGTCCCCCGTGCTCCCATCGGCCATCCCCGTTTCTCCCACGCCGATCTTCTTCACCACCTGGGTGAGAAGATCGCGGTCGCTGGTGAAATCCTGCACCACGCGCAGGTCCGTCGCAAACGTCATCACCGCCACCACGTCGGCCTTCGTCATCTGGGTGTCGAGGAACTTGAGCGCGGCCTTTTGCGCGCGCATCTGGTCGCCCACGGGCATCGATGCCTGGTCGAAGAACAGCACCAGCAGGCGCCGGTCCTTGTACTTCACCTCGCCCGCTTTGGCGGTGGCAATCCGCCCTGCCGCCGGGTTCACCCCCGCCGCCGGCTCCGTCCGCCGCAAGGCGGGCGGCGGCAGCGCTGCTTCCTCCAGCCTCTGGTACTCAAACACGCTCAGCTTCTGCGGCTTTCCATCCTCGAGCACCGTGAAATCCGATGCCTTCAACCCTTCAATCGGGTTCCCCTGCTTGTCCTTCACCGAAACGTTCACCGTCACCAGTTGCGTCGTCGATGTGAACGTGAAGTTCCCCTTCGTCAGAATGGGCGGGCTCTGCTGCCCTATTCCCAACCGCGCCGCCAGAACCACAGCCAGAATCGCTCGCTTCATGTCAGAACCGGAACCTCAAGGAGATAGTCAACTGGCGCATCTGCGCCGCCCCCGCCGCCAGTCCGTAATTGTTCGCGTCCACCACCGTCCCCCAACTCGTGATCGTCACGTGGTTGAGCACGTTTTGCGCCTGAAACTGCAGGTCGGCGCTCCGCCGCTCGCCTAACCGGAAGATCCGGCCAAGCGATCCGTTCAGGAAAAACACCGTGGGCCCGGGGATGGTGTTGCGCCCCGCCGTCCCCCACTCTCCCGCCTCCGGAGCCGCGAACGCCGCCGTGTTGAACAGCATCCCCGCCGCCTCGATGGGAAGCCCCGTCGCGTCCGCGCGCACCGTGCTGTTCACCGCCGTGCCGCTCACCTGCGAGCGGTTTCCGCCCACAATCGCCGTGAACGGATTTCCCGAGCGCGCCGTGAGGCTTCCGTTGATGGTCCAATCCTTCAACAGAGTTCCCCTCCAGCCGTTGATCATCGTCCCGCCCGAGCGCCCCATGCCGGAACTGTATTGGAACATCAGCGAAAGATTGTGGCGCGAATCGAAGCTCGACAGTCCGCGCTCGGCCGAGAGATCCAGCCAGTTCTGCGCCACCGGAGTTCCCCCCTGGCCCCGTCCTCCCGTGCCGGCGTTGTCGATCGCCTTTGAAAACTGGTAGGACGCGCGCGCGAGAAATCCGCTCCGGAACCGCCTGTTCAGTTGGAACTGCGCCGCATGGTAGATCGAATTTCCGTTCGACGTCTCATAGATGTAGTCGTGAGGATAGGGCGATTCCGCCGCCCCCGGAGCCACCGATTGCGGAATGAACTGCTGGTCGAGCCGCGTGCCTTTCGTCCCCAGGTAACCCACCGTCCCAAACAGCGAAAGCGGCAGATCGTGCTGCACCGAAACCGTCCATGTCTGCGCGTACCCGATGCGGTAGTTCGGGTCAATCGCAAACGTGCTCCGCGCGCCGTTGCCCGCCGCCAGAAGAAAACCATTCTGTATGGTGAATGGATTCGCCGCCGAATTCGTCGCACTCAACACCCGCGCGAAAGGCGGCTGTTGCGCCATATTCCCCGCGATGATGTTGTACACCGACGTGTTGTAATACACGCCGTAGCCGCCGCGTACAACGGTCGAACCCTTGGTTGTGGGGCGCCACGCAAACCCCACGCGCGGAGAGAAATTGTTCCGGTCCGGATGAATCAGCGCGTCGCCAAGTCCTCCCGCCTGCCCGGCCTCGACCGGCGTGACCGCCGTGAACCCCGGCGCAATCTCCAGATTCACCAGCCTGCCGTACAACTCCCGCACCGGAGCCGCGTAATCCCACCTCACCCCGAAGTTCAGGCTGAACTTCGTCGAAAGCCGCCAGTCGTCGTTGGCAAAAAGGCTGTAGCCCGAACTCCGGAAATACTTGTCCGGATTGCCGTATCGTATCGAGCCCGCCGTCGGAATCCCCAGCAGAAAATCCGCCAGGTCGAACCCCGTCCCCGTTTGCGCCGCCCCGTTCAACACCAGGCTCGTCGCCAGCCCGTTGAAACTGTAACTGCCTCGCCCGTTGGTGTCGGCGAACTGGTTGAACTGCTGCCGTTGATAGCTGCCGCCGAACGTCATGTTGTGCGTGCCGCGCACCCACAACAGGCTCTCGCTCAAGGTTCCGGTCTGGTTGCGCGCAAGCGAAGCGTTTCCATCCGTCAACGACGCGAAATTGTTGAAGCTCAGGTTCGGCGGACCCCAGTTCATCGGATTCCCCGACGAGCCGGCGATCCCCAGTTGGGCCGCCACGTTATCCACATAGGCAAAGTACGGCGTGGCCGTGTTGCGGTTGCGGCTGAATGTGAAGCGCAGGTTGTTGATGAGCCTGGCCGTGATATTCCGCGACCAGCCGAGATTCGCGTTGATGCCCTGTCCCGACCCCGTGTCCACGAACTGAAACAGGTTTGGAGAGCGGCTGTCCCGCCGCTGATATCCAATCCCGCCGTCGATCCGGTCTTTGCCGCTCAACCGCACGTTGGCGACGCGCGCGTTCACGTTGTCGGCATTGTTCACCCCGCTGTAGGAAGTCTGGTAGTTCCGCGCCTCGAACGGCAGGTTCGGCAGCGGGAAATAGTTCAACAGCCCCAGCGAGGCCGCATTCAGCCGGCTTGCCGGGATGCGGTTTTGCGGAAACGGAGCCCCCGTCGCCGGATCGTAGACGGTAACCCCGGCGCCCCGCACCAGACTCCGCGAAAAATCCCCCGCCCTCTCGAGTTCGGAAGGCATATTCACCGGCTGCGAGATCGCGCCGGTGCGGTTGCGCTGGAACTGGTAGTTCACGAAAAAGAAGATCCGCCTGTCGGCGCTGATCACATGGGGGATGTGGAGCGGCCCGCCCAGCGTGACGCCTCCACGCCCGTTCGCGTAGCTCGGCTTGTCCACGCTCGCGCCGGTCACCGAAAAAGTCCGCGCGTCCCACACCGAATTATCCAGGCTGAAAAACGCCATTCCCCGCAACGCATTGCGCCCGCTCCGGCGGGCGTTGCCGAAACTCCGTGCATTCGGCCGTCCCTGCCATCCGCCGCGCCCGCGCGCGCCGGGGCCCCCGAACCGGCCTCGGCCGGCCGGGCCGCCAAAGCCGCCGTGCCCTCCCGCGCCACCAGGGCCGCCGTGAAATCCTCCCGCTCCCCCGGGTCCACCCGGGCCTCCTCCCGGACCTGCCTGTCCGGGGATTCCCTCCATGCCCGGCTGCCCCATTAAACCAGGCCCACCCGGTCCACCCATTCCCATACCCATTCCCATACCCATCGCCCTGCCCGCGCCCCAATCGTTCTGTGCCGGCATTCCCAGGGCGCTGCTCACGCTTCCCTGCACCAGGAACGAGTTCGCCGCGCTCTGGTTGAGATCGGCGGTTTCGTCATTACGGAATCCCGTCTCGGTTCCGGAAGCGGATTCATCCGCCGATTGATTCACATCCAGCCGCTCGAAGCCGCCTTCCTGGGCGGTTTGGGGCTCCATGCCGGCCTCCATTGCCCGTCCCCGCGCCTCCCGCCGTCCGCCAGCGGCGCGCGCGGCCCCGCCCGGCGTCCGCCCCTGACGCGCCGGACGCAACAGCCCCGCCACCTCGCGGGGAGTGAGGTACTCCAATGCAAACCGGCCCGCCGCTGCCGCCGGCCCAACCGCCACCTCCTGCTTTAACGGCGAGAATCCAAACGCCTCGACCTCGATCGTCCACTTGCCGTCATCGAGGGAGCGGAACGAAAAAGTCCCATTCTCATCGGTTGTCGTTACCAGTTTCCTGCCGCCCTGAACCGCCGTCACCGTGGCGCCGGGAAACGGGAGTCCGCCGGCTTCCACCGTCCCGTGGTATTCGGAACCCGCCAGCGCTGCGGTGAACACGAAAGCCACGGCGAGAATGCGGAGTTGCGTTAACATGAGCCTCACCTGTGAAGGTGCGCCCGCCTGTCACAAGGTTTCCCCGCCCGGCCCTACTTAACTATTCTTAACGTATTGATTTTCCGGAGCTAAAAAATGAACGCCAGCCCGCCGCGCAGCGCCCTCGGCGAATGCACCAGTTGTATCCGCCGCCCATCCCCCAGCGTAATCGGCTGATAGCCCTGCGCCAGAATGTTGCGGATCTCGGCCGTCGCTTCGAGCCTCCCGCCCAGCCCCAGCATCGCCGGAATCGGCTGCCGCACCTGCACGTTCAATCCCTGCGCCGGATTCATCTGCTCCGTCATGTAGAAGTGCCCCGGCGTCAGGGCACGCCCGTTCATGAACTGGTACCCGGTGGTGAACCGCGTCCCCGTTTGCGGTATGTACCCCGCAATCCGCGTCACCGCCAAATGCCGCCTCTGCACGCGCAGCGCGGACCGCAACTCCCCGGGGTCGCTCGATGTCATGTGATCGCGTTCGGCCTCGAGCACGCCGTTATTCCCATACCCCACCGTCACCGTCCAGTTCTCGTTCAGATTCTGCGACAGCGAAGCCATGTACCCCACGCTCCAATAGTGGCCCGCGTTAAATATCGAAGCCGTGGAAAACAGGTCGGGAAGCAGGTCTCCCGAACCGAACGCGCCATCAGCGTCCACCGCCGTCAAAGCCGCGTTCGTCAGGCTCTCGCGGTAGGCAGCGGCGCGGAATGTCCGGGAACCCGCCTGCTTGCGGTATCCCAGTTCGAAATTGCGCGCGCGTTGCAGTTGCGCCGTCCCGCCGCGCACGGAAACCCGCGGAAACATGGTCAACCCTGACAACTCCTGCTGCTGCTCGCCTTCCTTCCCATTGCTTCCGCTCTCATAAAGCTGAGTCGGCGGCAACCCCGAACTGTAACCGAACTCCAACACACCGGCATGATCGAGGTCGTAGCTCATCCGCACATAGGGCGAAAAAGAGTTCAGCCTCTGCAGGAACTGCACCGATTCGAGCGTCCCGCCGTAGGACACCAGCAGATTATCTCCGATGTGCACCTGGTCATTGAGGCTCAGCGACATTGTGCGCAATACGGGAAGCGAATCCGAACCTCCACCCACCAGCGCCGAACCCGCGCGCCCCGCCAGGAAAATCTGCCGCATCGTGACAGCCAGTTCCGGACTGCGTCCGTCTTCCATCTCCCGGCTGAACGAGGTTCGGAATCCAGCCGCCGGATTCCCCGACGCCGACCCGTAGCCTACGTTCCCGCTGATGCCCACGCGATTCGCCCCGTGCACCGATGTCGCCAGCGCGAATGCCGTCCCCAGGTCCGGCTGGCTTCCAAGCGTGGGCGCGGCGGGCATGTCTCCGGCCGAAAGCTTGACCACCCCCGTAGTGTCCGTGAACATCCCGGAACCTGCCCGCAATTGCCGCATCAGGTCGCCGCCGCTGCCATCGAGAACACGCAACACCGGCCGCGTCGGCATCGAACTGCGCAGTGTCCACTTCCAGTCGTCGCTCATCAGCCCCTGCTGGAGCGGCAGCGAGTACACCAGTTCGATGGTGCTCAGCACCCCCGCCATATTGATCGACAGGACCCGCCGCACGCCCGGCTGCACACTGATGTTGTTCCGCACGGCCGGCAGAAAGCTCAACAGCGTGATGCGCACGTTGTAGTGATCGGCGGGCAGCGAATCGAACTGGAAGGTTCCGCGTTCATCGGTCAAAGCCTTCCTCACCTGTCTCTCGAGGTGATTGAACAGAAATACGCTCGCCCCCATCTGGGGCACGCCGAGAGCATCGCTTACCACTCCCGCGATGCTGCCCGTAAGACTGTTCTGCCCCGCGAGGACGGGAGTGGCGCTCATCACCGCCGCAACCAACACGGCCCATCCGCCGGTTTTCGGAAATGTCATTAGCTACATCAGCCTGCACATGCCGGCGGAACCGAACTCCCGCCGGGCTGAATGACCCGATTAAACCACCGTGAAAGTCGCCTGGGGAGCCAGCGTTTGATTGCCGAGCTTGTCCTGGACTTTCATTTTCAATATATACTGCCCAGGCGCCATGTTCTGGAGGGGCAACAACTTCTCGATGGTAACCTGCTGTCCGGAGGCGCCTTCGATCTTATCGAGTTGCTCGGTGAAGTCGAAAATCTTCTCGTTGCTTCCCGTCTTCACTACTTCATACTCCACCGTGCCGCTCGGCTTGCGTGTCTTCTCGTCCGTCGTGAAATTGTAGAGTTGGAGATAGATGCCCATCTTCTCGTCGCGGTGGAACGTCTCCCCAACCCGCGGCCGCACCTTCGAAGTGCCGATCACGAACTGCCCGGTCCCGATGCTCCGGGTGGGGACCTTCTCGATAAGATCCGCCAGCACCAGTGAACTCGATCCCAGCTTCTCGTCATCGTAGTGCGGTACGTGCAGCGCCATCTCGTAGTTGTTCATGTTGCCGCCGTTGATGTCCTTCACCACGATGTTTACACGGTAGGTTCCCGGCGGCAGCGGAACGGATTTCTGGTAGAGAGATACGCCCTTCACCGCTTCGGCCGTCAATGCCGAGGGAAATTCGACGCTGACGACATCCTCGAACACGTTCACCACGCGGCGGGTCATCGATGTGATGCGCGCGTAGATATTGACCACGCCCTTTGAAACGCCGTCCTGCTGCTTGTACTGCAAATCGCGTTTCTCAAGCTGAATGGTGATATTCGAAAGAATCGTCGAATTGGTGAGCCGCATGAAGTCCGTACGAACCTTCATGGGAAGCAGGTTGTAGCGAATGGTCGAATTGACCGCCGCTTCGAGGTCCTTGAACTTCACCGGCGGCGGCTTCTGCAGGTTGGCGTATTGTTGCAGCCGCTCGAACTGGTTCATGCGCATCGGCAACGGCATTGTACCCGTGCCGAGCCTCGTTCCATCCGTCCGGCTAAACCGGTCGGCCTTGCTCGAAAGACCCATCTGCTCCATCAACGTCAGACCGGCATTGGGCACATATAACAACGCGTCCTTCTCGGATGGATCCATCGTCATCCGGTATTCGCCGGTCATCGTCGTATCGACGAACTCAATAATAATGTCCGAACCGATTCCCTCGAGCCACCGGTACCGCCACTGCTCGAAGGGGTACGTCGAGGTGGTTCCGCCGCCCTCCTCGTATGGCCGCTCGTAGGTGCCGCCCGAAGGATGGGATTCAATTTCGTCCGGAGGCCCGAAGGTGATGTAGATCCGGCCGCGATCCGTCTTCCATCCCGGAATCCCCGAGGCAAACCTCTCATTCGCATAAGCGATGCGACGGTAGTGCTCTTCCTTGAACTCGTTTTCCTGTGTGTCCGGAGTGGGATCGCGCCGCAGCCAGAACTGCTCGATGAACTGCTCCCGCTCCTCGTCCGCGTTCAGGTTCTTGAACGCCTTCCGCTCCTCATCGGAAATGATGTAGCCGACGTCCTCATTCAGCCACTTGCGGTAGGGCGTTTCCAACTCCTTGCGCAACTTCGCTTCCCGTTTCTTGCGCTCCTTTTCCGACAGCGGTTTGGCGACGGTTTCGCGGTTCTCGCCGCCTGCCTTCTTCTTGTCGGCGGCGGACGCGGGTGTGGCGACAAGGCTCAGCGCCATGTACAGAGAGAAAACGGTCGCTGTTGCTCGCATAAGGTATCCGATGACAAACGTCCTCAAGCTACCCTCAATTCTAGTCTCGTCAAGACATAGCGTCAAGGCGAACCTCCGGCGGAAGAAGTCCCCGTCTCCGTGCGTCTTCCATCACCACGCCCCCCGTACCCCCTGCGCTACAGTTTAAAGATGAAGCTCGGAATCGACTTTGGCACCACACGGATTGTCGTCGCAGCTTCCGACCGCGGGAACTACCCCGTTGTTTCCTTCGAAACGCCCGACGGGGCTTCCGAGGAGTGGTTTCCCCCTCTCGTCGCCCTGCGCGGCGGAGAGCGGCTGTTTGGCTGGGACGCCTATGCCCGCCAGGCCGACCCCGAATGGACCGTCATCCGTTCCCTCAAGCGCCTCCTCGAGGATGCCGGACCCAACACGAGTCTCGAAATCGCCGGCCAGACCGTCCCCCTGCTCGACCTCCTGCGAGGACTCATCGGTTCCCTCAAGGAAGCTCTCAGGGCCTCGTCCACCCTCCCCGGACTCGACACCCGGACTCTCGAGGTCATGCTCGGCGTCCCCGCCCACGCCAACACCAACCAGCGCTTCCTCACCGCCGAAGCCTTCCGCCAGTCCGGCTTCGATGTCCTCGGCATTCTCAATGAACCCTCCGCCGCCAGCATCGAATACGGGCACCGCACCAAAACCGAAATCCGCGCCACCCAATCCATGCTCGTCTACGACCTGGGCGGTGGCACCTTCGACGTCTCGCTCGTCGAATACGACGACAAGACCCATTCCGTCATCGCCACCGAAGGCATCGGCGCCCTCGGCGGCGACGATTTCGACCACCTTCTGGCCGATCTCGCGCTCGAAACCGCCGGCCTTACCATGGACTCCCTCACCACCAGTGAACTCTTCCGCCTCCTCGAGGAGTGCCGCCACAAGAAGGAAGCCCTCCACCCGCAGACCCGCAAGATGGTCATTGACTTCGACTTGGTGCGCGAAGGACTTGCCCCGGTCTCTGTCTCCGTCCCCACCTTCTACGAGCGCTCCCGCCCCTATGTCGAGGAGACCCTTCACGCCGTGCGCGACATGCTCGAGAAAAGTTCCACCGGCTCCATCGACTCCCTCTACGTCACCGGAGGCGGCAGCGAACTCCCCCTCGTCTCCCGCATGCTCCGCGAGGAGTTTGGACGCCGGGTCAAGCGCTCCGCGCATACCCGCTCGGCCACCGCCATCGGACTCGCCATCCAGGCCGACGCCTCCTCGGGCTACGAGCTCCGCGAGCGCTTCACCCGCTACTTCGGCGTCTGGCGCGAAGCCGACTCGGGAAACCGCATCATCTTTGATCCTCTCTTCCCCAAGGGAGCCCCGCTCCCCGCGCCCGGCGAAGCCTCCCTCGAAATCACCCGCGCCTATCATCCCGTCCACAACATCGGCCACTTCCGCTACCTCGAATGCAGCCAGTTGACCCAGGATTGCCAGCCCGCCGGCGACATCACCATCTGGGACGAGATCCTCTTCCCCTTCGACCCCGCCCTTCACCAGGCCCCCAGCCTCACCAACCTCCCCGTATCTTTCTGCCAGGACGCCACCAGCCAGGTCATCGAGGAGCATTACCGCTGCGAACCGGGCGGCTTCGTTGTCGTCTCCATCCGTAACCGCACCGCCGGTTATGAGCGCTCCTGGTCGCTTGGCCGCTGGGCCGTGAAAACCAAGCCGCTGCCTCCCGTGAGAAAACGCCGGGGGGCCTCCGCCTGATGAACTTCCTCCTGCTGTTCGTACCCGTCTGCGTGTATCTCGAGTTCGCGCGCCCCGATTGGCACATCGCCATCTTCCTGTGCGCCTGCCTGGCCATCATCCCCCTCGCCGGCTGGCTCGGCCGCGCCACCGAGCACCTCGCCTCCCGCACCAGCGAAGCCATCGGCGGCCTTCTCAACGCCACCTTCGGAAACGCCGCCGAGCTGATCATCGCCCTCGTCGCCCTGCAAAAGGGCCTTCATGGCGTCGTCAAGGCTTCGCTCACCGGCTCCATCATCGGCAACGTGCTCCTTGTTCTCGGAGCCGCCTGCTTTGCCGGAGGCTACAGGCACAAGATCCTCCGCTTCAACGCTACCGGAGCGCGTTCCCAGGCGAGCATGATGACCCTCGCCGCCATCGCGCTCATTATGCCCGCCTCGTTCCATTACCTCGGCGGAGCCGCCGCGCCGAGCAAGGAAGCCGGATTGAGCCTCGAAATCGCCATCGTTCTCGTCGCCACCTACTTCGCCAGCCTCCTTTTCTCCCTCCACACCCACCGCCAACTCTTCGAGAGCCTCGGCGAAGAACAAAACCACGGCCATGCCTGGAGCCTCGCCAAATCCTTGTCCATCCTGTTCGTCTCCACCGCCTTCATCGCCTGGATGAGCGAAATTCTCGTCGGCTCGGTCGAACATGCCGCCCACTCTCTCGGCATGACCAGCGTCTTTGTTGGTGTCATTGTCGTCGCCATCGTGGGCAACGCCGCCGAGCATTCCACCGCCATTCTCATGGCCATGAAAAACCGCATGGACTTGAGCCTGGGCATCGCCATGGGCAGCAGTGTGCAGATTGCGCTCTTTGTCGCCCCGGTTCTCGTTCTTTCGAGCTACCTCATCGGACCCCATCCCATGGACCTCGTCTTCACTCCCGCTGAAGTCGTCGCCGTGGTTCTCGCCGTAGCAATCACCGCCCAGATCTCCGGCGATGGCGAATCCCACTGGCTCGAGGGAGTGCAGTTGCTCGCCGTCTATATCATCCTCGGCATCGTCTTTTATTTCCTGCCGGAAGCGGCGGGCCATCCGTCGAATTGATTCGCCGCTGTGGTTCATTTCCACCGCCATGGTGGTTCTCGGCCACCGCGATCCCCTGGCGTCGCTAGTCAAGTGCCCTTTTTGAGAGGTAGTTACGTTCGGCCTCTGACGTGCCTATATTGGAAATGAGAGGCGCCGAAAGGCGGAAGGCGGTGCATGATGAGTCGATTATCGGCGAAAAGTTCGCTCCGTTGCGCAGTCCCTGTCATTGCGCTCTTCTTCTTCCTGGCTCCTGGCTTTGCCCAGGACGCTTACGATCCCGAGCCCGATCCACAGGCTCCTCCGGCTCAGCCCGCCGCCCAGCCCGCTGATACCACGGGATCCGCCCCGCTATTATCCGCCAACCAATTGGATAACCTCGTGGCCCCTATCGCCCTCTATCCGGATCCGTTGCTAGGCCAGGTCCTCTCCGCCAGCACCTATCCGCTCGAGGTTGTCGAAGCCCAACAGTGGCTCCGGCAGAACAGCAACCTCAAGGGATCTAAGTTGATGAAAGAGGCAAAGAAGCAGAACTGGGATCCGAGCGTTCAGGCTCTGGTGGCGTTTCCCGATGCGCTGGGGCTGTTGGCCAATGATATTCGCTGGACCACGGATCTCGGAAACGTCTTCCTTGCCCAGCAGGCCGATGTCATGAGCGCCATCCAGCGAATGCGCGCGCGCGCCCGCTCGAACGGCAGGCTCGCCACCACTCCGCAGCAGGTTGTAACCACGACTACGCAGGATGGTCAGGATGTGATCGAAATTGAACCAGCCAACCCGCAGGTGATCTACGTTCCCATCTACAGCCCTTCCTATGTGTGGGGACCGCCCGTCTGGGGTTACTATCCCGACCTGTGGTATCCCTCCGGCTTCAGCTTCGGCTTCGGCTTCGGTCCCGCCTATTATATGGGCGCCTATTTCCCCGGCTGGGGAGGCTGGGGCGGATGGGGATGGGGCTGTGGATGGTTTGGACGTAGCCTTTACGTGAATGTCGGCTTCTTCAACCGTTATGGATTTCGGGGCGGCTACTATGGCGGCCGCGGCGGCTATTATGGCCGTGGAGGATACTACGAAGGCTACGGAGGAGGCAGGATCGGCGGACGGGTTGGATGGGTGCATAACCCCGGCCATCGCATGGGAGTCCCCTACGCCAGCCAGGCCGTCGCGGGCCGGTTCGGCGGCAACCGCTTCGGCGCGGGCGGCATCGATCGCGGCCGCGGCGGACGCACCTACTCAAGCGGCGGCCGGTTCAACTCACCCAACTCCGGCTCATTCTCGAGGGGTGGCTTCCATGGCCCCGCGGACAACCGGGGATCCGGTTCCAGCCAGTGGCGCAGTTTCGGAGAGAACAGGGGGTCTTCCAACGGCCAATCGTATGCGCGCGGTTTTGCTCCATCGGGCGACCGTGGAAGTTCCCACCAGCGGATGACGCCTAATTCCCCATCCTCGAACGGGTGGCGCTCCTATGCCTCCCCATCTCAGGACGCCCGCGGATACGGCTCGACGCGGAACTTTGGAAATCAACCGTCCACCGGCCGGTCGTTTTCGCGTGGCTACATGGCGCCGTCCCGAAGCTATTCCGCTCCGTCGTTCTCCAGTCCTCGCAATTACAGCGGAGGATTCCGGTCCACCCCCGCTCCCTCCCGTAGCTACGCATCGCCGCGCTCGTTCTCCTCTCCTCGCGGTTTCAGCGGTGGATTTACCGCTCCGAACCGCGGTTTTTCGGCGCCGCGATCATTTTCCGCTCCCCGCATGTCGGGCGGAGGCTTTTCAGGCGGCCGCGGGTTCTCGGGCGGTCGCGGCTTTTCCGGCGGACACGCCGGCGGCGGCTCCTTCGGCCGTGGCGGCGGCGGTGGACGTCACCGCTAGGACGCTTACCCGCGGGCGGTCTTTTCCCGTGATCAGTAACCGGGCGTTTCGACACGCAAGGCAACAAGGTTGCTGAAGCGTTTTTCCTCACCGCGCGGACATCCGCCGCGGCAGCCCGCCGCTACCATCAGCAGCGTATCAGGCCGGCCGTGATCCGTTTCGTGCCGCGTTCCTCGCCAATATAGTTATGAAGAGCGAGGCATTCAAACTGCTTGCCGTCCTGGCCCATCCGGACGACGAGTCGCTGGGGTTCGGCGGTACGCTGGCGAAATACGCCGCTGAAAACATCGAAACCTATCTCGTCACGGCCACGCGCGGTGAGCGCGGCCGCTTCGGCGCTGTAAGATCAACCAATATCGAGGAGACAGGCCGCGTTCGGGAAGCGGAACTGCGTGCGGCCGCCGCGGTGCTCGGCGTGAAGGAAGTTTCCATACTCGGCTATCCCGATGGAGCCGTCGATCAGGTCGATCCCATGACGGCCATCCACGATATCCTCTCCCACATCCGCCGCATCCGGCCCGATGTCGTGTTGACCTTCGGCCCGGACGGAGCGTACGGCCATCCCGATCACATCGCCATCTCTCAATTCACCACCGCCGCCATCATGTGCGCCGCCGACGTGCGCTACCCCCTGAACCGCGATTCGGAAACCGCGGCCCTCGCGCCGCACCGCGTTGCCAAACTCCACTGCCTGGCATGGCGAAATGACAAATGGGAAGCCTACCAGGCGGCTTTCCGCAAGCTCACCTCCATTGTCGATGGCGTTTCGCGGCAGGCCGCTCCGTGGCCCGATTGGGCCGTAACCACCGAGATCGACACCGCCTCTTACTGGCCCATCGTGTGGAAAGCGGTCTGCTGCCACCAGACGCAGATGTCCATCTATGAACGTCTCGAGTCCCTGGGCGAGGAACAGCAAAAGCTGCTTTGGGGCTCCCAGCAATTCTACCGTCTCTACAGCACCGTCAACGGCGGACGCAAATTGGAGACGGACCTGTTTGAAGGGCTAAGGTAGGCCGGCATGCCCTCTTCCCCCCGGATCGAACAACTGAGGAACCGCACCGCGCCTCTCGAAATGACGCCGGACCAGTTCCGCGCCCTCGGCCACCGCCTCATCGACAGGATCGCGTCCTTTCTCGCCTCCATCCCCACGCGCCCGGTGACGCCTTCCGAATCTCCGGAGGAAGTTCGAGCGGCCCTCGAAGCGGCGCGCCCGCTGCCTGAATCCGGCCAGGACGCCGCCCCGCTGCTCGATCGCGCTTCGGATCTCATCTTCGAGCACTCCCTCCTCAACGGCCATCCACGCTTCTATGGCTATGTCACCTCGAGCGCCGCTCCCATCGGCATGCTCGCCGATCTGCTCGCCGCCTCCGTCAACGCGAATGTAGGAGCCTGGAAACTGGCGCCGATGGCCACGGAGATCGAAGCGCAGGTGGTTCGCTGGCTCGCGCGGTTTGTCGGCTATCCGCCTGATTGCGGAGGTCTCCTCGTCAGCGGAGGTAACATGGCCAACTTCACCTGCTTCCTGGCCGCGCGCGCCGCGCGCGCCGGCTGGGATGTTCGCAAACGCGGAGTTCCGGGCGGCCCTCCACTGCGCGCCTATGCGTCCACCGAAACGCACACCTGGATTCAAAAAGCCGCCGATCTTGCGGGTCTCGGCACCGATGCGATTCGCTGGATTCCCACCGGCCCGGACCAGCGCATCGATCTCAGGGCGCTCGAAGCCGCCTGCCGTGAGGATGTCGAAAAGGGTTACCGGCCATTCTTCGTTGCCGGTTCCGCGGGCACGGTCAGCACCGGAGCGGTCGACCCCCTCCCGGAACTGGCGGCCTTCTCGAAAGAGCGCAATCTCTGGTTCCACGTCGATGGGGCCTATGGAGCGTTTGCCTCGGCCGTTCCGGACGCGCCCGCTGATCTGGCGGGATTGCGCCTCGCCGATTCGGTGGCCGTCGACCCTCACAAGTGGCTGTACGCGCCGCTCGAGGCCGGATGCGCTCTCGTTCGCAACCCGGACGCCTTGCGCAACGCCTTCTCCTACCACCCGCCTTACTACAGCTTCGGGCAGGAGGCCACCAACTACTTCGACATCGGACCTCAAAACTCGCGCGGTTTTCGCGCCCTCAAGGTCTGGCTTGCTCTCCAGCAGGCCGGAGCCGAAGGATATCGCGAGATGATCCAGGATGACATCGCCCTCGCCCGCCACCTCTACGATCTGGCGCTCGCCCATCCGGATCTCGAGGCGCTCACCCATCATCTCAGCATCACCACCGTGCGCTACGTCCCGCCGGACCTTCGCGCGAGCCTCGGCTCCACGGAGACCGGGGAGTATCTCGATCAGTTGAACCAGCGCCTGATGGAGGCGATTGAGGAGAGCGGTGAAGCGTTTGTCTCGAATGCCGTCATCAATGGCAGATTCGCGCTGCGTTTCTGCATCGTCAACTTCCGCGCTTCAACCGCGGACATCGAAGCCCTGCCGCGCCTCATCGCGCGGCTCGGCAGGCGGGTCCACGCGGAGTTGGGCGGCCGCCGCCTGGCGCGGGATTCCGTCACCGTCTGAGAGAGGAGTGGATAAGGAGAACCACATATGCCAGAAGAAAATCGCCTGACTTCCCCGTCACCCGGAATCACCGCCGCGCTGCGCAGCCGCGTGCTGCGCGGGCTGGGCATCGACGGCACACCGCCCGCTAACCTCGACGGCCTTCGCCGGGTGTACAACGCCTGGAGCCGCCACGTCCCCTTCGATAACGTGCGCAAGCTGCTCGCCCTGCGCACCGGCTCCCCGCTCCCCGGGCGGGATGCGGCCGATTTCTTTGAACCATGGCTCGGGTCGGGCGCGGGCGGAACCTGCTGGTCCGGCTCCAACGCGCTCCACCAGCTGCTATGCTCGCTGGGCTTCAACGCCCGCCTCGCGGCCGGTTCCATGCACGATTTGGAAATTCGAAACCATGGAACGGTCATTGTCACTCTGGACTCTGCCGAGTACCTCACCGATAGCTCGCTTCTGACCTATGAGCCCCTCCCCCTGGCTGCCAGGCTCCACACTTATCGCGATGGCCTCAACAGCGTCGAAGTCGAACCCGGTTCCGGCAGCCATGTCGTTTGGACGCGCGGCCCCCATCAGTCTTACCCCATCCCGTGCCGCGTCTTCCACGAGCCCATCACTCGCGAGACCGCCCTCTCGAATTACGAGAACTCCCGCCGCCGGAGCCCCTTCAACCATAGTCTGTACGCTCTTCGCAGCCTCCCGGGCCGGATGATTCTCTTGCGCGGAAGCACGCGTTTTGAAAGAACACATGCCGGCGTCTCCACTCGAACCCTGAACCCCTGGGAACTTCGTGAAGCCCTGCATGCCGACATTGGTATTTCGTGGCCCCTGATCGATGCGTGGACCGAGTGCGGAGCGCTGGCCGCCTCTCTCGATCCCCCCGATGGTCCCGAGCCGCCGCACACTCACCCGCCCGAGGCTCGCAATGTGCCGCCTTCTCTACGACCTGGGTTCTCGCTAACGTCATCCGGCTCTTTGCCGCGGTGACCGTCGGGGATGGCGGTGAAGTACGTGCGCCGCGGGATCCGGCCGGAACCCCAGCGTTCCGCCTGCCGCCTCTCGCGAAAGCACGGACGCCATCCGCCTCCTCACCGACCGTGACCGTCAGGGATGGCGGTGAAGCACGCGCGCCGCGATGTCCGGCCGGAACTCCAGCGTCCGGCTGCCGCCCCGCGGAAGCACGGACGCCATCCGCCTCGTCACGGAGCGTGGCCGTCAGGGATGGCGGTGAAGTACGCGTGGGGACATCGGGCCGAAACTCCAGCGTTCGCCAGTCGCCTCGCGAGAGCACGGACACCATCCGCCTCCTCACGGCGATAACCGTCAGGGATGGCGGTGCAGTTCGCATGCCGCGAGATCCGGCGGGAACTCCAGCCTCCCGCTGCCGCCCCGCGGAAGCACGGACGCCATCCGCCTCCTCACGGCGATAACCGTCAGGGATGGCGGTGCAGTTCGCATGCCGCGAGATCCGGCCGGAACTCCAGCGTCCGCCTGCCGCCCCGCGGAAGCACTGACGCCATCCGCCTCCTCACGGCGATAACCGTCAGGGATGGCGGTGCAGTTCGTATGCCGCGAGATCCGGCGGGAACTCCAGCCTCCCGCTGCCGCCCCGCGGAAGCACGGACGCCATCCGCCTCCTCACGAACCGTGACCGTCAGGGATGGCGGTGAAGCACGCGCGTCGCAATGTCCGGCCGGAACTCCAGCGTTCGCCTGTGGCCTCTCGCGAAAGCACGGACGCCATCCGCCTCCTCACGGCGATAACCGTCAGGGATGGCGGTGCAGTTCGCATGCCGCGATATCCGGCCGGAACTCCAGCGTCCGGCTGCCGCCCCGCGCGGAAACCCCGACGCCATCCGCCTCCTCACGGACCGTTGCCGTCAGGGATGGCGGTGAAGCACGCGCGTCGCAATGTCCGGCCAGAACTCCCGAAAGACGTTGGTGAGCGCGTCGCGGCCGAGCGCATATCCGTACTTCATGGCGATAGCGCCCAGCGTCCGGCTGTTGCTCGGGTAGTAAGACATCGAGATGCCCTGTGCAATCCCGCGCCCCAGTATCTCGGAAGCATTAAAAGTATTGTGACCCTGGTAGTTCGGCGTGATCAGGATCCGCGAAGCCGCATACACGGCACGCTTCCAGAACGAGCCTTGCCCCATGGCGTAGTAGCGCTCATCCTGGCGGAATACGGTCGGCAGCGCGAAAATCACCAGGTAATTCCCGCTCGTCTTATCCGCGAAGCCCCGCCAATAATACCTGCCGTATCCCTTCATGCCCACGCCCAGTTGGGGATGCCCGCCAGTGCCGAACGACATCGCCGAAGTGATGCCCACGAAAACAAACGACGAGTAATCGAAGCTGTTCTGAGTGGCGATCTTGAAAGCCTGCCTCGGTGTGGGCGGCGGCGGGATTGCGCCCGCGCTCACCGCCCTGTAATTGGGCATGAGCCCGAGGATGCGCTTCGGCTGTGTCTTCGAGGCCGGTATAGCCGGGCGGATGGCGGCCTCGCCGTCCGTGGGCTGGCTGGCCGGGCTCGCGGTCTCTCCGCTCTGGGTGGAGTCTTCGGTTGGCGCGGGTTCCGCCGGCGGGTCTGAATCCTGGGCGAAAGCGCACGCGGCTAGAAAAAGAACAAGGAACCGGAAACGAGACTTCAAGATGCTTTCATTCTACCTTGGGATGCCGGTCACACACCGCTCTGGATCCGCATCTCCTACACAACACGGCAGATGTCCGCCTAATCGAGGACCCTCCCCGCCTCCTCCCTGCTACCCTGCCCTTAGCATGGACGGGTATGCCTCCGCCGCTGGCCGGACACAACGGAACAAATCGGAACACTTTTTTCACTGTTTCCACCCCGCGCCTGTCCGCCCTGCCACAATAGAAGTTCATACCTCATGAGAACCGCAATCATCGGCCTGCCCATGACGGGCAAGACATCCCTGTTCACCATCCTCACCGGCGTCCACCAGTCCACGCGCGTCGGCTCGATGGAAACGCAGATCGGCATCGCCAGGGTGCCTGATCCCCGCCTCGATGCCCTCGCCGCCATCTTCGACCCGCCCAAGGTCACCCAGGCCGTCGTCGAATATGTCGACTTCCCGGCCATCAGCAAGGAAGCTCTTCGCGATCCCCAATACCTCGCCAGCCTGCGTGTCGTCGACGCGCTTGCCCTCGTTCTCCGCGTCTTCGAGGACCCCACCGTGCCTCATGAAAAAGGCTCCATTGACCCGCTGCGCGACCGCGACGACGTCGGCATCGAACTCATTCTCAGCGATCTCGTGGTCGTCGAAAAACGCCTCGAACGCCTGGAAAAGGACCGCAGGAAGATCAAGTCTCCCGAGATCGAACATGAGTATGAAATACTCATTCGCTGCAAGGAGGTGCTCGAGTCGGAAAAGCCCCTTCGCGAGATGCCGCTTACCGAGGATGAGGAAAAGCGTATCCGCGGCTTCCAGTTCCTCTCGCAAAAGCCCATTCTCTATGTGATCAACGCCGGGGAAGAGAGCGCCCCCAATCTGGCCGAAGTCGAAGCGGCATATGCCGAAAAACTCGGCTCGCGGCCGCATACCGCCGTTACCGCCGTGTGCGGCAAGATCGAGGCGGAACTGGCTGAACTCGCCCCCGGGGAAGCCGCCGAACTCATGTCGAGTTACGGTCTCTCAAGCCCTGGCCTCAATCGCGTCATCACCGCCACTTACGGCCTCCTCGGCCTCATGAGCTTCCTTACCGCCGGCGAAACCGAAGTCCGCGCCTGGACCATCCCCATCCACTCCACGGCCGTCAAAGCCGCGGGAGCCATTCATTCCGATTTCGAGAAGAAGTTCATCCGCGCCGAAGTGGTCAACTGGAAAAATCTCGTGGACCTCAAAGGCTATCCGGGCGTTCGGGAGAAAGGACTGCTGAGGCTCGAAGGAAAAGAGTATATTGTCAAGGATGGCGACGTGCTTGTCATTCGCCACGGCTGACCCATCCACATGAAGTTCATCCTGTTCCTCCTTGCCGCCTCGGCCTCCGCTCAATTCACCCCCTCGCCGGTTCCCGCGCCCTACAAACCCACCGGCGCGGAACTCGAAGCCATCAGGAGCCGGCTTTCGAGACCCCCCTCGCTCTCTTTCTCCAATCCCGACGTATCGGCCGACGTCGCGGTCTATTTCAAAGCCGGCGAATGGATCCTCCGCCACCCCGAGGAGTTCTTCACCAGGACTTACTACGACAACGCCATCAAGGTTCTCGACGCCGGGCAGGCTCGCGCCCGCGAACTCGAATCGGGCCATCCTTCCTGGCCGGAAGCCACCGGCCGCATCGCCCGCGGCTACCGCTCGCGCATCGATGGCAGTTTCCAGCCCTATATAGTCATCGTCCCCGGGACCTATCGCCGCGGCGCCCCCATCCGCCTCGATATCGTCCTGCACGGGCGCAATCAACGCCTGAATGAAGTCAGTTTTCTCGCCGATGCCGGGTGGGGCAAGCCGGTGACCCCCCTCCCGGACCGCATCGAACTGCATGTCTTCGGCCGCACTAACAATGCCTATCGCTGGGCCGGAGAGACCGATGTCTTCGAGGCCCTCGAGGCCGTCCTTCGCAACTACACCATCGATCCGGATAAGATCGTGCTTCGCGGCTTTTCCATGGGAGGCGCCGGCGCCTGGCACATCGGCCTTCATTACCCCGCCCGCTGGGCCGCCATCGAAGCCGGAGCCGGATTCAGTGAAACGCTCCGCTATGCGGGGCTCCCCAATGCTCCCGGGTACCAGAAGCAGGCATGGACCATCTATGACGCCTACCTCTATGCCCGCAATGCTCTGATGGTTCCCACCGTGGGGTACGGCAGCATCAATGACCCCCAACTTCAGGCCTCGGTGAACATCAAGGAGCAACTGGCCAGGGAGCAGTTCGATCCGGCCAGCCTCCGTGCTCTATTCCTTGTGGGACCGCCCATCGGCCACAAGTTCGATCCGGAAAAGAAAGAGGAGTCCGAACGGTTCATTGCCAGGGCGCTTGCCGCCCCGCGAGACCGCAATCATATTCGCTTCCTCACCTACACAACACGTTACGGCGAATGCGGCTGGCTCCGCGTGGACGGCCTCGCCCGGCACTACACGCGGGGCGAAGTCGACGCATCGCGCGATGGTGATTCCGTCCGCATCACCACCACCGGCGTAACCCGCCTCCATCTGCTCAAGCCGGCCGCTGTGACCATCGACGGCCAATCCTTCAAGCACGCCTCAACGCTCTCGCTGGTCAAGGGCAAATGGAAGCCCTACGAGACGAACCCAGGAGCACTCCGGAAGCGCCACGCCCTCCAGGGTCCCATCGACGATGCCTTCTTCGAACCCTTCCTTTGCGTCCGCCCGAACGGCGGCAACCCGCTGGCCCTCCAGCGGCTGGAAACCTTCCGCGCCAATTATGACAAGTTCTTCCGGGCGGATATCCCCGTCAAGAATGAGAGCGATGTCACCGATGAGGACATTCATAACTACAACCTCATTCTTTTCGGGGATTCGAAGTCCAACCGCCTGATCGGCAAGATCCTGCCCCGCCTTCCCTTCGATTGGAATTCAAGAAGGATCAGGATTGCGGGCCAGACCTTTCGAGGCGCGAATCAGCTCCTGGTGGCCATCTACCCCAACCCTCTCAACCCCTCACGCTATGTCGTGTTGAATTCCGGCTACACGTTCGGCGCAAGTGACCTCACCGGCACCAACGCCCTTCTGTTCCCCCGCCTGGGCGACTGGGCCGTGCTCGACTCGAAAGGCGAAGTCACGGCAGCGGGTTTTTTCGACGAATCCTGGCGCTGATTCTCTATTTCGCGTGCGCCGGTTGCTCTCCGCCCGCAAGACGCGGCAATTCGGACTCCACCGGCATGATGATCCAGGCGATGAGGTAGGCGACGATGCCCGGCACGAAACCGGTGACGCAGGCAATGGCAGCGGCGGCGATCCGCACCATCGTGACGTCCATGTTCAGATATTTGGCGATGCCGGAACAGACACCGGCGATCTTCTTATCGTAGGGAAGACGGAAGAGTCGGCGCGGCGCATAGCCGCTCGCTTGGCGCGCCGATTCTCCGGCGGCGGTCACCCACCCGCAGGCGCTGCAATAATTGGCGTTTTCAGGGGTCTCCTGCCCACAGTGCGTGCAATACATGGATCTGGCCTCCAATAAAGGATACGCAAGCACGCCGCCGGTTGTTCCCTTCTACTCGGGCGGGAAAATGCGCGTGACGCTGCGGATGGCCAGGTTATGCTTCTCGAGCTTTTGCGCGTAGATCTTCCATCCGCCGTTCTGCCGGACCCCGATGACATTGATGGACCGGACATTGATGTCATATCGCAGGCGGCCGTAGGCATGCTGGCCATGGACATTCATCCTGGTGTTCAGAGCGATGCCGGTCTCCTGATTCGGTTGAAGGTGGGTGATCTCGACACAGCCGGCGGGGTGACCGGCCGCCGGCCTTGCGATGAACGTGCAACCGGTCAGTTTGGCCGTCAGCATGATGTCGGGCCCGCCGCCATCGAGCAGATACCATACCGGAGCCTGATTGCTCTGGCCGGTATGCAGACCGTGAAGCCAGAACGGATACCCTTCCCCAAGCTGGCCGGGCGCGGCCTGGATGGTGAAGCTTTCCGTGGTGTGCATATTCTGCGTCTTCAGGATCGACCCCGGACGCTGTCCGGCCGCTCCGTTGAAAATGTGCGCCCGGAAAATACCGTCGTTCTGCGGGTCGTAGTTGTTCTGTAGCGGATAGGTTTTGAGGAAGGTGCGCGGATGGTTACGGAAACTCTGCAGCGCGATTCCCGGGCGCGTCAGGCGTCCGGCATTCCATTCGGTGTTCAACCAAGCCCAGTATTGTTGATCCACTCGTAAGTTCTCCTTAATTAAGGCTATGCCTGTGCAATAACTAAATAAGTCTACGTTTTGCCAGTATATACCCGGAAGAAGAACAGTTTCTCCGGCCGCCTAGTCAGGGATATTCATATTCGCCAATATCCCTAAATCGAGACGGCCCGTATAGATCGCCATCCCCAGCGCGGCATCGACCTTCATGCTCTGCAGCTCGCGCACCTCCTCGTAGGTGGTGATTCCCCCGGCGGCCGTAATCCCGTGCGAGGTGGCCGCGCGCAGGCGGCGGAACCAGCCGAGATCGGTGCCCTGCATCATTCCTTCCTTGTCCACGTATGTGCAGAGGAATCCACCACAATAGGGCTCGAGATCGCGGATTACGCTCTCGGCCCTGAGTTGCGTGGCCTCGCGCCACCCTTTCACGACAATGCGCCCGTCCCTGGAATCGAGAGCAATGAGGATCTGTTCGCGGCCGGCCGCTGCCGTGATGGCCGAAAGCAACTCGTGGTTGATGCCGCCGGAGTGGAACGCGGAGGTGCCCACAATCACGTGGCGCGCCCCTTGCGCCAGAAGCTTTTCCGCCCGCTCGGGCGTGCGCACTCCGCCTCCGGCGCGGATCGAGGCCCGGGCGGCGAGATACTCCACCAGTTCATCGTTGCCGCCGCTGCCGATCGCCGCGTCGAGGTCGATGACCTGAATCACGGGAAAAGCCGCGAAGCGCGCCAGCATCTCGTCGACGGTTCCGCCCTCGAGCGCCTTGGCGCGGCCCTGCACAAGTTGCACGACCTTTCCGCCCATGAGGTCGATACAGGGAATAATCACGCGAGCTTCCTCACCGGAATTCCGTGTTTATCGAGATATTGTTTGAGATCGTTCACGGTGTAAGTCCCGTAATGGAAGATCGAGGCCGCCAGCGCGGCGTCCGCCTCGCCCTCGGTCAGCACCCGCAGGAAATGCTCTTCCTTGCCGGCGCCGCCGCTGGCGATGATGGGGATGCGGGTGGCCCGGGAAACAGCGCGGGTAAGCTCGCAATCGAAACCCTCCCGCACGCCGTCGGTATCCATCGAGGTCAGCAGGATCTCGCCCGCCCCCAGTTCCTCGCCCCGCCGCGCCCATTCGATGACGTCAATGCCTTCGTCCGCGCGCCCGCCATGCGTGTACACGTTCCACCCTCCGGTGGAGCGCCGGCGCGCGTCGATCGCCAGCACCACGGCCTGCGCCCCGAACTCCTCGCTGAGTTCGGCGATCAGTTGGGGCCGCCGGACGGCGGCGGTGTTGACGCTCACCTTGTCGGCCCCGGCGAGCAGGATCGCGCGGCCGTCGGCAACCGTGCGAATCCCCCCGCCCGCGGTGAGCGGAATGAAAACCTTGCGCGCCGTGCGGGCGATGACGTCGACCATGGTCCCGCGGTGGTCGCTCGAGGCGGTGATGTCGAGAAAGACGAGTTCGTCGGCGCCCTGTTCGTTGTAGCGCCCGGCAAGCTCCACCGGGTCGCCCGCATCGCGCAGATTGACGAAGTGCACCCCTTTGACCACGCGTCCGCCGGTGACATCGAGACAGGGGATGATACGCTTGGCGAGCATGGTTACAGATCCACGAAATTCTTCATGACGCGCAGTCCGAGAGTTCCCGATTTTTCCGGATGGAACTGCACGCCGAAAAGGTTGCCGGTTTCGATGGCGGCGGTGTACGGAATCCCGTATTCGCAGATGGCGGCCGTGGCGGCGCCGGATGGAGCGTAATAGCTGTGCGCGAAGTACAGGTAGGGATGAGGCCCCAGATTGCCGAGCAGCGCGGAGCCCTCGCGCGGAACAATCTCATTCCATCCCATATGGGGGACCCGCAGATCGCTCGCGAAGCGCTTGACGCTGCCCTGGAGAATCCCCAGCCCGCGCAGTTCGGGAGCCTCTTCACTGGTCTCATACATGGCTTGCAGGCCCAGGCAGATGCCGAGGAACGGAACGCGGTTTTCGATGCGCTTCCGGATCGCGTCGCGCATCTCCATCATCTCGAGCGCGCGCATCATCTGTCCGAAGTGGCCCACTCCGGGCAGGATGATCTTCGAGGCCGCCCGCAGTTGCTCGGGTGTGTGCACGATGCGGTACGCCGACCCGATTTGAGCCAGCGTGTTCTGCACGCTGCGCAGGTTGCCCGCCCCGTAGTCGATGATGGCGATCATAGCAGCCCCTTGGTGGACGGCAATTGATCCTTCATCCGCTGATCCTTCGAACAGGCGTACTTCATGGCGCGGGCAAAGCACTTGTAGATGGCTTCGATCTTATGATGGCTCGAGCGGCCATGAAGGACTTTGACATGGAGATTGGCGCCGCAGTTGTTGACGAAGCCGTCGAAGAAGTCGTGGACGAGTTCCACCTGCAGGTCTCCCACCAGACGCACTCGCACCCCGTCGTGGTAGACGAGCGCGGGACGCCCGCCCAGATCAACGGCCACGACGGCCAGAGTCTCGTCCATGGGCAGCACGAAGTACCCCGCGCGATTGATTCCCTTGCGGTCCCCAAGAGCCTTCGAGAAAAGCTGGCCGAGAACAATGCCGCAGTCTTCGACGGTGTGGTGCTGATCGACGTCGAGGTCGCCGTCGGCGTGGAGCGTGAGGTCGAAACCGCCATGCTTGGTGAACAACTCCAGCATGTGGTCGAGAAAGCGGACGCCGGTGCGGATATCGTAGCGGCCCTTGCCCTCGATCTTGAGAGCCGCCTTGATTTGGGTTTCCCTGGTGTTGCGCTCGATCTTAGCGGTTCGCAAGGAAGGCCTCCAGTTGATTGATGTCATCGAGGACGGCGGCGGCGTTTTCGGCATGGAAAAGCGCGAGCAGTTCGGCGCGCGCCGGGTTCGCCTGGCCGGCGACGCCGATGAAGGGAACCTGGGCGGCGCGGGCGCAGCGGGCGTCATCCACGGTATCGCCGGCGTACCACATGGGCTGGGCGGGCCGCCGCTCCCTGATGCGCTCGAGGCCTTCCGGATGAGGCTTTCCGTGAACGACGTCGCCGGCCGTTATGCAGGGGTCGAATACGATGTCCGGAGCGAAGCGGTTCAGCGTGAGGCCGGCTTCATAACGCGGCCGGCCCGTGTAGATGGCGAGATCGAAACGGCGGGAGAGGCGCTCGAAGAGCCCTTCGCCGCCGATCCATTTCTCACGCAGGATCATGCCGTCGGAGCCGTTGCCGAGGAAAAGCTTCTGGAAGTGATCGACCACGGTCTGATATTCGATGTTTACGCCGAGATCGGCGGCCATGCGCTGCGAAAGCGCCCAATCGTTGTTCCACCCGCCGGCGTTCTTGTACGCCTGGATCATGTCCCGGGTAACCCGCTTGCCGGTGAAATGCTCGACCGTGCGGAGGATGGTTTCGCGGTAGGATTCCGTCACGTCGACGAGCACGCCGTCCATGTCGAAGACAATCAGTTCGCGGGCCATTACCAGATCTGCTCCAGGCAATCGAGGAACCGTTGGGTCTGGGCGCGCGTGCCGGCGGTAACGCGGACGCAGCCTTCGATTTCATAGCTGCGGTCGCGCACCAGAACGTCCATGGCGCGGAGTTTATCGCGGATTTCGATGGCGCGCGCGCCGGCGTGGAAGAGGACGAAATTCGCCTGGCTCGGATGGAAGGGGATGCCGAGCCTGGCCAGGCCGGCGTAGATCATCTCACGCGCGTCGAGCACCTCGGAGACGTAGTTCGAGACGTAGGCGGTATCTTCGATCGCGGCGCGGGCGGCAATGGCGGCCAGCAGGTTCACGCTGTAGGGCGATTGGGCCTTGCGCAGGTAGGCGGCATTGGACGCCTGCGTGAGCAGGCATCCAAAACGCATGGCGGCCATTCCGAAGGCTTTTGAAAAGGTACGGCTGACAAAAAGGTTCGGATATTCGGCAAGCAGGGGGATGGCGGTGACGCCCGAGAACTCGAAGTAGGCTTCGTCGATGAGGATGGCCGCATGTGGCGCGCGGCCGAGGATGCGGCGGATCTCCCCGATGCCGATGCCCGTTCCCGTGGGGTTGTTGGGATTGGCGATCAGGATGGCGCGCGTGGCGGGATGTATCGCCTCGAGCAGTTCCTCAAGAGGGAAGGCGAGATCCTGTTTGCGGTAGGGAAGCTCGCGGACAGAAGCGCCGGCGACTTCGGCGTAGAAGCGGTACATCGCGTAGGAGGGATGAAGCACCAGCACATCGTCGTTGTCATCGGCATAGGTGTTCACCAGCACCTGAATGGCTTCATCGGTTCCGTTGGTGAGCACGAGTTGCGGCTCCTCGACGGCGAAGAAGCGGGAAAGCGCTTCGCGCGTGGCGGCATATTCCGGATAGACGGAAAAGATGTTCCCGTCCAGCCGTTCCTTGAGGTATTCGACCACTCGCGGGGAGCAGCCGACGGTGTTTTCGTTGAAATCGAGACGCAGCTTTCCGGCGCGCCCGCCGGTGGGCGGCGAGTAGGGGGCCATGCGCAGCACGGCTTCGCGCGGCTTCAGTTGCGCCGGGACGTCACTTGCCAAGGCGCACCTCGACACTGCGGGCGTGGGCCTCGAGACCCTCGGCGCGGGCCAGGGTGGTGATCGCGGGACCAAGACGGCGCAGCGCTTCGCCGTTCAGTTCCTGGACGGAGATGACCTTGACGAAATCGGCGGCGGTGAGCCCTCCCCTGAGGCGGGCCGCGCCGCTGGTGGGAAGAACGTGATTGGGTCCGGCGGCGTAATCGCCCGCCGCTTCCGGGCTGTTGGGGCCGACAAAGACGCTGCCCGCGTGCTTCACCATGTCGAGGAGGCGCATTTCCGGAATGCTCAGATGCTCGGGGGCGAATTCGTTGGATAGCTCCACGGCATGCTCCATCGAGCTGACGATGATAATGGCGCTGTTCTTGTCGATGGCTTTGCGGGCGACCCTGGCGGTGGAGAGATCGGCGAGCTGTTTTTCTATTTCGAGAGCCACTGTCTGCGCTAGGCGGCGCGAGGGCGTAAGCAGGATCGCGGCTGCGTCAACATCGTGCTCGGCCTGGGCCAGCATGTCCGCGGCAAGCCAGCGCGGGTCGCCTTCGCTCGAAATGATGAGGATCTCCGTGGGTCCGGCGACAAAGTCAATGCCGACTTCTCCGGCGAGGAGCTTTTTCGCCGCCGCTACATAGATGTTGCCGGGGCCGACGATGCGGTCCGCCTTAGGCACGGTCCTGGTGCCGAAAGCGAAGGCGGCGATGGCGTGCGCGCCGCCCATCTGGAACACCTGGTTGACCTCGAGCATCGCGGCGGCGCCATGGATCTCGCGATTCGGCCGGGGAGAGGCGACCACGATGTTCGGCACTCCGGCGACCTGCGCGGGAATCACCGTCATCATCAGCGTGCTCGGGAGAGGATAGCGTCCGGAAGGGATGTATGCCGCCACGCAATCGAGCGGACGTAGAATCTGGCCGAGGCGGATGCCGGGTGAGAGCGCTTTGCGGAAAGGCTTCGGCAACTGAAGCCTGGCGTAGGCGCGAATGTTCGAGGAAGCGGTGCGGACGGCGTGGCGGAATTCGGGATCGAGTTCGCCGGCGGCACGCTGCAACTGCTCCTCGGGAACCTTCACGTTCGAGCCCCGGAGATCATCGAACTTTCGGGCGTACTCGACCAGGGCTTTGTCGCCGCGCTTGCGCACGGCCTCGAGAATGGGGCGGACGGCGGCTTCGGCTTCCTCGAACCGCGCGGCGCGCCGTTTGAGGAGTTTGCCCGTCTGGTTGGCTTCGAGAATCCGGATCATGGCTACATCACAATCTTGTTGAGGGGATACTCGACGATTCCCTGCGCCCCGGCCTTCTTGAGGCGCGGAATAATGGTGCGCACGGCGGTCTCCTCGAGGATGGTGTTCACCGCCAGCCAATCATCCTGGCTCAAGTGGGAGATGGTGGGACGCTTCAAAGCGGGCAGCACGGCAAGAACAGGCTCCAGGTCGCTCTTGTGGACGTTGAGCATGAGTCCGACCTTACCGAGCGCATTGATGGCGCCCTCGAGCAGCATGCGAATGTCCTCGAGTTTGTGCCGCTTCCATTCCTCCGCCCAGGACTCCCTGTTGGCCACCAGTTGCGTGTTCGACTCCATGACGACGTCCAATATGCGCAGCTTGTTGGCGCGCAGCGAGGAGCCGGTTTCGGTGACTTCGACGATGGCGTCGGCGAGCACGGGCGGCTTGACTTCGGTGGCGCCCCAGGAGAATTCGACCTTGGCGGTAACGCCGTGCTTGGCGAGATAGCGGCGCGTGGCGCCCACCAGTTCGGTGGCAATGGTCTTGCCCTGAAGGTCGGCTACTTTCTGGAAGGGCGAGGATTCGGGGGCGGCGAGGACCCAGCGGACCTTGCCGAAACTCTGCTTGGCATAGATGAGGTCGGCGACGTTGACTACGCTGGCCTCGTTCTCCTCCACCCAGTCGCGTCCGGTCAGGCCGGCGTCGAGGATGCCGTCCTCGACGTAGCGGGCCATCTCCTGGGCGCGGATGAGCATGCACTCGATTTCAGGGTCGTCGATGGCGGGGAAGTAAGACCGGCTCGATGTAGTGATGTTAAACCCGGCGCGGCGGAAGAGATCGATGGTCGCGTTCTCGAGACTGCCCTTGGGAATTCCTAACTTCAGTTTCAAAGCGTCAGCCTCCGTATACCTTGCCGGGGTCAAAGGTGCGCGTGTCGGTGACGGCCCATTGTCCATTTTCGAGCTTGCGGTAGAAACAGCTTTCGTAGCCGTTATGGCAGACGCCAGGGCCGAGGGCCTCCACCTTGAGGACGACCGAATCGTTGTCGCAATCGGTGGTGATTTCCTTAACCACGAGGCGATGTCCGGAGCTTTCCCCCTTCAGCCAGAGTTTCGAGCGGGAACGGCTGTAGAAGGTGGCGAATCCGGTTTCAACGGTCTTCTTCCATGCCTCCTCGTTCATAAAGCCGACCATCAGAACGCGGCCTGAAAGATGATCCTGAATCACTGCCGGGATCAAGCCATCCAATTTTGAGAAATCCAAGTCCATGTTGCGTGTACCAATGAAAAACCCGCCGTAACCGCGGCGGGCTAGCTGACCTCGAAAAGTTACCGGTTCACTGAATTAGAACCCAGCCCGTCGCCGCATACGAGCACCGCGGTGATGGTGGGGATGATGCGGGACAAAGGCTGCCATGAACTCATCAGTATATCAGATCCGGGGAAACCCGAAATTACCCGCGCCGGACGCATGAATCCCGCCGCACAACCTGTGTCGGGATCACCCGCTGCCGTGGGGGCAGATCCGGATTCCCGATGCGATCCAGAACCAATTCGGCGAGGTTGCGCCCGACCTCTTCCGGAAACGGACGGATGGTGGTCAGCGCGGGATGCAGAATGGAGCCTTCCGAATCGTTGACGCCGCAGACGCTCACATCCTCGGGCACACGCAAACCGAGGTCCCGCAGGGCGCGGTACACGCCTTCCGCGGCCGAATCGCTGCCGGCGAAGATGGCTGTGACCGCCTCTCCCTTGCCGAACAGCGACTTCGCCGCCAGATAGCCGGCTTCGCGCTCTTCGGTGTGCATCCAGCGAATCCGCGGTTCGAGACCGGCGCGCTCCATCTCCTGGCGGTAGCCTTCGGCCGACCTCAGCATCCAAGGGCGGCCCGCTACGCCGACATACCAGATGTCGCGATGGCCGAGCGAATGAAGATACTGTGTCATCTCCCGCGCTCCGCCGATCTCGTCCGAGTAGACGGCATCCTCACGCGAGGGTTCCCATTTCCCCACGACGTTGTTGCCGAACACCGCTACTTCGACGCCCATGGCGCGCAGGGCTTCCAATGCGTTGCCGGAATTCGTTCCCGCCAGGATCACGGCGCGCACCAAGCCCCGGCGTTCGAGGATGCGCGGCGTACGGATGCGCTTCGGCTCCTCGTCGAGCACGTAGCGGTAGCTCTGGAGTACGAGATCCCAGCCGTGGGCGGCGCAATATCCTTCGGCCCCCACGAGGATGCGCGAGTGGATAGGGTGCAGCATCGGGCGGTTGGCGAGCAGGAAGAGGACGAGGCTCGATCCGTGGCGGCCGTCAAGGCGAACGCCGAGTTGGGCGGCCGCCTGCCGCACGCGTGAGCGGATGTTGTCATCGACGGAGAGGTTTCCGCGTCCGACACGGGAGACGGTGGCGGGGCTGACGCCGGCGAGGCGGGCGACATCGCGCAAGGTGACCTTGGGGGGCATATGAGGAACAGTGGAACATGAAGGGGAGGGGGGCGTCAAGCACGTTTCAGAAACGTTTCTCATCAAATACACAAATCAGAGAAATGCTTCTTGATTTCAATGGTTACTCATGATACTTTCGTGCTTACTCATCACTCGCTCCAGGAGGTCATCATGTTTCGCACCCATCTCGCCGTCCTTCTCGCCTGTCTCCTGCCGTCACTCGCCCCAGCCCAACGCTCGTCGGCCACCATAACCGGCACCGTGAGCGATCCCACCGCCGCGCTGGTCCCGGAGGCAACGGTCATAGCCACGCAAACCGCGACGCAGCAGGTGACGTCCACCGAAACGAGCGCCGGCGGCCTGTTCGTGTTGTCCAACCTCGCGCCCGGCCCCTACCAGGTCCGCGTCGAAAAGGACGGCTTTCAGACTTACGTGCGGGAGGGCATTCTGCTGCAGGTGGACCAAACCGCCACGCTGAATATCACCTTGCGCGTAGGCAGCCAGGCGGAAGCGGTCACGGTGACGGCGGACGCCGCGCTCGTGGACGTGCGGTCACAGACGCTCACCACCACATTCACGCCGCGGATTATCAAGGAACTGCCGCTCAACGGCCGGAATGTGCTGCAACTGCTGACGCTGGCTCCGGACGTGAACATCGTGCCATCGGGCGGCATTTATTCGCAAGCGGCGAGCCGTCCGGAAGCGGTGTCGCAGCGCGTATCGGTGGCGGGCGGGCACTCGAACTCGGCCGCGTTCTATCTCGACGGGACCAGCAACGAGGACCCGTACACGCAGATTGCGAACGTTTTTCCCAACCCCGATGCGATTCAGGAGTTCAGCTTCCAGACCAACAGTTACAATGCGAAGTTCGGCGGGCGGGGCGGCGGCATCGTGAACGCGGTGACGAGAGGAGGCACAAACGAGTTCCACGGCAGTGCGTTCTGGTTCGTGCGCAACGCGGCGTTCAACGCCCGGAATTTCTTCGCCAAGACCGATGATGGGTTGAAGCGCAACCAGTACGGGGTAACCGCGGGCGGCCCTGTCATTCGCAACAAGACGTTCTTTTTCGCCTCGTGGCAGGGGTCGAATATTCGCGCGCTTCCGGTGTCGAGTTCCTCGATCTCACCCACGGCGGCGCAGCGCGCGGGAGATTTTTCATCGATCCGCAGTCAGCTTCGAGACCCGGACACCGGGGACCCGTTCCCCGGCAACCGCATCCCCGTCTCGCGTTTCGATCCCATCGCGGCGAAGATCATCAACCTGATGCCGGAGGGCGATCCGGCGTCCGGCCTGGCCTTCTTTTCGCGGCGAACCCTGCAGGATGGCCAGCAATTCGTCACTCGCGGGGACCATACATTTTCCGACAAGTTCCGGCTATATGGCCGCTATCTCTACGACAAACTCGAGGAGCCGAACCCCACAATCCTGACCAATATACTCACCGCGGCGGTGTCGCGCGAGTGGAGGAGCCATAGCGCCGCCCTGAACGGGACCTACATCCTGACGCCCACGCTGGCCGCCAACTTCGCATTGGGAGCAAGCAGGGTGAAGATGATGCGCATCGGGCCGGACCTGCCGGGGTGGACGGGCTTCGGGTCGAACGTCACAAACATGGTGTACGGTGGATCGGGAACGGCGCTGAATCTGAATGTGGCGAGTTACTTCGGCATCAGCTACAGCGGGATCTACCGCGTGCCGCGCAATCAGTACAATCTGAATTCCAACTGGACGTGGATTCGCGGCAGCCACACCGTCGAGTTCGGGGCGGAACTGATCCGCGAACAGAACATCCTCGACCAGGACTTTCTTTCGGGCGGAAATTTCGTGTTCAACGGCCAGCGTTCGGCGAATAACCTGGCCGATTTCTTTTTGGGCCGCCCCAGCCAGTTCACGCAGAACGCGCCTCTTTATAATTCGCTGCGCCGCAACGTGCCAGCCTGGTTTGTGAACGACGTCTGGAAGATCGGCCGGCGGCTCAACCTGAACCTCGGCGTGCGCTGGTCGGCGTGGGAGCCGTGGAGCGATCAGCGGCGCCAGGTGAAGACATTCGACGCGGCGGCCTACCGCGCGGGAACACGCAGCACCCGGTTCCCGAATCTGCCTCCCGGAGTGTTCGTGCCCGGCGATGCGGGGGTGCCGGAGCGCGGCATCGACGCGCACTACAAACTGTTCGACCCGCGGATCGGCCTGGCCTTCGACGTGTTCGGCAACGGCAAGACGAGTTTGCGCGCCGGCTACGGACTCTACCACGACCAGCCGACGGCGAATGCCTACAACGGGCAGTTGACCTCCCCGCCATTCAATCTCTCGGTGGACATCAACTTCCCGGCAAGCCTTGCGAATCCGTTCCAGGGCCAGGTGAATCCGTTCCCGGCGATTCTGCCGCCGCCGTCCTCGACGCGGTTCCCCTCGCCCATGCCCTTGCTCGCGTGGGTGCCGGGCGCCTATACCTACCCGAGCACGCAGCAGTGGAATTTCACGGCCGAGCATCAATTGCCGGCGTCGGTGCTGCTGCGTGTGGGCTACGCCGGTTCGCAATCCTATCACCTGACAGCCGGCGTCGAGGGCAACGAGGCGGTATACATCCCCGGGGCTTCGACGCTGGCTAATACGAATCAGCGCAGGCCGATGCGGGAGTTCACCAGCGCGCCTCTCGGCCAGAGTCCGGGAACCGCATACTTCCATTCGATGCTGGTGCAGGTGGAGAAGCGCATGACGCACGGCGTCACCTTCCTTGCGGGCTACCGCTGGGCCAAGTCGATAGACCAGAGTTCCGATTCCGTTTTCTGGACCGGCAACTACACGACATCCAATCCATACCTGGATCGCGGGCTTTCGGATTACGATATCCGGCGGCAGTTCATTCTGAGCACGGTATGGCAGGTTCCTTCCCCCAGGAACCTGGGAGCGCTGGGGCGCTACGCTCTCGGCGGCTGGAACGTGAGCGGCATTCTCGTGCTGAGAGACGGCTTCCCGTTCTCGGTCGTCTCCGGGGTGGACAACGGGCTGAACGGGTTGGGCGGGGACCGCGCCGACCAGATCGGAGACCACCGCCTTCCCGATGACCGGTCCCGTGGCGAGAAGATCCATGCCTGGTTCAATCCCCGGGCTTTTACGGCCAACGCCATCGGAACCAACGGCAACACGGGCCGCAACGCTCTGCGCGGACCTGGATTCGCAAATGTGGATCTCTGCCTGACCAAATCGTTCCCACTCCCGGGGTGGGAGGCACAGCGGATCGATTTCCGGGCTGAGTTCTTCAACCTGATGAACCGTCCCAACCTGGGCGGCCCGGCATCGGCGGTCAACTCGCCGATCTTCGGCAGGATCACCGCCGCCAACGATCCGCGGATTCTTCAGTTCGCCCTCAAGTATTCGTTCTGACGGGAGACATTTGATGCCAGATGTGAAACAGATCCGCGCCTTCCGTCTTCGCGACGCGCGCCTGGAGGGTTGGAAGGAGCGCATTGAAGGGCGCTGGAGCTACCGGCAACTCGCGGCCGATCCGGCGTGGCGAAACGGCTGGATCAGCTTCGACGCCGTCACTTACAGCGACGAGGAGAATCTCGTCTACTGCGGGTTGAACTCGATAGATGGAGACCTGCTCTACACATTCGATCCGGCCGCGGAGCGGTTCACCTCGCTCGACGCGCCCTCGTGGACGGATCCCTACGACGCGAAAATCCACCGCACGCTGCTGCGCAATCCGAAGGACGGATGCTTCTACTTCGCGACGTCGCTGTTGCACGATGTGGAGGACCAGCGCTCCGCGCCGGGAGGGAAGCTGGTGCGTTACGACCCTCGGGAGCGCAGGGCCGAGGTGTTGGGCGTGCCCATGCCCCACCTGTACATTCAGTCCATCGCCGCGGATTGGGAGCGCGGTTTGCTATACGGTTTCACGTATCCGGCGGAATCGGTGTTCCGGTTCGATCTAACGGCGCGGAGGACCGAAGTGCTAGCCTGGATCGGCAACGCGATTCTGTTCGCGCAACCGCACAACGCCGTGGTGGACCGCGATGGCTGGCTGTGGGGCACTTACGCGGAGACGCGCGCCTGGGATGAGATTGTAGGGCAGCGCCCGATTCGCCTCTTCAAGTATCACCCCGAGGGTGACCGGTTCGTCTGGTTCGAACACGGCCTTTCCAGGGTTTCCGATGAAGAGCAGTTGCTGGTCGATCCACCCAAACCCGGCGGCGTTTCGAGCGCCTTGGAGGAAACCCGGCACCGCCAGGACTACGGTTTCTGCGACTCGATGGTTTATGACGGCGGCGAGTATATCTACGCGGGCACGGTAGCCGGCGTGCTTTGCCGCGTCGAGATCGCCACGGGAGCGGTCAATAAGGTCGCTCACGTGATGGCGGCGGGACGGTTCCCCTCACTCGCGATGCGGGATGGGATTTTATACGGCGGCGGAGGAATGAACGGCCATACGCAACTGATGCGGTGGGACACGCGGCGCGATAGCGCCATCCGCTGTTACAACGATCTGGCGGCGGGCGGAGAGACGCCCGCGCGCATTCATGAGATCGCCGTGGCTCCCGATCATACGCTCTACCTCGGCGAAAACGACCATCACGGCCGTTCGAGTTACCTGTGGAGCGTGAGGCTCGATTAATTGCAAGGAGGAATGATTCGCGTGCAACTCATCGGTGTACTCATTCTGCTGGCAGGCGCCGCGTCCCTGTCCCCGGCCGAGCCGCCGGCGCGTTCTCCGCGGCCGGCCTGGGTTTCGGAAGGCATTGTCATGGCGGGCAATTGGGAGCCCCTGATTTTCATTCGCCGCCGCGGAGGGCAGCCGCTGGCGGACGAAGAGAACTGGATGGCGGAGCGCGCCGAACGCGCCGCGGCCGGATTGAAGGAGGCAGGCGTGAACCTGGTGATCACCAACCTGCACAAGGGCTTCGGCATCGAGGCGGAAAAAGAGGATATCGACGCCACCCGCCGCTTTACCGGGTTTGCGCACAAGCATGGCATCCGCGTGGGCGGCTACGTGGGCGCCACCATGATGTACGAGTCCTTTTTCCAGGAAGAGCCGGAGGCGCGCGGCTGGATGCAGAAAGACATGAACGGCAGGCCCGTGTACTACTCCGCCGATCAGACTTTTCGCTACGCCGCCTGCCGCAACAACCCCGGTTACAAGGCGTTCATCGAAAAGGTGCTGCGTCTGGGCGTCCAGGACATCAAGCTCGACATGATCCATTTCGACCAGATGCACTGGTGGGGCGAGCCGCGATCCTGCCACTGCGGCTTCTGCCAGGATCGCTTCCGCCGCTGGCTCGAGGCGAAATATCCGGCCGGGTCACGGCGTCCAAGGTTTGGATTTGACCGTTTTGACGGCATTATCCCGCCGGTGTTCGACCTCTTTTCGGGTCCCATCCATCTACCCGAACTGCGCAACCCGCTGATGCAGGAGTGGGCCCTGTGGCGCGCGGCCGAAGTCACGAGGCACTATGCCGATTATGATGCCTACATCGGTTCGCTGAACCCGGAGGTCGCGCTCGAAGGAAATCCCAATCTGAATCTTGCCCTGAACCAGGGCTTCGTCTACGGAGTCGATTACGGGGAGATGTTGCGGCATGGCGATGTGGTCTGGAGCGAGGAGCCGTCGCATGCTTCCTGGACCCCGGACGGACGTCTGGTGTCGAAGATCCGTTCCTTCAAAACCGCGCGCCTGATGGGCAAGTCGATCTTCGTTTACACCGGCGGACGCTACGGCGCGCAATCGCCGGACAGCCCGCCGCATCTGCGCATCGCGGAAGCGATGGCCTATAACGGCAACAACATCGGCATGGTGGGCGACGTGCAACCGGAGGGGATCCGCCTGACGCCGGAGGCGCGCCGCTACATCCGGTTCTTCCACGGCCACCAGGCCGATTTCAGGAACACCGTGCCTGTGGGCGATGTAGCGGTGCTGCGCGCCTTCGCCTCGGTCGAATTCAATCCCGCGGAAGCGCTGGTTGGCGCCACGCTTGCCGAGCAAACTCTCATTCAGCACAAGATCCCCTTCCACATCATCTTCGACCGCCAACTGAAGGACCTGTCACGCTACAAGGTGCTGGTGCTGGCCGGCCAGGACGCGCTGAGCGACGCGCAGGCGGAGGCCATCCGCGCCTATGTCCAGG
>JABAQT010000063.1:0-14725 GCA_019187195.1 Bryobacteraceae bacterium
GCACACCTCCGCCCGCCGCTCTTCGCTGAAGCCGCGCTCACTTCGTCCGCCCCACTTTCGAGCACGATCTCCGCGTGCCGTCTGGTGGGGCATCAGGCGCACGCGCCGGTGTTGGGATAAATCCCGGCAACCTGAATTTCGCGGCCGGGGCGGGCGATGGTGGTGATGGAGGCAAGGTTCCGCACCTCCGAAGCCTCCCAACCGCTGCCCGGGACGCGCTGGTTCGTTAACGTGTCCCGCGGTTGCCGGCGAACTCGGATGAACCGTAAGAAGGTGATCCGGTTCCAGGCATTGCTCCTGTGTGAATCTTGGATCCGGCGGCGTGGAGATAAGACAATGCTATCCGATGGTGGATTCAGCCAGGGAGAGCATTCTCATCACGCCAGCAGCTTTTGAATCACGTTCCCCTGCACGTCGGTGAGCCGGAAATCACGGCCCTGGAAGCGGAACGTCAGCTTGGTGTGATCGAAGCCGAGCATGTGGAGCATGGTGGCGTGGAGGTCGTGAACATGGACCTTGTCCTTGATGACGTTGAAGCCGAGTTCGTCGCTTTCGCCCATGACGAGTCCGGGTTTGACGCCTCCGCCGGCGAGCCACATGGTGAAAGCGTTGGGGTGATGATCGCGCCCGTCATTGCCGCCTTGAACCATCGGAGTGCGGCCGAATTCCCCGCCCCAGACGACGAGGGTGTCCTTGAGCATGCCGCGTTGCTTCAGATCCTGGATCAGCGCCGCGCACGCCTGGTCGGTGTCCTTGCAGTTGATGGCGATGTCCCTGGTGAGGTTGCCGTGCTGGTCCCAGGCTTCGTGATAAAGCTGGACGAAGCGCACGCCGCGTTCGACAAGGCGGCGCGCGAGAAGACAATCGTTGGCAAAGGAAGGTTTGCCGGGCACGGCGCCGTACATATCCAGAATGTGCCGGGGTTCCTTCGAAAGATCCATCAGTTCGGGGGCGCTCGACTGCATGCGGAATGCCATCTCGAAGGAGTTGATGCGCGTTTCGATTTCCGGATCGCCCATTACCCCGAGATGCATCTGGTTCAGCTTGCGGAGCGAATCGAGCGAATCACGCTGGAGCGTCTGGTCGACGCCGGGGGGATTCGAGAGGTAGAGCACGGGGTCGCCGGATCCGCGGAACTGTACGCCCTGATAGACCGTGGGGAGAAACCCGCTCCCCCAGCAGGAGTTGCCTCCGCTCGGGCCTTTCTTGCCGGAACTGAACACGACGAACGCCGGCAGATCCTGGGTTTCGCTGCCGAGTCCGTAGGTGACCCAGGCCCCCATGCTGGGACGGCCGAACTGCTGCGTCCCGGTATTCATCAGCAGTTGGCCGGGCGCGTGGTTGAAGGCGTCGGTATTCATCGATTTGACGATGGCGATGTCGTCGACAACCTTGGCAAGATGGGGAAGAAGTTCGGATAGCTCGGTTCCGTTCCCGCCCACTTTATGGAACTTGTATTTGGGTCCGAGCAGCGTCGAGTTCGGGTTGATGAAAGCCGCGCGGTAGCCCTTGAGCAAATCAGGCGGAGGCAGAGTGCCGTCGAATTTGGCGAGTTGCGGCTTGTAGTCGAACATCTCGAGGTGGCTGGGAGCGCCGGCCATGAACAGGAAAATGACGCGTTTCGCCGTGGGCTCGAACTGCGGCTTCTTCGGGGACATCGGCCCCGCGGTGGCCGCCATCAACGACTGGGCGGCCATCGCGCCCAGGCCAATCGCGCAGTCCTTCAGGAACCAGCGCCGGGCAATGTGATTTCCGTTCATGGTCACTCCTTTGTTATCGTCTCGTCGAGGTTCAACAGCACACGGGCGACGGCGGTCCAGCCCGCCAGTTCGGGATTCGACTCTCCGCCGGTCATGCCGGCGGCGTCGAGCTTGCCGTCCTTGAAACGCTGTGTCTGGCTCTCGAGCAGCTTCTGCAACTCGGTCCGCTCGGCGAGGGTGGGTCTGCGGGACAGGCAGCGGCGGAAGGCGTACGTGATGCGCTGGTCTTCGGTCTTGCCCCCTTCGGCGATCGCTTTCCTCGCCAGCGCGCGGGCGGTCTCGAGAAACAGAGGCTCGTTCAAGGTGGTCAGCGCCTGGAGGGGCGTGTTCGAGCGCGTCCGCCGGACGCAGGAAGCGTCACCGTTGGGCGTGTCGAAGTTCTGGAGCATCGGATAGGGGACCGAGCGGTAGCGGAAAGTGTACAGCGCGCGGCGGTAGCGGTCCGCGCCCTTCTCCGTGTGCCAGTTCTTGGGTCCGTAGCTGACCGGAGGCTGGAAGAGAAAATCAGGAGCCGGCGGATAGACGCTTGGTCCGCCGACATGCTCATTCAACAGGCCGCTGGCGGCGAGAGCGATGTCGCGCACGATCTCGCCTTCCACGCGCACTCGCGGACCGCGCGCCAGCAGCGTGTTGAACGGGTCCTTCTCATAGAGTTCCGGAGACACTTTCGAACTTTGCCGGTAGGTGGCGGAATTGACGATGAGGCGGTGGATGTTCTTGAGGCTCCAACCCCGGTCCATGAACTCGACGGCGAGCCAGTCGAGCAATTCCTTGTGAGAGGGCGGCTCGCACTGGGTTCCGAGATTCTCGGTGGTGCTGACAATGCCCGTGCCGAAGTAAGCCTGCCAGACGCGGTTCACCATCGAGCGCGCCGTGGTGGGAGCCTTGCGGTCCACCATCCAGCGGGCGAAGGTGAGCCGGTCGAGAGGCGCGCCGGCGGGGAGCGGATTGAGAAACGCGGGTACGCCGGGCCCGACCGCCTTGCCGGGTTTGAGGAAGTCGCCGCGGGTGAGCATGTGAGTCTCGCGCCTCTTCTGGCGTTCGCTCAGGACCAATTGCGAGGAGCCTTCCGGATGTTGCCGCCACAACTCCTCGATGCGCGCGTTTGCCTGCTTCCACTCAGGAACAGTGGTGCGCCAGTAACTGAAGACGGTCTGCTCCTGCGCCGGAGACCACTGCGCGCGCGGCAGGGCGAGGATCAGGCGGACACCTGGTGGAACCGGGTCGGCGGCGGCGTTCGAAGCCGTGGTGATCGAAAGCCTCATTCTGCCGAGGTTGTTGTTCTGGTTGTCGTCGCTGTTCCAGCCGCCGTGCTTCTGGCTGAGGTAGAAAGTGAGAATTGTGCCGCCGGGATTCGAAACCGGCGTTGCGGCGTTGAAGACGGCGTTGCGCGGCACGTTCCGCCGCCCGGGGCCGGCGTCGATCCCCCATGCCGTGTCTTCGTTGCCGTCGATGGCGTACTCGATTGGCCCGGTTACGCGGCGTTTGCCGCTCTTATCGTGAAAAATGGGGTCGAGTTCGCGCTCGGGAAGGGAAAGGTCCGCGGTCGCCCTGACAATCTTGACTTTCGTGACTTTCTTGGGATCCGAGACAGGCGCGGCCTCGACCTCGAATTCGGTCAGTGCCCCCGAGCCTTTGATCGAGCGCCCGGGACCGCCGAGGGGCAGATTGGGATCGTTCAGCAATTCGAGCCGGAAGGCGGTAATGTCCTGCATGTCCGTCTTCACGGTCATGCGGACGCGGTGTTTCGTGGGCGCGTAGCCGGCGGCGAGCAAGGACCCGTCTTCCATGGGAAGGTACTTCTGGCCGCCGGTCGAAATGTCATCGACTTCGGGTTTCACAACCGCCCAATCCGGTTGACCCTGGCCGGCCTTGGCCGCCCACCGGGCCATGCGCTCACGCCAATCGGGGTTGCGGTGTTGGAGCTCTCCCTCGATTTCGTGGATCTTACGGAAGATATCAGCCCTCTTCTGTTCCTCGGCGGGAGTGTATACGGCGACGTCCGCCTCATGCGAGTTGTTGAGAAACGCGAACAGGCGGTAATATTCTTCCTGCTTCAGCGGATCGTACTTGTGGTTGTGGCATTGGGCGCATTGGATGGTAACGCCGAGGATTCCCTTGCCGATGGCGTCCATGCGGTCAAACATCGCTTCCATGCGGAACTGCTCGGGATCGATGCCGCCCTCTTCGTTGATCATCGAGTTGCGGAGGAAGCCGGTGGCCACAAGTTGAGCCTGGGTGTGGTTGGGAAGCAGATCGCCCGCAATCTGGTCGATGATGAACTGATCGTAGGGCAGGTCCTGGTTGAGAGAGTTGATGACCCAATCGCGGTAGAACCACACCTGGCGCTGTTTGTCTTTCTCGAATCCGTCGGAATCGGCGTAGCGGGCGGCATCGAGCCAGTGGCGTCCCCATCGTTCGCCGTAGTGCGGTGAAGCGAGCAGGCGCTCGACCTGCCGTTGCCAGGCGTCCTTGCTCTTGTCGTTGAGGAAGGCGTCGACCTCGGCAATGGTGGGCGGCAAACCGGTGAGGTCGAGACTGAGCCGGCGCAGGAGCGTTACCTTGTCCGCTTCCGGCGAGGGGCGGAGACCTTCCTTGTCGAGGCGTGCAAGGATGAAGGCGTCAATGGGAGTACGGACCCACGCCGGGTTGCTGACTTTCGGAAGAGCGGGCCGCTCGGGAGGGATGAAAGCCCAGTGTTTTTTCACTTCGGCGGTTGCCACGCCCGCGCCATCCGGCCATGCGGCGCCCTGATCGATCCAGGCGCGGATGGATGCGATGGTAGCGGCATCAAGCGGTTTGCCCCCCATCGGCATGCGGGTTTCCTCTCCAATGCCGGCGATGCGCTTATAGAGAGGACTTGCGGCGGACTCGCCGGGATGGATCTGCCTCGATGCGCTCTCCCGCGAGTCGAGCCGCAGTCCACCCATCTGTACTTTGGGGCCGTGACAGGAATAACACGATTTCTCGAAAACCGGCTGGATGGACTTGGTGAAGTCGATTTTGTCCTGCGCCGGCAGCAGGCAGACGGATAGCGCCACGCAGGAAACCAGATGCGCCCAGGATCGAATGGCCATTGCTATCTAGTCTACAGATCCTGGCGGACGGTGGGGATCCATGAAACCCGGGACGTAAGGATCGCGTGTGAACGCGGCTTCGTTATTGCGCCGCGTTCACGGCGGCGACTTTCCCGTTCACCACGCGAACCGAGCCGATGGAGCCATCCTGATTGCGGAACTTCATGATCTCAACGAATCCATCATCGTTCGACATGGAGATGCGCGAGGCGGGCTGGCCAAGTTTGTTGAAGACCTGTTCGCGCGACGCGCCGGCTGAGAGCGATTGCAGGTCCTGCAACGTGGGCCCCGATGGAGCGGGAGGCACGGCCGCCTGGGAGGTATGCGCGGTGGAACTCACCGGGGGTTCGGGTACAGCGCCCGCCTGCAACCGGGCTTGCCTGCCCGCCGGTTGGGTGGCCGCGGAGGATTTTTTCGCACCGGAGAGTTCCCCCTGGTGAGCATCCAGCCGCACGCTCGGAATGGGAGGCACGGCCGGCGCGATGCGGCCGCTCTTGCGCCCCTGGCTCGCGGAGGACCCGGCGGCGCCTGCTACTTTGCTGAACACGGAATCGATCCCTTCACTCACTGTCTTTCCGGCCATGCCGGCCGCCGAGCCGCCCGCGGCGGCGGTGGCGCTCTCGACAAGCGACTGCGCGGACGCCAGTGGTACGGCCAGGATGGCAAGAGCAAATGAGACAAAGGGGATGTTGCGCATAGTAACTCCTTGGTCCGACTATAGGCGGAGTTCTCCCCCCGCGCCATCCTGCAACCACCTTAAACCATTTCCCGAAAGCCACTTAAGCATCGCCCCGGTACCCGCTCTCACGACCGGACACGGCTTCCCGTCGTACAATGGAGTTTGTCTTTCGTCCGGCTCGAGCGTCACCCGCCGGATGCATCAGGTACGCCATCTTTGATAAACAAGCTCGTTTTCCAGAATCTCAAACATCGCTGGGTTCGAACCGTACTGAGCGCCACCGCCGTCGGCGTGCAGGTAACCATGATCCTTACACTGGTGGGCCTCAGTTTCGGAACCCTCGAGGACATGAGCCAGCGCTCGAAGGGAGCGGGCGCCGACATCCTCATCCGGCCTCCCGGCAGCTCCATCATCGGACTCAGCACGGCTCCCATTCCGGAGAAAGTGTTGAGCTTTGTCCGCAATCTTCCTCATGTGGCCGTCGCCACCGGAACGGTGGTGCATCCCATAGGAGGCGCCAACAGCATCACGGGTATCGATCTGGACAGCTTCTCGCGCATGAGCGGCGGCTTCAAGTACATCAGGGGAGGCCCGTTCCGCAACCCCGATGATGTCATCGTCGATGAATACTGGGCGCGCCAGTATCACCTCGATGTGGGCGATGAGTACACCTTCCTCAACCGGAAGTGGCATGTATGCGGCATCGTGCAGCCCGGCAAACTGGCGCGCCTGTTCATTCCCCTGCACATCCTTCAGGACCTGTCCGCGAACACGGGAAAACTGACCATGATCTATGTGAAGCTGGATGATCCGGCGAACCTGAAGGAGGCGATGAAAGCCATCAGGGCGGCGCTGCCGGATTACCAGATCTACTCGATCGCCGAATACGTTTCCCTCATATCCGTGGACAATATTCCCGGTCTGAAAGCGTTCATCTACGTGGTCATCGGAATCTCGATTGTCGTCGGGTTCCTGGTGGTGTTCCTCTCGATGTACACGGCGGTGCTGGAGCGCACCAGGGAGATCGGCATCCTGAAAGCGCTGGGAGCCACCCCGGGCATGGTGTTGGGAATGCTCGTAAGGGAAACGGTGATTCTTGCCCTTGTCGGAACCGCGGCGGGCATCCTGTTCACCTACGGCACGCGCTGGGCGATCATGCGGTATGTCCCCGGTTCGCTTACGCAGGTTATCGTGCCGGACTGGTGGCCTATCGCCGCCCTGGTCTCCCTGGTGGGTTCCCTGCTCGGAGCCTTATACCCGGGCTGGAAAGCGGCGCGGCAGGACGCCATCGAGGCATTGGCCTATGAGTGAGCCGCAACCGCTGATCCAGGTCCGCAACCTGGCCAAGATCTACCGCATGGGCGACGTGGAGGTATCCGCCCTGCGCGGTGTTGACCTGACCGTGCAACGCGGCGAGTTCATTGCCATAGTGGGGCCGTCGGGCTCCGGGAAGTCGACGCTGTTCTACATCCTCGGCGGACTGGCGAGCGCCAGCTCAGGTTCCGTGATCATCGACGGCAAGGAACTCGCCCACCTGAGCGACACCGAGCGGACGCGCATCCGCCGGGACCTGGTCGGCTTCGTGTTCCAGAAATACAACCTGCTGCCCACCCTCAGCGCGCGCGACAACATCGAAATGGCGCAGTACATCGCCGGGCAGACTCACAAACCGGAGACGGCGGCGTGGTTCCGCCAGACGCTCGAATTGCTGGGCGTCGGCCACAGGTTGAATCACAAGCCGCGTTCACTTTCGGGCGGAGAGCAGCAGAGGGTCGCCATCGCCAGGGCGATTGTCAACCATCCGGCGCTGGTGCTCGCCGATGAGCCGACTGGAAATCTGGATACGGAAAACTCGGAAGTCGTTCTGAAGCTGCTGCGTGACCTGAATGAGCGGACCGGACAGACGATCCTGATGATTACCCACAATCCGGAGGCCGCGGCCTATGCCCATCGCATTGTCCACATGAGAGACGGCCGGATCATTCATCCCTAGCCGGCCCATGTTCCGATCGAGGAGCGCGTCAGGATACCAATCCCGACAACCGCTGGAATTCGGGATGTTCCTGGAGTCCCTTGGCCGCCAGCAGTTCCAGGGCTCCATGGGCGGCTGCTTTCGCCTCCTCGGCGCGGTGGGCGCGTTCGAGAACGACAGCGAGCCTGGCGAGGCTGACAGCGACCCTGGGATGGTCGGCGCTCCACTCGCGGCGGTAGGTTTCCGCCGCCCGGCGCAGCATCTCGACCGAGCCATCGTAATGCCCCGTCATCGCCTGCGCAATGCCGAGGCGCGTCTGGAGGCGGCCGAGGTCGATGCTATCCGGCCGGAGACTGGTATGCTCCCAGTACTCGACCTTTTGCTGATAGACGCGGGTGGCGTCCTCGAAGCGGCGCTGGCTGAAGTAGAGATCGGGGAGACTCATGGAAACGAACTGCGAGCCATCGGGCTGCTCTCCGGTGCGCCGCAGTTCCTCGCGCAGAACCTGAATTTCGAGCTTCACACAGCGGTCAATGACCTCTTCGGCGTCGCTCCAGCGCGCCTGCTGAATCAGGACCTCTCCCAAACGCTGCAGGGCGAAGATCATCATTCCAACGTTGCCAATCTGTTCATCGGCGGCGACGGCGCGCTCATATTGCTGTTCCGCTTCGGGATAGCGGCCCTGATCCATGCACAGATCTCCCCAAAGCGCGTGCCCGGCGGAAATTCCCGGATGGCCGCCGGCGAAACTGGCCCTCAGACGGGGCAGCGCCTGGCGGAGCGTGCTCTCGGCCTCGCGCATTTTTCCCAACCGGTAAAGAGCATGCGCAAGCTGCATGAGACTGTGGCCCTCATACATCGCCCTGGCGGGCTCCTCGAGTTTCGCGGCGATGGCGAGGCACACACGGCAGTGGCGCTCCGCCTCGATCCAGTTCCGGGCGTCAAAAGCGAAGCCGGCCCTCTTTGCCGCGGCCGACCACTGGTGTCGGAGGGAACGGAAGCGCAGCAGCAGGAGGATGGCTATGGCGGCGCCGGCGATCAGCAGCCAAATCACGATACACAGGAATCGGACGTTCCGGCCTGGATCTTTAGCGGGAACGGCTGGCCAAAAGGCGGTGTCCAGCCCATGAACCGCGACGAGAGAATTCGGCGGCTGCCCGCACTGACTTTCAGGTGCGGTACGACACGACAATCAAGGAACTGCTATTGGACCGGCCGGAACTTCTGCTCGAACTCCTGGTGGGAGAACCGGTGAAGGTGAGCCGCGTGCTGACCACGGAGTTGCCGAAGGTGGAGAACCTGCGTCCGGACCTGCTGTTTGAACTGGCCGATGGCCGGATCGTCCACCTCGAGTTGCAGGCACAGCCGGTAAGGTTTTTCGGACATCGCATGATTGGCTACCGGCTGCGGATCTGGGAAACCTACCGGCGCGTGCCCTTGCAGATCGCACTGTGGCTGGGCATGGGGCCGGTAGGAATACCGGACCGGATTTCGGAACCGGGCCTGAACTATTCGTATCCGGTTGTCAATCTTCAGGAAGTGGATACGGCCGCGCTGCTCGAGAGCCCGTTTCTTGAGAATAACCTGCTGGGGATGCTGGGAAAGCTCGTGGATTACCGGCCGGCGGTGGCGAGGCTGCTCAGGAAAATCGCCAATACCGAGCCGTCCAAAAGGCAGAGTTGGCTCGCTAAGCTTGTGATACTATCCGGATTGAGAGGCTTGGTTCCGGCAGTCAAACAGGAGATTGAGCGTATGCCCATCGAAATCGACATCATGGAGAATGAGTGGCTGGCCGAGATCTTTCATCAGGGGGAAGAACAAGGGCTGGTGAAGGGAATCGAAAAGGGGAGAACCGAGGCAGCCAGAACGATACTGGCAAGGCAACTGGAGAGACGCTTCGGACCGTTGCCCTCGAATCTGGCGCGCAGGATTGAAGCGGCGGACCCGGATACGCTCGAGCGATGGAGCTTGCAACTGATGGACTCCGCAACGGTCGAAGAGACTTTGCGGTAAACCGGATCCGTCTCATTCGATGGACGACACGGTTCTCGAATTGCGCCGAATCTCGAAGCACTATCCCGGCCACCGCGCCGTGGACGGCATCTCGCTCCGGGTCCCGCGCGGCGCCCTGTACACGCTGGTGGGGCCATCGGGATGCGGCAAGACCACCACGCTGCGGCTGATTGCCGGCTTCGAGGAGCCCACCAGCGGCGAACTGCTTCTGAACGGGTCGCGCATCGAGCACCTCCGGCCCTACCAGCGGAACCTGAGCACGGTGTTCCAGAACTACGCCCTGTTCCCGCACCTTACTGTTCGTGGGAACATCGAATTCGGGTTGCGCCGCCGCGGCGACCGCCACATCGAGGAACCCGTGCGCAGGGTGCTCGAGTTGCTGCGCATCGCCGGCAAAGAGTCGCGCTATCCCCACCAGCTTTCCGGTGGAGAGCGGCAGCGCGTGGCCCTGGCGCGATCGCTGGTGCTCGCGCCCGAAGTGCTGCTGCTCGACGAACCGCTTTCGGCCCTCGATCCTCAACTTCGCAAGCAGGTTCGCGCCGAGTTGAAGAATATCCAGCGCGGCGTGGGAATTACCTTCCTCATGGTCACGCACGATCAGGAGGAGGCTCTCTCGGTCTCCGATCACATCGCCGTGATGAATGGCGGCCGTCTCGAGCAGACGGGACCTCCGCGGGAGATCTATCTGCGCCCCGCCACAAGGTTCACCGCCGGTTTTCTGGGAGCGGTCAACTGGATCGGAGGCATTGGGGTGCGGCCGGAATCGACGCGCGCCTCCACGGACGCGCCTCCGCCCGAAGCCAGGTCGCGCCAAGCCACCGTGCAGTCAACCACTTTTCTCGGAAACCGCTATCACGTCGAGGTCTCCTTTGACGGCGGCGCGCGCGCGGTTTGCGAAGTCCCCCGCAACTCTCATCTGTTCTCCCCGGGCCAGGATGTTCACCTGTGGTGGCGCGAGGAGGACGAAATGCGATTCCCGGACCAATGAACCGCCTCCGGATCTGGTGCCTGACCCCGGCGGGAGCGCTGCTCGGAGGGCTATTCCTGATTCCACTCGGCATCACGCTCGCCTACAGCCTGATGACGCGCGGACCTTACGGCGGCGTGTTTTCTCCCTTCACCTGGGAAAACTACTCGCGGCTGGCTGATCCTCTCTACGCGGCCATTCTCTGGCGCTCCGCGCTCTATGCGGTGACCGCCACCACCATCTGTTTGTTCATGGGATTCCCGTTGGCGCTGTTCATCGCGCGGTCCGGACGGCGCCGGAACCTGTATCTGTCGCTGGTGATTGTTCCCTTTTGGACCAGTTTCCTGGTGCGGACGTACGCCTGGATGTTCCTTCTGCGGGATACGGGGCTGATCAATTCAATGCTGCTCGCGGCCGGTGTAATTCACCAGCCGCTTACGCTGCTGTACACTCCGTTTGCCGTGATTCTCGGACTTGTGTACGGGTACCTGCCTTTCATGGTGCTGCCCATCTTCGCGACGCTCGAGCGGCTCGACAAGTCATTGGTCGAGGCTTCGGCTGACCTCGGCGCCGCTCCCCGGGCCACCCTGCGGCATGTGATCATCCCCCTGGCGAGGCCCGGAATCATGGCCGGCTCCATTCTCGTGTTCATCTCCTCGCTCGGCGCATACCTGACGCCGGATCTGCTCGGAGGCGGGAAAACCATCATGATCGGCAACCTGGTGCAGAACCAGTTCACCAGCGCGCGGGATTGGCCTTTCGGCGCGGCGCTGTCGCTGATTCTCATGCTGGTGGTGATGGGGATGCTTCTTCCACTGCGCCGCCAGTCCGGGGGAATGCTATGAGAAACAGCCGCTGGCTTCCCGTCTATGCCGCCGCTCTCTACGGCTTTCTGCATCTTCCCCTGGCTGTGCTGGCGGTCTTCAGCTTCAACTCCTCGCGATTCACGCGGTGGGAGGGCTTTTCCTTCATCTGGTACAAGGCGGCATTCGCGGACGCGCAGCTCGCGGAAGCCACGGTGAACAGTCTTCTGATCGCCCTTTCCGCCACCCTGCTGGCCGCGGCGGCGGGCACGCTGTGCGCCTATGGATTGTGGAAACGGGACTCACCATGGATCACGGCATCCCTCTATCTCTCCCTCGTTACGCCGGAGATCGTAATGGGCATCTCACTGCTGGCGCTCTATCAATGGATATTCCGCTACCTGGCGATCCAACTGGGGATGCACACCGTCATTCTGGCTCACGTGATGTTCTGCACGGCGTATGTGGTTACGGTAGTGTCGGCGCGGTTGCGGTCATTCGATGCTTCGCTCGAAGAGGCGGCCATGGACCTGGGAGCAACCGAGTGGCAGGCCTTCGTGCGCGTGACCCTGCCGCGCTTGGCCCCGGCCGTGGCATCGGCCGCCCTGCTGGTGTTCATCGTTTCGTTCGATGACTATGTCATCACCAGCCTGGTTGCGGGCGTGGATTCGGAAACGCTGCCGATGGTGATCTACGCGATGGCCCGGAAAGGATTCAACCCCTCCGTGAACGCGATTTCGACGTTGATCGTGGTGGCGCTCGGCGGGCTCATCCTGGTGAGCAACCGGATCGAGGGAAGAGAGGCGGAGCGGTGAGGCGGCGTGCGTTTCTGCTCTCGCTTGCCGGCCTTGGGTGCTCGCGCTCGAAGGACAGGCGGCTGAACGTACTGAACTGGTCCGAGTACGTCGCTCCGGAAACGATACCGGATTTCGAGCGCGAGTTCGGGGTGAAGGTGCGCTACGGAGTGTATGAAAGCGCCGAGGAGATGCTGGCGCGCGTGATGAGCGGAAATTCGGGATGGGACGTCGTGTTCCCTCCCAACTATTTCATACGGCCGATGGTGGAATTGGGGCTGCTGGCTCCGCTCGATCATTCCCAATTGCCGGGTGCCGGGGTTCTGGACCCGCGCTTCCAGTCGCCGCCCTGGGACGTGGGGTTGCGGTACGCCATACCGTACATGTGGGGCGCAACCGGGATTCTCTACCAGAGCACACTCGACCCCGCTCCCCAGGCATGGGCCGATCTGTGGAAGCCGTCGTTCAGCGGCAGGATTACGATGCTCGATGATCCGGCCGAAGTCATCGGCGCTTGCCTCAAGAAACTCGGTTACGCCCTGAATTCGGAGGACTCGCTGCAGCTTTCAAGAGCCCAGGCGGAAGCGGAGCGCCAGAAGCCCATGCTGCGGGCCTATGTGAACGAGATTGTGCGGGACCAACTGGTGGCGGGTGAACTTCTGGCGGCACAGGTGTGGCGCTCGACGGCGATGCGGGCCATGGAGGCGGCGGATGGTAAGTTGCGCTTCGTCTATCCCCGCGAGGGCTATCCGCTCTATGCCGACAACATCGCCATCCTCCGGGAATCGAAGCGAACCCGGCTGGCGCACAGCTTCATCAACTATCTGATGCGGCCCGCGGTGGCGGCCCGGATCGCGCTCACGAAACTCGAAAGCACGTGCAATGCCCCGGCCCGGGCTCTGTTGCCCGCCTCTATGCGGAACAACGTCACATTGTATCCTCCGGAAGAAACGCTCGCGCGCGGGGAGTGGTTTCAACCCTTGAGCGCGAATGCGCAGCGGTTGCGCGACCGGATCTGGACCGCCATCAAGTCCGCCTAGCCGTGGTTCGAGCTAAGGTGGAAGAAGGAACGGGTTTCACATGCCGGTGGAACAACTGAGGGAACTCGTCGCGCTTCACGGTGTTCGATACGAGCGGTGGCCGGAGTACCACTACCAGGACGGAAAGAAGATCGCGGTCGGATTCAGTCTCGAACTGTACGGAATCCACCGCGGGCAGGTCCATCTTTCGCCCGGCGACCACGAATCCATGGAGACGTTCGAGGACCTGCGCAGGATCGCTGAATCCGTCCTCCCGAGGGAAGACCGGTCCACGCGCTATGAGGTCGAGCCTTATGATCCCTCGCTCTACATCGATCCGCGTAAACCCGAGCGCTCGGAAGTGGCGTTGAAGGTGAAGATTTTTCACCGCCTCGGTTTTTTTCATCCCGTGGATGAATCCGAAGAACAGCGCCTGGCGGAGATGGAGCGCGGGTTGGAGGAACTGGGGGTCCGGCGGGGGCGTTAGCCCTTTCTCCAGCGGACGCCGAGATCGAGGACGCGCTTCGAGTAATCGAGACTGCGCTCCATGTGATCCAACTGCTGCGCCCTAAGCGCCTCCATGTAGCGCTCCCGCAACCCCGGCACGTCCGCGGTGAGGTGGGGTTTGTCATAGGGGCGGCCGCGTTTGGCGAGGGCGAGGAACCGGGCCAGGTCCCGGGAACGGGCGCGGGGAAACCATTTATTCCAGAATTCGCCGGAATAAATGGGAATGACAACCGGGGGACGGGCCGTAATCGGCTTGCAGTAGATGTGGACGGGAGGCATGATTTGCGACGCGCGGGCGGTTAGGGCTTTGAAATCCACCGTGCCCTCGCCCAAGGGAACCCACTGCACGGCGATTCCGTCCGGGTGTTCATAAACCACCGAATCGCGCAGGTGAAACGTGACCGCGTAGGGCCCCAGTTCTTCCAGCGTGGTGAAGGGATCCTCGGCCACAAAGACCGGATTTCCGGTATCGAGATACGATCCGGTGAACTCCTTGCCCGCGGCTTCGATGAGTTGGCGCGTTTCCCACGCCTGAAGCTCCTTGTGGTTCTCGATACCGATCTTCAACCCGGCATCCGTCACCTGGCTGCGGACTTCGCGGAGGATCCCGGCGGCGGTTTCGATGTGGCGCTCGAGCGAGCCCTCGGGCAGGCTGTAGCGGTCATTGGCCAGCAGGGCGCGCACAATGGGAGAGCCCATCGCGGCCGCGCGCTCGATATTGTTCCGCAGCGCCGCAATAATTTTCGGACGCTCCTCCGCCGTCCTGGGCAGGATCGCGCCGCCCCCCGTTTCGAGGTGGAGGCCCATATCCCTGGACCACGCGCGGACTTCGGCCCAATGCTTCCGGTCCATCTTCGCGTCGATTGAGTCCTGAAGAAAGATGGCATCCAGTTTGTGCTCCGCGCAATATTCAAAGAGCCGCCGGTCGTGCCAGCGCTGGAAGCGCAGACAGTAGGTATTGATTCCGAGCGGCCATTGGCGTCCGGCAGGAGAAGCGAACGGGGCAAAGGCGAGTGGAGAGGAAAGCAGGGCGCGCCGCGTCATCATCCCTGAGTATACTGTCCACGTCCATGCGTCTGGTCGGCGGCCCCGTGGTTTTGACGCCGTGCGCCATTGGCGCGACGAACGGGACAT
>JABAQT010000063.1:14825-42932 GCA_019187195.1 Bryobacteraceae bacterium
CCATCAGTTCTGGTAGGAGGCCGCCAGGTCTGAGAATCGCTCGAGACGGCCGCCGTGGTTGTGAATGAACTCCATGGCGTCACGCTCGTTGCGGAAAGCGATAAGGCTCGGTGAGCAGCGGTCGAAATCCATGGCGCTCGGCTGGTGATCCCGGTCGAGCGGAGCGTGGCCGTGAACGCAGTGGTTGACGTTGCTTCCCTTCACGATGAAAGCGGCGGCGGGGTCGAGCGGGGTGTCCGTCGCGTAGTCGGTCAACTGGAGAATGCGAACCTTCTCCCGCAACTGGCGGTGGGCGGTGAGGGCGCAGGCGGGGCAGCAGAACGTCTTTCTCTTCCCCTCGAGAAGTCCCGTCACCTTGCTTCTCGCATGCAGTGGACGGGCGCAGAGCTGGCAGCTGTCCGCGTTGCCCGCCCGCATGCGCCACCCGGCATAGCCGGCCAGGGCGGCGATGATGAACAGAATGGCCAATCCGGCGATATTCCCTTTTCGGTTCATAGGGACCTACACATCCCGCGCACAGCGGAAACTGATGTTTGTGGTGGCGCTGTCGGGCGTATTCGAAGTACGCGCGGCGACGCGGTAACGGTTGCAGTAAGAGCGGTGGCAGAGATAGGAGCCGCCCTTCATCAGACGCTGGCTCCCGCGCGGCGGCCCCACGGGATTGGCGCGGGTGGCGGTGATGTGGTAGGCCGGATCGAACCAGTCGTTACACCACTCCCACGCATTGCCGGTAATGGTGTATAAACCATAGCCATTCGGGGGGAAGGCATCGGCCGGACAGGGCGCGGAAAAGCCGTCCTCGGCAAGGTCGGTGTTGGGGAACTCACCTTGCCAGATGTTGCACAGATGACGTCCGCCAGGGGTAAGTTCATCACCCCACGGATAGGTCTTCTGCTCGAGTCCGCCGCGCGCGGCATACTCCCATTCGGCCTCGGTAGGCAACCGTTTGCCTGCCCAGGCGGCATAAGCGGCGGCGTCATTCCACGACACATGCACCACGGGATGACACGGACGTCCCTCGATCGAAGAATCCGGACCTTCCGGATGCTTCCAGCACGCTCCTTTCACCTTGCACCACCAGCGGACGCCAGGCGCGGTACGGTCCACCAGTTGATCGTAGCGCTCGCGTGGAATGTGGCCCTGGAACACGAACGACCATCCGAAGACTTCCGCTTCGCTGCGGTAGCCGGATGCCCGGACAAACTCGGAGAACTGCTCGTTGGTCACAGGATGCCTGTCGATGAAGAACGGAGAGAGGGTCACTTCACGGACCGGCCCCTCGCCATCGGCCGCAAATCCCTCTTTATCCTCGGTTCCCATGAAGAAACGGCCCCCGTCGAGTTTCACCATTTCCGCGCTTGAACCCGAGCGAATGAACGGACGTTTCTCCGAGGCCGCCCGGGATTGGGCGAGAACTTCAGCGCGGTCACGGCTCGGGACACAGCAGGGATGCGGCCGCCCCAGACCGGCGAAGAGTTGAAATTCCGGTTTCATCCCTCTTCTTCGACCTTAGCACTACTCATCAACCTGTCCAAGAACTGCTCGGCGGCGCGTTGCCGCTTCTGTTCCAGCAGCATTTGGGAAATCTGCTCTCTCACCTCGTCCAGACCACGCATGCCCGCTGGCGTCCTCCCAATTACTCGGGCGATGTGAAAACCGAATGGAGTCCGGAAGATGCCGCTCCGCCGGCCCACCTCGAGAGGGAAGACGGCCTCATCAAACTCCTCGACCATCTGCCCTCGAGGAAAGAAGCCAAGATCGCCCCCGTTGCCCGGACAATCAGACACCCGGTCCGCCACCTCCTCGAACGGCGCGCCGGCCTCGAGTTCACGCCCGGCTTCCTCGATTGCCGCGCGCGCCGCCGCTTCACTGCTGAATTCGTCCACGTTCTTCACGATATGCGCGGCATGAATCATTTCCGGCGTCTGAAATTGTTCCCGGTTCTTCTTATAGTATTCCGAGATCTCCTTGTTCTTCGGCGCCGTTACCTTTTCCGTAACCCTGGCCAGCAATCGCTCGGCGCGGAAGCGCGTCTCGAGTTCGCGGCGCAACTCCTCATCGCCCGCCGGGGCCACGCATCCGGATTCACCAGGAGACTGAGTGCGGATCTCCTTCAACCTCTGGTTCATGATGTCTTCCGGAACCGGATCCTCATCGCGCATCGCCGCCTGCCGCAGAACCAGCCGCTCGATGATATTTTCGCGGGCCCACTGGCGGACTCGCGCCTCGAGTTCGACCGGGTCATCCCCCTCCATCTCCTCCACCATGCGCGGGCGTATGAGCCGCTCCTCCTCGCGCAACGCCTCATCCGTCACAAGTTCGCCGTTTACCCGAAATGCCATGAAGACAACATCATACCCGAGGATGGAGATGCCGCTCCCCTGCGGGGGGTATTGCGATCAGTGAAAAGTCGAAGAGAACCATAGGCTTACGCGAAATTTTCCCCTCCCTCACGTGGCCGGATTTGGAGCAGTGTGTCATACTGAAATAGAAGAACCTTCATTCAAGTCCAAGGCTATGACGCAGTTAAGCGAGGCAATTGCCCGCTACCACAAGATTCTCGAATCGGAGTCCTATCGGGATCTGGGGTGGGCCGAGGCGCTCCAGCAGCGAATGTATGAATCCGGACTGGTTGTGTCTGCGCGCCCGGTCTGTCCCGTCCTCCGTCCGCATTTCCTGTCGGCGCGGCAGTATGCCTCCCTCAGCAAAGCTTCCGAGACCCTGATCACCTCCATTAACCGTATCAAACGCATGGCTTTGGACACGCCCTCTCTCCAGGCGCGGATGGAACTGCTGCCCGGTGAGAAGATGCTCGCCGCGATCGACCCGGGGTACTCCTACCTCTCCGTGGCTTCGCTTTTGGAAACTTACGTCAACAACGGAACGTTGCGCTTCATGGAGTGCGTTTCGGATGCGCCCATGGGATTGGCGTTTGGCGAAATTCTGACGAATGTCTTCCTGGAAGCCGCGCCGGTCAAGGAATTCAGGAAGAAGCACTCCCTGACCCGCCTTCCCGGCACGAAAGCTCTTCTGCAGGCGATGCTCAAAGCTTACAAGGATTTCGGAGGGAAAAAGCTGCCCAACATCGCTATCGTTGAACTGAAGCAGCCTTTCCAGACCATGGAATCGGCCGAGTATCAGTTGCTTGCCGAATCCTTCCGTAAGTTCGGGTATCCTTCCGAGGTCGTCAACCTGGATCAGATGGAGTACCGCAACGGCGTTTTGCGCCGCGGGGAATTCACCATCGATCTCGTCTACCGTTGCGTGAAAGTGCAGGAATTCCTGGTCCGTTACGACCTCACGCACCCCCTGGTCCGCGCCTACAGAGATCATGCCGTCTGCATGGTGAACAGTTTCCGGGCCGAACTGACGCGAAAGAAAGCCATTTTCGATCTGCTGACGGATGAAAGCATCACGCAGTCATTTCCGGCGGCGGAGCGAAAGGTGATCCGCGAATCGATTCCCTGGACGAGGGTGGTATCAAGCGCCTCGACCAGTTACCAGGACCAGCAGGTGGATCTGGTGGACTTTATCCAGAAAAACCGGGAAACCCTCGTGCTGAAACCGAACGACGAAACGGCGGATCAGCACGAATACCGCGGATGGGAGACGGACGAATCGGGCTGGGAGCGGGCGCTGCGCACGGCGCTTCGAAACCCCTATGTGGTACAGTTCCGCACGGAGCCTTCGGTGGCTACCTTCCCCGTCTACCAGTGGGGTTCGCTCGACATGAAACCGTTGAGGGTGGATGTCCATCCCCATACGATGCTCGGCAAGGTGCACGGCTGCTCGAGTTGGATTTCGGCGGTCGAGTCCTCGCGGTTCTCCACGTTGCAGGGCGTGGCGCCCACCTTCGTTCTGGGCTAACTTCAGGTGGGAAGGATCCACCGCCGGCGGCGAGACTCTCTTGTGCGGGTGTCTTGCGTAACAGAGCGCTGGGCGAATATTCGTGAAAACACAAATGGCAATCGGGGCCGGTGACACGGCCCCGCACCGTCCTCCGGGATAACACCGGCGGCCGGATTCGGCACAATTGGAAAGAAGCGCGAAATGCGCCCTAGTGGCTCTGACAAATGAAGGCGGAAAACAGGAACGAGGTCCTGCTTTCCCGGGTTAGGCGCTTGCGGGTTTGCTCTGCGCAGCCGCTGAAACCTTCCCTTTGCCGGCGGGACGGCCGACTTTCTTCATTTCCGATAGCCAGGCGGGTGGACGGCCGCGCCGCTTTCCTCGACCCCGGGCGAGACGTTCCAGGCTGAGGATCGCTTCTTCAATCTGTTCCCGCTCGGCACGCAATTCCTGCAGCATTTTGTTCACGTCCATTCTCACTCACCCCCCACGTCAAAAATTCATCTTCCGTTCTGAAAACAGAACTGGACTGGCACAAGCTCGATCGCAGCAATAGTAGTTTAAACAGATTCGAGGGCGATTACAAGAGGTTTGTTCTGTTTTCAGAACAAGAGTGGGCGGATTTGCCCGGCGGCAACCGGAGCCGAGCGAGGCCGGCCGGCTCCCATCTCACTCACGCCGTTGCGATTATCCGGGAAAGTCGCTTTTTCCAACGCGCATAAAACGGCAAACCGGCGAGAATAATACAGATCCCCATGAGGGACTCGCGGGGAGAGGTCCGGAGCGTCGAGGCGAGAAGCGCGGCGGCGGCCAGCACGAACAAAACCGGGACAAAAGGATACCCCCATGTTCGATATGGCCTATCGAGATCAGGACGCTTGCGGCGCAAGACAACCACCGAGGCCGCCGCCATTCCATAGAGAATCCAGCTCGAGAAAATGACATAAGTGAACAATTGGTCGTAGCGGCCGCTCAGCACCAGAAGCGCGGACCAGAAACTGAGCGCGAGAATCGAGTTCGAGGGCGTGAACCAGCGCGGGTGGACGACGCCGATGGAGCGGAAAAACAGGCCGTCGCGCGCCATGGCGTAAGGCACGCGGGCCCCCGTGAGAATCGACCCGTTCAGCGCCGCGAAGATGGAAATCATGGCGGCCAGGCTCACGATTCCCGCGCCCGGAGCGCCCATGACCTTGCGCATCATCGCCGCGGCCACCCGGTCCGTGGCCCCCACCTCTCCGGAGGAGAGAACATAGAAATAAGCGAGATTGGCGAACAAATACACCAGAATCACGGAGGCAGTTCCCAATATGAGCGCCCTGGGCAGGTCCTTCCGCGGGTTCCGGATCTCGCTCGAGATCATGGCGACGTTGTTCCACCCGTCGTAGGCCCACAGCGCGGCGACAAGGGCCGCGAAAAAGCCGCTGATGCCCCCGATCGCGGCGGTCGAAGTGGAAAGATTTTGAAAGGTTCCCTGGGGAGCGAGCAACCCGATCACCACCACTCCCGCAATGAGCACAATCTTGACGGCGGTGACCGCCACCTGAACATTCCCACCGAAGCGAACGCCAAAATAGTTGACCAGGGCGAGCAGCAGGATGACCGCCATGGCCAATATCTGGCCGTAGCTGACGTCCAATGGTCCCCCATTGGCGCCGATGGGAAGGGGAATGACGAAGAACTTTCCCTCGAGATTGGGGTAGAAGTTGGCGAGGTAGTAGAAAAACCCTGTTGCCAGCGTGGCTATCGAGCCGCTCTTGGCCACCCACATCTGAGTCCACCCGTAAATGAAAGCCCACATCGGGCCGTACGCCTCCCGCAGATAGGCGTATTCGCCGCCGGCTTCGGGAATCGCGGAAGCAAGTTCGGCGTAGGTCAGCGCGCCCGCGAGCGAAAGCAACCCGCCGAAGACCCAGATGAAAAAGACCATCCGCGGCGAGCCGACGGCATTGATCATTGCCTTTGGAACAAGAAAGATACCGCTTCCAATGACCGTGCCGACGACAATGGAAACCGCCGGCCACAACCCGAGCGCGCGTTTCAACTCAGCCACGGGAATCCTCCCCGCGCCAAACCGGGCTGGCCGCGAGCCCAACGAAAAACGTCACCGCGGTTCCGATCAGGACATACCAGGTGAACGCGATGGGAGTGCCGAATTTCACATAGAGAGTGACCGCGAGTCCGGCCGACATGCCCACCATCGCCGCCGTTTCCCCCACGCGCCGGGTAAGCAGGCCCAGCAGGAACACCCCCAGCAATCCGCCGTAGACGATGGATGCGATCCCCAACCCGGCTTCGAGGACGCTCCCCCAATGGCGGGCGAGAAGCCCCACTCCCATCAGGACCGCGCCCCAGATAATCGTCGTTGCCCGCGCGGCCTTCAGAAAATGGCCTTCCGAACGCGCCGGGCGCAGCGGCTTATAGAAATCCATGACCGTAGTGGAAGCGAGGGAGTTGAGAGCCGCGCTCAGGTTCGACATGGCGGCGGCGAGAATGGCGGCCATAATGAGCCCGGAAGCTCCGTGAGGGAGTTGTTCCCAGATGAATCGCGGATAGATGCGGTCCGCCACCTGGGGCATCGCGATACCGTTATCGCGATAGTGCACGAATAACATCAGCCCGATAAGTAGAAAAAGTGAGAACTGGAAGAAAATTACCACCCAACTGGCGAAAAGCGCGGCCCGGCTCTGGTTTTCCGATTTGGCGGAGAGCAGACGCTGCACCATCAGTTGTTCGGTGCCGTGACTGGCGGTGGTCAGGAACGCGCCGCCGAGGATACCGGCCCAAAAACTGTATCCTCTCGTGAAAAACTCACCGCTCCACTCGAAACGAAAATCGAAGACGCGGAGCTTCCCCAGCGGCCCGGCAACCTCGGCGACATGTTGCCATCCGCCGGGAATGTGCTGGAGGATCACCACAAAGCTCAGGATCGCGCCGGCGATGTAAAGGAACATCTGGATGACGTCGGTCCAGATGACAGCCGTCATTCCGCCTTCAAACGTGTAGAAGAGCGTCAGAAGCACGATCACGAGAATGGAAAGCATGTCGCCCGTGCCGAGAATGATGGATACGACAATCGAGATGGCGAAGACCCGCACGCCCTCGGCCAGCGCGCGGAGGAGAAGGAAGGATCCGGCCGTGAGTTTGCGGATATGCGGACCAAAACGGCGATCCATCAGCTCATAGGCGGTGAACATCTCCCCGCGGAAATATTGCGGCAGAAACAGAACCGAGATGATAATGCGCGCCACCAGATAGCCAAGGACAAGTTGGAGAAAACCGAGGTCGCCTTTGAAGGCCAAAGCGGGAGTGCCGATAATAGTCAGGGTGCTGGTTTCGGCGGAAACGATGGAAAACCCGATGGCCCACCAGGGAGCGCTCCGCCCGCCCAGGAAATAATCCTTGAGACTTTTCTGCGTTTCGCGAAATCGGGCGCCGAACCAGGTGATGCCGGCGAGGTAGCAGATAATCACGGCGAGGTCCAGATATCGCATGGGAATACGGGATTCTAGCATAGCGCGGCCGGCGCGCTTCAATACCCGCCGGCGGCGAAGAAGCGTGACAATTGCATTGCCTTTATGATGTATAGAGATGAGTGGCTTCCCTGCGGATCTACGCGCACGTAGTCTGGCCGCCCTGCGCGATGCGACATTGGACGTATTGATTCTTGGCGGCGGAATCAACGGAGCGGGCATTGCCCGGGATTTAGGGATGCGCCGCCAGCAGTCGGGCGTGTCGCTGCAGGTCGGATTGGTGGAGCGGAATCACTTCGCCTCGGGAACTTCCGGAAGGAATTCCCAGTTGATTCACGGCGGACTTCGCTATCTCAAATACCTGAAGTTCGGATTAGTGAAGGAATCCCTGCGCGAACGCGCGGCGCTGCGCTTTCTTGCGCCTCACCTTGTCGAGCCGCTGGCGTTCCTTCTGCCGCTCTACAGCCGCGTGGACAAGATGAAGTACATGATGGGACTCCGCATGTACGACCAACTGGCGGGAGATACCAACATTTCCCGGCATCGCGAGGTGAGCAAGGCGGAGATCCAGCAGGTGGAGCCCGCTCTCGCCAAGGGCGGGTTGGTGGGGGGCGCGCTTTTTTATGACTGCATTGTGCATTCGGCGCGTTTCGTCCTCGAGAATCTGATGGACGCCGCGGCGAACGGGGTGCACATCGCCAACTACACCCACGCCGAGCCGGTGGAGCGGCAGCCGGACGGCTCCTGGCAGGTCCGGCTGAAGGATACCTTGAGCGGGGACGTCTTTGTTACGCGGGCGAAGAAACTGGTGGACGCGACGGGCGCGTGGAGCAAGCCGGGCGCGGGGACGGCGCCGCGCCTCGTCCGGGGATCGCACCTGATCCTGCCCCGCCTGACGGCCGAAGAGCACGCGGTCGCTCATTTCGACGATGACGGGCGCATCGTGTTCCTGATCCCCTGGGGAAGCGAAAAGCAACTGACCTTGCTTGGCACCACGGACGTGGATCATACCGGAGGTCCCGGCGAAGCGCGAATCAGCCGGGAAGAGATGGACTACCTGCTGGGGATCGCCGGCAAGTTGTATCCGAACGCCTCCATCAAACCCTTCGCGGCGTTCAGTTCGCTGCGGCCGCTGATTGACGAAGGAGATTCCTCGGCGACCGCCGCGTCGAGAGAGCACCACATCTTCAATACTAAGGATGGGGTGCTGCGAATCCAGGGCGGGAAGTACACGATCTACCGCCTGATGAGCCAGGAGGCCGTGAACCTCATCCTGAAGGAGATCGCGCCCTGGCTGATGTCGCCCTCGAAGACCGCCGCCGAGCCGCTGAACGGCAACACCGCGAAAGCCCTCTCGCGGCTCAAGGGGGACGCGCAGCGCTTGGGAGAGGCGCATCATCTGGCCCCCGTCGATGTGGAACGCCTCATCCGCGATTACGGCACGAACACGCCCGATGTGCTGCCGATGGCGCCGCCCGAAGACCAGGGGCCCATCAAGCGCCTCGAATACGCGCGCATGGCCTACGCCGTCCAGCATGAGATGGCTTTGCAGTTGAAGGACTTCTTCTATGTCTCGACCTACCTGGGCTATGAACGCCCGTGGAACTCCGCCCTCCTCGAGCCTTATGCGAACCTCATGGGCTCCTGGCTCGGCTGGGATTCAGCCCGGCAATCCGCGGAGGTGGACCAGACGCTGGCCGTAACCGCCCTCCCCGGAGCGTCCGGTAGATGAACCGTGCGGCGCGCTGGTGGTGGCTGCTGAAGCGCGCCTTTGTTTCAAGTTACGAGGACGGCTGTTTCGGCATCGCGAAAGGAGCCGCTTATTCGGCCCTCCTCTCCTTTATCCCCGTCCTCACTGCCCTGGCGACGATCCTGGTGCAGGTGAACGCCCAGAAGGTTTCGTCGATGATTTCGCGCTTCCTGTTCATCGCCGTGCCTCCGGGAACGGAAGATCTGGTCCAATACAGTTTCACCATCCGGGGTGAGCGTCCGGTCCACCTGCTGGTGCTGGCGACGCTGCTGTCGGTTTGGGCGGCGAGCGGCTTGATGGCCACCCTGATGGAGGGGTTTCAGGCGGCCTACCGGCTGCCGAGCGGACGCCCGTTTCTCCGCCAGCGGATGGTGGCGATTCTGCTCGTGTTCATCGCCGCCGCGCCGGTGATCGCGGGCTCCTCGCTGTTGGTCCTCGGGGACCGCGTCGAGAAATGGTTCCTGGCCGCGCTCGGAGTCCTTCCGGCGGGCGAGCAGTTGCGCGGCTGGGTCCTGGTGGCGGGAGTGGCCTCGCGGTACGTGGTGGCCCTGGGAGCGATCTCCGTGGCGACGGCGGGAATGTTCTACTTCGGGCCCAACCGCCGCCAGCAGTGGAGTTCCGTGCTGCCGGGCGCATTGCTGTCGACGCTGCTGTGGTTCGCCGTGACGGTTCTGTTTGCCTGGTATGTGCGCAATATCGCGAACTACAACGTGATGTACGGCAGCATCGGCGCCGTGATCGCGCTGCTCGTCTGGATGTACGTATTGGCCGTCGTGGCGCTGCTCGGGTGTGAATACAACGCGGAACGCGAGCGTCACCTCAGAATCGCCGGGGATTAACTATGATGGTTGCCATGTGGCTGCTCCTGCTCCTGTTTCCCCTGCTCGGCGCGCAATCTCCCGAGACCATCCAGGAACCCTGGGAAGGCGTGCCCGAGGGTTTTCGCAACCTGCCCGTGGGGCGGTTCCACACGCCGGAGAGCCTTGCCGAATGGAAGCGCGGCCGCGCCACCGTAAAGAAGATTGTGCTGCGATCTCTTGGGGATCTCCCGCCGCGTCCTTCTCCGGGCCGCGTCCGCGTTGTATCGAGCGAACGCAAGGACGGATATACGCTCGAAAAATTCGTCTTCCACAATGGCGTGGACAGCGAGGTCCCGGGATATATCGCGATCCCGTTGCAACGCCAGGGAAGACTCCCCGCCATCCTCACCATGCATGGCCACTCGAGCAGCAAGGAGAACATGTTCGGCATCCGGCCAACGTCGCAGGATGTGGCGGCCCTGCTCACGGCTCACGGCTTTGTCGTTCTCGGAATCGACAACTACTTCAACGGCGAGCGAAAGGGGACGGGACCCGCCGGCACGCTCGAAACCATGGCGCGCAACGCCGACCAGGAGATGTCGCTGTTCAAACTCAATCTTTGGCTGGGTCGGACGCTGTGGGGCATGATGCTCCGCGATGAGCAGATCGCGCTCGACTATCTCGCCTCGAGGCCGGAAGTGGATCCGGAAAGGATCGGCGCGCAAGGAATGAGCATGGGCAGCACCCGCGCCTGGTGGCTGGCCGCGATCGATGACCGGATCCGCGCGGTGGTGGCCGTCGCCTGCTTCACCCGCTATGAAGACCTGATCGCCACGCGCAACCTGCGGGCGCACGGAATCTACTACTTCGTCCCGGGAATCCTCAAGCATTTTGACAGCGAGGGGATCATGGCTTTGCTGGCGCCGCGGCCGTTTCTCGCCCTCACCGGGGATAGCGATGCCGGTTCCCCTCCCACCGGCATGAAGAAACTCGAACAGATTCTCGGACAGGTGTACAAGGTTCACGGGTATCCCGAACGCTTCGAGAGCGTGATCTACCCGCACACCGGCCATGTCTATAACGACGACGAGAAGTCCCGCATGACGGCCTGGTTCGAAAAATACCTGAAGCGGTCAGGGACGGAATGACGGCGGATTCGCCGTATCGGCGAGGTCCATGCCTGTGGCGAAGGCCAGGTTCACGATCTTCGCCAGCTTCTCGAAATTGATCTTCTCCACCGTGTCGGTGGGCTGGTGGTAATCCGGATGAAATCCGGTGAACCACCACAGAGCGGGAACGTGCCGCAACAGGAACGGAAAGTGATCGCTGCGCCGCAGGACATTGAAGGCGACATCGTGATCCCACTTGTGATTGATGGCCAGGCCTACTTTCCCGTCGGCTTTGTCAATCGCCGCGCAGTACTGAGGGCTGAACCGGCAGCCGATCAGGTTCAGTTCATTCGATGTATCGGCGGCGATATCCACCAGGCCCTCGCTCTCCGCCGTCTTTGTTTCATTGCGCCCCACCATGTCGAAGTTGAGAACGGCGCGCGTTTGCGCGATAGGTATCACCGGCGAGGAGACATAATGGTACGCGCCCAACAACCCGCGCTCCTCGGCGGCGAAGATGATGAAGAGCAGCGTCCGCTTGGGACGGGGGGCGGCGGCGAACAGACGGGCGAGTTCCAGCACCGCGATCGATCCCGATGCGTTATCGTCGGCGCCGGGCATGAGCGTTTCACCCACACGGCCGTTATGGTCGTGGTGGCCGGTGAAGAGAATCGCTTCCTTCCGGAGTTGGGGATCGGATCCCTCGATCATCCCGATGACGTTGTAGCCCACGCCCCGCCTGCGCTCTCGGAACCGGATCTGAGCCTTCGCCGGGAGCGGAGCAATCGAGAGTCCGGCGGGAGTTGTTCCGGATTCGATGCGCGCTTGCACCCCCTTGGGATCCGTCCCAAGTAGTTCCCGCCCGGCCTGGTCACTCACCGTGAAAATGGGGATGGCGTCTTTTTCCTCGAGAATCTGCGGAGCAATCGAACTGTTCACGGTGGTGGTGCGGGGGCGTTTGGCCGCGATCTCCGCATAGGTGGGATGCGTGCGTCCCGGGTCCGCCATCAGCAGCAGGGCCACTGCCCCATGCCGCGCGGCGTTGGTCATCTTGTAGTAGGAATGCGCGTAAAGAGAGAGTCCTGAGCCGGCAAAGGGCGATTGCGGATCGGACTCGCGGGGCTCGTGATCGAAGACGAGCACCATCTTACCCTTGACATCGAGTCCGGCATAGTCGTCATAACCGGCTTCGGGAGCCGTAATCCCGAAACCCGCGAAAACAATGGCGCCCTCGAACCGCGCGGGCTTGTGGAACGAGGCCCCGAAGTTGTACTTCTTTTTCCCCGCCGGCAACTGAACCTCGACCCATGTCTGTTCGGAGCGGAGACGGTATTCAAGCAGCGGTACGCGCTGCAGAAAACTGCCGCGCACACCGGGGCCAACGCCCGCGGCTTTCATCTGCTCTGCTAGCCAGTCCGTGGCCGCCTGGTCGCCCTTGGTCAGCGATAGACGGCCGTCGAGCGCGGGCGAGGTGAGATAAGTAATTCCGGCGCGCAGCCTGTCGATGGAAGCCATCTGGGCCGCGGCCGGAATTGTTAATAGGACAACTAAAAGGCGCATCAGAACTAGATTACCGCCGCTCCGCCGCGCCTCGTTGTGAAGCCGTCAGAAGTGCAGACGAAGAGTGTACTGCACCTCACGGCCGTAGTTGACCTGAGAGGTGATTCCGCCGAATTGCGTGCTGGTCACGGTGAGGTTCGGATTGCCCGGCATCACGCTGTTGGTCAGGTTGTAGCCCTCGAGCCGCAGTTCGAGTTTGAACCGCTCGGTGAGCGAGAAGTTCTTTGAAAGCGTGCTGTCGAGTTGCCAGTAGCGCGGCCCGGTGAGCCCGCCATACTGAAAGGGATTCGAGCGAGGCGTGTAAGCCGTCGCCTGCTTGAACACAGAAGTGTTGAACCATTTCTGCCACGTGTGGTCCGCCAGCACCGGATCTCCCGAGACATCCAACTGGCCGAAACGCAGGAAGGAACCCGAGTTCCACATGAAAATGTGGCTCGTGGACCAGCCGCCTAGAATTGCGTTGAGCACCGGATGAATCTGTGAGCCAAAGCGCCGCCCCCGCCCGAAGGGAAATTCGACGGTCGTTCCGATCGTCATGCGGTGGCGCGGCATGGCGCTCGGAATCATGGTCAGCTTGTTGGCGTACTGGTCCGGCTCATTGAAGAACGCCCCGGTGCTTTCCTGGTTGTAGTTATAACCCCACACCACGCTGTAGCCTTGCGCGAACCGCCGCTGTACGCGGAGCTGGAGCGCCTTGTAGCGATTGTCGACGCCCGGCATGAAGGTCTGGTTAAGCGCGCCGTATTGCGGGTAGGGCTTGAGCAGGGTGGACAGTGGAACCGTGGCCTGGCCGCGAAGCTGGCCCGGCATGAGGCTCGAGGGCAGCCCGTAGAAGGGATTCGCCACCGGCGCCGCGAGCGCTGTCTTGTAGGTGTAGCTCAGTTGCGGATCCATCATGTTCAGGGATTGCCCGAACCCCGCGTTTCCTCCCTGCCCTTCCGGAACCATGTTGTGGCCGAAGTTCATGAAGAACGTGCCATCCAGCTTCATTCCCCAGGCAAGGTCGCGCTCGACCGTGAAATTGAACCGGTCGTTCATGGGAATATGCAGATTCTGATTGGCCCAGTTCGTGGCCCCCGTCGAGCCGAGATTCGTGTTGCGCCCGTTGCCCCTGCCAATGGGGAGGACCAGCGGGTTCGTGGCCGGAAACGGATTGCTGAAGACGCCCTGTGGAATGCCCTGCACCGATACCGGTCCGTTCGAGGAAGCCGAGAAGCCGTCCGTCGAGGGGAGTATCCACGAATAGCCGAGCACGCTCATGAGAGGAACAGCGTAGCGCGCGTAGCCGACGCGGATGGCGGTCTTGTCGTTGGCCCGCACGGCGATGCCGAGCCTCGGCAGAAAGCTGGTCTTGGGCGCATGGTACAGTCCCGGATGCTGGTCGTCCGTGTAGATCCACGCCCCGTTGTAAATGGGTTTGGGAGCGCCCTGTATCGCCGCCACTTGGGGCGGCATCACCGGCGGCTTGCTCTGGAACTCAGGGATGGGATTGGCGAGGTCGAGATAGCGCGCCATCCGCCCTTCGCGTTCCGAGGGCGCCGTCTCATACTCCCACCGCAGGCCGAGATTGAGCGTTACACGGCGGTTCAGCTTGAAGTCGTCCTGGAAGAAGAGTCCGTACTGATCCTGCTTGGTATAGCGCGGCGACACATAGTTCGAGACCAGCGTATTGTCGATGGCCCCGAGCAGGAAGGTGGCCCAGGCGCTCCCCGTGTTCAGCGTGTCCGGCACGATGTAGGTGTTGGCCGTGTAGTTCGCCGTGAAGGGGAACGTCCCGAGGTTCGGCAGTTGCGAATACTCATAACCGTGACGGTAGGCCATGCCGAATTTCATGTAATGCCGGCCGCGGTCGTGGCCCATGCTGCCCTGATAAGAGTACTTGCGCGGACGGTAGCTCCACCAGCTCGACTTTCCGAAAGTCGCGCCGCCGATATTCAGGTTCGGGTAGTAGACCGCCGGCATATCCGCCGTATAGGGCTTGTACCAGGGGTTGTTGGGCCAGTATTTCGCAAGCCCCTGCTCGCCGAGTTTCGCCCAGGCCGAGTCGTACTCATCCTCGGAATACACCACTCCCATGCGGAAGTTGATCGTCGTGCGCGCGCTCAGCGTGTAGACGCTGTCGAAAGCGCCGTTGAGGGCATCCATCAATCCGCCGTTGTCGGACGTTGTGGCCGGGCTGTTGCCGTAGTTGTTGTTGTCAAGCCGCGTGCGGATGACGCTGTAGCGCGCGAATACCTTCCACTTCGGCGTGATGTTCCAGTCCGTGCGATTCGAAAAATTCCAGTAATCGAGAAACCACGCGTATCCGGTGCGGTAGTTGTTGACGCCCGAAAGATCGTCGCCCGGATTGTTGGGCTTCCAGATGTCATTCAGAAAGAGCAGGGAGGTGGGATCCATCCGCGACCGCGGAATGGCGTTTCCGGCAAACGGCTGGCGTGTTGCCGTATTCGTGGCGGCGTTGGTCTGCGTCGTGTAGGGATCGAAGATAGTACGCAGGGCCCCAGCCTTGGTGAGCGTCCTCGAGAAGTCGCCCGCCCGTTCGAGGTCCGTGGGAAGCGTAATCACTTTCGTATATGGCTGGCGATTCTTCCACTTTTCGAACGTAAAGAACGTGAACAGTTTGTCCTTCAGAATCGGACCGCCGATCGTTCCGCCGCCGACGTGATTGCGCACCACGTTTGGAGCGCGCGTGAAGGCGTTCGAAACCGCGTTCAACGATGGGTTGCGGCCGAAATAATAAAGGCTCCCGTGGTATTCGTTCGTGCCCGCTTTCATGCCGACGTTCAGCACGCCCCCGGCGGAGAAGCCCGATTCGGCGTCGACGGAGTTCTGCTGCACGGTGAACTCCTGCACGGCGTCCATGGGCGGGGAATACGAACCTCTCGATCCCACGCCGATGGGTGAGCCGTCGATCTGCACCTCGTTCCGGCCGCTGGTCTGGCCGCCCACGTCCACTCCGGTGGTCGAAAGTTGATAGAACGGGTTGCGCTTGGACATGTCGGAATAGCGGTTGACCACCGCCGGATCGAGCATGGCGAGCGTGAACGGATTGCGGGCGAGAACCGGCAACTCTTTCAGCATCGTTCCATCAACGGTCTGTGACAGAGTTGTGGTGTTGAACTGGAGTTCCACCGCCGCCGCGCTGACAGTGACCGTCTGGTTGACGTCTCCGACATTGAGAGTGGCGTTGATCGTAAGATCCGAACGGACCAACACCTGCACATTCTCCTGAACATACTTGTTAAAACCGGCAAGTTCCGCGGTGAGTGTGTAAGTGCCCGGCTCGACAAAGTCGAACAAATAACGGCCGAACTCGTCGGTGGTGCGCACCGTTGATATCCGTGTGTTGGCGTTCAGCAATGTAACGGTGGCTTGTGTGACGGGCGCGTTCGAAGGATCGGTGATAACACCCTGAACACGGCCGCGATAGTCTTGAGACCAGGCTGCTGATACAAGACAGAAAAAAAGTGCGAAGCGTGAAAATACGCGAGACATACCAACCTCCAACCGATTATGCAGGATTGTAGCACTCTGCTTTTGACACCGTCAACAATTTGACAAACTTGACAAACTTGATGAATTTTATGACTTAATTTACTTGACTCACGCGTCCCTGGTGATGCCAGCGGCGGATGTCCTCAATCTCGTTATATGTCCTCTACTTAAGAAATCCGCTCCGCAGCGGGTCCGCCAGCGTGACGCGGGCATTGAACTCATCGTCGATGGCGAGCAGTTCGCGCAGTTCGGGACTGAGCCTGCTCTTGGCCGCCTCGCTCAGCAGATCGCGTTGGAACTGCTGCTGCGGCTTGTCCCATCGCGTGTAGAACGCGTGCAGGCAGCGGCGGGGGGCGCTCGATCGGTTGGCCGTCCCGCCATGCCAGGCGTGGGTGTTAATCACCGCCACCGTGCCCGCCCTGGCCAGCACGAGAATCTCGTCGGGATGCGGCGCCATCGGATCCTCCAGCACATCCCGCGGATCCTTCCCCCAGTGGTGTGAACCCGGAACAATGCGCGTCGCGCCGTTCTCCGCCGTGAAATCATCGAGCATCCAGATGGCGTTGCACACCCAGAACCCCTTTTCATCCGGCAGCGCGCCGGCGTCGCAGTGCAGCGGTTGGACCCATTCCGATAGCGGGTCCGGCGCGCGCGCGTTGAGGCTGCTCAGCTTGAACCGCCCGCCGATGACGTAACCCACGTATTCGAGAATCGCCGCGTCGGAGATGACACGCGGAAACACATCACCCTTTCCGGCGAGGTTCGCCAGCCGCCGCGTGTGAGGCTCCTTCCGGAACTCGCTCCCCGCCCGGCCGCCTTCCTCCGCGTCCACGCGCTCCACTTCCTTCCGCAGTTCCTCGAGCAACGGAAGAGGAATAAAATCGTGCAACAGCACGAAACCCCGCTCATCCAACTGCCGCTGTTCGGCCCCGGTCATGGGATGATTGTACCTTGCCCGCGAAAATTCCAGAGTTGCGAAGAATCCTCGTGCGCGCCACCAACTGGGTGGGCGATGCCGTCATGAGCCTGCCCGCGCTGCGGGCGATTCGCGAGCGGTTTCCCCAGGCGCGAATCGCCGTGCTGGCCCTCGATTGGGTGGCGGATCTGTACGCGCGCGAAACCTTCGCCGACGAAGTGATCCCCTACACAGCGCGGCGGGGCGCAACGGATTGGCGTGGAAAGTGGCGGCTGGCGGCCGGGCTTCGCGAGCGGAGTTTCGATGGAGCCATCCTGCTGCAGAATGCCTTCGAGGCGGCGCTGGTGGCGTTTCTGGCCGGCATCCCCGTGCGCGCCGGATATGCCAGGGATGGGCGCGGCCCCCTTCTCACCCACGCCATCCCCGTCCCGCGAAAAGGCGAAATTCCGCGGCATGAGAGCTTCTATTACCTCGAACTGCTGCGGCGCGCCGGCTTGGCCGGCCCGTTGCCCCAGCAGCCTTTGATCCGGCTCGAGGGCGCGCCGGCGGCGCGCGAAGCGGGCAGGACCCGGTTCGCGCGGCTTGGCGTCACCGGACCGGTAACCGGCGTCAGTCCCGGGGCCGCTTACGGAACCGCGAAGCGCTGGCTGCCGGAACGCTTCGCCGAGGCGGCCTCGATAGTGGCGCGCGAGCGGGGAACCTCGGTGGCGCTTTTCGGATCAGGCGGAGAACGCGCGCTGTGCGAGACCGTGGCGGAGGTGCTGCGAAGCCTCCACGTTCCCTGCCGGAACTTCGCCGGCGAAACCTCGCTCGGCGAGTTCATCGGCATGGCGGCGGCCTGCGAGGTGATGCTCACCAACGATTCCGGAGCGATGCACATTGCCTCGGCGCTGGGCACTCCCACCGTGGCCGTGTTCGGTCCAACGGATCATGTGGCGACGGGCCCCACCGGCCCGCTGGCGCGCGTGGTGCGCGAAGAGGTGGAATGCGCCCCCTGCCTGTTGCGCGATTGCCCCATTGACCACCGTTGCATGACGGGGGTGAGCGCGGAGCGGGTGGCGCGGACGGCGCTCGAGTTGTTGAGATAGATGGTTTCAGACGGAAGATTCGAGGTGGATGGATTTCGTGGACAGCAGAAACAAGATCAAGAGTTGGCAACAGGCCCTGCAGCCGGGAGCGCGCCTGGTGACGGGCTTTTTTGATCCCATGATCCCGGAACAGGTCGAGCGCCTGCGGCGGATCGCGGGGGACGGAAAACTGGTCGTACTTTTGAAGACACCCCCGAACGCCTGCCTCGATCCGCGCGCCCGCGCGGAACTGGCCGCTTCGTTGGACTTCGTATGCGCGGTGGTGGCCGAAACGCCGGCGGATGCGAACGTGGAAGCCCTGCCGGCGCATGAAGAAGAAGCGCCGTTGCGGGAACGGTTTCTCTCCCTCGTGCGCGAGAAAGCGGCGGTAAAGGCGTAGAAATGGGCGAGCGCATCCTGGCGGTGCGTCTGGGCGCGATGGGCGACGTGATTCACGCTCTGCCGGCGGTGGCGAGCCTCAAATCGAGTTTCGCGGGGTCGCGCGTGGCGTGGGTGGTCGAGCCGCGGTGGGCCGTCCTCCTCGATGGAAACCCCTACGTGGATGAGGTGGTGCAATTGAACCGCCGCGAGTGGCGCAGTGTGCGCGCGGCCTGGAGCAGGCTGCGGGCGATGCGGATCGACCGCGCCGTGGACTTTCAGGGGCTCATCAAGTCGGCGCTGGTCGCAAGGGCCTCGGGAGCCCGGCGGATCTGCGGCTACGATCGCGACGGCGTGCGGGAGAAAGCGGCGGTCTGGTTCTACACCGACGCGCGCCCCGTCGAGGCCGCGCACGTGGTGGACCGCCACCTCGAACTGGCGGCGCGCTGCGGCGCGGTTGCGCGCCGCGCCGTGTTCCCCCTGCCCGAGGGATCCATCGAGGGGGAGCTGCCCGCGGAGTTTGTGCTGGCGTCTCCCTTCGCGGGTTGGCCTTCAAAAGAGTGGCCGCTCGAACGCTATGGCGAACTGGCGCGAATTCTCCGGCGGAGTTGCGGAATGCCGCTGGTCCTGAACGGGCATCCGGCCGCCGAGGCCGCGCTGCGCGGGGTCGAGGACGCCGTCCCTCATGTGTGCTCCATCAGTGGATTGATCAGCGCGACGCGACGCGCCCGCGCGGTGGTGGGAGTCGATAGCGGTCCGCTGCACCTGGCGGCGGCCTTGGGAAAACCGGGCGTCGCCATTTACGGCCCCACCGACCCGCTGCGCAACGGTCCCTATGGCGGCTCCATCCGCGTGCTGCGGGCGCGCGATGCGGTCACCAGCTACAAGCGGAGGCGGGAGACGGACCCCAGCATGATGGCGATCACGCCGCGCGCCGTGGCCGCCGAACTCGAGCAGTGCCTGGCGGGAGGGCCTGTCTGACCATGCGCTTTCCAAAGCCCTACGCCGATGCCGCGCAACGCCTCCGCGTGCCCGGAGGCTTTCTGCTGCTGGCGGCGTTTGTTCTGCTCTCGCGGCCGGGCGTCGAATCGATCCTCCGCGGGTTGCCCCTCAGTCTGATCGGCCTGTGGATCCGCGCCTGGGCGGCGGGGCATCTGGCCAAGAACGAAGACCTGGCGGTGAGCGGTCCGTATTCCCGCGTCCGCAACCCGCTCTATCTGGGATCGCTGTTCCTGGCCGGCGGCGTCGTGATCGGCGCGCGCAGTTGGTGGCTGGCGCTGATCTTTACGGCGGCGTTCGTGTTGATCTACCTGCCGGTAATTCAACTCGAGGAAGAACACCTGCGAAAGCTGTTTCCAGGGTATGCAAGCTATGCCCGGCGCGTGCCCTCGCTCCGGCCTCGCCTGGGCGCCAGCGGCGGCGGGCGCGGATTCCGCTGGGAACTCTACCGGCGCAACAAGGAATGGAAAGCGCTGGCCGGATACCTGTTCGCGCTCGCGTGGCTGCTGTTTCGATCGCGCCCCTACTGAGCCGCGTCCTTGCGCAAAATGCCGTCAATGGTGGCCACGGCGATGGGATGATAGCCCGGACGCGCCTTCTCGTAGATGGCCTCCGCGCGCGCTCTGCCTTCCGGAGTCTTCGCCAGTTCCTCGTAGAGCGGCTTTATGAATTTCCGCCGCCCCACCGTCGTAAGGAAGCGCTCGAGTTCCGGATAAGCCGGCGTGTAACTGTTGCGGACCGTCATCATCAGCCACTCGAAGAGAATTTCGGAGTTGCCCGATTTCGAAAATCCAAAAACCCGGTCGAGTTGCGCCATCTTCGCCGGGCCCACCGTGTTTGGGAAGGCGCGCAGAAAATGCTGCCACTGCTGCGTGCACCATTCCCTGGTTCGCGCCTTGGTCTCCGGCGCGTTCCTCGCTTCCCAGATGGCGGCCACTTCGTCCACGGGAACAAAAGCGTCCGAGGTGATGCGCGGCGCGCCCGCCGGAATGCCGGGCTTGGTGAGCCACTCCTCGACAGGCACTTTGGCCGCGGCGGCGGAATCCTTCCGCAGCAGGTTGTCGCGAAGAAATGCCTGAAACACCGCCGTCGTAATGCTCTCGAACCGGAAGTTGCGAAAATAGGCGAGCAGCCACGCGTCGAAGCGCTCGCGGCCGAAGGCCTGCTCGAGGGCGGTGAGGAACAGCGCCCCCTTCTCATAGGGGACAAGCGTCGCCCCATCGTCGGGATCGCGCCCCGTGAGATCGATGTGCAGAATCTGGTCGCGTTCCGGAAGCCTCGCCATCTCGCGCTCGAGTTCCTGCCGCCCGAGGACGGCTTCCATTCTCGCGCGGGCTTCGCCGTAGACCACCTCCTGAATGCGGCGCTCGACGTAGGTGGTGAAGCCCTCATTGAGCCAGAAATCGCTCCAGGTTTCGTTCGTCACCAGGTTGCCCGACCACGAGTGCGCCAACTCGTGCGCGATCAGGCTCACCAGGCTCTTGTCGCCGGCGATGACGGTGGGCGTGGCGAAGGTGAGCAGCGGGTTTTCCATGCCTCCGAACGGAAACGACGGCGGCAGGACGAGGATGTCGTAGCGCAGCCATTCATACGGCCCGTAGAGCTTTTCCGCCGCCTGGATCATGCGTTCCGTGTCCACGAATTCCGCGGCCGCCTTGTCCACAACCGGAGGTTCGGCCCACACGCCGCTGCGGCTGCTGAGATAACGGAATTCGACATCGCCCACCGCTAGCGCAACGAGGTAGGAGGGAATCGCCCGCGGCATGCGAAACGTGTAATCGCCCGTGGGAGCCTGCTTCGGGTCGGCCAGGCGGAAATCGGCCCGCGCGCTCATGAGCGCGATCAGGTCTTTCGGCGTCCGAATGCGCGCGCGGTAGGTCATGCGGACGCCCGGTGAATCCTGAAGAGGAATCCACGACCGGGCGTGGATAGCCTGCGATTGCGTGTACAGGTAAGGACGCCGCTTGCCCGCCGTCTGTTCCGGCGTGAGCCATTGCAGCGCCGTGGCATACGGGCTGGTGGCGTAATGGATGCGAACGAAGGCGGCGCCGTCATCCGCCTGGATGGTGAGCGGCGAGCCGAGAATCGGGTCCTTGGGACCGAGCGTGAATCCGGCGGGTTCGTATGGACCATCGGATTTTGCGGCTGTCTCGACCTTGTCAATCTTCAGATCGCGCGTGTCGAGCACGAGCGGCGCCCCGTTTTCCTTCCTGACGAGCGTAAGCGTGGCCGTCCCGTCAAGAATCTTACGGTCGAAATGCACCGTCAAATCGAGGTCGAGGTGTTTGACCCGAACCTGGCCGGGGTTTGAATAGGAGTGCCGGTCGATGGACATTCGAGGCTTGCCTCCTCCGCAGGACAGGCACACCAGCACAACAGCCGCCGTGCCTGTGATGCGGAGTTTCTGAAAAATGAGCACGAACTACTCTTCGTCGGTGACGCAGCCGAAGCTGGCGTTCTTCACCAGACGGATGTACTTGGCGAGTGTGCCGCGCGTGGCCTTGTAAGGCGGCATGACCCATGCCGCGCGGCGGGCGTCGAGTTCGGCATCGGTGAGATCCACCGCGATGAGATTCTTCTCCGCGTCAATGGTGACGGTGTCCCCGTTCCGCACGAGCGCGATGGGTCCGCCCACCTGCGCCTCGGGCGTGACATGCCCGACGATGAAGCCGTGCGAGCCGCCGGAAAAGCGGCCGTCCGTCATCAGCGCCACATCCTTGCCGAGCCCCGCGCCCATGATCGCCGAAGTGGGCGTGAGCATCTCCGGCATTCCCGGACCACCCTTCGGCCCTTCATACCGGATGATAATCACGTCGCCCTTGCCGATCTCCTTGCGCTCGAGCGCGTGCAGCATGTCCTCTTCCGAATCGTATACTTTGGCCGGTCCGGTGAAGGCCAGTCCTTCCTTGCCCGTGATCTTGGCCACCGCTCCCTCGGGAGCGAGGTTGCCGCGAAGAATCTGGATATGGCTGGTGGCTTTGATGGGGTTCGTAAGCGGGCGGATCACCTCCTGGCCCGGCTTGAGCCCGGGCAGGTCCTTGACGTTTTCGGCGAGCGTCTTCCCGGTCACCGTCATGCAATTTCCATTGAGGAGCCCCGCATCGAGCAGCATCTTGATCACCGCCGGAATGCCGCCGATATCGTGGATATCCTCCATGACAAACTTGCCGCTGGGCTTCAAATCAGCGAGAAACGGGGTGCGGTCGCTGACCTTCTGGAAATCATCGAGCGTGAGGGGAACGTTCACCGAGCGCGCGATAGCGATCAGGTGGAGGACAGCGTTGGTGGACCCGCCAAGGATCGAGGTGAGCACCATCGCGTTCTCGAACGCGTCGCGGGTGAGGATGTCGCGCGGCTTGAGGTCGAGTTCGAGCAGTTTGCGAACGGCGAGCCCGGCGCGGTAGCATTCATCGAGCTTGCCCGGATCTTCGGCGGGAGTGGACGAGCTGTAGGGCAGCGTAAGACCCATCACCTCGATCGCGGAAGCCATCGTGTTGGCCGTGTACATGCCTCCGCAGGCGCCCGCCCCGGGACAGGCGTGGCGTACGATATCGCCGCGCTGCTCCTCGCTGATATTTCCCGAAAGAAATTCCCCGTAGCTCTGGAAGGCGGAGACGATGTCCAGTTTGTGATGGTCCGTGCAGCCGGGTTTGATGGTGCCGCCGTAGATCATCAGCGCGGGGCGGTTCAGGCGGCCCATCGCGATGATGCAGCCCGGCATGTTCTTGTCGCAGCCGGGAATCGAGATGTTGGCGTCATACCACTGGCCGCCCATGATGGTCTCGATCGAATCGGCAATGAGATCGCGGGATTGCAGGGAGAAGCTCATGCCGTCGGTGCCCATCGAGATGCCGTCGCTCACCCCGATGGTGTTGAAGCGCATCCCGACAAGCCCGGCCGCGGTAACCCCCTCGCGCGCCTTCTCGGCGAGGTGGAGCAGATGCATGTTGCAGGGGTTGCCCTCGAACCACACGCTGGCGATACCCACCTGGGGTTTGTTCATGTCCTCTTCGGTGAGGCCGGTGGCGTAAAGCATCGCCTGCGAGGCGCCTTGCGACTTCGGTTGCGTGATGCGGGAGCTGTACTTATTAAGCGGTTGAGCCATACACTACCATGTTGTCGCGCCGGCGGCATGGAACACAAGCGCGCCCGGCCGGAGAGTACCCTGGGATACGGTCACCGCTTCGGCAGAAATTTCTTCGGGATCATCGCCGTCACCGTGCCGAAGTAGGTCACAATCTGGTGTTTCACCACCGCGCCCATCAGCAGGTGCGCCTCCGGAGCCGTCAGCCCGTAGCCGTTTTGAAGCCATCTCAGCATGTCCGAATTCGCCGTCCGCACCCCCACGTCCATGCTCGAGGAAAACTCCGGCTGCGAGGCGATGGAAATGATGTACTCATCGTTTTCGAGCCGCGGAATCGACAGCCGCTTGCCCTTGTGAACCTTCACCGTGAACTGCACGTCGAGCGACGTCTCGACCCCGCTTCCCAAACCCTCGCCGTCGCCCTGCAGCGCGTGCCCGTCGCCCACATAAAAGTACGCTCCCTTGTGAAACACGGGGAAGTATACCGTCGCGCCCTCCACCATCTCGTTGTAGTCCATGTTTCCGCCGTAAACGCCCGCCGGGCCCGAGGTCTGCACGATGTCCATCGGCGGAGCCACCCCGATGCAACCGAGCATGGGCCGCACCGGCACCTCGAAACCTTTCCCCTCGAGCAGCCGCGGGCGCGCCATGCCGCGTTTCAAATCGAGGTCCCAGGGAATCAGGCTCGCCGTCCCCGGCCGCAGCGCGTCCATCTTGTAATAGTTCTTGTACAGGCCTTCGATCGTGCCCGGATCGAGCACCCCCGGACTCAGGCGGTATCCCGTATAACCGTAGTTCCGGTTCAGCCGCACCTTGTCCAAGTGCACTTCTATCGAATCCCCGTAGTCAGCTCCTTCGATATAAAACGGACCCATCAGCGGATTCCCTGTCTCCGGGTACCTGTAGGGATGATGGATGTGAGCCACCCCCTTCCAATCGCCCCCGCCCGAATCCCACGTCCGCGTAATGACGGTGTCGCCGGATTGAATCCGCGCCACCGGCTCTTTATTCGGCGAAAAGACCTGGGAATGATGTTCGGGATACACCTCGTGAGTGGCGGCCATTGCCACGAAAGACAGCAGCAGAAGGGAGACCATGCCGGATACGATATCACGCCCTCCCCCCACCGGGCGATCAGAACGTAACCGCTACGAGAAGTTCCAACTGGTTCGGGGCCGTTCCCGCCCCTGACCACCACGGACGCGAATCCGCCGCCCAGCGTGTATAGCGAAGGAGTGGAGCGACGCGGAGCGCTTTGTAGTCCGTCTCAACTCCGCCGCCGGCCGTGAACCCATAACGCGACGGGTTGTAGCCATTCAGGTTGCCGGAAAGCCGGAAGGATGGCCCGGCCTCCACAACCGGGCGGACCACGGACCCGGGGCGAAAGCGATACTTTCCAAGAACCGGAATCTGCCACGTCAGCACGGTGAATTCGAATCGGAATTCACCAAACCGCGGATGGAAGCCTACATTCACGGCGCGAAAGGGGCGGTACAACCCATTCGCCTCGATTGACCACCGGCGGTTCAACTCCAGTTCCACCGCCACCCCCGCCAGGTAACCCCGCGACTCCTCCCTCCTTTCCGGCGGAGCCAACGGCTCGAGTCCGGCCGTAAGCGGCATTCCCGCCGCCAGCCCGAGCCGCACTTTTCTATCGCCGAATCTCCATGACGCGGGCGACACCGCGTAGCTGATTCCGGTCACGAACTCGACCTGGTCGCGGCCGGTTGCAATGCGCGGAAAATCGCCGTCATACCGCCACCGCGTATACCGGATCGCCGGCGAAACACGAAACCGCCCCGCGCGAAACTCCAAGCCGGCGCCTGCCGTACCCCCAATCTGCGATGGCTCGGAGGGAGCCGGATTATGCCGCGTGCGGAACGAGGGCCCGGCCTCCACAAACGGATGCGCTCCCCAAACAGCCGGCAGGCGGTATTTCATCAGGACCGGCCACTCCCATGTCCCGATTCGGGTGCGCGCGCCCTCCTCGATGGTTCCATCCGGATACACGGAGCGAAATCTCAGGTCGAGTTGGCGCCGGAGCGCGCTGCCCTCCAGCGAAAGCCCCCTCCCGATCTCCACTTCGACGGATACGCCGAAAATCGTGCCGTGCCGCTCCGAATAGCGGTCGATCTCCGTCGAAACACCAGGCACGCTGGGGTCCCGGGTAGTAGGAAAGTCGTGCGTAAGATTCACCCCGCCGGTAAAACCGAACGAGGTGCGTTGGCCGTGGGCGGCCGGAACCAGGGCCGCCAGAACGATGAACGCCCGGACCGTTCCGGCCCCGCGGCCCCTGTTTCCCGCAGCCACGGGCATGGCGTTACTGCGGTGAGATCTGCGACACGAAGGCATCCCCGGCGCCGCCGGTTACCGTCTGCTTCGCACCGCCGCTCACTGGGTAGTTCGTCGAGTCCGTGATTCCCGATACGTACGCCACCCCCTTCGCGTCCACAGCCAATCCGTAAGGAACATCCTGCCCCGAACCGCCCAAATACGTCGAATACACCACGCTCGATTCGATTGTCCCGCTCAGGTCGAACTCGGTAAGAAATCCGTCCACCTGGCCGCCGAACACGTCTTGCAGGGCGCCGCGCGCCGGAAAGTCGTTCGAGAACGTGTATCCGGAAAGGAACACATGCCCCGCGCTGTCGAGCGCCATCCCTTGCAAAATATCGGTTTGCGAACCGCCCAGATAACTCGAAAACGTCACCTGCTCGAGCGGCGGCAGCGTCACATCCAGCCGCGACACAAAGACGTCGGCCATTCCCGCCGGTTGCGATTGGAACGCCCGCGCCGTCACCGGAAAGTCCGCCGACAACGTATATCCCGCCAGCACCACCCCGCCCTTTGCATCGAGCGCCATCGCCTGCGGCACATCGAGGCCGCTGCCTCCGATATAAGAAACGTACACCAGGGCATCCAACCCGCTCTTGGTGACATCAACTTTCGCGATGAAGCCGTCGGCGCCTTTCAGCGTACTCTGAAACGCCGGCCCCGAAATCGGGAAATCGCCCGAATACGTATACCCCGCGAAATAGACCGTGTTGCCGTCCGGCGCCGGAGCCACCGCCGTCCCGAAATCCGAACTGCCGCCGCCGAGATACGTCGAATACACCAGGCTCGAATCGAGGAACGGAGAGATCTTCGTCACCCAGGCGTCATATCCGCCGCGGCGGTTTGGCTGGGTCGCCGGACTGCTCAGCGGCAGATCGTCCGAATTCGTCGTCCCCGACATGTAGATGCTCCCGAACCGGTCGAGCGCCAGCCCCTGCACCCAATCGTCCTTCGAACCGCCGAAGTAGGTGGAAAACTCGAGCGCCGCTCCACCCGCGCCAGCCGGGTTCAACCGGATGACGAAACTGTCATAGCTCCCTCCGAAACCCTTACGCGCGCTCGGCCCGGCCAAGGGAAAGTCCGCCGAATTCGTGATCCCCGCCACGTACACCTGTCCGAGGCTGTCAATCGCCAGCGCCCGCGCTTCGTCATCGCCGGTTCCCCCTATGTATGTGGAATACACCAGCGAATCGTCGCCGCTCTTGGAAGGGTCGAAACAGACGAGGAACACATCCTTCTTTCCCTGGTTTGTCCCCCGCACCGGATCACCCGCGATGGGAAGCGTGTTGCTCGCGGCGGTAATCGCCGCCCAGACGCGTCCCGAAGGGTCCACGCCAACGGCCCGCGCCACCTCCGGAGTCCCCACGCCCAGGTACGTCGAATACCCGAGCACGGGATCGATCACCAACTCGCGCGCCGGGTCATACTCTCCAACCACGAAACCCGCCTCGTGGCGGCTCAGCAGGCTGTAGCGTCCTTCCACCTTCGACCGCCGCCCGCCGTCCTCCTGGTACACCACCGGCACATGCAGCCTCAAATCCGCATCTTCCTTCAGAACGAGGGCGCCGCCATCCTCCCGCACGCCGTCCGTGCCTTCGAAGGCCAACCGGATGCGGTTTGGGTCGGCCCCGGGCCGTACCACGAAATCGAACTCGAGGCTCCGGCCCGCGCCATGGAACACGACGTCGATCCCCGGCCAAACCTCGGAGTAGCGCACCTTCCGGTACTGTGCGATGCCTGTCCTCCAATCGCTCTTGCGGTTGCCGAGGAAATAGCTCCCCCTGGCGCTCAGCAGCTCGGAGCCTTCCGCCCGCGCCTGCGCTCCGGCTCCCTTCAGATGGATGCGCACCGCCTCCTTCCCCGCGCCGGTTCGCACCACGATCCCGTCTCGCACCAACTCCACCGGGTAATCCGACCACAGCGAGCGAAACAGCACCTCGCGCGCGAGTTGGCCTCCGTTCGCCTCGAACCGCAAAGGCTGCGCATCGAGAAAACGCTTTGCGTCCGGCGTACCGGCAAACATCGAAGGGCCGAGCAGCGCTCCGGCCAGAAGGGAAACAATACGGCTGTTGAACATGCGGTTACGGTTGGAAAATCCTTCATCCAGTGTAACCCCCCGGGCGCGCCGCCCGGCAAACAGCGGTAATGCGGTAACCGCCCGGACCCTGGAATTCGCAACCAATTTGCAGTATCCTGAATCACCACGGCTACTGGGCAATGATCCCCCAATCGTTCGCGCACTACCGCGTCCTCGGTAAACTCGGGGCCGGCGGGATGGGTGTTGTCTACAAAGCTTTCG
>JABAQT010000095.1 GCA_019187195.1 Bryobacteraceae bacterium
CCCAGTCCCCGAACGGCGCGGTGCGCGTGGCCGTGATCGGAGTGGGCAACCGCGGAGCCTATCTCCTGCGCCACGTCCTGAATGTGCCCGGCGTTCAAGTCGTGGCGCTGTGCGACCTCGACGCCGCGCGCCTGGCCGCCGCCGCGAAGACCGCCTCGGAGAAGGGACACCATCCGCGAACCTACGCTGATTTCCGCAAGATGCTCGACGCAGGCAGGGATATCGACGCCGTCCTCATCGCAACGCCCGTCGATACCCACAAGATGATCACTATCGCCGCGCTCGAAGTGGGCAAGAACGTCTACTGCGAAAAACCCATGGCCGTGAAGCCCGAGGATGTGCGCCTGATGGTCAATGCCGCTCACTCCGCCAAGGGAATCTTCCAGGCGGGATTCCAGTTGCGCCATGACCCCAATCGCCAAAGAGCCATCCAGTTCATCCACCAGGGCGGCATCGGCAGGGTGCTGTATATGCACGGCACGCGCCATACCGGTGACCTGCCGCGGGGAACGCCGTGGTATTTCGACCGCGCCCGGTCCGGCGACAACATTGTCGAACAGGCCTGCCACATCCTCGATCTGTTCGTGTGGGCGGCCGGCGGCCCTCCCCTCCGCGCATTCGGCTCCGGAGGCATCAATCTCTACAGGAATCAGCCCCCCGGCCGCACCACCATGGACAACTACAGCGTCATCTATGAATTCCCGAATGACGTGCGCGTGAACTTCAGCCACATCTACTTTGATCCGGCGGGCTTCTCCGGAATCAAGGAAAGAGTATGGGGCGAAAAGGGAGCAATCGATCTGGCCGCCGCCTCCTGGACCGAACTCGGCGGGAGGAACGAGGTGAAACTCGATACCCCGGATGCGGGCAAGGACTCCACCTATCAATCGCTCGCGGCCTTCATCTCCAATGCGCGCGGCAGGAAAAAGCCGCTCAACAATGCCGATTCCGCCCGCCTGTCGACCCTCGTCGCCATGATGGGCCGCAAGTCGATCTACGAAAAGCGAATCGTAACCTGGAAGGAAATGGATGTCTGAAATAATCACACGCGGACGCTTTCTGTCATGCCTGCTCGCCGCCGCGGCCCTGGCGGAAAAAAAGACAAAACAGATCACCAGCGAAGAACTCGAAGCCCTCCTCAAACGCCACGTCTTCCTGCTCGACGTGCGCGAGCCGAAGGAACTGCGCGAAGCCGGAGCCATCAAGGGTTACGTCAACATCCCGCTCGGCCAGTTGGAAAGCCGCCTTTCCGAAGTGCCCAGGGATAAGACCATCGTCACCATCTGCGCCAAGGGCGTGCGCGCCGAAAAGGCGGCGGACATCCTCGTTAAGCACGGCTACAAGGTCGCGGGAGCCTGCGGAATCACGGAATGGAAGGAAAAGAAAAAACCCGTCGTCTACCCCGCCAGGTAGCTCACCCCTTGAACTTAAGCAACTCCTCGCTCAGCGTGTTCACGCTGTTCGTGATCCGGTCCGTCTCCACGTTCACCAGCGCGTAACGTTCCGTCAGCGCGTCCCCCGATTGCGTCAGCCGGTAGTGGTCCTCCCGCAGATCCGGCAGCCACTCCGCCGTCAGCGCCGATCCCCGCAGCGCCGCCGCCTGGTAGTACAACGTCAACTCCACGTGGTCGGCGAACGGCCGGAATGCCTCCCGCGCCGGAACCGGATGGCTGCTCGCCAAACCCGCCTCCAGCGCCATCATCGCGTGCGCCATGCGGTGTGAACTCGCCATCATCGCGTTCCACGATGCCATCGTCCTGGCGCTCGTCCCCGGCTCCGTGCTCAATCGCTCGAGAGATGCCTCCATGTTCGACCGCGCCAGCCTCCCCGCCAGCCTCGCCCGCTCCAGTTCGTGCCGCAATCCCGCTTCCGGCTTCACATAACTCGCCCGCACCAGCCGGAAGTACTCCCTATAGGCGTCCAGCATCTTCGCCATCATCTCCCGTACCTGCGTCCGCTCCCAGGTCGGCCATAGCCAGTAGGCCAGCACCGCCACCGCTCCCCCCAGCGCCGTGTTCCATGCCCGCGCCGCCATCACCTCCCCCGGCGATACCCCCGTCATCGCGATAAACAGCACCACGAACGCCGTCACCCCCGTCACGAAGATCCCGTAGTTCGCCGCCCCCACGCTGCGCAGCAGGAACATCAGCGCCGCTATCAGCATCACCTGCACCCACGCCGTCGAAGGAGCCAGGTGGAACAACCCCGTCGCCACCACCAGCCCCACAAACGTCCCCACCAATCGCAACAGCCCCCGGCTCAACGTCGCCGTGAAATCCGGCTTCAGGACAATCGCAATCGTCATCGGAATCCAGTACGACCGCTCCAACTCAATCCCCCTCCCCAAAGCCAATCCCGCCCCCACGCACACCGCCATCCGGATCGCATGCCGGCTCGCCGCCGAATCGAGACTCAGGTTCGCCCGCAGCGTCGCCACCGTGCTCCCCAGCCGCAGCCTCCACGGCCGCCGCGCCTCTTTCCTCGCGTACGCCTCCATCCCCGCCGGTGTCGCATACGCCGTCATGTCCACCGCCGAACGCAACTGCCCCGCCAGCGCGTCCATCTGTGAGCGCGCATCGGAAAGCATCGCCGCCGCCTCCGCCTGCAACCCGGCCCTCGATCGCAGGGCCTCGCTCATCCGCCGCAACTCCCGCAACTCCTCCGGAGCCGCCTCCATCGGAACCCCGTTCCTTAGCGACTCTCCGATCGATCCCAGCAGGTACGCCCCCGCCTCGAAAAATCGCCCCAGTATCCCGATCTCCTCCGCGCCCGGCCACTCCCGCTCCAGCCTCGCCCGCAACCGGCCAAGCGCCACCATCCCCAACCGTATCCGCTCCGCCTGGTTCAGCAGGCTCCGGTAGCGCTCCGCCTCCACCGAGTAATCATGCGCCAGCGCCCCTATCTCCTCCTGCGCGTGCGTGCTCTGCGCGCTCGCCGGCGGCGCTTCCGCCGCGCTCACCCGCGCCGCCGCCACGCGCGACATCTCGTCGTACAACTCTCCCAGCGCCCTCCGCTCCGGTCCGTACCGCCGCAGCGGCCAGAACGCCAGCGCCAGGCCTGTCTGAAACACTCCGCCCGCCGCCGCCAGAAATCCCGAAGCCGCCGCGTGCTCCACCGGCAACGCGTTCGCCTGGTACACGATCAACGTCACCAGGCTGATCACCCCCACGTCCGCCGCCGACGCGCTCAGCGCCACCATCATCCCCGCCCCAAACCCCAGCAAACCCGCCGTCGCCGCCGCAACCAGATCGCTGTGCCCGCTCAATCCCCCCGCAAACACCGCGATCCCCACCATCACGCTCGCCGCCAGCATCCGCGCCGCCCGCTGCCGGTACGGCCCGTGACTGTCCGTGAACGAGACGTTCAGCGCCCCCGTCGCCACCGCGATCCCCACCGCCGCCTCGCCCGACACCACTCCCGCCGCCAGCGGCAAACCCACCCCCAGCGCGCTCCGCAGCGCCAGCCACGGCGTGATCTTCTCCGGCTGGTACCGGATGATGCTTTGCCAGAATGCCGCCCTGAAATTCGGCTCTTGCCGCTCCACGTCCTAGTATTCGTACCAGTCCGAATGCGCCGGCCATCCGTTGCACGAGTGGCACTGCGTCACCTTCCACTGGTGCAGGCACGATGGACAAATGCCCCCGGTGTCGAACGTGTGCCATGCATGCCCGCAGAGGCAACCCCACAGATCCTCCGCCGACGGTCTCCACTCGCACAGCGGACAGCGGATCCGCGGCCCCGTTAACTGCGTCCGCTGCCTCTGCTTTTCCCTCTCCCGCAACAGCGGCCGCCGCGTCGTCCTCGTGTTTCTCATGCGAACGCCTCCCTTATCATCGATAGCCTCCCCCTTCCGCCGGAGAGGCCCCTTCCCTCAACCTCACCTGAGCGATTGTATCAGCCCTCCCTTCGGGTTTGGAATTACTATTAGATGTACTTATTTTTTGAAGGCTTCATTTTTTGCTGGACTTATATCACACACCCCGCTATACTACAAAAACTACCCCTCGAGGGAACCTTTCATCCGTTCCCTCCTGTCCACGGCTCGCTGATCGCCGCCTCCTCGCGGCGCCCGGCTCGTTCAGCGTCCCGGTTTCTCGCATGGGGACCCGCCGGCCCCCGCTTTAGAAAGTTTCGAGGTGTACCCAATGTTGCACGACAGTCTCACTCGCGGCCTACCCCAACAGCAGGGCTTGTATAACCCCGCCCATGAAAAAGATGCCTGTGGCATGGGCTTTGTCGCCAATCTCAAGGGCGTCCCTTCCCACGACATCATCCAAAAGGGTATTCAGATCCTCATCAACCTCACCCACCGCGGAGCCTGCGGCTGCGACCCGCGCACGGGCGACGGAGCCGGCATCACCATCCAAATCCCCCACAAGTTCTTCCTCAAGGAGTGCGCCCGCCTCGGCTTCGCCCTCCCCGCTCCGGGCGAATACGGCGTCGGAATGGTCTTCCTCCCCGTCGAGTCGAACTCCCGTCTGCGCTGCGAAGGTGTCCTCGAACGCATCGCCCGCGAGGAAGACCTCGAGGTCCTCGGCTGGCGCGATACCCCCGTCAACGCCAACGCCATCGGACGCCTCGCGCGTTCCTCCCAGCCCTACATCGAACAGGTCTTCATCGCCGCCCCCTCCGGCATGACCACGGACGAACTCGAGCGCAAACTCTACGTCGTCCGCAAACGCGCCGAGGCCGAGATCTCCTCCCTCGAGGACATCAGGGAACATGACTTCTTCTATATCCCCTCCATGTCGGCGAAAACCATCGTCTACAAGGGGCTCCTCCTCGCACCCCAGATCTCCCAGTTCTACGGCGAACTCAATGACCCCGATCTCATGAGCGCCGTCTGCATGGTCCACCAGCGGTTCTCCACCAACACCTTCCCCACCTGGCAGCTCGCCCACCCGTTCCGCTATATCTGCCACAACGGCGAAATCAACACCGTCCAGGGCAACGTCAACTGGATGAAGGCGCGCGAAACCGTGCTCTCGAGCCCGTTATTCGGCGACAGCCTCAAGAAAATCTTCCCCATCTGCGTGCCCGGCGGCTCGGATTCCGCCAAGGCCGACAACGCCGTCGAAATGCTCTACCTCGGCGGCCGCGAACTCCCCCACGTGATGGCCATGCTCATCCCCGAAGCCTGGGATAGCGACGCCGCCATGCCCCCCGAAAAGCGCGCCTTCTACGAATATCACGCCTCCCTCATCGAGCCCTGGGACGGCCCCGCCGCCATCGCCTTCACCGACGGCCGCATCGTCGGAGCCACGCTCGACCGCAACGGCCTCCGCCCCGCGCGCTACCTCGTCACCCACGATGATCTGCTCATCATGGCTTCGGAAACCGGCGTCCTCCCCGTCCCCCCCGAAAAAGTAAAGTTCAAGGGCCGCCTCCAACCCGGCAGGATGCTCCTTGCCGACCTCGCCGAAGGCCGCATCATCCCCGACGAGGAGATCAAGTCCAGACTCTCCTCCCGCCGGCCCTACGCCGAGTGGATCAGGAAAAACCAGATCACCCTCGATCACCTCCCCGCTCCGCAACGCTGGCACCCCACCGACTATGACACCATCCTCGACCGCCAGCGCTGCTTCGGCTACACGGACGAGGACCTCCGCCTTATCATCTCCGCCATGGCTTCCAAGGGCGAAGAGCCCATCGGAGCCATGGGCACCGATACCCCCCTCGCCTGTCTCTCCGACAAGCCCCAGCCCCTCTTCCATTACTTCAAACAGCTCTTCGCCCAGGTCACCAATCCCGCCATCGACCCCATCCGCGAAGAGCTGGTGATGTCGCTCACCTCCTACATCGGCACGGAGCGCAACATCCTCGAAGAGACGCCCGAACACTGCCACACCCTCAAACTCGAACAGCCCATCCTCACCAACTACGACCTCGAAAAGCTCCGCCGCGTCTCCTGGGGCGACCTTCTCTCCGCCACCCTCCATGCGGCCTTTCCCGCCGATGGCGGTGAAAAGGAGCTCGAGCGCGCCCTCGAACTCCTCTGCCGCCGCGCCTCGCGCGCCATCAAGGACGGTTACACCCTCCTCGTCCTCTCCGACCGCGGCATCGACAAGGACTACGCCCCCATCCCCAGCCTCCTCGCCCTCTCCGCCGTCCACCATCACCTCATTCGCGAGGGAGCCCGCACCCAGGTCGCCCTCATCGTCGAAAGCGGCGAGCCCCGCGAAGTCATGCACTTCGCCCTCCTCATCGGCTACGGAGCAAGCGCCATCAACCCCTACCTCGCCATCGAAACCCTCGAGGATCTCCACCGCCGCGGCCTCCTCCCCGACGGCATGTCCTTTGAAACCGCTCTCAGAAACTACAAGAAATCCATCAACAAAGGCCTCCTCAAGGTCTTCTCCAAGATGGGCATCTCCACCCTCCAGAGCTACCGCGGAGCCCAGATCTTCGAAGCCATCGGACTCAACCGCTCCCTCGTTGACAAGTACTTCACCGGCACCGCCTCGCGCATCGAAGGCGTCGGCCTCGGCGTCCTCGCCCGGGAAGCCGCGATGAAACACGAACAGGCCTTCCACCCCCCTGCCCCAGCCGATACCGAACTACCCGTCGGCGGCAACTACCAGTACCGCGTGCGCGGCGAATACCACCTCCTCAACCCCCAAACCATCTCCAAGCTCCAGCACGCCGTTCGTCAGAACAGCTACAAGACTTACGAGGAATACGCCCGCGTCATCGACGAGCAGAACCGCCAGCTCTGCACCATCCGCGGCCTCATGGATTTCAAGTGGAGCTCCCGCCCCATCCCCCTCGAGGAGGTCGAACCCGCCGCTGAAATCGTCAAACGCTTCGCCACCGGAGCCATGTCTTTCGGCTCCATCAGCAAGGAGACCCACGAAACCCTCGCCATCGCCATGAACCGCATCGGAGCCAAGTCCAACACCGGCGAGGGCGGTGAGGACGACGAGCGCTACAAACCCTCCCCCAACGGCGACTCGCGCCGCAGCGCCGTCAAACAGGTCGCCAGCGGCCGCTTCGGCGTCACCACCAACTACCTCGTCAACGCCGATGACCTCCAGATCAAGATCGCGCAGGGCGCAAAACCCGGCGAAGGCGGCCAGCTCCCCGGCCATAAAGTCGACGAAGTCATCGCCCGCGTCCGCCACTCCATCCCCGGCGTCGGCCTCGTCTCACCCCCGCCCCATCACGACATCTACTCCATCGAGGACATCGCCCAGCTCATCCACGACCTCAAGAACGTCAACCCCAAAGCCCGCATCCACGTCAAACTCGTCGCCGAAGTCGGCGTCGGCGTTGTCGCCGCCGGCGTGGCCAAAGCCCATGCCGACGTCGTCCTCATCAGCGGCGACTCCGGCGGCACCGGAGCCAGTCCGCTCACTTCCATCAAGCACGCCGGCATCCCCTGGGAACTCGGCCTCGCCGAAACCCAGCAGGTCCTCGTCCTCAACGACCTTCGCAGCCGCATCGTCGTCCAGACCGACGGTAAGCTTTCGACCGGCCGCGATGTCGCCATCGCCGCCCTCCTCGGAGCCGAAGAGTACGGCTTCTCCACGGCGCCCCTCATTACCCTGGGCTGCATCATGATGCGCAAGTGCCACCTCAACACCTGCCCCGTCGGCATCGCCACCCAGGACCCGCGGCTCCGCGCCAAGTTTTCCGGTCAGCCCGAACACGTCATCAACTACTTCTTCTTCGTCGCCGAACACCTTCGCCAGATCATGGCCCGCCTCGGCTTCCGCACCGTCAACGAGATGATCGGCCGCGTCGACAAACTCTCCGCTCATGACGTCTCCGGACACTGGAAAGCCGCCGGCATCGATCTCGATCAGATCCTCCACAGCCCCGATGTCCCCAAACGCATCGGCCGCCGCCAAACCATCCCCCAGGATCACGGCCTCGAGCAGTCGCTCGACCACAAGCTCATCGAACATGCCCGTGAGGCGCTCGAACTCCAGACTCCCGTCGAATGGAAACTCCCCATCCGTAACGTGCACCGCACCGTCGGAGCCATGCTCAGCGGCGAAATCGCACGCCGCTACGGAGCCGAGGGGCTCCCCGAAAACACCATCAACTTCCACTTTACCGGCTCGGCCGGGCAAAGCTTCGGAGCCTTCCTCGTCAAAGGCGTCACCCTCACCCTCGAAGGCGACGCCAATGACTACACCGGAAAGGGACTCTCCGGCGGCCGCCTCGTTGTCTACCCGCCGCGCGGTTCCAACTTCCTCCCCGAGGAAAACATCATCGTCGGCAATGTCGTCCTCTATGGAGCCACCGCCGGCGAAGCCTTCTTCAACGGCATGGCCGGTGAGCGCTTCTGCGTGCGCAACTCCGGAGCCACCACCGTCGTCGAATCCGTCGGCGATCACGGCTGCGAGTACATGACCAAGGGTACCGCCGTCATCCTCGGCCGCACCGGGCGCAACTTCGCCGCCGGCATGAGCGGCGGCATTGCCTATGTCCTCGACGAGGACGGCGATTTCGCCCGCTCCCGGTGCAATCGCACCGGCGTCGACCTCGACCCCGTCGAATCCCCCGAAGACATCCGCCTCCTCCAGGACCTCATCGGAAAGCACGTCCAATACACCTCCAGCCCGCGCGGAGCCTGGATCCTCGAAAACTTCACTCAAATGCTCCCGAAATTTGTCAAAGTCTTCCCGCATGAATACAAACGCGTCCTCGGCATCGCCCGCTCTCCCCACGAAACCGCCAGGCCCGCTCCCGTCCACCCCACGGCACAGGAGGTCCTCCATGGGTAAAATTACCGGCTTCCTTGAATATCAGCGCGAAGTCCCCCAGCGCCGTCCCGTCGAGACCCGCGTCAACGACTACTTCGATATCTATCAGCCCTCGCCCCTCGAAACCGCCTCCCGCCAGGGAGCCCGCTGCATGGATTGCGGCGTCCCCTTCTGCCACACCGGATGCCCCGTCAACAACATCATTCCCGACTGGAATGACCTCGTCTACCGCGGCCGCTGGCGCGACGCCATCCGCGTGCTCCACTCCACCAACAACTTCCCCGAATTCACCGGACGCATCTGCCCCGCTCCCTGCGAAGCCGCCTGCGTCCTCGGCATCCATGAGCCGCCCGTCTCCATCAAGCTCATCGAGCGCGCCATCATTAGTCACGCCTGGGACCAGGGCTGGATCACCCCCGAACCCGCCCCCCGCGCCACGGGAAAGCGCGTCGCCGTCATCGGCTCCGGCCCCGCCGGCCTCGCCGCCGCCCAGCAGCTCGCCCGCGCCGGCCATTCCGTCGAGGTCTTCGAAAAAGCCGATCGCATCGGCGGCCTCCTCCGCTATGGCATCCCCGATTTCAAACTCGAAAAACACCACATCGACCGCCGCCTCGAACAGATGGCCGCCGAGGGCGTCAGGTTCCACACCAGCGCCTACGTCGGCACGGCCATCCCCATCGAAGATCTCAGAAATGAGTTCGACGCCATCCTCATCGCCATCGGAGCCGAATCCCCCCGCGATCTCCGCGTCCCCGGCCGCGAACTCAATGGCATCCACTTCGCCATGGATTTCCTCCCCCAACAGAACAAGAGAGTCGCCGGTGACAGCGGCATCGTCTCCGATCCCACGCGCCTCTCCGCGCCCATCCTCGCCACCGCCAAACACGTCATCATCATCGGCGGCGGCGACACCGGAGCCGACTGCCTCGGAGTATCCCACCGCCACAAGGCCGCTTCCGTCCACCAGTTCGAAATCATGCCCATGCCGCCCCCCGAGCGCGCCGCCTCCACCCCCTGGCCGCTCTGGCCCCTCATGCTGCGCCAGGAAAGCTCGCATGAGGAAGGCGGCGTCCGCGGCTGGAGCATGAATACCACTCACTTCAGCGGCGATGAGCAGGGCAACGTCACGAAACTGCACGGCGTCAAAGTCGGTCCACCGCCCGGCTTCGCCCCCATCCCCGGCTCCGAATTCTCCATGGACGCCGGTCTCGTCCTCCTCGCCATGGGCTTCCTCGGCCCGCGCCGCGCAGGTCTCATCTCGGCCCTCGAACGCCATGGCCTGCAACTCGACCAGCGCGGCAACATCGTCGCTGACGGCAACTACATGTCCGCCATTCCCGGCGTCTTCGCCGCCGGAGACGCCCGCCGCGGACAGTCCCTCGTCGTCTGGGCCATCGCCGAAGGCCGCAAAGCCGCTCGCGGCATCGATCAGTACCTGATGGGCGAAACCCGCCTCCCCTGATCCGGCAGACGCCGGATTCGCGGTCACCACCCAGCGAAATTTTCCTAAGCTCCCTATCAGCAAGCGCTTCCAGCGTTTCTCCGCCCTCCCGCGCCTCGTCCCGCCACCCCTCCCGTTCTACACTCGCGCTCGAGGTTATATGTCTTCTATCAGCCAGGCCCATAGCGACGCCGCTCGCATCAACGGAACCCGGTCCCACGGCCCCATCACCCCCGAGGGCAAAGCGCGCTCCTCTCAAAACGGCCGCGTTCACGGCTTCACCGCCTCCCGCATCGTCTTTCAAACCCCTGAGGAACAGCGGGACTACGATGCCCTCCTCGCCGAATATACCGCCGCCCTCAAACCCGAGGGCGTTGTCGAACTCGACTCCTTCCACCAGCTCATTCACGCCGCCTGGCGTCTTCGCAATCTCGCCATCGCCGATGCCCGCCTCTACGAAAAAGCCGGCGGGGATCCCCTGCTCAGCGAAGACCCCGAAATCGAAAAGCGCGCCGCCCTTCTCCACCGCTACCGCACCACCGCCGAACGCGCCTACACGCGCGCCCTCAACCAGTTGAAATCCCTCCAGAACAATCGCCTCTACCACGAGCAGTTCTCCCATCTCCTCCCGCCCGAAGCCCCGCCCCTGGCCAACGCGGAGCGTTTTTCCGCCCGAACCCAAGCCAACCTCCGCAATGAACTCGCTGGCGCCGTCAAACAAGCCAGGGAAGAGACGAAAGGCTTCTCCGCCGCCATCGAGGACATGTTCAAGCAGTTCAAAAAGTAACCGGACCCGCCCAAAATTCGCACGCCGCGCCGCCCCATGCCCCACTCCACACTCCTACTCTGCCTGCTCCCGGCCCTTTTCAGGCTCCCACTCCGCCGGGAACATGGGAGAATGGCTCTGGCTGGACGCTTCAACAATCCGTCGAGCCGGTTTCCGCTCCATGGGTATCTGATCATGATCCCGGGCTTCACCATCCTCTCGGTGCTCGGCTCCGGCGGTTCGAGCACCGTCTACAGCGCCATCCGGCGCGTCGATGCGGCCGATCAGCGCGTGGCTGTGAAAGTCTTTCACGCCCACCGTCTCGGACCCGATGCCCGCCGCCGCTTCGAGCGCGAGCAGCGCGTGCTCGCCTCCTTCAACCATCCCGCCATCGTTCGTTTCCTCGACGCGGGCATCACCAGCGAGGACCGCCCTTATCTGGTCATGGAGGAAGTCCAGGGCTCCCCCATCACGGACCACTGCGACCGCGCCCGCCTGAGCGTCGCCGAAAGGCTTCGCCTCATCGCCGATGCCTGCCGCGCGCTCCATCACGCCCACGGCCGCTTGATCGTCCACCTCGATCTGAAGCCCTCCAACATCCTCGTCACCGCCGACGGACAGGTGAAACTCCTCGACTTCGGAACATCGAAGCTCCTCGATGACACGGGCTCTCTCACCGTGACCCAGCAGATCACTCCGCTCTACGCAAGCCCCGAGCGATTGCGCGGCGAGCCCGGCTCGGTCGCCAGCGACATCTTCAGCCTCGGCCTCACCCTCGCCGAACTCCTCTGCGGAGCCTGGCCCTTTGCCGGCCGCGACTCCGTTTCCGCCCTCGCCGGCCGCGCCCACGGAGCCCAGGAAATTCGCCAAATGGCCGCCCTCGTCACCCCGCAAGCCGCGAAACTGCGAAGCACTTCCCTCGATCGGCTCCGCAAGACCCTGACGGGAGACCTGCAGGCCATCTGCTCCAGGGCCCTCGCCCACGACCCCTCCGAGCGCTATGCCTCCATGGCCGAACTGCTCGAGGATATCCGCCGCTACCACGCCGGCGAGGCTGTGCTTGCCCATCCTCCCGGCTTCCTCTACCGCATTCGCAAGTTCGCCCGCCGGAACACCGCCATCCTGGCCGTCACCGTAGCCGCCTTCTGTGCCCTTGCCGCCGCCGGAGCCTATGCGTACAGAGAGCGTATCCGGGGAACGCAACGCCTCGAGGAAGCGCGCGCCATGGCCAACTACCTCCTCTTCGATCTCTACGACCGTATCAATGAACTGCCCGGCTCCACCTCCGTCCGCGCCCGCATGGCCCGCCAGGCCCAGACCCACCTCGACCGCCTCGCCGGAATGGCCGGAGCCGACTCGGATTTGTGGCTCGAAGCCGCCGCCGGCTACAACCGCCTTTCCGCCATCCTCGGCGTCTCCGGCTCCTCGAGCGTGGGACAGACCCAGTCCGCCGAGGACAACCTCTTGAAGGCGCGCCGTCTCATCGACCGTATTCTGGCCGAGAATCCCCACCACCGGCAGGCCCTGCTCGAGCGCGCCTCCAACGCTTTGCTCCGCGCCAAGCTCCAGAACTGGAACCGCCGCAACTCCGCCGCCGCCCTCCCGCTGATCAATCAGGCCCGGCGCGACCTTGACGCCACCCGCCAGATCAAGGATCCCCCCTGGCTCCGCCTGTCTTCGTCACTCGCGCAGCAGGAAGCCGACCTCGCCGAGAACGGCCGCAACTTCGGCGAAGAGGCGCGAATCACCGCCGCCGCCCTCGCCGAACTCGTGAACTGGCCCGACCATCTGCGCTCGGGCGAAGACTATCTGCTGCGCCTCGTGGCCATCCTGAAGCGGCGCGGCAATGCCGCCTACTACCAGGACGACTATTCCGCTGCTCTAACCTCCTTCCACGAGGCGTACAAGCAGTTGCAAAGCTTCGATTCCCAGCACCCCAACCGGCCCGATGTCCTCTACGCCCTGATGGACATGACCTACCAGATGGCGTACGTCTACGGCGAACTCCATCAGCCCTCCCAAATGCTCGACAGCACCCTCGAGAGCCTCCGCGTCGCGGAAAAACTCATCGGGTTCGACGGCGAAAACCAGGCCCTGCGCCGCTCTTACTGGAACAAGCGCCAGGCGCTCGCGGAAAGTCTCGGCGCCCTTGGCCGCTTCGACGAGGCCCTCCGCGAACAGGAGGCGGTGCGAAAGGCGCGCGAAGCCGCCCATTCCTCACAACCCGATTCCACCCTCGCCGCCGAAGACGTCCGGATCAGTGGGGCCGTTTTCGCCGATCTCCTCTCCAAGGCCGGCCGCATCGATCGCGCCTGCTCCGAAGCTCGCCGCACACTCGAAGCTTCGCGCGCCCTGCACCAGTCCGGCGGCATGACCGCCAAGAACTGGTCCGAACAGCAGCGCATTCTCAACCCGATTCTCCGCCAGTGTCCCTCGAACTGAATCCGCCCCCGCCCGGGCCGTTCCGCCCGCCGCCACATGAATCGCCGTCTGGCCTCGAGCGCCTACACGAGCATCTTCTTTACTACCTGCCCGCCCAGGTCCGTCAGCCGGAAGTCCCGTCCCAAATGACGGTAGGTCAGCTTCGTGTGCTCCATCCCCAGGCAGTGCAGAATCGTCGCCTGAAGGTCGTGTACGTGTACCTTGTCCTCCGCCACGCTCAACGCCAGTTCGTCCGTCTGCCCGATCACCTGCCCGCCCTTGATCCCGCCTCCCGCCATCCACATCGCATATCCGTTCGGATGATGGTCCCGCCCGATCGAATCCGGATCGTCCGGCCGCCGCATCTCCGACATCGGCGTCCGTCCGAATTCGCCGCCCCACACCACCAGCGTCTCGTCCAGCAACCCGCGCCGCTTCAGGTCTTTTATCAACGCCGCCGAAGGCTGGTCCGTCGCGCCTGTCTGCTGCTTCAGCCCCTTCACAATGGCGCTGTGGTGATCCCAACTGGCGTGCAGCAGCATCACAAACCGCACCCCGCGCTCCACCAGCCGCCGCGCCAGCAGGCAGTTCGTCCCGAACGCTTTCGTCTTTTCGTTCTTCACCCCGTACATGTCCAGCGTCTCCTGCGGCTCCTTCGAAAAGTCCAGCAGCTCCGGACCCGAGGTCTGCATCCGGTAGGCAAGCTCATACGAGTGGATCCTCGAGGCGATCTCCGCATCGCCCGTCCGCTCCAGGTGCTCCTGGTTCAACTCCTTCAGCATGTCCAGCCGCAGCCGTTGCGACGCGTCGCTCACGCCTTCCGGATTCGACAGGTACAGTATCGGATCCCCCTTGCTACGCAACACCGTCCCCGCGTACGTCGAAGGCAGAAACCCGCTCGACCAGTTGTCCGACCCCGCGCTCGTGCCCACGCCCGATGCCAGCACCACGAAGCCCGGCAGGTTCCGCGCTTCGCTCCCCAGCCCGTAGTTCACCCACGCCCCCATCGTCGGCCGCCCCCCCACCATCGAGCCCGTGAACAGGAACAACTGCCCCGGATGGTGGTTGAACGCCTCGCTGTACATCGACCGCACCAGGCAGATATCATCCGCCACCGAACCGGTATGCGGCAGCAGTTCGGAAAGCTCCATCCCGCACTGCCCGTACTTCCGGAACGGAAACTGCGGCCCCAGCACCTTCGCCGTCGGCTTGATAAAAGCGAGTTTCAGGTCCTTTGTCAAGTCCGCCGGCAGCGCCTTCCCGTTCCACTTGCTCAACTCCGGCTTCGGGTCGAACAGTTCCATCTGGCTCGGCGCGCCCTCCATGAACAGGAAGATCACGTTCTTCGCCTTCGCCGGAAACTGCGGCTTCTTCGGAGCCAGCGGATCATCGATCTCCGCCGTCCGGCCCTCGCCCGCCAGCAGGTTCCCAAGCGCCATCATCCCGATCCCGCTCGCGCAGTCGCGCAGGAACATGCGGCGGTTGTGTACCGCAAACAGCTCTTCTGGTCTCATCTTCGCTACTCCCTGGTAATGAATTCGTCGAGGTTCAGCAGCACGCTCGAAAGCTCCGTCCACGCCGCATCGTCCGAGTGGTTCCCCTCTTTCGCCAATAGCTGTTTCTGCTTCGCGAAAAACGTCTCGAACTTCCGCTTCTCCGTGTCCGCCGGCTTGCGCCCGAGCGTTCGCAGATACGCCTCCTCGAGCCGCGCGTCCCAATCCGCCGACGCGTTCATCGCCTCGTACGCCAGCCCCCGCGCCGCCTCATGAAACACCGGATCATTCAACAGGTTCAATGCCTGCAGCGCCGTGTTCGACCTGTCGCGCTGGCACAGCGCCACGTTCGCCTTCGGCGCGTCGAAATTCACCAGCATCGGATAAGGCGTGCTCCGCTGGAAGTGAATGTACAGCCCGCGGCGGTACTTGTCCGCCCCTTTGCTCTCCGGCCACGAGTTGCCCCACCTGTTCCCATACCCCAGTTCCATCACCCCGTCCGGTTGCGGCGGCCTCACGCTCTTCCCCCCGACATCGAGCGAGATCAGCCCGCTCGCCATCAAAGCCGAATCCCGGATCAACTCCGCCGGAAGCCGCAGCCTCGTCTGCCTCGCGATCAGTTCATTGTCCGGGTCCCGCTCCTCCAGTTCCGGCCGCGCCTTCGAACTCTGCCGGTAGGCGCTCGACAGCACCATCCCCCGGATCAGCTTCTTCATGCTCCATCCGTCGTCCATGAACTTCGCCGCCAGGTAATCGAGCAACTCCGGGTGCGTCGGCTTGTCCGCCCTCACTCCGAAATCATCGAGCGACTTCACAATGCCGCGCCCGAACAGCTCCGCCCACACCCAGTTCACCGTCACCCGGCTTGTCAGCGGATTGCCGCGCGACACCACCCACTTCGCCAGATCGAGCCGCGTCGGCCGCTCCCCCGCCTTCGCTGCCATCCCCGGCAGCACTTCCGGAACCTGTGGCTGCACCTCGATCCCCAGCGTCCGGTAGTCCCCCCGCACGCGCAGGTACGATCGAGCCGCGCCCGCTGCCTCGTCCACCGTCATCGCCTGCGTCAGTTGCGGATACTCGTCCTTCAACTTCCTCAGCCTCTCGTCCAGCTCCTTGAACTTCGTCTCCGCATAGACCTTCGGCCCCACCGCGAAATGATAGTTCCGGATAAAGTGATCCGTAAGAATGTCCTTCTGCCGCTGCGTCCGCTTCTCCGGCGCTATCCGCAGAATCTTCTCCCCGTCCCCTCCTTCGGTCAGCTTCAGCAGGCAGTCCCACGCCAAATCCCAATCCGTGCGAACGCCGGGATGCGCCGCCGTGTCCAGCATCTCCTTCTCCCAGGCCGCCTGCTGCTCGCCTACCCTGTATTCCTTCAGCAGGGCTTCCCGCTTGGCCCGGTACTCATCCTTCTTCGCCAGATAGGGGCCCAACTCCCCCGGCATCGGCGCGTCGATGTCCACTTCCTCCACCTTGTCGAAGAAAGCAAAAAGCTGATAGAAATCCTTCTGCTTGATCGGATCGTACTTGTGGTCGTGACATTGCGCGCACCCGATCGTCAGCCCCAGCCATGCCGCCCCCAGCGTGCTCGTCCGGTCCACCGTGTTCTCGAACTTGAACTGGTTGTTGTCCACGCCGCCTTCCCGATTGGTCAGCGTCATCCGCAGAAACCCTGTCGCCACTCTGTCTTCGACCGACGCCTTCGGCAGCAGATCTCCGGCCAACTGCTCCACGCTGAACTTGTCAAACGGCATGTCGTGATTCAGCGCGTCGATCACCCACTGCCGGTAACGCCACGCATACGGCCGCGCCCAGTCCTTTTCATATCCGTCGCTATCGGCGTAGCGCGCCCGGTCAAGCCACGGCCGCGCCCATCGCTCGCCAAAATGCGGCGACGTCAACAACCGGTCCACCACATGTTCGTAAGCGTCCGGATCGGTGTCGTTCAGAAATTCGTTGATCTCGGCCGGCGTCGGCGGCAAGCCGGTCAAATCGAGGTGCGCCCTCCTCAGCAGCGTCAGCCTGTCCGCTTCCGGAGCGGGCTTCACACCCTCCCGCTCCAATCGCGCCAGCACGAAAGCGTCGATCGGATTCCTCACCCACCTGCTGTCCTTCACCGCCGGCGGAGCCGGCCGCTCGATCGCGCGGAACGCCCAGTGAGAGACCCGCTTCGAGGCAACCGGAGCCGCGCCCGCCGCGCTGTCCGGCCATTTCGCGCCCCCATCCACCCACTTCTTCAACAACTCCGCCTCCGCCTCGGGCAGCCCCTTCGTCCCCGGCGGCATCGCCATCACGCCCGCCGCGCCGGTTACGCGCAATATCAGCTTGCTCTCCGCGCTCTTGCCCGGAAGGATCACCGCGCCCGAATAGCCGCCCTTGAGAGCCGCCGCCTTCTCATCGAGGCGCAAGCCGCTCATCTGCTGCGCCGGCCCGTGACAGCCGTAACACTTCGCCCGCAGCAGCGGCTCCACCTGCCTGGTGAAGTCCACCTCCGTCTGCGCGCACAAAGCGCCGGAAAGGAAAGCGAGTAGTCCCAGTAATCGCATTTGACGACATTATAGGCACGCTTCCCCTCACCGGGCGTCTCACTCCGCGAGACGCGCTTACGCCTATAATGTGACAATGCGGGGGGGCGTCGAATCCGTGCTGCGGGCCTGCGAAATGCTGCGCGCCTTCTCACGGGACGGAGAGATTCTTCGCGTCCAGGATCTCGCCACGCGCACCCGCCTCCACAAAGCCACCGTCTCCCGCCTCCTGCTCACCCTCGAGGAAGCCGGATTCGTCGAGCGCGCCGCCCGCCGCGGCTACCGCTCCCTTGTTCACATGAACGGAAAACGCCGCCTCCGCATCGGCTATGCCTCGCAAACCGAAGCTTCCCTCTTCGCCCGCGAGGTCACCGAAAGCCTCCGCCGCGCCTCCGCCGCCTTCGAAATCGACCTCGCCTTCTATGACAACCGCTATGACCCCGATGTCACGCGCCGCAACGCCGAACGCATCATCGAGGAACGCGTCGACGCCGCCATCGGCTTCCAGACCTTTCAATCCCTCGCCGGGCCCATCTCCTCGAGGTTCGAGCAGGTCCGCATCCCGCTCATCTCCGTCGACCTTCCCATCCCCGGAGCCATCTACTACGGAGCCGACAACCGCGAGGCCGGCCGCATCGCCGGACGCGCCCTCGCCCGCTGGGCGCGCGAGCATTGGAACGGAGCCTTCTCCCATGTGCTCCTGATCGAGCTCGCCGCCGCCGGCCCGCTGCTTGAGTCCCGCATGTCCGGCGCTCTCGCCGGGCTCAAGGAACTCGCCCCCGTCTCCCCTTCACAGGTCTTTCGCCTCGATGGAGCCAATACCTTTGAAGGAGCCTTCCGCGCCGTTAAACGCCACCTGCGCGTCCATAAGCCCGCGCCGGCCCTCATCCTTGCCATGAACGACCCGAACGCGCTCGGAGCCCTCGAGGCCTTTCGCCAGGCCGGCTGCGACGGCCTCTGCGCCGCCGCCGGCCAGGGAGCCACGCTCGATGCCCGCATCGAACTGCGCCGCCCCGGCACTCGCCTCATCGGATCTGTCGCCTACTTCCCCGAACGCTATGGCGAGGCCCTCATCCGCCTCGCTCTCGACATCCTTCAGAACAAGCCCGTTCCCCCCGCCGTCTACACCAAACACCGCCTCATCACCGCCCGCAACGTGGACCGGATCTACCCGCGGGACAACTTGCGCGAAGCGCCGTCCGCCATGCGCTCCGCCCATTGACTATTGCAGTTGCCGGAGCAGGACGGCCAGCCTGCGGCCTACTTCCGCTGCGTCATGCTCGCGCGTAATGTGCCGTCCGGCGCGCAGGCCGATGTCGCGGCCAAGGCCCGGATCGCGCGCCAGCGTAACCATCCATTCCTCCAACTCCGCCTCCCCGGAAGGCCCTGAGCCGATGGGAAGATAGCTGCCCTCGGGGTGGGCGGAGTACTCTTCCCCATCGGAAACCACCACCGGTTTGCCCAGACCCATCAGACGGATGGCGATCCCGCTCGTCTCCCCGCAGCTTGGATAGCGGAGATTCAGACAGCAATCGGCCGCGCGCGCATGAAGCCAGAACTCCCTCTCATCGAGATACCCCGCGCGCAGTACCCCCTCACCGGCAAGCCACGGCTCGCAGGCCCGTTCGAGATCGGCCGAGACGAACCTGCCCGCCACCAGCAGCGCAATGTTGCCCTGCCGTGCCCTGGCGCGGCGAAACGAGCGCAGGATCGCCGCCACGCGCTTTGTCTCGCGCAAATGGCCGAAAACCGCGAACAGGTAGTGGGCGCCCGTCAGGCCGAGACGGCCGCGCAGCTCGATCACCTCCCGTTCGGGCACGGGCGCGGGCGCCGTATGAAGGTGAGGAATCTCCTCGACCCTCTTCGCCCCGTGCCGCCGCGCAATCGCCGCCGCCGCGCGATTGTGCACCAGCACCAGCCGGGCGCGCCCCACCACCGAGCCGAGCATCGGATATTCGAAATACCGCGCGTCCGCCGCCGACCGCCCCCGCCTGCTCCACAACCGTTCCGCGAACTCCCGGCCCCACTCCCCATACTGCTCGCGGAACTCCCGCACATAGGCCTCGCGTGAAAGCGCGCCGAGATAGAAATGGTGCAGGTTGGCGTCATGCAGCAGGACCGCGCCGGGCTCGCGGAGCGAGCGTTCGATGATCGCCCTGTGCAACTGGTTGTTCCCCGCCTGGTAGAGATGCAGGTCCGCCCGCCTGGCGTTCACCTCGATGTCGAAATAAGGCGCAAGCGCGGCAAGCAGCGCCCGGGCGTAATCCGCCACTCCTGTGGGAGCGGGAGGCAGCGGCGCGTGATAGCCAAGCTTCACGCGGCCTCCGGCTTCGGCCTCCGCCCGAACAGCGCCGTGCCCACCCGGATGCACGTGGAGCCTTCTTCGATGGCCGCTTCGAAGTCGTGCGACATCCCCATGGAAAGCCCGGTCAATCCGTGGCTGGCGGCCAGTTCCCTCAGACGGCGGAAATAGGGCCGCGATTCCTCCGGGTCCTCCGACCAGGGAGGCATCGTCATCAAACCCGTAAGGCGCAGATTGGAGCAGCCGCGGACCGCCTCGATCAGCGCCGGCAACTCCATGGGAGCGGCGCCGGACTTGCTCCCTTCCGGTGAGAGCTTAACCTCGATCATCACATCCAACCGGCGCGGCCCTTCGTTCAACCGCCGGGCCAGCTTCGCCGAGTCCACCGTTTCGATGACGTCGAACAGTTCGCCCGCGCGCCGGGTCTTGTTCGATTGCAGGTGCCCGATGAGATGAAAACGGGCTCCCGGAAGGCTCTTTACATGGGGGTGTTTGGCCTCGAACTCGCGTACGTAGTTTTCTCCGAACTCCCGCAGGCCCAACGCGTAGGCGGCCTCGATGGCCTGATAGGGAAACACCTTTGTGACAGCCAACAGCGTCACCTCGCCGCGGCTGCGTCCACAGCGCGCGAGCGCCCTCGAAAGACGCTCTTCCACCCGGTCCAGTTTCTCTCTTAAGCTTTCTTCCACTGTTGCCGATTATAAAGTATGGCCGCCGCCGTCCAGGCGCCGCCGAGCCCAGTCGAACTGGCCGCTCGGGCCATCGAAAGCTTTCTTCGATCCAGCCGTCAACCCCAACTCATCGAGCCCGGAGACCCTCCCATTGCTCTCGATGCCGGCTCCTGCCAGCTCACCACGGCCCCGCGCTGGGTCACGTTCGAAGCGTGGGATAAGGAGCGCCTGCTCTCGCGCCGTGTCGCCGCCGTGAAGCACACCTCACCCGGCCGCCTCGAACTGACCACTCTGCGCTTCGGCGGAAAGCCGGGCTCGCTCTTCCTGCTCGATGCTTCCCGGCCGCGCAATGAAGGGCTCCGCCGCAAAGGCCACCGCCTCGTGTTCGGCGAGCAGTTCCGCCAGATGCTGCGGCATTCCTACCCCGGGTGGACTATCCGCGGGCTTTCGACCGAAGCGAATCTCGAGGAGAGCCTCAGCCCGTCGTTTCCGCGCGCCCTGCTCACGAAAGGAGCCGCCGGATGGGCCGCCATCGCGGCGCCGCCTTCCTCGAACATCGACGCCGTGCTCGCCTTCGGCCTCATCTGGCTTGACTACCTCCGCCGCCGGGAGCGCAAGCTGGCCGTCCACGGTCTCGCCGTCTACCTCCCCGGTGGAACGGAACAAACCACCATCCTCCGCGTGCGCCACCTCAACTCCGCCGCCGGGTACGCGGTCTTCACCTACGACGAGGACGCGCCGCCGCGCCAGGTGGACCTTCAGGATTGCGGAAACGTCCACGCTCATCTCGAGCGCAGGATTCCGCCCCGGGAAACCCTCCCCGGTCCCGAAGCCCTGCTGGAAGAGCAACTCCGGTCCCAGATTGCCTTGCTCGATGCCCGCCTGCGTCCGTCTCCCGTCTACGGCCAGGTGTCCGCCACCGCCGCCGCCGACCGCGGCATTCTCGATCTTCTCGCCGTCGATTACAGCGGCCGCCTGGCGGTCATCGAACTGAAAGCAAGCGAATCCATTCAACTCCCCTTGCAGGCTCTCGATTACTGGATTCGCGTCAACCGCCACCTTGCCGAGGGAGACTTTCCCAAGCGCGGCTACTTCGAAGATATCGCTCTGCATCCCGCCCCGCCGCGGTTGTTGCTCGCCGCCCCGGCCACCCGCTTCCACCCCTCGAATGAAACCGTCCTGCGCTACTTCCACCCGGACATTGAAGTGGAACGCATCGGGCTCGCGCACGGTTGGGGTGGCCCGGTCCGCGTTCTCTTCCGCCACTCTACAATGAAAGCTTGACCCGTTCGCTGCCGCGCAACTACCTCGAATACGCCGCCGTCCGGTTTCTTCTCGCTCTGCTCGCCCACACTCCCAAACGCGCCGCGTTCGCCATTGCGCGGGGCGCCACCCGATTGCTCGACCTCGCCCTGCCGCGCTTGCGGCACAGCGCCCTGCGCAATCTCGAATTCGCCTATCCAGGCCTCGGCCCGAAGGCTCGCCATGACATCATTGACGGCGTGTTCCGATCGATCGCCCGCCTGCTGGTGGTATTTTCGCGGTTCCCCACCCTCGATATCAGCAACATCGGGGAGTGGGTGCGCAACGAGGGCTTCGAGCATTACATCGAGGCCCGCGCCAAGGGCAAGGGCGTGCTTTTCTATACGGCGCACCTCGGCAACTGGGAACTGAGCGCTTTCGCCCATGCCATCATCGCCCTTCCGATGCACGTCATCGTGCGTCCGCTCGACAATCCCCTGCTCGACGCGCTCGCCGCCCGCTACCGGACCGCGTCGGGCAACTCCCTCATCGGAAAGCGGGACGCCCGCCCCATATTGAAGGCTCTCGCCGCCAATGAAGCAGTGGGAATACTGGCCGACCAGAACGCCGGGCCGCGGGAGGGCGTCTTCGTCGAGTTCTTCGGGCGCTATGCCTGCGCTCACACGGGCTTTGCCCGCATCGCGGCCCGCGCCGAAACAACGGTCATCCCCGGCTATGCGCTGTGGTCCGAGCAGGAGCAGCGCTACATCCTGCGCTTCTACCCGCCCATCGAGATGACGGGCGATCCGCGCACCGATACCCAGCGCCTCCACAACCAGTTGGAGTCCGTCATCCGCCAGTATCCCGACCAGTGGCTGTGGATCCATCGCCGCTGGAAGACCCGCCCGCCCGGCGAACCGCCCCTCTACTGAGTCTGAAGGACCATGCCGCCCGGCAAGTATAATGAAAGTCTGTCCGCGAATCCCAGGACGATCCCTGTTTCCACGCCGCCGGCCGCCGCCCGTTCGAGCGCGCGTTCTCCTCTGTCCACGCTCGCCTTCTATTCAGCGGGACATTTCGCCGTGGATCTGTACTCATCGGCTCTGGGCGTTTTCCAGCCTCTTCTGGCGAGCCAGGTGGGCATCAATCTCACCCAGGCAGGGGTGCTTGGGGGCGTGATGGTGTTCGCCGGGTCCGTTATGCAGCCGGTCTACGGCATCCTTTCGGACCGGTTCCACAGCCGGCTGTTTTCGGTGCTCGCGCCGGCCATCGCCGGGCTGTTCATCTCCGCGCTCGGCCTCGCTCCCAGCTATTCCCTGCTGCTGCTTCTCGTTTTTCTCGGAGCGTCGGCCGTGGCGTCCTTCCATCCGCAGGCCTCGGTGCGCGCGGCGGCCGAGGTTTCCGGCTCGCGCGGCAAGGCGATGGCGTTCTTCATCAGCGCGGGCTCGCTCGGCTTCGCCATTGGTCCGACTTACTTCTCCGTCATGCTCGAGCGTTTCGGCCTCAGCCAGAGCTATTGGGCGGCCATTCCCGGCGTCCTCGTCACTCTCGCTCTGCTGTTCGCGATTCCGGAAACCCACGTCCCCGCGCATCAGCGGCAACGCATCGATTGGGGACCTCTGCGCGCCGTGTGGAGGCCGCTCTTCCTGCTCTACATGCTGGTCTTTCTGCGTTCCGTCGTGCAGATCAGCTTCACGCAGTTTCTTCCGCTCTATTTGAGCAAGGAACGCGGCTTCACGTTCCAATCGGCCAGCCTCGCGCTGACGCTCTATTCAACCATGGGCGCCATCGGCGGACTCACGGGCGGCCATCTCGCCGACCGTTTCGGCGGGCGCAATGTGATCCTCTACAGCATGGCCGGGTCCGTTCCCTTCCTCCTGCTCTTCTTCGAGGCAAGCGGTGGGCTGGCACTCGCCGGGCTCGCCTTCGCCGGGCTGATCCTGCTGTCCACCAATCCCGTCAACATCGTGATGGCGCAGGAACTCGCACCGGGGCAGTCGGGCACCGTCTCCGCGCTCATGATGGGCTTCGCCTGGGGCATGGCGGGCATCATCTTCATCCCCCTGGCCGGATTGTTCGCCGATCATTATTCACTGCACCAGGTCCTGCGCTCGTTCGTCCTCTTTCCGGCGCTCGGATTTCTGCTCGCTTTCCGGCTGCCCAAGGCCGCCCAATGAAAGCCGTCTGCCTGTTGAGCGGAGGCCTCGACTCCTCGACCTGCCTTGCCTACGCGCGCCGGGAAGGATTCACCTGCTATGCCCTGTCCATCGATTACGGGCAGCGCCACCGTTTCGAACTCGAGGCCGCCGCCAAAGTCGCGCAATCGCTCGGCGCGGCCGCCCACCGCACGCTTCGCGCCGACCTGCGCCTGATCGGAGGCTCGGCGCTCACCGCGGAAATAGAGGTGCCCAAGCATCGCGCCTCCGTTGAGATGGCCAGTGGAATTCCGGTCACCTATGTTCCGGCCCGCAACACCGTGTTCCTGTCGCTCGCGCTTGCCTGGGCGGAAGTTCTCGAGGCCGCCAGTATCTTCCTTGGCGTCAACGCCATCGACTATTCCGGCTACCCCGACTGCCGTCCCGAGTTCATCGAGGCTTTCGAACGCATGGCCAACCTGGCCACCAGGGCGGGCGTGGAAGGGAAGCTGCGCACGAGGATACACACCCCGCTGCTGCATCTTTCCAAGGCGGAAATCGTCAGGCTGGCGGCCGAATTGGGCCTCGATTTTTCTCTCACCAGCAGTTGCTATGATCCAGGCCCCGGCGGACGTCCCTGTGGCGGCTGCGACTCGTGCCTGCTGCGCCGCAAGGGTTTCGCCGAAGCCAATCTCATCGATCCATTGGAGTACCCAGCCCCATGATACTCTCCGAGATCTTCTATTCCATCCAGGGCGAGGGAATGCTCGCCGGAACCCCGGCCGCCTTCCTTTGCCTGGCGGGAGGCGCGCCGCGCCAGACCTGGCTCCATCCGCCACAACAGCGCTGGAAGCCGGAACCGGAAGAAGACGTCTTCCTCGGCCCCTTGCTGGCGAAAGTACGCCGCCAGTGGTATGGCCATGCCGTTATCAGCGGCGGTGAGCCGCTCGAGGACACGGAACTCGGGTCGCTCACCAGCGGACTGCGCCGCATCGGGAACCATGTCACCATCGAGACTTCAGGCTCGGCCACCGCTACCGTGACGTGCGACCTGATGAGCATCAACGTCAGCCTGCGCAATCCGTCCGTCCCCAGAAAGCCGAAAGAACCCCAGTGGCCGGACTACAGTGTGGATGCCATCCGGCAACTGCTTCGGGACTACGACTACCAGTTGAAATTCAACCTTTCGGACCGCTCCGAAATGGAAGAAGTGGTGAACCTGGTCAGAGAGGTGGACGCCGAGCGCCACAAGGTTCTGCTTATGCCGGCTGGACCCAAGGCCAAGGACCTGAAACAGCAGCGCGAGTGGATGATCGAGGCGAGCTTCTTCTTTGGCTACCGGTTCGCTCCGCGTCCATGAGGATCGCCGAGGTTTTCTATTCGATCCAGGGCGAGGGGGTTCTCGCCGGAGTGCCGTCGGTCTTCATCCGCGCTTCGGGCTGCAATCTGCGGTGCCAATGGTGCGACACTCCCTACACTTCCTGGAACCCCGAAGGAACCGAGTGGAGCCTCGAGCGGATTCTCGAGGCGGTTCGCGCCGATTCGAAAGGCTACACGGTCATCACCGGAGGCGAGCCCATGATTCAGCCGGAGATCGAACTCCTCACCGGGCGGCTCCTCGAGCTGCGCCAGCATATCACCATCGAGACAGCGGGCACGGTCTTCCGGAACGTGCGGTGTGATCTCATGAGCATCTCTCCCAAGCTCGCCCATTCCACTCCCTGGGAGGTGGACGGAAGGCTGGCGCGGCAGCATGAGCGGCTCCGCTATCAGCCCGGCGTTCTCCGGCGGTTGATCGAAACCTACGATTACCAGCTCAAGTTCGTCGTCCGGCAGAGGGAGGACACCGGGGAGATTGAGCGGATCATCGGTGAGATCGGGGCCGAGCGGAGCAAGGTTCTCCTGATGGCTGAGGGCATCACTCCCGATCAGGTCCGCGAACGCGCCCAGTGGGTGGTGGAGGCGTGCAAGTCACTGGGCTTCCGCTACTCGCCACGCCTGCACGTGGATCTGTGGGGGAACCGGCGCGGGGTGTGAAGCCCGGAGGGTAAAATCAACACATGCCCGAACTCATCGCCATCGACGCGAACAAGCTCCCATGGGAAGAGCGCTTCAACGAACACGTGGGACGTCCGCTCTACCGCAAGAACCTCATCACCGATCCGGTGACAGGAATGGAGGTGCGCCTGGTGCGCTACCCCGCCGGATTCCTGAACTCCCTCCACACCCATCCCTGCGCTCATGGCATGTATGTGCTCGAGGGGACGCTGGTCACCAATGCCGGCCGTTTCGGGCCCGGTTCTTTCGTCTGGTTTCCGGAAGGCATGGCCATGGAGCACGGCGCCACGGCCGAGCAGGATGTCACGGTGCTCTTCATCACCAACAAACCGTTCGAGATTCACTACATCGAGAAGAAACCCTAGATCGCGGGTAGTTCATAGGAAGTCTTCCCGCACCGGATGGAATGTATCCACCAGCCGCGCGCTTTCCGAGAGGAGTTGGATCGAGTGCGGAACGTTTGCGGGAACGGCGAACAGGTCGCCCGGCCCCAATTTCTCCGGTTCGTTTCCGCCGGCGAGGAACAGAATCTCTCCGGAAGCCACATATGTGGTCTGCTCATGGGGATGCGAATGATGCGGGTCAGGCTCCCGCCATGGCCCTCCACTGAAGTCGATGACCACGGTCATCAAGTCTCCGGTGCGGAGAATGCGCCGCGCGACACCCGGCCGAACCACGGCGGCGAGCTCGGAGGCGGCGCGCAGGACAGCGGCGGTTTGTTGAGCATGTACCATTGGGATCAGCGTACCTCTAACGATACAGGAGATATTTTTCACGAATCGCGAGAAAGGCGCGCAGGGGTTCTTCCTGAAGGGTTTCGATCGCGCGGGGATCGGTTCCGGCGCGGAAGGCGGCAACGGTCTTCCGGTCCCCTATCAGCTTCTCGCTCTTTTCAAAGGCGATCTTGCCGGGGTAGAGTTTTTCGAGCATCACCGCAACCTCCATCCCGAGGCGCGCGCTGTTGAAGCGCTCGCGATCCGTGATGACGAAGCGCACGCCGCGGCAAACCACTCCCTTGAGCGGGGGCGCGGCGGGCGTAAATACCGTGGGATACATGCGCACGCCCGGGATGTGCCGCGCGTTGAGCCTGGCCGCCAATTCCCTCCCGTCGATCCAATCGGCGCCCACCTGCTCGAAGGGTGTATCGGTTCCCCTCCCCACGGAGTAGTTCCGCGAATATTCGAGCATGGCGACTCCGGGATAGAGCAGTGCCGCTGTAAGGCTGCGCATGTTCGGCGAGGGGTTGACCCATGCCAGGTCCGTCGAATCGAGCCAGTCGCCCCGCTGCCAGCCTTTCATCGGCACTACTTGAAGTTTTCCGGCCAACTTGCGCTCGCCGTGGAACATCCGGGCCATCTCGCCGATGGTCATTCCATGCCGTAACGGCAGGGGAAAGCAGCCGATGAAGGATTCGAGGCCGGGGTCGAGCACCGGCCCTTCGACGTGTACTCCGGTGATGGGGTTCGGGCGGTCGAGCACGATAAAGGGAATCCCCAGTTTCGACGCCTCTTCCATGGCATTCCATAGGGTGCAGGCATAGGTGTAGAAGCGCGCGCCCACATCCTGGATATCGAACACGAGAACGTCCACGTTCCGGAGCATGTCGCGGTCCGGCGCGCGGCGGGCTCCCTTATAGAGACTGTGAATAGGGATGCCGGTGGCGGAGTCCCTGGCATCCTCCACATTCTCCTGATCCTCTTTCCCCAGGATGCCGTGTTCCGGGGAGAACAGGGCTACGAGGTTCACCTTGGCGGCCACCATGCGGTCAATGTTGCGTTTGCCATCGAGCGTGAGGCCAGTATGGTTCGTGATCAGGCCAACCCGTTTGCCGCGCAGCGGCGCGAAGTTCTCCGACTCGAGGACGTCGATGCCGGTGAGCACCGTTCCGTTGCGCGCCACGGCACGGCGGGCTCCCGGCCCGCTGAGCGTCTCGTTGTATCCGGTGAGCGCGACGCCGGGCGTATCCACGCCCAACGCGGCAGCGACCACCGTCGCGACCTTCGAGCGCAACTGGGTCACGGGCGGCCTGCGATGCGGGTGGACGCTGTTGGTCATCAGGATCACCGCTGTCTTCGTCAGCGGGTCCATCCACAGCGAGGTGCCGGTGAAGCCCGTATGCCCGAACGAACCGATGGGGAACAACTCACCGCGGTTCGAGGAAAACGGCGAGTCGATGTCGAAGCCGAGGCCGCGCAGGATTGTCTGATCGGGAGGGGTCTGCGGCTCGGTGAACTTGCGGATGGTCAGCGGGCTGAGAATGCGCTTCCCCTGAAACTCTCCCTTGTTGAGAATCATGGCGGCAAACCGGGCGAGGTCGCCGGCGGTGGTGAACAGGCCGGCGTGTCCGGCGACGCCGCCCATGAAGCGCGAGGTTTCATCATGCACGACGCCCCGCAGCGGAGCGCTCATGCCGGGATACTGCTCGGTGGGCGCGATACGCGCGCGCAGAGTTGGGGACGGCTTGAATCCGGTGTCCTTCATTCCGAGCGGAAGGAAGATTGCTTCCCTGGCGAACTCGTCAGCCGGTTTGCCGGAAAGCCGCCGCACGATCTCGCCGAGGAGGATGAAGTTGATGTCGCTATAGATGAACCGCTCGCCCGGTTGCGCGACAGGCTTGTCCACCAGCGCCTTCCGGATGCCCGTTTCATAGCCGCTCCAGGCGGGGTCGAGGTCGAGGTCCGGACGGAGTCCGGAAAAATGGGTCATCAACTGGCGAATGGTAATGCCGCTTTTTCCGTGCTGAAATTCGGGGAGATAATCCGTCACCTTACCGGAAATCCGGAATTTGCCCTGTTCGAACAGTTTCATCAGGCTGGCGGTCGTGGCAACGACCTTGGTGAGCGAGGCCGCATCGAAGATGGTGTCCATTGTCATGGCCTCTCGATTCGGGGTGAGTGCGCGGTCACCGAATGCCTTGCCGTATACCACCTTTCCGCCGTGCCAAACCACGCACACCGCGCCCGGCGCCTCGCCGTCCGCAATGGCCTTGGTAATTACGTCGTCCAGATTGCCGGCGCCGGCAAATGGTTGTTGAGCCGCCGCGATGAGGGCGAAGGTCAACAGCAGCGTGGCGGCTCTCATAGCATTTTTTGAGCGGTTTCTTCCAGTTTCGCGGCGAGCCGGACATCGCGCCGGGTAATACCGCCGACGTCGTGGCTGATCAGTTCGACGGTTACGCGATTATAGACGTTGCACCACTCCGGATGATGGTTCATGGCTTCGATGGCGAAGGCCGAGGTGACCATGAACCCCATTGCTCGTGAGAAATCCGGAAAACGGTATTCCTTGTGAAGTTTTCCCGCCTTTACTTCCCAGCCAGGCAGGGGTTCGAGAGCATGAGCGATCTCCTCGGCGGAGAGCTTTGCGTCCTGGGGCATGTCTCTATTTTCACAGAAATGAGATTAGCCGCATGGGAACGCATCAGACCGAAGTCTCTTCGGCGCGCGGCACGGCGATACGGTCGCGCGCGATGGCGAGTTCAAAATATTCATCTCCGCGCACGCGGGAAAAGATACGCAGGGCCTCGCGGTAGTGCGCTTCGGCGGCCCGGGGACGGTCCCAGGCCTCATAAAGGCAACCCATTTTCACCTCGGCCTCGGCAAGCGGGAGAGAGTCACTTCCGTCTGTTTCGGAGGCCGGACTTCCATGGCGCGCGGCTTCAATTGCCTTGCGGTATGCCTCCTCGGCAACGGCAAAACGGCCCGCGCGGCGGGCGCGGTCACCTTCCTCGAGCCAGTCGGTCATCTCGAGTCCTCCCGGTTTGTTGGACGTGGCGAGGGCCGCCGCTGTTTCCCGCCCTATAGATCGCCCCGTAGATCCCAGAAGAGTGGAAGCAGTTGTACCCGCTGGGCGCGGACGGCTCGTCTGAACAGGAGAGGGCGCCGGCGCAGGCGTCTCCCGTGTGGAAAGGGCGCATCGAGGGAAAGCGGGTAGAATAGGTCAATGGCCTCCCGGACCCCAATAATTACGGCCTTGTGCGCGGCCGTTTTTCTTTGTCACGCGGAGCCGCCCACCGCCGGCCGTCTGCCTCCGGCGGTCTCGAACGCGTTCCACCGCATCTCTCCGGATTCACTCAAAGGCCACCTCTCGTTCCTCGCCTCCGACCTTCTCGAGGGCCGCAACACTCCTTCCCGCGGGCTCGACATCGCGGCCGAATATATCGCCGCGCAGTTCCGCCGCGCGGGCCTCGATCCGATTCCCGGAACGGACAGCTACTTCCAAACGGCGAGATGGAAGTATAAGACCGTTCCGGCGAGCGCCATAGCGATGAGCTTTGAAGGCTCGGGGGTGCGGATCGAACTGGACGGAACGCGCTTCACCATTCCAGACCCCCAGGCCCGGGATATTCGTGGCGCGGCGGTTTACAAGACTTCCCTCGATAAACCCGGGCGGCTGAACGCTCTCGCGGAAGGCTCGCTGGAGGGAAGAGTGGTGCTGCTCACGGCTCCATCGCCGTCGCGGATGGGAGTGTATGCCCGGCGGCTCGAGGACCTGGAGCGGCAGATGGAGCGGCTCCGGCCGGCCGCGGCGCTGATCGTGCGGAAAGGCTCGGTGGGAGGCGGCGTTCGGGGGCAACTGATCGATCCCGAAGATGGCCGGACTCCCCGGCGGGAGCGCGATTCGGGTTTTCTCGCGGTGTATTCGGACGAGTTGGCCGCCGCATTTGAATCGCTCCCGGAGGGGGAAACCACGGCCAAGGTATCGCTGCGCATTCCCGAGCCGGGCGAAGCGCCGGTGGAACTGAAGAACGTGATCGGAATCCTTCCGGGGTCGGATCCGGAACTGAAAGACACCTATGTCCTGGTGACAGCCCACTACGACCATATCGGGACTACTGCTCCCGAGGATGGCGACGGCATTTACAACGGAGCGAATGATGACGGCAGCGGAACGGTGTCGGTGATCGAGATCGCCTCGGCCATGGCCGCGATGGAGCAGCGTCCGCGTCGCACGGTGGTGTTCATGACGGTCTTCGGCGAGGAGCAGGGTCTGTTGGGGGATTATTACTACGCGCGCCATCCCGTCTTCCCGCTCGAGAAAACGATCGCCGACATCAATCTCGAGCACATGGGGCGGACCGACGACAGCGAGGGGCCGCACGCCAACAGCCTGTGGATGACCGGTTACGACTACTCGAACATCCTCGATGTATTTGCCGCGGCCGGCAGGATGACGGGAGTGACAATCCAGAAGAACGAAGGCAACTCGGATGCTTTTTTCGGCCGCAGCGACAATGCGGCGTACGCCGAAGCCGGCATCCCGGCGCACACCTTCTGCGCGGTGTTTCTGTTTCCCGATTACCACGGCCTTGGCGACGAGTGGCGGAAGATCGACTACGGCAACATGGCAAGGCTCGCGCGCACGGTGCTGGCGGCGGTCTGGACGCTGGCGGAGCGCTCCGAGGTCCCGCACTGGAACAGCCAGAACACGAAGACGGAGCGTTACCGCGAGGCCCGGCAATCCGGGGGGAACAAAGTCAACCCCTGATCTCGTCCAGAGTAGTGCGGCATGTCTGAACTCGCCATAGAGATGAACTCGCTGAGGAAGGTGTACCGCTCCTTTTGGGGCGGGCGCACGGTGCTGGCTGTCGATGGCGTGACGCTGCGGGTGGAGCGCGGGACGACGTACGGATTGCTCGGCCCCAACGGGGCGGGCAAGACGACATGCGTGAAGATGCTGCTCGGCGCTGTCCATCCCACGGCGGGAACGGCGCACCTGTTCGGCCGCGATGCATCCGAGGCGGAGGCGCGGCGGCTGGTGGGTTACCTGCCCGAGAATCACCGGTTTCCCACATATCTCACGGCGAACAGCATGCTCGATTTCCACGGCGCGCTCTCGGGCATGGACGCGCGGGCGCGAAAGCGGCGCATTCCGGAACTGCTCGAACTGGTGGGGCTTGGCCGCTGGGGCGGCGTGCGGCTGGGGAAGTATTCGAAAGGCATGCTGCAACGGGTGGGTCTGGCGCAGGCGCTCATCCATGAACCACGGCTGCTCATTCTGGATGAGCCTTCCGACGGCGTCGATCCCGTGGGGCGCAAACAGATCCGCGACATTCTGCACTCTCTCGAGGAGAGCGGCGTTACGATCTTCGTGAACTCTCACCTATTAGGCGAAGTGGAAGCCTTCTGCCGCGATGTCGCGATTCTGGATAAGGGGAAGGTTGTTCTCGAGGGAACGGTGAAGGAACTCACCGCGGGAAAGGGGTACCGCCTTACCGTTCCGGCCGCGCTGCCGGACAATCTGCGCGCGGAGATCGCCCGGGCCGCCAGTTCGATGACGGCAAAGGATGGCGTGATGGAGGTTCAATTCAGCGCCCGGAGCGAGGCGAATCGGGCCATAGATCTGCTGCGGGGCGGACAGATCGAGATCGAAGCCCTTACGCCCACCACCAGCACACTGGAAGATGTCTTCATGAGGAGCATTCATGGCTAGCCACATCTATACGGCGACGCACGCCATAGTGCTCGACACCTTCCGCGAGGCTTTCGCCCGTAAGATTTTCTGGGGTCTGTTCGGGCTGTCGACGGCGATGGTGCTGTTTTTCCTGTTCATCATGAAGATCGACATCGTGGAGGGGGCCGCGGCCACCATTTCCATGTTCGGCCTGCAAAGCGGCAAGGAAGTCGACGCCGCGCGCCTGGTGAAGCAGGTTCAGGCGGGCGTCGCCACCTTCCTTTATACGTGGGGAATGTTTCTGGCGGTGTTTGCTTCGGCGGGATTGATTCCGAGCGTACTCGAGCCGGGACGGATCGAACTGCTGCTTTCGAAGCCCATCAGCCGGACCCATCTTCTGCTGGGGCGGTTTCTCGGCAACCTGATGGTGGTGAGCTTCAACATCGTCTACCTTGTGGCCGGGGTATGGCTGATACTGGCTTTCAAGACCAACATCTGGAGGCCGGAGTTCCTGATATCGATCGTGTCCACGATTTTTCTCTTCTCGATTCTGCTGTCGGTAGTGACGCTGATCGGGGTAACGCTTGAGAGCACGGCGCTGGCGGTGATGATTCCGGCGGCGCTGATGGTGATCAGTCCCATCCTGGCGCAGCACAAGATCATGATGCGGCTGCTTGGCTCGGAGTGGTCGCGGAGGATGTGGCGGGGCTTATACGAGGTGCTGCCGAAGGTCTACGACCTGGGGAAGATGACGCTCGATTTCGTCAGCGATCGCGGCGTGGAGAGCTTCACGCCAGTCTATAGCTCGGCGGCTTTCGGAGCCGGTGTATTGGCGCTGGCGGTCTACATCTTCCAGAGGAGGAATTTCTGATGCGCCAATGGCTGGCGGCGGCCGCGGGCCTCTCTCTCCTGCTGGCATCCTGCGCTCCGCAACAGCCGAAGGGACTGGCGCTCGATGCCACGATTGAACGCTACATACCGGGCGACACGGTAGTGCTGGCGGGAGCGAACGTCGAGCGGTTGGTGGCGACGCCGCTCTACAGGCGCCTGGCGGGTGAGCGCAAGATTCCGCAACTCGACGAGTTTGCCAGGAAGACCCGTCTCGATCCGGAGAAAGATATCCAGGAGTTGCTTGCCGCCTCGAACGGGAAAGACGCCATCATGATGGCGCGCGTACGCATCCGCGACGAGAAGGCGGTTGAGGCGGCGCTCGAGAAAGAGGGCGCCGCGCGGACTCCCTTCGGCAAGTACACGCTGTTTGGAAATGGCGAGGGCGCTGTCGTCTTCATCAATGGCTCGATCGCGCTTGCCGGGCGCACGGAACATCTGAAGACGGTGCTTTCGGGCGCCAAGGAAGACGATTCGAGGAAGCGCGCCATTCTCGGCGAGTTGGCGAAACTCTCCCCGGAAAGGCAGCTTTGGGCCGTGGCGATTGGAGGATTCGCTCCCATGCCTTTACCTGAGACGGGCAACCTGGCCAATCTCAACCGCGTGTTCCAGTCCCTGCAGTCGGTGACGATGACGGTGGATCTTGCAAATGGGGTCAAGCTCGCGGCCACGGGGGTCTGCGCCAGGGAGGCTGATGCCAAGCAGTTGAAGGATATGCTGCGCGGGCTGATTGGTTTCGGGCGGCTGAGCACACCGAGCGACAAGCCGGAGATGTTGCGTTTTTTTGACGGCATTCAGGTGGACCAGGCGGGAGGGGCGGTGAATCTGCACGCGAATGTTCCCGCGGACATGGTGGACTATTTCCTGAAGCTGACGGAGAAGCCGAAACCCGCCGCGTGATGCCGGCCGGCTGCATGCCGAAGGCCGGGCGTGCGTACAATAGGCGATAGTGAATCGCCGCCAGTTTCTCGCCGGTTCGGCAGCCGCTTTCGCTCCTCTCGACGCGGCCATTGCCGGGAACATCATCGATACGCACACGCACTTCTACGACCCCTCTCGCCCGCAAGGCGTTCCGTGGCCATCCAAGAACGATCCAGTGCTTTACCGGACGGTGCTGCCCGGGGAGTTCCGGCGGCTGACGAAGCCGTACGGGATCAAGGGGACTGTCGTGGTGGAAGCAAGCCCGCTGCTCGAGGACAACCAATGGGTGCTCGACCTGGCGGCGAAGGACAAGACCCTGGTGGGCACGGTGGGCCACCTGCAGCCTGGGAAGCCGGACTTTCCAAAACACCTGGAACGGTTCCACAAGAACAGGCTTTTTCTCGGCATCCGGCTGGGGCGGCTGTGGGGGAGTACGGGCCGGGAGGATCCGCCGGAGCGAGAGTTTGTGGAGCATGTGAAGATGCTGGCGGAGGCGGGGCTCGAGGTGGACCTGATCGGAGGAGCGCGCCTCATGACAGATGCCGTGCGGCTGAGCGACGCGGTTCCGGATCTGCGGATCGTGATCAACCACCTGCCCGCCGACCGGCCGAAGGAGCCCGCGGACAGGACGGCATTTGAGGGCGCGCTGAAGGAGATTGCGCGCCGGCCGCTGATTTACGCAAAGGTATCGGGAGTGTTGAGGAGGGTGAACGGGCAGGTACCCTCGGATGTCGCCTACTATAAGCCGGCGCTCGATGAGTTGTGGGAGATTTTCGGAGAGGATCGTGTGGTGTATGGCAGCAACTGGCCGGTGAGCGACAAGATGGCTCCCTACGGGACAGTGTTCCAGGTGGTGCGGGATTACTTCATGGGGAAGGGGCAGGACGCGGCGGAGAAGTATTTTTGGAAGAATTCGCGGAAAGCGTACCGGTGGGTGGCGAGATGAGGATGCGATGGTTCGTGTTGTTCCTGCTGGCCGCGGCGATGCAAGGGCAGCAGGGGGCGCGGCAGCGATTCGAGTCGCAGTGCGCGATGTGCCACGGGGCGGACGCCACGGGAGGCGAGCGCGGCCCGTCCTTGTTCCGGCCGGGCCTCAGCCAGGCGGAACAGCGGGACACGATTCAGAACGGGAAGCCGGCGGCGGGGATGCCGGCGTTCCACCTGCCGGAGCAGGCGTTGAACGAACTGCTGGCCTACATCCGGACGCTCCGCCCGGCGCGCATGATGCCGGCGCGGCGCCCGCATCCGCCGTTAAAGCCCTTGCCGTTTTCCTCGCTGGCCAATCCGGAGAAAGGAGACTGGCCGGCCTATCACGGAGTGTTGACGGGAAACCGCCACAGCGTCCTGGACCAGATCAACCGGGGCAATGTGGGAAGACTGGCCATGAGGTGGTTGTACACCGTGCCGGGGGCACAGCGGCTGGAGGTAACGCCGGTGGTGGTGGACGGGGTGATGTACGTCACCAACGTGAACGCGGCCTACGCCATAGACGCGGCCAGCGGGGAGTTTCTGTGGGGCTATCAACGCCAGCGGACGGCGGGACTGGTGGGGGATGCGGCGGGAGGGATCAATCGCGGCGTGGCGGTGCTCGGCGACAGCGTATTTCTGGCGACGGACCATGCGCACCTGTTGTGCCTCGACAGGCGGACGGGGAAACTGCGGTGGGATACGGAGATGGCGGACTACCGCGAGCATTACGGAGCGACTTCGGCTCCGCTGGTGGTGGGGGACCTGGTGGTTTCCGGCGTGTCTGGCGGAGACGAAGGAATTCGGGGATTCGTGGCGGCTTTCCATGCCGATACGGGGAAGGAAGCGTGGAGGTTCTGGAGCATGCCCAAGCCCGGCGAGCCGCTAGCGGAGACGTGGGTGGGGCGGGCGATCGAGCATGGCTGCACGGCCACGTGGCTGACGGGGACCTATGACGCTTCGACGGGAGTGCTGTACTGGCCCACCGGCAACCCGTGTCCCGACTACAACGGCGATGAGCGCAAGGGGGACAACCTCTATTCGGATTCCGTGCTGGCGCTCGATGGAAAGAGCGGAAAGTTGAAGTGGTATTTCCAGTACACGCCTCACGACCTTCATGATTGGGATGCGCAACAGACTCCGATGCTGGTGGACGCAAACTTCGAGGGAAAACCGCGGAAACTGCTGTTGCAGGCCAACCGCAACGGGTTTTTCTATGTTCTCGACCGCATATCGGGAAAGTTCCTGATGGCCAAGCCGTTTGTGCAGAAGCTGACCTGGGCGTCGGGTGTTGGGCCGGACGGGCGTCCGCGGGTGTTGCCAGGGAGCGAACCGACGGCGGAGGGCGTCAAGGTATGCCCGGCGGTGGAGGGCGCGACGAACTGGATGTCGACGGCGTATCATCCCGGGACGGGCCTTTTCTATGTGATGGCGCTCGAGCGGTGCAGCATCTACTCGAAATCACCGGAGTGGTGGAAGCGGGGGGAGTCCTTCTATGGGGGAGCGACCCGTGGAGTGCCCGGCGAGAAACCGCGAAAGTTTCTGCGAGCCATTGACATTCAGACGGGAACCGTACGGTGGGAGTTGCCCCAGGAGGGGCCGGGAACGACCTGGGGCGGAGCGTTGAGCACGGCGGGAGGACTGGTGTTTTTTGCGAGCGACGACAGCGGATTTTCCGCGGCGGATGCCGAAACGGGGAGATTGTTGTGGCGTTTCGCGGCGAACCAGCACTGGCGGGCCTCGCCCATGACGTATTCCGTGGGAGGCACGCAGTATGTCGCCGTCGCCGGCGGGCCGAACATCATGGTGTTTGCGTTGCCCGCGAGCCGCTAATCGGTAGCGCGGCGGCGCGGTTGTCGACCGCCCCCGGCGTGTGTTTTACTGGGGGAGGTTCAGAGGATACACAGGTAGCGGAATGAGTTCGACAGTAAAGATGGCGCCGGGAGAAGGCTCGCGCGCTGCCGCGCTGCCGTTCAGTGTGCCTGCCATTGTGTGGTTCGGAGCTCTGCTGATCCTCTGTTACGCTCCCATTCTGCACCTTCTGGTGAGTCAATGGGCTAACGATGAGGACATGGGGCACGGATTTTTCGTGCCCGTGATTGCCGGCTATATCGCCTGGACAAAGCGCGAGGAGTTGGCCGCCGCTCCACTGAAGAGCAACCGATGGGGTCTGCTGTTACTGGCGCTTGGAGCGGCCCAGGAAATTGTAGGATGGCTGGGGGTGGAGTTGTTCGTTTCGAGGACGGCGTTTCTGATGTCCGTCTTCGGCAGCGTTTTGTACCTTGGAGGAACGGCCGCCGTTCGCGTGATGGCGTTTCCGCTCTTCCTTTTGTGTTTTATGGTGCCGATTCCGGCGATTATTTATAACGAGATTACTTTCCCACTGCAGATATTGGCGAGCCGCGTGGCGGAGTTCGCTCTTTCGAGTTTCGGCATTCCGGTGTTGAGGGACGGGAACGTACTGGAGTTGCCGAGCCAGCGGCTCTCCGTGGTGGAGGCGTGCAGCGGCATCCGGAGCCTGCTTTCGCTGTCGTTTCTGTCCTTGGTATACGGCTACTTTTTTGATGGCAAGCCGTGGATCAAGTGGGTATTGCTGGTGGCGACGGTTCCGATCGCGATTGCTGCGAATGCCAGCCGGGTAACGCTGACCGGGCTGCTGAGCGAAATGAATCCGGAATACGCGCAAGGCGTGTATCACAGTTTTTCCGGGTGGGTGGTCTTTCTGGTGGCGCTGGCGATTCTGGCGTTCACGCACCAGTTGATCAACCGGATACATGGGTACATGGGACGCGGGAAGAGAGGATAGGCGGTGCCTCGTTTTCTATCATCGTCTCCGGCGCGGATCCTGACCGTGGTGCTGCTGCTGCAGGCCGCGGTGTTCTATGGGATGTCACGGACGGAAGAAGCCAAGCCGGTGAATCCGCTTGCTACGTTCCCGAAACAGATCGGGGGCTGGCGGATGGTTCAGGAAGGCGTGATCGATAAGGAGACCATGGATATCCTTCGCGCCGATGATGTGGTGACGCGATGGTATACGGACGCGGAGGAGAGGAATATCGCGAGCCTGTTCATTGCGTATTTCCACACTCAACGGACCGGAAAGACGCCGCATTCGCCGAAGAATTGCCTGCCCGGGGCCGGATGGGCTCCCGTGGTCAACGACCGGATCCTCATTCCGGTCAAGGGACGGGCGGAACCGGTGGAGGCCAACCGGTTCATTGTCTCGAAGGGGACGAACCGGTCTCTGGTGGTCTACTGGTATCAGACTTCACGGCGGACGGTAGCGAGCGAGTTCAAGGCGAAGATATATACCGTGCTCGATTCGATTCGCTATCACAGGTCCGATACAGCGGTGGTCAAAGTCACCATTCCCCTGCCGCAAGGGGGCAGCGACGAAGCGGCGACGGAAGTAGCGCGTCAATTCGTGGGCGCATTTTTCGACAAATTAACTCCATTTTTTCCCATCTGATGCGGGGGTGACGGAAAACGCCGCCCGCATTCGAGGGGACTGGTGTGGACGCATCCCTTACGCCCCAGCGGGGGACGATTCCGGCGCTGTGCGCGGCGGGTGTAGTAGCATCGTGAGCATGAGATTCGGCTATCTGATTTTTTTCGCAATCTTTCTCGTGGTGGGACAGGCACAAACGCGGCAGGAGTTGACGATTCATGTCACAACGCCGATGGCTCCGCCCGCGTGGGCGCTGCTCGAGCGGCAGTTGCTCAAGGCCAATTCGGATGCGGCGGAGCAGTTCGCGGCGAAGTATGTGGATTCGCGCGGATACCTGTTGCACACGCCGCGGTGGGGGACCCTGGATGGTCCCGATGACGCCATCGAGACGTTCTGGAACTGGACGCTGGCGCATGCGCTCGGCTCATCCGACAAGGTGCTGGAACTATACAAGAAGGCGCAGGAAGGACATTGGAAGCAGTACGGGGAGTTGCGGACCACCCTCACGAAACTGGCGGAGCATGGGGCCTATTCCAAGGAGTTTGTGACGCAGTCGGACTGGTTCCATTCGGGAGAGGGATTGCGCGCGCTGCTGCTTCTGGGGCTTTCCGAGCCGGACGACGAGCAGTACCGGCAGCGCATGCGGCGGTTCGCGGCGATGTACATGGGCGAGGATCCCGAAGCGCCGAACTACGATCCGGCGCACAAGGTGATCAAGAGCCTCTGGACGGGCAGCAAGGGTCCGATGCTGCGCAAGGCGACGACGTATGACTGGGTGGGGGATCCGGTTCCGGGGACATTTCACCTGCTGCATAATCCGGCGGGGCGCGGAAAACTGCTGGATCTGAATTCGCAGTATGACAAGATGCTGGCGCATTGCGCGGAGTATCTGGACAGCGTGGGGGACTCTCCGCTGAACCTTTCGGCGACGATTCTGGGCTTGAACGCCTATGCGCTTACCGGGGAGGATAAGTACCGGAACTGGGTGCTCGATTACCTGGGGGCCTGGAAGCAGCGGACGGCGCAGACAGGGGGCAATATTCCAACCAACGTCGGGCTGGATGGAAAGCCGGGCGGCGAGTACAACGGGCAGTGGTGGAAGGGGACGTATGGATGGAACTTCACCATTTACGACGGAGAGTTGGAGACGATTGCGCACCGCAACAGCTTTATGGCCGGGGCGTGGCCGGGGTTCGGGAACGCGCTGCTGTTGAGCGGCGACCAGACGTTCGTCGATGTGCTGCGGCGGCAGATGGACAATATCTACGCGCAGAAGAAAGTCGAGAACGGTAGAGTGATGCTGCCCCAGATGTATGGCGATCCGCGCGGGTACAAGTACAACGGCGCGCCGAGCTGGTATCACTACACACCCACCCTGCACACGGACCGGTTAATGGAGATTTATCTATGGTCGATGAATCCGAAGGACATGGAGCGGCTGCCGGTGGCGTCGAAGTTCGAGCCACGGGGCGAACGCGGAGGCGGCTATGGCGAACCGGACAGGGGCGCGGCGTTTCTCGGATATCTCGAGGGGAAGTTGCCGGATTATCCGGAGAAGGTCCTGCAATCGGATCTGTCAAGGGTGCGGCGGCGGGTGGAGATGATCCGCAAGGATCCGACGACGGCGGATTCGAGGTTGGCGGATTATCTGCTGGACTACAATCCGGTGACGACGAACGGACTGGTGAATCTTACGCTGGGCGGGTATTTTTCGAGCGGGCGGATATGGGTGCTGCACAGCCGGTTCCGGTACTTTGATCCCGTGAAGCGGCGGGCCGGACTGCCGGAAGATGTGGGGGCGCTGGTCGACAAACTGGGCGCGAATTCGGCATCGGTGACGCTGGTGAACGTAAACCCGATCGAGGCGCGCGAGGTGGTGGTGCAGGGCGGAGGGTATGGCGAACACGAGTTCGAGGGGGTGACGGTGAATGGAAAGACGATGGCGTTTCGCGGGCCGGTGGTGACGGTGCGGCTGGAACCTGGAACGGGCGCGAAGCTCGAGTTCCAGATGACGCGATATGCGAATCGGCCGACTTTGGCGTTTCCCTGGGACCGGGGGATGTATCCGGCGCGGTAGGGATGATAGCGCCGTGAAGGGCGTGGCACACGGTTTGAGATACTTCGAATGCCGCTCCCTTGCGCGGCGGGGTGGCCCGCGACGCCGGTACGCCAGAGGCCGCTAGATGGCGGGTGAGTCCGCGGGGGCGGGAGTGGAACAACCCGCCAGCCACGCGTTACTATATAGCATTACGCGCATGCAAGATCTGTTTGCTGTGCTCACGCCAGGCGACGAAGAATGGCAACTGGCGCAATCGATTGATCCGGCGAAGATTCCTGGCCATGTGGCGATCATCATGGACGGCAACGGCCGCTGGGCGAAGATGCGTAGCCTTCCGCGGATTGCCGGCCACAGAGCGGGAATCGAACCAGTACGGACGGTGGTGGAGACGTGTGCCCGCCTGGGGGTGGAGTGTCTGACGCTCTATGCGTTCAGCGTCGAGAACTGGAAGCGGCCGCGGAGCGAGGTGGATACGCTGTGGCGGCTATTGCGGTACTACCTGAAAGCGGAACTGCCGCGCCTGATGCGGAATAACATCCGGTTGACGGTGATCGGCCGGGTGGAGTCTTTGCCGGTGGCGGCGCAGGCGGAGTTGGAGGCGGCGGTGGAGCGGACCGCGCGGAATACGGGGTTGCGCGTCAACCTGGCGATTAACTACGGCGGCAGGACGGAACTGGCGGACGCGATGAACCGCATCCTCGAGGAAGCGCGGGGGAAGGGCACGCTCCAGAAGCTGTCGGTGGATGAAGAGATGATCTCGGCCAACCTGTACACCGGCGGACAGCCCGATCCCGACCTGCTGATCCGCACCTCGGGCGAGATGCGCATCAGCAACTTTCTGCTCTGGCAGATCGCGTATGCGGAACTCTACGTGACGGAGACTTACTGGCCGGACTTCAAGCGTATCGATTTCCTGAAGGCCGTGGTGGAGTATCAGAAGCGCGACCGGCGCTTTGGCGGGTTGACGAACGGAGCGTCCAGGCCCGCGGAATGGATGGATGAGCCCCTCGGGGTTCCCGCTCCATGAGGCGTATTGTTACCGCGCTCATCCTGATCCCCTCGGTCATCTATGTTGTTTTCCTCGCTCCCGCGATTCTCTTCCGGGTGGTGGTGGCGGCGCTCGGGTTCGCCTGCTTTCACGAATTTTCAGCGATTGCGGCGGCGCAGCGGATCCGGATGCCGGTGTGGCTGGGGCAGGCGCTGGGGCTGGTGTTTCTGCTGGCTCCAGTGGCCGACTGGCGAATGATGCTGGCGCTAACGATGGTGGTGATGCTGTGGGCGCTGCGGGCGGAGCAGTTGAGCGAGGCGATCGGATTATCGGCGACGACCATTCTGGGGATCGTCTATGTCTACGGTGCGTGGCGATGCGCCGGCCTGCTGCGAAGTTTATCGCCGTGGTGGCTGTTCTTCGCGGTAAGCATCAACTGGGTAGCCGATTCAGCCGCGTTGTTTGTAGGCAAGACGTTCGGAAAGCATAAACTGGCTCCGGTGGTGAGCCCCGCAAAGACATGGGAAGGCGCGGTAGGGGCGGCGGTTTTCTCGACGGGGTTCGGGATGGCGTTGTTGCCGCGCGTAGTGGCGGAGATGACGCTGGCGCAGGCGGGATTGCTGTCGTTCGTGGTCTGCGTGGCGGGACAGATGGGAGATCTGGCGGAATCGGCGCTGAAGCGCGGCGCTGGAGTGAAGGACAGCGGACACATGCTGCCGGGACATGGGGGGTGGCTGGACCGGCTGGACAGCACGCTGTTCTCGATGCCGGTGGTCACCTTTTATCTTTACCCACCCTATCAATGAGGGTTCGCGCGGGTGGTCCTATTTGGAGTTGGCCCGACTTTCGCAGTTCGAGGCTTTTGCACAGGGTAAGTCGTTGATTCCTGGTTCG
>JABAQT010000085.1 GCA_019187195.1 Bryobacteraceae bacterium
ACGGCGGCAAGGTCGAGCAGGCCGTCCCCGTTTTCGTCATACAGCAGCACATCGCGGATCTCGTCGGCCGTCATCTCGCCTTTCTTCGGCGTGCCGGGGTAGTAGCTGCCGGCGAAATGGAAGCTGTCCGGCTTGTTTAGAAACACCGCCACGTTATCGGATGGTCCGCGGTTGCCGATCACGAGGTCGGCGCGGCCGTCGCGATCGATGTCGCCGCTCTTGAGGTGATAAGGGATGTGCCCCTGGGAGTGGAAGCGCCGCCATTCGGTGAACCCGCCGCGTCCATCGCCTTTCCATACCTGGACGAGGTTGCTCGAGTAGATGGTGAAGGCCAGGTCCGCCACACCGTCGCCGGTGAAATCGGCCGGTATGACATCGCGCGGACCGGGAAGGAGCGGAAAGCGCCGCTGGCGGAACTTGCGCCCGCCCAGGTTATCGAACACCACGAAGAAGTCGCTCGACCAGGCCACGGCCACCAGGTCCAGCCGGCCGTCGCGATTCACATCCACCGCCGCCACCGAAGTCAGCCCGGGCGTGGGATACACCGGCTCGCCAGCGGCCGTGAAGTTCTTGCCGTAGGTGAACGGCGCGCCCTCGACCCGCGTGTGGACGGCCGGGCTGAGCCACTCCCCCGCCCTGGCGCCCCACAGGATGGACAGATCGCGGCCATCGTTAGCCTGGAAGTTCACCACCACCACGTCCTTGCGGCCGTCGCCATCGAGATCGGCGGAAACGGCGGTGTACGGGCCGTAGCCGACGCGGTAGTCGCGGCGTAGATGGGGGTCCGGCGATCCGGCGGTATAGAAGACGGTGAGCACGTCGTTGGCCGGCGCCTTTTCGGTTGGAAGTTTCAACTCGCCGCGGCAGGGCAGGATGACATCGGGATGTCCATCTCCATCGAGATCGGCCACGGTGGAGAAGTAGGGGCCGTCACTCGTCTTATGAAACGTCTGCGCCTGGAGCAGAGCCGCCGCCAGCATCAGTTTCAGGATCTGCATGGTGTGAAGCTCCACCTTAGCGCGAACCGCCCCCGCCGCGCCGGTTCACGGAAGCAGGAGTTGTATACTTTACTTTCCGCTGCCCGCGATTGCGTGCAATCCGCTTACGAGTCCGAGGACCCTGGTCTGAGACAAGGCGGCGGGCAGCCACTTAACTTGGGAGGCGGAGGAGCAGATGAACCGGAGGCACTTTCTATCGTTCGCGGCCGCCTTACCCGGAATGGGCGAGGAATTGGAGGAGTCGAAACCGATTCCGGAGCCGCACTTTCCCTCACGGCTGTACTGTTTTGTCTGGAGGAACTGGGAACTTGCCAACACGGAACGCCTGGCGAGGGTGTTGGGAACGGCGGAGGGCAATGTGCTGGCGCTGGGGCGGTCCATGGGCTTGCCGTGCAAGCCCCGCCTCACGGACGATCAACTCCGGCGGTTGTACATCACGGTCATCCGGCAGAACTGGCATCTGCTGCCGGAAGAGCAGTTGATGGAACTGCTTGGTTGGGACCGGAACAAGTTCGAGTACACACTGAAAGAGGACGACTTTCTGGATGTGAAATTGGGGCGGAACAAGCCGCGCTGCGAGCGTCTGCGCTATGAGGCGCCCAGTCCGGCGGAGCGGCGGCGGGCAGGTGAAATCCGGCGAACCCTGGAGCGCGTTTTCGGCAAACAGTTGCACGAAGCGGGGCAGCCTCCGTTCCATTTCGTCGAGGAGTTGAGTTCGCTTGCGATTGAGCCATTGGAAGGCGGTGGAACGGCGCAGGCATCCGAGGTGGACTTGCGGGATGGATGGGAGATTCGGCCCTTTCCGGGAGTAGCGCGGGAGCGGCTGGCGCGGTACCTCGAACAGAGGTTCGGCGCGCGGAGCGCGGCGGGGGCAGCGCGCGGCATCCGGTTGCGTCTTTCCGCCGGCCCGATACAGTGGGAGGCGCGGAAAGACGCGGTGACGCTGCAAGCTCCGGACGAAGCGGGGTTGATGCAAGCGGTGTACCTGCTCGAGGACGAGTTCGAGCGGCGCGAGGCTCCCATACTCCAACTGGGACGGCGGGAGTTCCCTGATCCGTGGCCGGCGCGATTTCTGTACTCTTATGTAGCTCTGTATGGGGACCCGCTGGTGGATACTTCCGCCGATCCCTTTCCTCCTGGATATCTGGACAAGCTGGCGAGCCGCGGAATCAACGGAGTGTGGCTGCAGGGGGTGCTGAACACGCTGGCTCCTTCGCCGATTTTCCCGGAGTTTGGGGAGGGTTGGGAGATACGGCTCAAGAACCTGTCGGCACTCTGCGACCGGGCGGCGCGATTCGGGATGAAGGTGTATCTCTACCAGAACGAACCGCGAGCCATGCCGGCGGCGTTTTTTGAAAAGCGGAGCGGATTGCGGGGCGCGGGTTTCCAGAACCTGTATTCCCTATGCACGAGCGCGAAGGAGACGCGGGAGTGGCTGTCGGATTCGCTGGCGCACGTTTTTCACCACGTTCCGCGGCTAGGCGGCTTATTTACGATTTCGATGTCCGAGAATCACACCAACTGCTTCTCGCACGGGGGCGCGTGGCGCAAGGCTCCACCGGCGGCCCCCGGCTGTCCGCGCTGCTCGAAGCGCGAGAGCTGGGAGGTGTTGGGAGAGATGTTCGCGGCGATGCGCGAAGGCGTGAGGCGGGAGAGCAAGCAGGCGGAGATCATTCATTGGGACTGGGGATGGGGAGACGATCTGGCGGCGCGGCTGATCCCGCTGCTCGACAAGGATGTGAAGTTCCAGAGCATCAGCGAGTGGAGCAAGCCGGTGGAGCGGGGAGGCGTCAAGACACAGGTAGGAGAGTATTCGATTTCGGTTCCGGGGCCCGGCCCGCGGGCGCTGCGCAACTGGAGCATCGCGCGGCGGGCGGGGGTTGCGGCATTCGCGAAGGTGCAGTTCAACAACACCTGGGAGATGTCCGCCGTGCCCTACCTGCCGGTTCCGCACCTGATCCTGGAGCACTGCGAGAACCTCGGCAAGGCAGACATCAAAGGGCTGATGGTTTCGTGGACGTGCGGCGGTTTTCCGTCGCCGAATCTCGAGGCGGCCAAGGCGTTCTACTACCACAAGGCTCCGGATAGGGAAGCAATTTTGCGAGACGTGGCGGCCCAGCGATATGGGCAAGGGGCGCGGGAGGACGCGGTGGAGGCGTGGCGCCTGTTCAGCGAAGCGTTCCGCGAGTTCCCCTACGGCGTGCACGTTTATGTGATCCCGACGCAACATGGCCCGGCGAACCTGCTGCGGGCAAGGCCGACGGGGCATAAGCCGGGAATGATCCTGTTTCCACATGACGCGATGAAGACGTGGTGCGGCGCTTATCCACCGGAGGTTGTGCAATCGCAATTCACGCTGCTCTCGAGGAAATGGAAGGCGGGTCTCGAACGGCTGGAGCGCGTGCCGGGTGAGTCCACGCCGGCCAAGCGCGCCCATGCGAGGACGGATCTGGCGGTGGCGCTCACCTGTTATCACCATTTTCAGAGCGTGGCGAACCAGGTGGAATTTTACCGGCTGCGTGATTCATCGAACCCCAACATTGCCCGCATGAAAGAGTTAGCGATCGAGGAACGGGAACTGGCGCGGCGGCAATACGGGGTGGCGCGGTCGCTTTCCACGATCGCCTATGAAGCGTCGAACCATTATTACTACCGGCCGCTCGACCTGGCGGAGAAGGTGCTGAACTGCGAGTGGCTGCTGGCGCAGCCGCCGATGCTTTAGGCTAAGTACAGGGTTGCTTGCAGTTTGCCCATCGGCTGAACGAAGCGCCCGGCACCGTGCCGGGCGCCACGAAGGAGCGTCGGGGAGCATGGACACAGTGGATGAGAGCATCAAAGGGAGAGCACTGGCCGCGGAGGCGTTGTACCGGCGGGTGGAGGTGGAGAAGTTCCCGTTCACCAGCACGGCGGAGATAGACGGCCAGACTGATTTCATCGGGCATGACCGGGCGCTCGAGGCGATGCGGTTTGGGATCGGCATTCGCAAGCAGGGTTTCAATCTCTATCTGCTGGGACCGGCGGGCACGGGGAAGTACAAGATCGCGCGAAGCTTTCTCGAGAAGCGCGCGGCGGGGGAAGGGACGCCCGACGAGTGGTGCTACATCAACAACTTCGTCAGTCCGGAGACGCCGAATGCCCTGCGGCTTCCGCCGGGACGGGCCCTGCCGTTGCGGGATGACATGAACCGCCTCATCGAGGACCTGCGCTCCGCGATCCCTTCGGCGTTTCAAAGCGAGAACTACCGGGCGCGGAAACACGTGATTGAGCAGGAGGTGAAGGATCAGCAGGAGAAGGCCTTCGAAGAGGTGTCGGAAGAGGCGCAACAGAGCGGCATTGCGCTGATGCGGACGCCCACGGGGATTATTCTCGCTCCCGTAAAGAAGGGCGAAGTGATGGAACCGCGGGAGTTCGAGAACCTCCCCCCCGACGAGCATCAGCGGTTGGAGAGCAAGATAGCCGAGTTGCAGCAGAAGCTGCGCAAGGTGTTGCTTCAGGTTCCCAGATGGGAGCAGGAGGGACGGGAGAAGGTTCGGGATCTGAACAACGAAGTGGCGAAGTTTGCCGTAAGCCACCTGATGGAGGAGGTGGCGAAGAAGTATACGGACCTGCCGAGCGTGATCAGTTTTCTGAATGATGTGAAGGCGGATGTGATCGAGCACGTGGATGAGTTTCTGACGCCGCCGGAGCATCCGCTGGCGGCGCTGATGGGCGGCGCGCCCACCTCATTCCGGCGCTACCAGGTGAACGTGCTGGTGGAACGGGAGAGCGCGGAGGGCGCTCCGGTGGTGTTCGAGGATCATCCCACCTACCAGAACCTGGTGGGGCAAGTGCAGTATCAATCGCACATGGGAGCGCTGACGACGGATTTCACGCTGATTCGAAGAGGGGCGCTGCATCGCGCAAACGGCGGGTACCTGATACTGGACGCCTACAAGATGCTGACGCAGCCCTATGCCTGGGACGCGTTGAAGCGCTGTCTGGTCTCCTCGCAGATCCGTATCGAATCGCCGGGCGAGATGCTCGGCCTGGTAAGCACGGTGGCGCTGCGGCCGGAACCGGTCCCGGTGTCGGTGAAAGTAGTGCTGGTGGGAGAGCGGACGTTGTACTACATGCTCGCCTCGCTCGATTCGGAGTTCCACGACCTGTTCAAGGTGGCGGCCGACTTCGAGGAGACGATGGACCGGACCGGCGAGAGTGAACTTCTCTTTGCAAAGTGGATCGGGACGATCGCGCATACGGAGGGGCTGCTGCCGTTTGATCGCGAGGCAGTAGGGAGAGTGATCGAGCAATGCTCGCGGGCGGCGGAGGATTCGCGAAAAATACTGACTTTGCGGCGGACGCTGGGCGACCTGCTGCAGGAGGCGGATTACTGGGCGAGGGAAGCGAAGCGAACCGTGGTGAGCAGGGAGGATGTCCAGCGGGCGATTGACGCGCAAATCCGGCGCAAGGACCGCATCCGGGAGAGGATGCTCGAAGCCACGCTGCGCGGCACGCTGATGATTGACACGCACGGCGAACGGGTGGGGCAGATCAACGGCCTGTCCGTGGTGATGCTATCGGACTTCTCGTTCGGGCATCCCAGCCGGATCACGGCGCGCGTCCGCCTGGGAAAGGGCGACGTGATCGACATCGAGCGGGAGGTGAAGCTGGGAGGACCGCTGCATTCGAAGGGCGTGCTGATTCTGAGCGGATTCCTGGGGGGGCGGTATGCGTCCGAGCAGCCGTTATCGCTGCAGGCGAGCCTGGTGTTTGAACAGAGCTACGGGGGCGTGGAAGGAGACAGCGCTTCGTCGGCGGAGTTGTACGTTCTTTTGTCCGCGCTTTCGGGGCTGCCGCTGAAACAGTCGCTTGCCGTGACGGGGTCGGTGAACCAGCACGGAGAGGTTCAGGCGATCGGCGGCGTGAACGAGAAGATTGAGGGGTTCTTTGATCTGTGCAAAGGGCGCGGCGAAATGGATGGGCAGGGGGTCATCATTCCGCGTTCCAATGTGGGCGACCTGATGCTGCGGCGGGATGTAGTGGAGGCGGTGAGGCAAGGGCGTTTTCACGTGTTCGCGGTGGCCACGATCGATGAGGGGATAGAGATTCTCACGGGAGTGCCCGCGGGCGAGCGGGATGCTTCCGGAAAGTTTCCGGAAGGGAGCGTGAACCATCGCGTCGAACAACGGTTGATCGCACTGGCCGAGCGGCAGATGGAGCTGGCGGTAAAGGCAAAGCAAGAGAAGACCCAATGAAACACTCGAACGCGGCGCTTATCCGGCGAATCCTGGTTGCGCTCGACACTTCCCCCTCGAGCCAGGCGGCGCTCGAGGCGGCGGTGGCTTTGGCGGAGCGGCTAAACGCGGAAGTCTGCGGCCTGTTTGTGGAAGATGTGGACCTGTTGCGGGTGGCGGAATCTCCTTACGCGAGAGAGATTCTGTATCCTTCGGCCGAGGAGGGGCGGCTTACGCGCGGGGGGATCGAGAAGCGGTTGCGCGTACAGGGGGAACAGGCGCGCCGGGCGCTGACAGCGGCGGCGCAGCGGGCGAACGTGCCCTGTACTTTTCTTAGTGTCAGGGGCAAGGTGAGTTCGGAGTTGCTGGCGGCGGCGGAGAAGACGGATCTGGTCGCCATAGGAAGGCTGGGGTGGAGCATGGGAGCGCGGCTGCGCATCGGCTCGACGGCCATGGATTTGGTGGCCAGCTCCGGTCCGGTGCTGCTGTTATCGGAATACCGCGCGCCCGCGCCGCCGCACCTGCTGCTTTACTTCGACGGTTCGCCGGAGGCAAGCAAGGCTTTGCAGTGGGCGGCCGAGGTTGCGGGCTCCGATTCCGGAAGGCTGACGGTGCTGCTGGCGGCGAAAGACGAGGAGCAGGCGGAACAGATGCGGGAACAGGCGAGGGGCCTGCTGGCGGGCTCCGGATTCCAGGCCGGATACCGGCCCATGGATCCCAATGACAGTGCCGGACTGCTGAGTTTCCTGAAGCGGGTGGAGAACGGGATGTTCGTGTTGGGAACGAAGGAGCCGTTTGAGAAGGCACCGATGCTCGAAGCGGTACTGCGGCAGAGCAGGGTGGCGGTACTGCTGTTCCGGTACGATGGTGAGGAGCGGTGAAATAAGGTATACAATACCGTTTCAAAGGAAGATCTCCGGTGACCGCCTTCGTTTCCCGTGCCTGTTTACTTGCGCTGACGATTGCGGCCGCGCAGGCCCAGAATCACTCAAAACCCGCGCTTGATTACGCTTTCTTCAGAGACCGCGTGGAGCCGATCCTGCTCGAGAAGCGGCCGGGGCATGCGCGTTGCGTCACCTGCCATGAACACGGCAGCCCGCCCCTGCAACCCCTGGAAGCGGGGGCCACGAGATGGAACGAAGAACAGTCACGCAGAAATTTCGCCATCTGGAAGCTGTTCGCCGTTCCCGGAGAGCCGGAAAAGAGCCCCCTGCTGCTGCACCCGCTTGCGAGAGAAGCGGGCGGGGACAGCTTTCATGCCGGAGGGAAACACTGGCAATCGAAGAATGATCCGGAGTGGCGGATCCTTGCCGCATGGGTTCGGGGCGAGACGATGGCGGGCGCGACCCGCACGGCGATGCGCGTTCTGCAAACCAACGCCGCCGGGGACAACGTCCACGTGATCGACCCGGCCACCAATCGCGTGGTGGGCGTCATCGAAGACATCGAAGTGCCGCACGGAGCGGCGATCGCGCCGGACGGGGCGCGGATCTACATTACCGATGAAGCGCGGCGCACGCTGGACGTAGTGGACGCGAGGACGCTGCAAGTATTCGAGCGCATTCCGCTGAGCGGGCGGCCGAACAATCTCGACGTGGCCAAGGATGGTTCGAAGGTGTATGTGGGCATCCGCCAGGCTCCGGGAGCGGTGGACGTCATCGACGCCAGATCGCTGAAAAACGTGAAGAGCGTCCGGGTAAAGGGCGAGATCCACAACGTCTACGTGACGCCGGACGGGAGGTACGCAGTGGCCGGTTCGATCGCGGCGAGCACGATCAGCGTCATCGATACGTCGAGCGACACACTGGCGTGGACTCTGACGCTTGACGCGGGCATCCGGCCGATGGCCTTCACGCGAAATGGGAACGGCTCCACCAAGGAGATCATCGTCCAGCTTTCCAATTTCCATGGATTCGCCGCCGTCGATTTCGCGACGCGCAAAGTAGTACGGCGGATTACGCTGCCGGATGTTGAGGGCCAGGAGAGGGAGACGCAAGGTTTACAGGGATCTCCATCGCATGGACTGGCGATTACGCCTGATGGCAAGATGCTTTGGGCCACCAGCAAGTATTACGATTGCGTGGTGGCCTATTCGCTGCCGGATTATCGTCTCATCAAGGTGATTCCGGTAGGCCTTCATCCTGAGTGGCTGACCATTCCGCCGGATGGCAGACAGCTATACGTGGCGGTGGCGGGAGACGACGCGACGGCGGTAGTGGACCTCCGGAAAATGGAGATGGTCCAGAAGATTCCGGTGGGAGCGGTTCCGAAACGCAACACGAGCGGGATGCTGATGACAACATCGTCGAACTGAGGGACAATCCATGAAAACACTCCTTGTCATGACCGGACTGGCCGCGGCGGCGTTGTGCGCCGAGACGCCGCGCGCCGCGCTGCTGGTGCTGGCGAAGACGGACCTGACGCTGTCGATCGTGGATCCGGCGAGCCTGAAGGTGGTGGCGCGCATGCCATCGGGGCCTGATCCGCACGAGGTAGCGGCGTCAAGCGACGGGCGCTTCGCCTATATCTCGAATTATGGGGGCGGCGCCTATCACACTTTAACGGTGGTGGATCTGGTGGCGCAAAAGACGCTGCACGCAGTGGATCTGGGGGCATTGTGGGGACCACACGGGCTGATGTTCGCCGGGGGAAAGGTGTGGTTCACGGCCGAGGCGGCCAAGGTGGCCGGGAGCTATGATCCGTCAGCGAAGAAGGTGGATTGGATCATGGGAACGGGGCAGGATGGCACGCACATGATCCACGTATTCGAAGGCGGGCAGCGGATTGCGACCTCGAATATGCGGTCGGGAACGATGTCGATATTCGAGAAGGCGCGGGCGAACCGGCGGCGCGGGGCTCCGGGGGGCGAATGGGAGCAGACGGTGATTCCGGCCGGTCGGGGAGTGGAGGGCTTCGACGTCACGCCCGACGGGCGGGAACTCTGGTCGGCGAGCGCGCAGGAGGGGACCATCGCGGTGATTGACGTGGAGTCGAAGAGGGTCGTCCAGACGATCGCGGGAGACGTGAAGGGGGCCAACCGGCTGAAATTCACGCCCGATGGAAAGCACGTCTTCGTGTCGACGCTTGGCGGCCCGGAGGTGGTGATCCTTGACGCCGCCGCGAGACGCGTAATCAAGCGGCTGAAAACAGGCCGCGGAGCGGCGGGGATGCAGATGCAGCCTGACGGAAAGCGGGCCTATGTTTCCTGCACTCCCGATAACTACGTAGCGGTGGTGGACTTGCACACACTCGAAATCGTGGGGAAGTTCGAGGTTGGCAGGGAGCCGGACGGGCTGGCGTGGGCCGAGCGGCCGTAAGGGCTCGAAGTCAGGAAAGCGAAACGTATTCGAACGTCATCTGATCCCAGCCCTGAAGCTTTCCGGAGCTGCTTTGAGCGGGGGACGGGAGCACGGGTTCCGCGGAAACCGGATCCGTTTTCCACAGGCTGGGAGCGGGTGAGGGTTCAGGCGCCAGGCGAGGGCCGGAAGGAATTCGGGGCGGAACGGAAGGCGCGGCTCCGAAGGGCGGGGAGGATAGAGGCGGAGGCGTGATGCCGCCGGGTAGGTCGGGAAGGTCTGGAAATAGTTCGGAAATCCCCCCCGCGGCTTCGAGAGGCGTTCCCAGTTCCGTGGCGTCCGGGAAAACAGACGGAAAAGAAGGAGACATTCCTTCTTCCGGCGGCGCCGGTTGAAACAGTTCGGCGTCCTTGAAGACGGATGGCTGCTCGCCCTTGGGAAGATAGGACTGAAGGCGGGCCAGCATGCGGGTGTTCGCTTCGAGCGCGGCGGCATAGAAGTTGGGATTCTGCTCATAAAGCCGTCTTGCTTTGCGCAGCGAGACATCGGCGTCCTCGAAACGGCCGCAAGCGGCGTACACTTCTCCCAGCCGTTCGAGAGCGTGCGAGAGGCCCGGGTCGCGGACCCCCTCGAGTTTGCCCACTGCTTGCTGGAGCAACTCCATGGCCGGGCCGTACCGGCCCATGTCGGTCTGCACGCCGGCGATCTTCATGAGGATCTCGGCCGAACCGGCGGCCGAGGCTCCAAGCTGCCGTTCGCGAAGGGCGAGCGCGGTTTCGTAGTAGCCGACCGCGGCTTCGAGGTCCTCAGCGGCCTGAGCCGCCACGGCAAGCAAGTGCAGGTCGCGAATGGCTGTTTCCGACTCCGCTCCATTCAACTCCTGGTGGATGCGAAGGGCGCGTTCGAGGTAGCCGCGGGCGGTAGCGTGGCGGCCGCGCTCGGTTTCGCATTCACCCAACTGGATGAGGCAATCGGCGGTCGCCGGATGCACTTTACCTAAGCTATGGTCGGCCTGATCGAGAACCGTTTCAAGCAGGCTGATGGCGTCGTCGAGGCGTCCCTTGCGCTGCATCACTCCGGCCAGGTGGCACGTGCGCGCGACAATCGCCGGAACATCGAGGGGCAGAACCGCTTTCTGTGTTTCGAGCGCCTCGTTGAAAAGTTCGAGAGCCTCATCGAGTTCACCCTCTTCGGCCTTCATCCTGCCAAGCAGGTCCAAGGCGGCGGAAAGGGGAGTGCCCGGTTTCTGCTTTTGCCCGCTGAGCAGTTCGCGAACGGCGTCGGCGGTGATCCAGGCGTCGCGAAACTTGTTGAGCTTGAACTGGGCGGTGGCGAGACAGACCAGGACGTGCCCGTGCTGGGGGCGGATAGCGGATCTGGACTTCAGTTCGCCCGCGACGCGCAGGAAACAGCGTTCGGCCTCCTGAAACTTGCCGGCTTCGAGGAGGCTTTCGCCCTCCCGGCTTTCGGGGCTGGACCAGACCTTGGCTTCGGGCATGACCTGGCGAACGGCCTGGGCAGCGAGGCGAAGTTTCTCGAAGGTACTCATAGGGCTCATACTGATGATCGGCAGGGGAGGCGAACATCTCCATGGAGGGGGCGGGTGAAAAAATGGGGGGGCGGCACAGGCAGTGCGTTTCCCTAGATTCCCCACAATTATTACCTAGTCCGCTCCAAACCAGCCAAACTGACCTAGTATCGAAGTTGGGGGTACAAGAGTGCCGAAATGCCTGTATTGCGACGAGCCTCTTTCGCTCATAGATTGCCTGTGGGATCAGCAGTTCTGCACGGAGGAACACCGCCGGAGCTACATGCGCGAGAGCCGCTGGCATGGAGTTCCCCTGCGGGTGGGAGAGACGCCCAGACTCTGTCCGGTGCTGAAGTACACCCCGGCGAATGAACCGCTGGAGTGGGGCCACGGACAACCACCGGCGAAACCGGCGCCGTTTGCGAAGCGGGAGTATTGCTGGCCGGCAATGACGCCTTGTCCGGCTCCGCGTTTCGCCCCCGGGGAGCCATTTCCGCTTCCGATGCCGGGCATCCGCACGGCTCCGCGGCGAAGGTTCGTTTACGGCTGGGGGAATCAGGCCATTGTGCGCGGCATGTTGAAGGAAGCCGCGGCGAGGCTGGAGATGCCCCGGGCGGTGGGAAGGATTCCGATCTGTGATCCCACGGGAGAGACCATCGCGATGGAGATCGGGCCGTTGCCCCTCGCCGGGGGCGGCACAAACCTGCCATTTCAGGCATTCGAGGGGCTGGATGAGAGCGCCCTCGAAGCGATTCCCGCCGGAGGATTCATCCGTTCGCAGATGAGTCTTTCCAGTTTTCCCCAGATGCCGGCCGTGGGCAGTCCGGCGAGTCCACAGCCCTGTGTTCAGCCGCTGAAGACGGAGACTCCGCTCGCCCCGATCGAGTCCACGCGCGTTTTGCGTGGTGTGTTTATTCCGCAGGTTTCCCTGCCGCTGTTAAGGCCGCGGATTGCCTTTGCGCCGCGGGCCGGGGGCGCGCGGTCCGGTGACCGGCAGAGCAGCATTATCGCCATCAGCGATTTTCAACCGGCGGAGCGGAAAGAACCGCTCGCGCGAACCAGTTAAAGGGCGCGCTGCGCGCCAAATCCGCGGAGGGCTCTGATGTTCCGGCGAGATCCTGACGATGGATGGCAGAGGATTACCCCTATGAACAGCTTCGCCGGACAATGGCTGTGGTTCTTTGACGATCAACTGGTGCACTCCCTGTTGAATGTGCAACCGGATGATCCACGCCTGGCCCGCCGCGCCGCTTCCCATCCTTCGGTGGTGGTGGCGATGCGCCTGTGGATGGAGCAATTGCCCGAGGAGGCGCTCCAGGAACTGGCGGCTCCGGTGAGGCAGTCCGATCACGACGCCATGGCGCTGGCGGGGCAGATCCTGTTCGAGATGGGCAAGGTGGAAGAGGCGGCGCAGTTGTTCGCGAAACTGGCGGCGATTTTTCCGGGGCATCCCTTCGCGAGCATGAACCTGGGGCTGTGCCAGGCGCGGATGCGGGCCTGGGCGGAGGCCGCGGAGAATCTCAAGAACGCGCTGGCGCTGCATCCGGACAGGGCGGAAGTATGGTTTGCCCTGGGCGTGACGCTGGTGAATCAGAAACGGGCGACGGAAGCACGGTCGGCATTCACGCGGAGCCTGCGGCTGAACAGCGAGTATGCACCCGCGTGGTTCGGCCAGGGTCTCGCCTGCCAGTTGGAAGGAAACCACGGAGAGGCGCTGCGCATTTACGATAAGCTGCTCGAGGCACAGCCGGACCGCGAGGAGTTGCTTGCCAATGCCCTGGTAGCGGCGGCGGAGCTGCGCGATTCGGCGAAGATTCGCATCCTCGCTCCGCGGTTGCTGCAATTGAATCCCAAGTCGGCGCACGCCCGCCTGGCGCTGTGCTGGATCGCGCTCGAGCAGGGGAACCTCGAAGAAGCGAACAAGCATTGCGCGCTGGTGGCGCAGGCTAACCCGGGAGATTACCGTCACTGGTACAACCTTGGCGTGTGTCTGCTGAGGATGGGGCAGGCGGAGAAAGCGGGGGCGGCGTTTGACAACGCGGCTCGCCTGCAACCGGATGACGCGGGGTCCGCGGAAGGCCTGGCGAGGTCGCTGACGGCGGTTGGACGGACGGAAGACGCGCGCAAGGCCTGGGAGCGTGTATTGCGGCTGGCTCCCGACCGGGAAGAGGCCTGGTTCCGGTTCGGGCTGCTGCTCTACGAAGCCGGGGAACATGCCGAGGCTTCGGCCGCTTTTGACAGGTGCGTGAGGCTCAGGCCGGACTGGCTGGATGCGTGGTCGAACCTCGGCAACGCGAGATGGTCGGCGGGAGATTTCGCGGCGGCGGTGACGGCTTTCCAGAGGGTGTTGGATGCGAGTCCGTTTCATTCGGCCGCCCGGAGGGCGATGGCGGCGCTGGCGGTGGACACCGGGAATCTTACGGAAGCGGAGCGCTACATCGAGGGTCTCTCGGGCAAGGACTGGGAGATTCTGTACAACCTTGCCATGCTGTTTCACTCTTCGGGAAAATTGCAGCGGGCGGCGTCACTTTACCGGGAGGTACTGGCGACAAAGCCGGATTTCACGGAGGCGCGGTTTAATCTGGGAAGCGTTCTGTTCGGGCTCGGCCGTGTGATGGAAGGACAGGACAGTTGGAAAGCGGCGGTGGCGATGAAGCCGGAACTGGCGGGGGAGATCCTGAAATGGATGGGCAGCGGACCGCTATGCGAGGACGAGGCTGTCACGGTGTGACGGATGACAGTAGCGGCTCTAGGCCGCGTCGCGAATCATTTGCGTAACCACATCCTCCACTTCCCTGGCCACGGGTTCGAGTTCGGGGTTTCCGAACATCTTCATGAGAACCGTGGGCAGCAGAGTGGCGATCTGGTAGCCGCCCGGAACCTCATAGACCGATATGCGGCAGGGCAAGGCGGTGGAGACGGCTCCGTTCGACTCCAAGGCCTTCTTCGCCTGGTGCGGGTTGCAGACCTCGTAGATCATGCACGCCTTGGAGAACTCGACTCCCTTGTTTTTCATGGTTGCCTGGAGATCGTGGACGGTGATGACGCCGAACTTGTTGCGGGCGGCGGAATCGCGCAGGGCGGCATCGATCTGTTCCAGACTCTTCGTGGAGTTCATTTCGTAGAGCATATTCTGGAAGATGCAGCGGATCCGCCGGAGGTGACAACCCGGCTATCCTGAAGGTTGGGATGGCTTCCGCACTGAACGTTCTCCAACAGCAGGTGATCGCCTGCACTCGCTGTCCGCGACTGCGAGCCTATTGCCTCGAGGTGGCGCGAAAGAAACGGCGCGCCTATCTCGACTGGGAATACTGGGGAAAACCGGTACCCGCTTTCGGTGATCCGGAGGCGCGCGTCATGATTATAGGCCTTGCCCCGGCGGCTCACGGCGCCAACCGTACGGGGCGCATGTTCACTGGGGACGCGTCAGGCGATTTTCTATACCGCGTGCTGTACGAAACAGGGTTCGCCTCGCAGGCCGAAAGCCGTTCCAGGGATGACGGCATGAGGCTGCGCGACGCCTGGATCACCGCGTCGGCGCGCTGCGCTCCGCCGGACAACAAGCCCACGCGCGAAGAACTGGCGAATTGCCGTCCGTATCTCGAGGCTGAGATCGACCTGCTCACCAAGGTGCGCGTAGTGGTGGCGCTGGGACGTATCGCGTTTGACACCTATCTTTCGATTCTTCAGGATCGAAGGCGGATCGACCGCAAGTCCAGGTTCGCCTTCGGCCATGGAGCCGAGCATGAGATGGGCGAAGGACTGCCCACGCTGATTGCTTCCTATCATCCGAGCCAGCAGAACACTTCGACGGGACGGCTGACGGCACAGATGCTGCGGGACGTTTTCGAGCGCGCTCGAGAGCTGCTTGGGGATCGCGGTACACGTTCCCGCAAGCCGTCTCGAGGGTAGTTCAGGGAAGAGTGACTTCCCTGCCCTGAGCGCAGAATCACGGGGGAAAATTCATCATTGGCCGGTGATCGAGACGTCCCTGGTCAGATTGCCGACCGTCACGCGGTAGACATTCGGACCCGCGGAGGGCCCCAGCACGACATCCACGCTGAACACGCCAGGGACCCATGCGTCCTCCGAGACGATGGCGCGAACGCTTCCATCACCGGAGACAACGGAGACATCCGGGACGATGTCCGGCATGGCGAGGCCCGACACATCGGTGACGCGGAAGTCGAATGCATCCTGAATCAATCTTCCCCGCCTGCCCGTGTCCGTAGTGGAGAGAATGGTGATGCGCGCCGGGACATCCGAGGTGACGGCATACCAATAGGGCGCCCTGACGACGGCTCCGGAGGAAGCCGCGGTGATGGTGAGAAAGCCCTCATAGGTCCCGGGCGGCATTTCACTGGCTTCCCAAAGGAGCGGGAAGCTCATCGAAGCGCCGGGGGCAAGGTCGACGCTGCGGGCTCCGGGGGACGGCGCCGAATCGCCCCGTGAAGGGACTACGGCGATGGTGAATGTGTCTTTCCGCCCGCTGAGGTTTGTGAGAGTGACGGTCTTCGAGAATTGAATTTCGGAACCGCCGGCGCCGAAACTGAGGGTTGCCGGAACCGCGCTGACCGGGGAGTTCAAGGCGGCCAATGCGTCGAGAACGCCGGCGCCGCCCTGCTGGATAGTAGCCGCGTCTCCGGTTGTGGACGACACGGGAGCAGCCGTGCCGATGAGCAGGGAGCGGTACTGATCGACGGTCAATCCGGGTCTTGCGCTCTTGAGCAACGCGGCGGCTCCGGCGATGAGCGGGGTGGAGAAACTGGTCCCATCGGTGAGGATGTAGCCGCTCGGATCGTACATGTCGCCATTCCTGTCAAAGCTCTGAGTGGCGACGTAGATGCTTTCACCGACGGCGCTGAGTTCGGGTTTGATTAAACCGGAGACGCCCGGGCCGGCCGCCGAGAAATCGGCCAGCCTGTCCGGCGGGATCGGAACAGCGCTCAACGTAAAGTGGATCGTGGCGACGACATCCCCCGAGGCGAGCGCGTTTCTGATGCGGACTCCATCCTGGTTAGAGATCATCTCCGCGGGCAGCGTGGCCGCGCCAACAGCCATGGAAATGGGGTTCGGAGAACTCTCGGCGGCATACACTATGGCCGCGATGGCGCCGGCCGCCTGCGCGTTGGCCAGTTTTTCCTCGAACGTACATGTCCCCCGCAGAATGAGCGCAATTTTCCCATTCAGGCTGGAGGCTGGGAGAGGAGAGCAGGCAAGTCCATTTTGATCCAGAGCGGACACGTCCGCCACCGGGCCAGTCACCGGGGCTCCCGGAGTGGTTCCATCGCCGTTGATCGCGGTGAGCAGCCCCAACCCCGGCACATCCACGCCCGATGCGAATGTGCGGTCGTTAGTGGAGGCTCCGGCGGTGATGGCGGAGGGCGCCGTCGCGGGCGAGGAGATGGTGTTCAGGTCCGGGCCGTTGTTGCCGGCCGCCGCCACCACAATGACTCCCGCTTGTGTAATGCGCTCGATGGCGGCCACGTCGAGGTCATCCTCGAGGCGCGGAGCGAAATCGTCACCGAGGCTGAGGCTGATGATATCCATCCCGTCGGCTACCGCATCGTCGAGCGCTTTCAGAATCGCGTCGTCGGAGGCTCCATCGTTGAATCCCGGCGTGCCGAACACCTTATAGTTGCCAAGCCATGCCTTCGGAGCAATTCCGGTGATGGTTGCCAGAGGCCCCGCGTTGCGCACTCCGGCGGCAATCATGGCCAGAGCGGTTCCGTGGCCCACGCGGTCGCGCGCCGATGGATCCGGATCACTCCCCGGCAGCAGGTTCACATAACTTCGCGCCACAATCACTTTGCTGTTGGTGAAGACAGTGTCGGCAGCGGCGTTCGTCCTGGGGAATCCGTCCGGCATTGCCAGGGACGGATCGTTGAATCCCGCATGTCCCACGTCGATGCCAGTATCGATGATGGCAATCTTGACGCCCTTGCCGGCGTTGGCGTCTCCGACCTGATTCCACGCTTCGGCGACCTTGTGGACGATCACCGCACGATCCAGCAGCAGGTGCATGAGGCGCACCTGCTGGACACGCTTCACGCCCGGGAGCGCGGCCAGTTGCGCGGCATCCGAATCGGGTATCTGAACAAACATTGCATTGGCCACCGTATCGACGGCGCCAAGCACCTTCGCGTTGTGCCTCTCGATGCGGGGGCGCATCCGCCGCTGCTGGTCCCGAACCCGCGCGCGCCACGATATTGCCGCGGCGCCGCGCATGCCGGTTTTTTCCGCCGACTTTGCCATCTGCCCGGAAACCGAGTCCCCGGTGAGTTCGACAATGTAGCGGCCGGGAACACGCTGGGCGCTGATGAGCGGCGCGAGAATGACCATCATGGCTGACAGACCGGCCAGCCGGACGAACTTTTTCATGCAATCCTCCGGAAAGGCGCACACGGAACTTCGGTTCGTAAACGATCTGCCCGGTTCCGTGTGACGGGAAACTCCTCCACCTAGATTTTCAACGCGCCTCGCAATCGTTTGGTTCGTAAAAATTTGTTAAGCACCCCCCGCCGGTTGCTGTTGGGTGGCGCAGTGCAACGCTCCCAATCCGAGCACCAAGTCCCGGCAGAACACTGGAACAATTTCGCGATCCGGAAACAGGCGCGCCAGCACCTGGAGGGCAATGCGGTCCGCCGGATCGTTGAACACGGGCACAAGCACCAATCCGTTGGCGATATAGAAGTTCGCATAGCTTGCGGGCAGCCTTTGACCCGCAAACATCACAGGGCGAGGCATGGGCAGTTTCACCACATCGAGCGGTTTGCCGTCCTGATCGGACATCTTGCGCAGCAATCGGAAGTTCTCCGCGAGCGGGAAAAAGTTCGCGTCTTCCTTGTCAGTTTCCGAGGCGATTACGACGGTGCGGGGAGCCACGAATCTGGCCAGATCGTCGATGTGGCCGTGGGTATCGTCGCCCGCAATTCCGTTCCTGAGCCACAGCACATGACTGACCCCGAGGTAGTCCGCGAAGAGGCGCTCGAGGTCATCGCGGGATATTCCCGGATTGCGCGCCTGGACGGGGCTGAGAAGGCACTCTTCGGTGGTGAGCAATGTGCCGCTGCCATTCACGTCGATAGCGCCGCCTTCGAGTACGACATGACGTTTTCCAGCCATCGACTTGAAATATGGCAGTTTCAGCCGGTCGCGCAGCCGCAACGGGATAACGCTGTCGCGAGCATGATTCGCATATTTGGCCCAGCCGTTGAAGCGCCAGTGGGTCATCGCCACACGCCCGTCCAGGCGCCGCACGAAGATGGGGCAATAGTCCCTTGTCCAACTCCTATCGGTGGGGAAGCGGAAAAACTCCACTTGCTCCATGCGAGCGCCGCACTTGTCGAGGACCGCGCGCGCGGATCGCCCGGCGCGTTCGTGTTCTATCAGGATTCGCACTTTCTCGACACGCGAAAGATAGCGCACGATCTCGCCGTACACCCAAGGTATGGGCGCGAACTTGCCGGGCCAGTCGGAGCGTTCATGAGGCCAGGCGATCCAGGTCGCTTCGTGGGGTTCCCACTCTGCCGGCATGCGGTAGCCGGACGCCGCCGGGGTCTTCTCTTCCACTACTTTCCCCACCGTTCGAGGACCGGCGAGTAGGCGTCGATGCGACGGTCGCGGAAGAACGGCCAGTTGCGCCGCACTTCTTCGGAGCGCCGCGGATCGATTTCGGCGATCAGAATCTCTTCCTGATCCACGGAAGCTTCGGCAATCACCTGGCCGAACGGGCCGGCGACAAAGGAGGAGCCCCAGAATTCGATGCCGGCGTCCGACGGGCCTTTCTCGAAGCCGACGCGGTTCACCGCCGCGACATAAACGCCATTGGCGATCGCGTGACCGCGCTGGATGGTGCGCCAGGCGTCGCGCTGGGCGGCGCCGAACTCCTCCTTCTCATGGGGATGCCACCCGATAGCCGTGGGGTAGAACAACACGCTCGCCCCCAGCATCGCCGTCGCCCGCGCGCCCTCCGGATACCACTGGTCCCAGCAGATTTGGACGCCGATGCGGCCGAACCGGGTGTCGAAATTCAGGAATCCCAGATCGCCGGGGGTGAAGTAGAACTTTTCATAAAAAGAAGGGTCGTCGGGGATGTGCATTTTCCGGTAGATGCCCTGCAATTCCCCGCCGGCTCCGATGACGGCGGCCGTGTTGTGATAGAGTCCCGCGGCGCGCTTCTCGAAAAGCGAGGCGATCACCACCACTCCCAGTTGTTTCGCCAGTTTTCCCAACCGCTCCGTCGAGGGTCCGGGTACAGGTTCGGCGAGATCAAACAGTTCCGCGTCCTCGACACGGCAGAAATACCGGGAGCGGAACAACTCCTGAAGGCAGATGACCTGCGCGGACCGCGAGGCGGCCTCCCGGACTCGTTCCTCGGCTTTTTCCAGGTTTTCCTCCGGGTTGGTGGAGCAGGACATCTGCACCAGGCCAATCCGGAATTTCTGTCCCTCGGTAGACGGCATAAGTTCCCATTTTAGCCGTCCCCTAGCCGGAACCCAGTTTCTCGAGTTGGAGGGAAATGGTGCCCACTGGAAACCCCAGCCGGACACGCACCTGTACAAGGACCTTGCGGTCGTCGTCGGAGAGCCATAGAAGCAGCCTGCCCTTGCGCTTGTAGAGAACATCATTGAAGAGATTCGCTTCGTAGCGGACGGTGTCGAAGGTTCCCGCCGGGGTGGTGATCTTCTCTTTTTCCTGCGCTTCGATCCTGGCGGAGACGACGCGTTTGCCATCGGTGACGGGCAGATGCGTCAGTTGGCCGACGGGAAGTTTCAGGGAGCGCAGACGGTTGAGGGCGGCTACGATATCATGCACGCAATCGGGTATGTCGAGTTCCTTTTGCAGGGCGATGGAGTTCTTGACCAGATCGCGCTCGAGGTAGTTGAGCTTCCTGGTGTCGCGGTGATAGATGATGGAGGTTTCGCGCCGCCTGCTTCCCTCCTCGGCTTTCATGTAGGTGGTATCCGCGCAGAAGCCGGAATCGTAGAAGGTGCGGTAATCATCGTTCACACGGTAGAGCTTCGATACCAGGCCGGTCGATTCCAGGTGCAGGTCCGCCTGCCAGGAGCCTCCCGGCTGAGGAGTGCGCGTCAGGGTTGCGGTGCCTGCGCGCACGAGACGCCATTCGACGCTCAGTTGGAAGGACTCGACGGGCTTCGGCTGCCCGTACATCTCAGGAGAGGGGTGCGAAGGAGCCTGTGCCCGCACCGGCGCCAACAGAACAGCGCAAGCCAGTAAGGAGATCCAGCGATGGTTGCCCGGGCGTCTCATGAACTCATTGAGTTTGGCAGACCGGACGCGGCATTGGCAACCTTGTCTCTCCATCCCAGGGGAAGCCCCAGTCAACCGAAGTCCGCGCCTGTGTTAACGCTAGACGCACCGCTCTCCCTTCCGGTTTCAGTCGCGGCCAATAGCCATTCACCAAGGCGTGCTAGTTTAGTATGGAGCAAAGGAAACCCTACTCTCCATGCGCCGCATCGCCTGGCTCACCGATCCCCACCTGAGCTATGTTCCGCCTCAAGCCTCATCGGAGTTTCTCGAGTCGCTGAACGGCCTCCCCGTCGATGCCATCTTTCTTGGAGGAGACATCAGCGAGGCCTCGCGGCTGCTGCTGGATCTTTCCGAGCTTTCCGCCCGTGTTCACAAACCGGTTTACTTCGTTCTCGGCAGCCACGACTACTACCGCAGCTCCATCGCCTCGGTACGCTTTCAAACCGCGCAACTGTGCGCGCGAATGCCGAATCTCACCTGGCTCAACCAGGCGGGAGTGGTGGAGTTGACGACGCAGACGGCGCTGGTGGGTCATGACGGCTGGGGGGACGGGCTACAGGGATCGGTCGAGGAAGCGGTCCCCATGAACGATGAGTTGCAGATCGAGGAGTTGACCTCGTTTGACAGGCACACTCTCTTCGCCAAGCTCAATGAACTCGGCAGGGAGGCGGCGAACCATCTGCACCGGAGCCTTTCCGCGGCGGTGGAGAATTATCCGAACATCTGCCTGCTCACGCATGTGCCGCCGTTTCGCGAGGCATGCTGGTTCGAGGGCGCAATCGCCTCGGACGGCATACTGGCGCGCGCCGTATGCGCCGCCGCCGGCGCGGTGATCGAGCAAGTGATGAAAGGCCATCCGGAGCGCCAACTGACCGTGCTTTGCGGGCACACGCACAGCCCCGGCTTCGCCCAGGTTCTGCCGAACGTGCAGGTGTGGACCGGAGCGGCGCAATATGGGCAGCCGCGCGTGCAGCGGCTGTTCTGGGTGCCGTGACATTTGCCATGCATTTTGTTTTCTTGCTACTGGCAGCGGCGGTTCCCGCCGCTCAGCCGGCCGGGCCTTCCGCCGGCTTTGAGCGGCGTATCGCGAACGTGATCGCGCGCGCTCCGGGCACGGTCAGCCTGTTTGCGAAGAACCTCGACACGGGGCGGAGCTATGGAGTACGCGCGGACGATAAAGTGCGCACGGCAAGCACCATCAAGCTCCCGATCATGGTTGCGGTCTTTGGAGAGGCGGAGGCGGGGAGAGTTCACTGGACGGACGAAACCACTCTACGCGAGGAGGACAAGATCTCGGGGTCCGGAATTCTGCGCGAGTTTTCGCCGGGCGACAGGATACCACTCGTCGATCTGGTTCACCTGATGATCGTCGTCAGCGACAACACCGCCACCAACCTGGTATTGGACCGGGTCCCGGCGGACACAGTGAACCGCTACATGGACCAGTACGGCCTGCCGGACACGCGCTGCCTGCGGAAGATTCTGGGAGATCGCAATCAACTCAAGGCGGCGAACGGCTACAGCGAGGCGGGCAGGCTCGAGCGGAACAAGCGCTATGGAATCGGCGTCTCGACGCCTCGGGAGATGGTTTCGCTGCTCGAAAGGATCGAGCGAGGCCAGGCCGTCAGCCCCGCCGCGTCGAAGGAGATGATCGCCATCCTCAAGCGGCAGCATTACACCGAAGGGATCGGACGCAGGCTCGGCGATACGCCGGTGGCCTCGAAATCCGGGGCTCTCGACGCGCTGCGAAGCGACGTGGGAATCGTCTATTCAAAGCACGGCCGCATCGCGATGGCGATCACCGTCGATGGCATGAAGAGGGTGGATTGGTCCCCCGACAACCCGGGGCATCTCACTATCTCGGCCATTGCCGGCATTCTGATCGAGGGGCTCGCCAGCCCATAGAAATTCACAACTCGGGCGGAACCATCCGGTGGACGTCTCGTATATAGGGCTATGCGTGATCTCGAGTACGCTTTGCGGATGCTCCGGCGCAGCCCGGGATTCACTGCCGCCGCCGTTCTCTGTCTCGCCCTCGGCATCGGCTCGACCAGCGCCATCTTCAGCATCGTCAACGCCGTGGTTCTGCGCCCGCTGCCCTATCGGGACCCGCAGCGCCTGATCCGGCTCTATACGGAATTCCCCGCATTCCCCAATGGCGGCCTGCGGAGGTTCTGGGCTTCGCCGCCGGAATTCCTGGAACTGCGGCGCGACCTGAAATCGTGGGCTTCCTTGGATGCCTGGACCACCAGCGGAATCAACCTGGGCGGAGGGCGGGAGCCCGTGCGTCTCCAGGGAGCCTTTGTTTCCGGGGGCCTGCTTGAGGAACTCGGTGTGCGGCCCATAATGGGCCGGTTGCTGACGCCGGAGGACGGCACGCCGCAGGCCCCGCTCACAGCCGTGATCTCCTTCGGAGCGTGGCAACGCGTCTTTGGAGGCGATCCAGGCATCGTCCATCGGGAAGTGAAACTGAACGGGGCGCCCTGCAACATAGTGGGGGTGATGCCGTCGGGCTTCCAGTTTCCACCCGGCGAAGTGGATGCCGTGGAAGTCTGGGCGCCTCTTCAGCTCAATCCCGCGAATCCGGGTGGACGAGGTTCCCATTTTCTCTACCTGCTGGGACGGCTCCGCGATGGAGTCGACGCCGGCCACGCGCGGGAGGAACTTGTGCAGTATGTCAACGCGGAAGGCTCCAAGTCTTCGCCCAACACACACACGTTCCATCCGAAGCTGCACCCGATCGTGGCCTACCCGCTCCACAGTGAAGTAGTCGGAAACGTGAGGCCGGCCATGCTCACGATGCTCGGCGCGGTGGTCTTCGTGCTGCTCATCTCATGCGCCAACGTGGCCAATCTTCTGCTGGCGCGTGCCGAGGGGCGGCAGAGGGAGATCAGCATCCGCACCGCGATGGGCGCGGACTTCGGCGTACTTTCGCGGCAGTTCCTCACGGAAGGCGTGTTGCTGTCGCTGTTCGGGGCGGCTCCCGGTCTGCTTCTTGCCGCCGGCGGATTGCGCCTGATCGTGCGCCTGAATGCGGACAGCATCCCGCGAGCGGTGGAGGTCGGCGTGGACTGGCAGGTGCTTCTGTTCACGCTGGGCGTATCCGCGGCGACCGGCATCTTTTTCGGGCTGGCGCCGCTGCTGCATCGCTTTGGGAAGAGCGCCGGCGATTGCCTGAAAGCCGCCGGCGGCCGCGCCACCGCGCCGGTTGAGGCCAACCGGTTCCGCCAAGCCATGGCCGCCGGAGAGCTTGCGCTCGCGCTGGTATTGCTGATCGGGGCCGGTCTCATGATGCGGGCATTCTGGAAGTTGCAGGCTACCGGAATCGGGATGCGCCCGGATCACGTGCTAACGATGGCTATCGCCCTGCCGGAGACCGTGTACAAGGAGAACGAGCGCGCCGTCCAGTTCTGGGAGCAGGTGCTGCAACGCGTGAACGCTCTGCCGGGTGTCACGGCGGCTACCATGCTGAACGGCACACCGCCCATCCGGCCGCTGAACGCCAACGACACGCAGATCGAGGGCTTCGTGCAACAGGAGGGCGGCCCGCGCCAGAACATCGACTTCTATCAGGTTACGGACCACAGGTTCCTTGAAGCGACGGGAGCACGGCTTATCGAGGGCCGTGTCTTTGATCAACGGGACGGCTCCGGCGCTCCGCCCGTGGTTGTGGTGAACCAGACCATGGCCCGCACCTACTGGCCGGGACAGAGCCCTATAGGAAAGCGTATCCGGCCGGGTTTTCGCGGTCCGTGGCAGACGGTTATCGGCGTTGTGGGAGACGTGAAGAATGCGGGCATCGATAAGCCTGCCGGCAGCGAACTGTTTCTTGACTATCGCCAGACGCAGGGCTTCGGGATTCGCAGCGCCGTGCTGTGCGTCCGCACGCGCGGGGAGCCGCTGGACCTTTACCGCCTGGTGCGGGGCGAAGTCGCCGCTGTTGACCCGAATCTGCCGGTGGCTAAGGTGCGCACATTCGAGGACATCGTCGAGGCGGCTAACGCGCGGCCGCGCTTCCTCGCGTTCCTGCTTTCGCTTTTTTCGGGCGTCGCGCTGCTCTTGGCTGCTCTCGGCATCTATGGCGTCATGTCGTACGTTGTGGCGCTTCGCACCAACGAATTCGGGATACGGATGGCCATCGGCGCCCAGCGTGCGGATGTGCTGAAGCTGGTGCTGAGGGAAGGGATCGTTCTCGGGAGCGCGGGCATTGCCGCCGGTGCATTGGGCGCCATTGCGCTGACACGCTTCCTGCGCGGACTCCTGTACGGTGTGGATGCCCTTGATCCATTCACCTTCGCGGCGATGGCCGCGGCGCTGGGGGTTACGGTGCTGCTGGCGTGTTTCCTGCCGGCGCGCCATGCGACGAGAGTGGACCCGATGACCGCGCTGCGCTACGAATAGGGGAGGATCGCCGTTGGGGGAGAGACCGAACACACATGGCACACGCCTTGTAACGATGGATCAGGGGAGGCGGCTTTTGACTACCCCAAACCCTTGCGAAACCGTGCTGTGATTTCCGCGGCGCCGGCACGGTTCCAGGTTTCGTTCACCTGGAGCGAGAACCACTCGTTTGCGGGATCGCGCACGGTGATGCCCGCCAGCAGAAGGCGCTGCTGGTAGACGAGCGCGTTGACTCCGCGCACACGCATCCGGAAGATGTTTGTTCCGTTGGGAACGCGCTCGACTTCGAAGTTCCGGTCCGCGGAGAGCGAGGCGATAACAGCTTCCGAGGTCTCGACGGCTTTCCGGTAACGGGCGGAAAAGCCATCGAAGTGATGGAGCGCGACGGCGGCAAAGGGCCACACCTCATTCAAGCCACCGCCGAACATGCGGCGAATGTGATAGGTGTCTTCGAGAAGCGCTTTCGGCCCGGCAAGGACGGCCCCGCTGGCGGCGTTGAAATACTTGTACATCGAGACGTACACCGTATCGAACAGAGCCGCATATTCCTTCACAGGAATTCCCGTGTAAGCGGATTCGAGAAAGATTCGAGCCCCGTCGAGGTGCGTTCCGACATGGTGTTCGCGCGCCCAGGCCGTAATCTTCTTCATGAGAGCAAAATCGAAACGCTCCCCCTGCCGGCGGCGCACGGGCGATTCGATCTGCAAAGCTCCGATGGGCACGGCGACGCGGCTCCCGGCCGCGCGTGAAGCGGCCTGCTCGACCTCCTCGAGAGTGAAGGCCGCCTTGCCGTGCGCAAGTGGAATCATGGCGAGCCCGCTCAGGGTCTGGGCGCAATCTCCACAGTCGTTGTAGAGGTGGGATTCGGCCTGCATCAGGACACGGCGCTTCTCTCCGGCGAGCAAGCGCACCGCGAGGTGGTTCGCGAGTGTGCCCGTAGGCATCCAGACGGCGTACTCCTTACCCAGTTCGGCAGCGACTCTGCGTTCGAGTTCGTTAACCACTCCCAGGCGCGAATAGCTGTCTTTGTGGAGGTTGCCGCCATCCGACAACCGCGCCAGTTGGGCCGCGTAGCCGGCGGCGGTGTGCGGTATGCCGTCTCCGGCGGCGATCACCTGACGGTCTTCCGAGGCTGAGGAGGGCGGCGCGGCGGCGGCCAGCCCCGCGGTGACGGCAACGAAATTTCTCCGCTTCATCGCGGTCCAAATGGTACCATGTTCTGTCTATGAGAATTGCAGTTGCCGGGCTTGGATTCATGGGGATGGTTCACTTGAAAGCCATCCGTAACATCCCTCACGCGACATTGGCGGCGGTGGTGAGCGAAGATCCGGTAAAGCTGTCAGGGGACCTGTCCGCGATTGCGGGAAACCTGGGCGGACCGGGCGAGAAAATGGATTTTTCGAACGTGGCTCAGTACAGGCGCATCGAGGACTGTCTGAACGACGGGAACGTGGATGCGGTGGACCTGTGCCTGCCGACGCAACTCCACGAGCCGGTGGCGGCGGCGGCGTTGCGCGCGGGCAAGCACGTGCTGGTGGAAAAGCCGATGGCGCTCGATGGCGAACAGTGCGAGCGCATGATCGCCGAGGCGGAGAAGGCGGGAAAAATCCTGATGGTGGCGCAGGTGCTGCGGTTCTTTCCAGCCTACATCGCGCTGCGGGATACACTGCCTTCCCTGGGAAACGTGCGGAGCGCTTTGTTCCGGCGCCGCTGTGCGGGACCGGCCTGGGCAAAATGGCTCGCGTCGAAGGAAAAATCCGGAGGGGGAGTATTCGATCTGGTAATCCACGACACGGATCAATGCATTCAGCATTTCGGGCTGCCGGAGTTTATCTCGGCCAGCGGGTACGAGGACCTGGCCGGAGGCGTGGACGTGATGGAGTCGCAGCTTTACTATGGCAACGGCATGGTGGCAACGGTCACCGGCGGATGGCATCACCCGAAATCGTATCCTTTCTCGATGGAATACACAGTGGTCTGTGACGGAGGCACGGTGGAGTATTCAAGCGCCGGGGGGCCGCCGGCGTTGTACCGGGCAAACGGCGAACACGAAGAGTTGCGGACGGAGGAGAAGGACGGCTACCAGGCCGAGATCGAATACTTCCTGGATTGCGCGGCGAACAACCGGCAACCGGCGATTTGCAGCCCGAGCGATTCGGCCGCCGCTGTGCGGCTTACCAAACTGCTTTCGGAAGCAAGGGTCAGAAACGGAGAGAAGATCAAATGTCAGCTTTGAGAGAGCTTGAAATCGGCGTCATGATGTGGATGGGGCGCGACACAGTGGCGCGCGTCAAGTCGCTGGGCGTACGCTGCGGCCAACTGGGCGTAGCGGGCGACACGGCGCTCGATGCGGCGGCGGTGAACGCATGGAAAGACGAGCTTGCGAAGCAGGACTTCACACTCGTCACCTGCTTTGCGGCGTACAACGGTGAGAGTTACGCCGATATTCCCACCGTACAGCGCACCGTGGGTTTCATTCCTCCGGCAACACGCGCGGAGCGCGAAGCGCGCACGCTCGAATTGAGCGATTTCGCCGCCGCGCTCGGAGTGAAGAGCATCGCCTGTCATATCGGCTTTGTGCCGGCGGACGAAGCTCACCCCGACTATGTCGCGGTGAGGGCGATGGTGCGGCGGGTCTGCGACCATGCCGCCGGCAACGGCCAGACCTTTGCTCTCGAGACGGGACAAGAGCCGGCGGAAACGTTGCTGCACTTTTTCAAGGATGTCGGCCGGCCCAATCTCGGCATCAACTTCGATCCCGCGAACATGATCCTGTATGGGACGGGAGATCCCATCGAGGCCCTTGGAGTGCTGGCCAAACACGTGATCAGCGTACACGCCAAGGATGGCGACTGGCCCCCGAAGGATGTGGCCGGCGCGTTGGGAACAGAGCGTCCACTTGGACAGGGGGCTGTTGGCATGGAGCGTTTCATGGCCAAACTCAAGGAGATAGGCTATAAGGGCCCCCTGAACATCGAGCGGGAGATTGAGGACATGGAGCAACGCTACGCGGACATGGCGATGGGCGTGAAACTGCTCAAGGGACTACGCGCCTGAGGACGCCGCCGCTCCCGCCTCCGCCGGCTTGCGAGGCGCGGCGGGACGGATGATGTCGATACTCCCCTTGAAGTACGCTCCGTCGTCGATGATGATTCCGGCGGTCTTGATGTCGCCCACCAGGCTGCCTTTATCCTTGATGGCGATCTTATCGGAAACTTCGACGTTTCCTTTGACCGAGCCCAGAATCAGGACATCGCGCGCCTTGATGTTGGCTTTGACTTTTCCGTTCGGGCCGACCGTCAACGCCTGCTCCAGGACCAGGGCGCCTTCGATCTCGCCATCGACATACAATTCCTCCGCGCTGTGAATCTCGCCTTTGATCTGCATGGACGCGCCGATGACCGCCGCGGCGCGGGACGGACCGGCGTGCGCCACCGTACTCTGTGGTCCCACGGGCAGGGGGCTATCATCACCACGTCTGTTCCACAATGGATTCTCTTTTCGTCCGGTGTTCATTTCCCGCGGAGGAGCACATCAAGGGCCAACTCGCCGAGGCGCGTAAAGAGAAGGACGCCATGCGGGCGCGGTGTAAGTATTACCGCGATTGCCCGGTAAGAATTTCCGCCGCGTGAACAGCCGGTGCGCAAACCCAACGCCCTCGATACGGCACGCGGTTTGCTTGGATGGAGAGAATGACGGATTTGTGGACCCGCCTGGAGGGCGCGCCTCTCGCGGCGGGCTTTGAACTCAGACGTTATCTGGGCGACGACGGACAACGTGTTTACTATCTGACGGACCGGGATGGGCCAGGAGGCGAAACGACAGTCATTGCGGCCGTGCCCCAGCATTCCGAGCAGGCGGAAGAACAGTTGCGGCGGTGGAAGCTCGCCTCCCCGTTGTCGCATCCGAATCTCATCCGCGTGTTTGAAGCCGGGTGGAGCGAAGCCGATGGAGTGCCGCTCGCCTATGCGCGAATGGAGTGTCCGGATGACGATCTCGGCACGCTGACCGGCGAGAGGTGCCTCACGCTGGTGGAAGCCGATGAAGTGTTGCGCGCGGCTGTTGTCGCGCTGTCTTACCTGCACGAACAGTATCTTGTCCATGGCGCGGTGGAGCCAGGCAACATTCTGGCGGTGGGAGAAACCATCAAACTATCGATTCACGATGTATCATCTCCTCACGGAACCAGGACACTTCAGCAGGACATTCGAGATCTTGGCTTTACCCTTTACCAACTGCTGACGCAGCACACTGACAGACAGCTTTCCGAATTGCACTCGGTGGCCGAACCTTTTGCGAGCATCATCGACGGTTCCGTGCGAAAGGGATGGCCGCTGGCCCGAATCGCGGCCGTGCTCGAGCACCCTGAGTTACGGGAAGAAGTACTGGAAACACCGGAGGACACGAACATCCCCACACAGCGGAAGGAGCAGGCCCGCCGCTGGGGGATGACCCTTCTTCCGGCCGCCGTGGCGATGCTGCTGTTCATACTGGCAATCCGCTATTCGGGCAGGCCCGCGAAGACGGCCCAACCGGTTCCGGCCCCGCCAGCGACGGCCCGGCCAGCGCCCGTGAAGGAGGCGCGAACCTGGAGCGTGATTGCCGGAACGTATGGACATCGCGCGGATGCCGAACGCCGCGCGCGGGCGATCGCGCGGCGGTGGCCGCAATTCCACGCGCAGGTGGTCCCTTCGGACAAGCCGCGAGCATACATAGTGATGCTGGGCAATCAACTGACCGAGCAGGAGGCGATGCGGTTGCGGAAGAGTGCCCGCGCGGCGGGGATCGGCGGATCCGTCGGCGTCCGCGAGACTACGCCCTGACTACCTTCTCGTTCCGGGAATTTCGACTTGCGTCTGATACAGTCCCTTCCCGGCGGTTACGTAGAGGGTTTTCATATCAGGCCCGCCAAAGGCGCAGTTCGTGATGGTGTCTTCCGGAATGGCGATAAAGCGGATCAGGTCACCGTTGGGCGCAAAAACATGAACGCCGCAGCGTGTCTTCAATGTTTCGCTCGTGCCTCTGCGCTGGTGCAGTCCGGCGGCGGCGTAGAGATTGCCCCGGGTGTCGATGCACATGCCGTCGGCGCTGCGTCCGGGATAGAAATCGTGGAACACACGCATGTTGGCGACGGCGCCATCCGGCAGCAGATCATAGGCGCGAATCATGCGCGCCCCACCCTCGGCCTGATTCGCTTCCACCAGATACAGCGTCTTGTCGTCCGGTGAGATCTCTATTCCGTTCGGCCTCTGGATTTCGGGCTTGTAGAGGATGCGCGACAGCTTTCCATCGGTGTCGATGCGATAGACCGCGCCTCCCGGCAGGTCGGTGAAATAGAGGCGGCCCTTGCCATCCATTGTGATGTCGTTCGGGCTCACGAAAGGCTGGCCGTTGTAATCCGAGGCGAGCACTTCCACCTTGCCGGTTCTCATGACGGTGCGGGTGACGCGGGGCCTTGAATCCTGGTAGAGAGCGCCCTTCGAGGGAGCGCCTTCGCAGGCGAGCAGACGGAACTGGTCATCGAAAAGCAGGCCATTGGCGTTGTTGCTGTGTTCGCGAAAGACGGTGAGCGTGCCGTCCGGAGCCATTTTCATGATGCGTTGGTTGATGGTTTCGGTGAAGAACACATTCCCTTCCGCATCGGCGGCCGGTCCCTCAGTGAAGGCCGTGATGACGGCGGCGGTGGCTTCCACCTCGGGCGGACCGGACACCGTTGATCGAGGCTGCTCGCGCGCGCAGGCGCCGAGCAGGAGAAAGACTGCGATCGAGGCTCGTTTCATCCTGCCCATGCTACTGCACATGGCAAGGTTGGGCAATAATTCCTGTATGGCCATTTTCTTTCTTCTCCTCGCCGCTCCGTTCCTGCATGCTCAAACAGCGGTGGACATGGAGTTCTACCACAAACTGGAGGACGGCAAGCGGGCCGCGGAGATGATGCCGCATTTTCTGAGGGCGCGCGCGCAGGTCTATTTTGACGCGCGCGCGAAGCGGGTCGCGGCAACCACCGATTGGGCGGAATATAAGCGGAACTTCCGCCAGGCTTTCGTGACCGCGCTCGGCGGATTTCCGGAACGAACACCGCTGCACCCGAGCGTCACCGGAGTGATCGAACGCGACGGATACCGCATCGAGAAAGTGGTTTTCGAGAGCCAGCCAAAATTCTTTGTGACGGCGAACCTGTATGTTCCCACGACGGGCAAGGCACCGTACCCGGCTATCCTGTTTCCGCTGGGCCATGAAGCGGGCGCGAAGTCGCACTTCGCCTGGCAGATCGTGATCTCGAACCTCGCCAAACGCGGCTTCGTTCTGCTGGCCTGGGACCCAATCGGACAGGGAGAGCGGGTGCAGCTTTGGGATGAGGACTTCCAGGCGTCGAAAGTAGGGGCGTCGACAACGGAGCACACGATCCAAGGGATACAGAGCCTGCTCGTGGGCGATTCCCTGGCGAGGTACACCATCTGGGACGGCATGCGGGCGCTCGATTATCTGCTGTCGCGGCCGGAGGTGGATAAGACGCGCGTCGGCATCACGGGCAACTCGGGGGGCGGCACGCACACTTCCTACATCGGCTCCCTCGATGACCGCATTCATGTCGCGGCCCCGTCCTGCTATCTGACGAACTGGCGTAAGCTGCTTGAAACCATCGGACCGCAGGATGCCGAACAATGCCTGCCGGGTTGGATCGCCAAGGGATACGATCATCCGGATTTCATTTACGGTTTCGCGCCGAAGCCATTCCTGATGCTGACCGGCATTCGCGACTTCTTCTCGATCGGAGGCGCGAGGGAGACATACGCCGAGGCGGCGAAGGTATACGACTCGCTCGGGGCGGCGAACAAGTTCGGCAAAGTGGAGGTGGACGATGGACACGGTTACAACAAGGAAAGACGCGAGGCCGCTTACCGGTGGTTCACGAGGTGGCTTAAAGGAAGTGAAGACACCACGCCGGAGTACGAGATACCGCTGCTCTCCGAGACGGAGCTGAACTGCACCGCGACCGGACAGGTGACGACATCGCTGCACGGACAGACACTGCACGGCCTGATTCAGGCGCGCTGGAAGGAGCTCCGAAAGCCGGGAACGCTCGAAGACGCGAGGCGGCTCACGGGATTCACGGCGCGCACGTCCGCGCCGCCAATTCACTACTACGGATCGCACACGGCGGGGACCATTCGAGTGACGAAACTCGTTTACGAGACCGAACCCGGCGTGATCATCCCGGCGGTGCTGTTCGAGGGGCAGGGGGGCGGCAAGCACCCGGCGGTGATCCTGGCGCATGGAGGCGGGAAACAGGCCGCAAGGGAACAGGCGATGCGGCGCGCGGCGGCAGGCGAAGTCGCGCTGGCGATTGACTTGCGTGGATTGGGGGAGACGGCCACCAACCGCGCCAAGAGTTCCGACTGGGCGCGCTATTTCGGCGACTACGATTCGGCCATGACGGCGATTCTGCTGAATCGCCCGCTGGCCGGCATGCGCGCCGAAGATATCAGCGCGGCGGTGAGCCTTCTGGCAGCCCGTGAGAACGTGGACGCGTCACGCATTTCGACCGAAGGGACCGGGGCGGGGGCCGTGCCCGCGCTCTACGCCACCGCGCTCGATGCGCGTATTCACGCGGCGACGCTAAACGGAATGCTCGCGTCCTATGAAAGCGTGATCCGCCACCGCGTTCACCGCGGAGTGTTCGAACAGGTTGTCCCTGGCGCCCTGCGGTCGTATGATCTGCCGGATCTCATCCGCTGGTGCGCGCCGCGCGCGGTAAAGGTGACCGGATCCGTCGACGCGCTGGGGATGTAAGAGCAATGACGGCCTACGTCCACCCGCCTCCGAGCGCCTTATAAAGCTGGACCACACTCAGCAACTCGTTCAATATAACCTGTCTCAACGCCAGTTGGGCCTGAAAAAGACTTCGGTCAGCATCGAGGGCATTCAGAAGCGAGTCCACCCCGCCGTGGTAGCGCACGTATGCAAGCCGGGTGCGATCCTGAAGGGCCTTCACCAGCATCTCCTGCCGCGTGCGCCGTTCCCGCAATTTCTGGTGGGCGATGAGCGCGTCGGAGACCTCCGCAAAAGCGGTCCGAATCGCCTTCTCGTAAACGGCCAAGGCGCCGGCGCGCTCCGCTTTCGCCAGTTCCACGTTCGCTCCGAGGCGGCCGGCCATGAAAATGGGAGCGGTCAATTGCGGCGCGAAGTTCCATACCGAGTTGGGCGGACCAAACAGATCCGAAAGTTGTGTGCTCTGCCCGCCGAGGAACCCCGTGAGACTGATTCGGGGGAAGTAGGCGGCCCGGGCCACGCCGATGCGGGCATTGGCCGCGATCAGATCCTGCTCGGCGGCGCGGATATCCGGCCGCCGCGCCAGCAGGGCCGAGGGCAGGCCGGCGGGTACGGCGGGAGGCGGTTGCTGCTCCGCCAGGCCGCGGCCGCGAATCACGCTGTCCGGATTCATTCCGAGGAGCAGGTTGATGCGGTTTTCCGTCTGGGCGATTCGCTGTTCCACCGCCGGGATAGCGTCCTCGGCGCTGTAAACAAGCTCTTCGGCCTGGCGGATGTCGAGAAGCGTGGACAGGCCGCCCCGCTGACGGGTCTGAATCAGATCGAGCGATTCTTTTCTCGAGGCGAGCGTGCGCCGGGAGATGTCCAGCTCAGAATCCAGTTCACAGAGGGTGAAATAGGCGGTTGCTACATCGCTCACCAGCGTGGTCACGACGGCTTTGCGGTTCTCCTCGGCGGCGAGCAGATTGGCGCGCGCCGCCTCGGTGGCGCGCCGCAGCCGGCCCCAGATATCCGCCTCGAAGGAGAGCATGGCGAGCGTGGCTCCGCCAAAGACACGGTTCTGGTTCGGCATGATCACCGGCGAGAGAGGTATCGCGCCATTGCGGGAAGCCCGGTTGGCCTGAATGTTGGCGCCGGCGGCCAAATTGGGGTACTGGTCAGCTCTGACGATGCCGAGATTCGAACGGGCCGCGTCGACGCGGGCAACGGCCTCGCGCAGGTCATAGTTTTGCGCCAAAGCTTTTCGGATCAGCTCCTGAAGGCGGGGATCGGTGAACACCTTCCACCACTCGAGATCCGCGAGGGATTCCGATTCCGGCGGCGAGATCGCCCCGCGATACGAATCGGGAATCGAAACGGCGGGACGCCGGTAGTTTGGGCCAACCATGCAGCCAGTGAGACCAGAGGCAACCACCAGGACGAACGCGGTTGCGCTCCGGCGGAGAAGACCGTGAGACCTACTGCGCATTGGACTCGCTCCCCGCGCCGGACAGCCTTTCGACCAGATAGAAAATGGCGGGAATCACGAAGATCCCCAAGGCGCTGGCGGCCAACATGCCGCCAATGACGGTGGTGCCCATGATCTGGCGCGACACCGATCCGGCGCCGGAGGCGATCCACAAAGGCACGCAGCCAAAAATAAAGGCGAAGGAAGTCATGAGGATTGGACGGAGGCGGAGCCTCGCTCCCTCGAGAGCGGCGTCCACCAGCGAGGATCCTCCCTCGTAGGCCGTCTTGGCAAACTCGACGATCAATATCGCATTCTTGGCTGACAGCCCGATGAGCATCACCATGCCGATCTGCGAAAAGACATCATTTTCAATGGAAACCATATAGGACGGCGAGACGGCCAGCAGGAAGACCCGGCGCAGCCACAGGACGAAAAAAGCGCCGAATATAGCCACCGGGGTGCTCAACAACACACTGAAAGGCAGGGACCAGCTTTCGTAGAGCGCCGCCAGAATCAGAAACACGAACAACAGCGAGAATCCGAAGATCACCGACGCGGGCACGCCCTGCTGGGCCTTTTTCTCCTGGAACGACATTCCCATGTAGTCATAACCCATCTCTTTCGGCATGGTGCTGGCAAAGACGTCCTCGAGCGCCTTCATGGCCTGCGATGAACTGTAACCCGGCGCGGCTCTGCCGTTGATCTGGGCGCTACGGTAAAGGTTGAAGCGCATGGTGAACTCAGGCCCCAGGCGCGGCTCGATGCTGGTCAGGGAAGCGAGGGGCACCATTTCGTTGGCGGCGTTGCGGACATAGAAACGGCCGACGTTTTCAGCGGTGTTGCGGTAGTCTCCGTCAGCTTGCAGATAGACCTGCCACTGGCGGCCGAAGCGGTTGAAGTAGTTGATGAAAAGACCACCCATGAAGGTTTGGATGGTCCTGTAGACATCGCCCAGGGGGACACCTTGCTTGAGCGTCTTGTCGCGGTTTACGTTGACGAAAAGACCGGGGACGCTGCCGAGGAACGTCGTATTCAAGCCGGTGATTTCCGGCCGCTGCCGGGCGGCGGCCATGAACTTGTCGAGGTTGTCGGAAAGGAAACCGATGTCGCGTCCCGCGCGGTCTTCCAACACGAACGTGAAACCGCCGGCGGTGCCGACGCCGGGAATCGCCGGGGGCGCGAAGCTGAACGCCAGAGCGTCGGGAAATTTGCTGAGTTCCCGGTTGAGATGCTGTTCGATTTCGTGATACTGCTCCTCCTTCCGGGAACGGTCGCGCCACTTCTTAAACGAAACGGTGACAAAGCCGGCGAAGGTGTTACGCACGCCGCTCAGCATGCTGTAGCCCGCCACGCCCGTGTAGGAATTGACGCCAGGGGTGGCGGCCACGATCTTCTCGATCCTGCGGCACACCTCCTCGGTGCGTTGAAGCGACGCCGCCTTGGGAAGCTGGAAATTGATATAGACGTAGCCCTGGTCCTCATCCGGGAGAAAACTGGACGGCAGGCGGTTTCCGATGAGGGCAGCCCCGCCGGTGCAAACAACCAGAATGGCCACGGTCACCGCGCTCTTGCGAATCAGCCCTCCGCACAGGCGGACATAGGTATGCGTTCCGGCGTCGAAGCGGCGGTTGAACCAGTTGAAGAAGCCTTGCGAGCGGCTTCCGCCCGTTGCGTGCGGCCGCAGGATCAGCGCCGAGAGTGCGGGGCTGAGACTGAGAGCGTTGAATGCGGAGATAACCACCGCGATCGCGGTAGTGACCGCGAACTGCTGGTAGAGCCGGCCGGTAATGCCGGGTATGAAGGCGGTAGGCACGAACACCGCGGAGAGCACCAGCGCGATGCCAATTACCGGCCCTGTGATCTCCTGCATCGCCTTTACGGCGGCCTGCTTCGGAGGTAAACCTTCTTCAATGTGCCGCGCCACCGCCTCGACAACGATGATGGCGTCGTCCACCACCAGGCCGATGGCCAGAACGAGTCCGAAAAGGGACAGGGTGTTGATGGAAAATCCGAACAGCGGGAAGAATGTAAACGTCCCCACCAGCGAAACGGGGACGGCCAGCAGCGGGATCAGAGTGGCGCGCCAGTCCTGGAGGAAGATGTAGACGACGAACGCCACCAGAGCGATCGCGATGAACAGCGTTTCCACGATCTCGCGCATGCCTTCCCGCACCGCCGCCGTCGTATCGAGCGCCACCGCATAGTCGATGTCCGGTGGAAAGCGCTTCTTGGCTTCGGCCATCAGCTTGAGGACGCTTGAGGCGGTGTCGACGGCGTTCGATCCGGGCAACTGGAACAGGGCAATGATCGCGCTGGGGTTGCCGTTGAACCGGCCGATCGCGCTATAGTCCTGGGCTCCAAGGTCGATGCGGGCCACGTCACGGATGCGCACGACACCGCCGTTCGGCGCCTCGCGAATGACGATATCGCCAAAATCCTCGGGCGACGCCAGCCGGCCTTGCGCCAGAACCGAATAGGTGAATTCCTGGCCGCGCGGCACCGGCTCACCGCCGACCTTTCCCGACGGATTCACCGTGTTCTGGGCGCGAATCGCCTGGGCAATGTCTGTAACGGTGATGCCCAGCTTGGCCAACTGGTCCGGCTTCAGCCAGATTCGCATGGCATACTGGCCCGCGCCCCATACCTGCACCATGGCGATACCGGGCAGGCGCAGGAACTGGTCGTTGAGGTTGATGTAGGAGTAGTTGGCCAGAAAGCGGGCGTCGCGGGTGCCGTGAGGCGAGTGCAGCGCGAGCATCATGAGAGGGGCGGAAACTGATTTTTGAACCGTAACTCCGAAATTGGTCACATCCGCCGGCAACTGGGGAGACGCCAGCGTCTGGCGCATTTGGGTGAGGATCAGGTCGGTGTTGGGATCGGTCTTTTCGTCGAAATTTACGGTCAACCGCGTCTGTCCGGCGGCGGACGCGTTGAGCGAGTACATGTAGTTCATGTTGTCCACGCCGCTCAGTTGCTGCTCGATGGGGGTCGCGACGGCTTGCTCGATGGTCTGGGCGTCGGCTCCCACGTAAGTGGCGATCACCTGCACTTCAGGCGGGACAATGCTGGGAAACTGCGCGACGGGAAGAAACTTGAGGGTGGTGGCTCCGATGACGATCATCAGGATGGAGATCACCATGGCGACGATCGGGCGGTTGATGAAGAATTGGGACATGCGGTTCTAGTTCTCCTTCGGGGTGATCTTCATCCCGGGGCGAACCTTTTCCCCGCCTTCCACAACCACCCGTTCTCCGGGCTTCAGTCCCTCGGTAATCACCCACTGCGCGCCGGAGCGGGCTCCCGGTTTGACCGGCCTCAGGCTCACTTCGTTCCCATCATCCGCCACCGCCACCTGAAAGCCGCCCTGCAACTCCATCACCGCCCGCTGGGGAACCAGCAGAGCACCCTTCTGAATACCCACCCGCGCACGGATCTTGCCGTATTGTCCCGGTCTCAGGACATTTCCCCGGTTGGGAAAGAGTCCGGCCAACTGGATAGCGCCGGTCGACGGATCGACATGGCGGTCGGCGAAAAAGAACTTACCTTTCTCGGGATAAGTCGATCCGTCCGCGAGGATCAGATCCAGTTGTAGTTGTTTCATGACGGTCTGGGGATCGCCATGATCCCGCGCGAAACCGAGATATTCCTGTTCGCTGACAGTGAAAAAGACTCGAATTGGATCGAGTGTAGACACCGTTGTCACGGGACCGCTGTTCGGGCTGACCAGGTCGCCGACCTGCATTCTCGCCAGGCCAACGATGCCATCGATCGGCGCGGTCAGACGTGTGAATCCGAGATTGACGCGAGCCGTTTCCACCGCTGCTTCCGCCGCCACGACGGCAGCCTTGTTGGCTTCAATCCGAGCCCTGGCGGTCTCCACCTGCGCCGAAGCCGCCTTGACCTGGGCCACCGCGCTCATGTTGCTCTGAACCGCGTTGTCCACGTCCTGCTGGGTGACTGCGTGCGTCCGCGCGAGCGGAATGAACTTGTCCGCGTCGAGTTGGGTTCGCCGTTGATCGGCTTGCGCCTTGGCCAACTCCGCTTCCGTCTGAGCCAACTGCGCTTGCGCCAGCGCGAGTTGACCGCGAGCCTGGGCGAGTTGGCCCCGGGCTTGAGCGAGTTCGGCTTCGAACGGCCGGCGGTCAATTTCGAAAAGCGGCTGTCCTTTTCTGACGAACGATCCTTCCTGGTAATCCTGCCTGAGCAGGTAGCCTGTCACCTGCGCTCGAATCGTCGCGTTGACCAACCCGTCGAGCGTGCCGATCCATTCCGAATAGAGGGGCACGTCTTTCTGTTCGACAGTCGCCAGAGTGACGACCACCGGAGCCGGGGCCTGGCCGGCGGGAATAGCCCTGGAGCAGGCCGTGGCGGCGGCAAAAACCGCGCATGTCAACAATATTCTAATAACTTTAAGATGATTTTCGTCTAATATGGGTTCAAAAAAGATTGAATATTCATTCCGGCTCACCGGCAGACCTCCACAATAGTCCTGACCTTTGCGGATCTTACTGAAGCTGCCACCGCGTGCGCGTTCTTCTTTTACTAAAGTATAGTTTAGATCCCAACCGGAACGCCAATGCCGGCGAGTGACTGTCCGCGGCCAACTTGTAAACCCGAGCCGGCTGCCGCGCGCCACGGCACGAACTGGAACAGCTTAAGATAGAGGAATACACGTTAGGAGTTATCAACATGAGAAAAGGATCGCCGAACGAGCGAACCTTCCGGAGGATCTTCTGTTCCGTGGCTTTTTTGCTTGCCACGGGATTCCCTGCTGCCGCGGCCGGGCACTCGGCTCCCCCTTCCCCGCAACTGCCGGCGAACCCGTTTTTTCCACAACCCGGTCCTGCCGCCCGCGCGGCTGTCGACAACCGCGGTAAGCAGCAACTGAGCCGCGTCCCACTGTATTTCGAGCCGAACGCCGGCCAGGCGGATCCCTCCGTTCAGTTTCTCTCCCGCGGCGGCGGCTTTCTCACCCTGCTCACCGGCAAGGAAGCATGGTTCATCAGCGGCGGATTAAGACAGCCTCTCCAGTTGACTTTCCTCAATGCCCGCAACCCCAAGCCCCCCATCGCCGGGCGTAGACTCCCCGGCATCAGCAACTACTTCCGTGGTAAGGACCCGGCCAAGTGGCGCACCAACGTCCCCCATTACGAGAGCGTCCGCTTTCCCGAAGTCTACGAGGGAATCGACGCTGTCTACTACAGCGGCGAGAACCGTTTGGAATACGACCTCGTTGTCGCTCCCGGAGCCGACCCGGGCGTGATTGAGCTTTCCTGGAAGGGAGCCGAGCGAATCCGCGTCGATGAGTCAGGCGATCTCGTCCTCTCGACGTCCGCCGGCGATATCCGCCAGCGCAGACCGCTCGTCTACCAGGAGACCGGCGGCAGGCGCGTTGCCATCCCCGCCCGCTACCGCAACGGCGAAGCGGGCGGCTTCCGATTTGAACTCGCGGCCTGGGACCGGAAACTCCCGCTGGTGATCGACCCTGTCATTGCCTACTCGACCTTCCTCGGCGGCACGCAAGGCGAGGAAGTCCTCGGCATCACCACCGACGCGGGCGGCCCCGTCTATCTCGCCGGCTACACCAAGTCTGCCAACTTTCCGCTCTTCCACCCCATTCAGAACACCATCACCAGCATCTTCAACGACGCCTTCGTCACCAAACTCAACGTCACCGGACAGGTGTTGGTCTATTCCACTTTCATCGGCGGGGAGAATGAAGACCAGGCGACCAGCGTGGTTGCCGACTCCACGGGAGCCGCCTACATCACCGGTTTCACCGGTTCCTTCGGCTACCCGGTCACAAACAACGCCTACCAGAAGAACTTCTCCGGAGTTCAGGATGCCTTTGTCAGCAAACTCGCTCCCGATGGGAACGTCCTCACCTGGTCGACCTTTCTCGGCACTGGTGATACACAGGAGACTGGCAAGGCCATCGGTGTCGATTACGCAGGCTACGTTACCGTCGCCGGCCTGACGAACAGCAACAATTTTCCCACCACACCCGGAGCATACCTGACCACTTATGGAGGCTCCTACGACGGCTTCCTCACCAAGTTCGATCCGACAGGCGTGACCCTCACGTTTTCGACATACTTCGGGGGCGCTCTGGGCATGGATACGCCTAATGCCATGGTCATTGATCCCGCCGGAGAGATCTGGATTGCCGGCGGCACAACATCCGCGGACTTCCCCACAACACCAGGAGCTTACAGCCGCGTCCAGGGCGGACTCGAGGACGCTTTCGTCCTCAAGTTCAGCCAGGATGGCAAGCGGGTGCTGTTGAGTACGCTGCTTGGCGGTCCGGGCGCCGACAGCGCCTTCGCGCTAACCCTCGAGAAGGAAGGGCGCGCCGTCATCGCCGGCCAGGCCGGCACGGGCTTCCCCACCACCGCGAACGCCTACGGCCGCACCGTTCAGGGAACGGGCGATGCCTTCGTTGCCCGTTTCAACAGCACGCTCTCCTCGCTCATCGCATCGAGCCTCGTGGGCTCTCCGGGAACCGAATTTGCCAAGGGCGTGAAGACGCTTCCGGGCGGCTACCTCATCATCGCGGGTTCGACACAGACGAGCAACTTTCCCGTCACCCGCGACGCATTCGGCTACTCGGGCAGCGCCGCCCTACCCGACGGGTTCCTCACCATGCTCGAACCTCTCGCCAACAATCTGCGTTTTTCCACCGTTCTCGGCGGCGTCTTCTGGGACGTGATCAACGGCATGGCCCAGGACATCAATGGCGATGTCTACGTCGCCGGACAAACGTATTCGACCGACTACCCGATCACTTCCGATGTCTTCCAAACCACGAACAAAGGCCAAGGCGACGGCTTCGTCACCAAAGTGAGCAACTTCGGCGTCAATGAGTGCGTGGCGAACGTCACCCCCACCGGCTCCACCTATCCCGTGGAAGGAGGGGGCGGCGGAGTCGGCATCAGCGATGGATGCACGTGGTTTGCGTTTTCGAGCGCCCCCTGGATCAGCCTTACCTCGGCGCCGCTCACCACCGGAGCCGGCTCTCTCAACTACACCGTGAGTCCGAACCCCGGGTCCGATCCCCGCACCGGCACGGTGTACGCCGCCGGAAATGTAGTGCAGCTTCTGCAAAAGGGCACATCGCTTGCGGCCCCCTTCGCCGACGTCCCCGCGAGCGACCCGTTCGCCGACTATGTGCGCATCATTAAGGCCAACAACGTCACCATCGGGTGCGCGCCGAACATGTATTGCCCCAACGACAGCACCACGCGCGGGCAGATGGCGGTGTTCATCGTCCGCTCGCTGCTTGGCACCGATGACTTCCTCTTCCCCTCCGCGGCATTCTTCCGCGATGTCCCGGCCAGCCATCCGCAGTTCAAGTGGATTCAGAAGTTGCGCCAGTTGGGGATCACCACCGGGTGCAACCTTCTTGACTATTGCCCCGATGAGGCTGTCACCCGCGGCCAGATGTCAGTCTTCCTCATCCGCTCGAAGTTCGGATCCACCTTCGAGGCCCCCACCACGCCGTACTTCACCGATGTTCCCTCGAACAACATCTTCTTCCAATACATCCAGAAAATGAAACAACTCGGCGTCACCAGCGGTTGCGGAGGCGGCCAGTTCTGCGTGAACGACGCCAACACCAGGGGACAGATGGCTGCGTTCTTATCGCGGATGTACTTTACCCCCTGGTAGCCTACCGGACGACGGAGATCCGCTCCAACTGCACCGAAGCGAGGTCTTTCCAGCATTTCTCGGCGGTGCTCCGCACGAAGGTGAGTTCCTCGACGGGGAAAATGCGCGAGTGAGGGCACTGCCGCCACATGTCCCGGGCTAGCCGCGCCGCGCCGGCGACCGCCTCCAACGGCAACTCCTGGGCAAGCGTGATATGCGGGTGGTACTCGAAAGGTTCGGCGAAGTGCAGCGGACCGCGGTTCAGGGCCGCGTGGAGTTCCAGCAACTGTTCACGGCCCATCCCCAGTTCGATGTAGATCACGTGGGTTTCCGGAAACACGCCGATGCCGGTTGCCTGTAGAGGAAATACCGGTAAACTCTTCGTGTATTCGTGAATCTGTTTCCACGCTTCGTCCGGCGGCCCGGAAAGCGGCCGCGGCGGCATGAGAGTCACGTGCGCATGAGGATTACATTCCGGCGCCAGGTTCCGGCGAAGGTCATCGAGAAATCCGCCGAGCGGATCGGGAATGTAGGTCACGAGCGCGTAGGAATTAATCCATTCCGTACCGCTCGATGCAATTTCTAACTGCGATGGCAATCTGTCCGCACAGTATAGCGTAACCGGACCGGTCCGCGCATCGCGGGTTCTCTGCCGGACTGGAATCCGGTAGGCAGCGCCAGGGATGC
>JABAQT010000086.1 GCA_019187195.1 Bryobacteraceae bacterium
CCCTCCCCACCTCATTCCGGAATTTTCCGCTAGCGTGGAGATATGAAGTTGCTGCCGCTCCTGTGTTCCTTGCTCGTCCTGGCCCCGGCTGCTCTCGAGGCTCAAAGGGATTTTCTCACCGCTGATGAAGCCGACCAGGTGCGGGAGGTTCAGGAGCCGAATGCGCGCCTCAAGCTCTATGTCAAGTTCGCCCGCCAGCGCATCGCCCTCGCCGAGAACTTCCTCTCGAAGGACAAGGCGGGCCGCTCCGCGATGATCCATGAAACGCTCGACGAGTACAGCAAGATCATTGAAGCCATCGACACCGTCTCCGACGACGCTCTCCGCCGGCATGTTGACATCACTGAAGGCACGAAAGCCGTCGCCGAAGCCGAAAAAGAGATGCTCACCAGGCTGCGGAAGATCCAATCCAACAAGACCCGTGATTTTTCCCGCTACGAAAACGCCCTTTCCAACGCCATCGAGAACACTTCGGTCAGCGCGGAACTCGCCGAAACAGATGTCAAGGAGCGCGGCCACGATGTCGAGGCCAAGGACGCCCGCGAGAGGAAGGCCGCTGAAGCCATGATGACGCCGTCGGAACTCGCCGCGAAAAAGGAGCAGGAGAAAAAGGCCGCCGCCGCTCCCCAGAAACGCAAGCCGCCTACGCTCAAGCGTAAAGGCGAGAAGTGATATCGCCCGCTCCTGAGTTACTCTGGTTCAAGTGCTGACCATTGAACCGCCACTACTCGAATTCCGGAATATCACCGTCTCTCATGAGGGCCAGATCGGTCTCGATCGCCTGGACCTTACCATTCATGCGCGTGAGCACGTTGCTCTCCTCGGACCCAACGGAAGCGGCAAGTCCACGTTCATCAAGACGCTCACCAGGGATTGTTACCCGCTATGGCGCCCCGATAACGCTGTCCGCGTCTTCGGCCGCGACACCTGGAACATCTTCGACCTGCGTCCCCTGTTCGGCATCGTCCACAATGACCTGCTGCAAAGCTACATCCGCTACCCCTACTCCGGCCGCGAAGTCATCCTCTCGGGATTCTTCTCGAGCGTCGGCATCTGGCCCAATCACGAGGTGACAGGGGAGATGCGCGAGCGCTGCGAGGAGATCCTCGATCAACTCGAGATCGCGCACCTCGCCGAGCGCACCGTGAGCCACATGTCCACCGGCGAAAGCCGCCGCCTCCTCATCGGCCGGGCGCTCGTTCATCGGCCCAAAGCTCTCATTCTCGACGAACCCACGGCCAGCCTCGATATCCGCGCCACTCACGAACTGATCGGCATCATGCGCAAGGTCGCCGCCCACACCACCATCATTCTGGTCACCCACCACCTTTCGGATATCATTCCCGAGATCTCCCGGGTTGTGCTCCTGCGCAAGGGCAAGGTCTTTCTCGACGGCCCGAAGCGCGATGTGCTCTCGAGCGAGGCGCTCTCGTCCCTCTTCGAAATGCCGGTCGAAGTCCTGGAGCGCCGCGGTTTCTACCACCTGATCCAGGGCGATTGAACTACCGCTCCACCTGAATCTCCACCCGCGAAGCATGGCGCGCGCTACGGTAGATGCGGTGCGTCGCCCGGACAAAGTCACTCTCCTTCGCGTCGAAGATGTTGGCCACGTAGCGCTGCGGGTTGCGGTCAATCAGCGGAAACCACGTGCTCTGCGCCTGCACCATGATGCGATGCCCCTTGAGGAACCGGTAGTCCTGGGTGTGCAGGTCGATGGTGAACTCCGTCACCCGCCCGGGAACCAGCGCCTCGGGCTTTTCGAAACTATTGTGGAATCGTCCGCGGAAGACATCATTGGCAATCATCAACTGATATCCGCCCATTTTCGGGTCGTCTGGAACCTTCTCCGGGTAGACATCGATCAGTTTCACCACCCAATCGGCATCCGATCCGGTGGTCGACGCAAACAGCCTCGCCGTAATCCGCCCGCTCAGGGTAAGGTCGCTACCGAGCGTCGAGCTTTCCCAACTCAGCACATCGGGACGCAAGTGCATGGGACGCTGATCGTCCGTCAGCCAAATCCCCCACGTCGACCCCGCGCCGTACACCGGAAGAATCGGTCTGACGCGATACGGAACCGGGCGCATGGGATCGGAAACGAAGCTATCCGAAGCGTCGTCCTGCGCGGCAGGCGCTTCGAACGACAATGCTGCGCCTTCCCGGAAATACAAACTCCGCATGGCCGTGCGCTTTGCCGGCGGCCACGCCCCGTGCCGCACCCACTCGTTCGCCCCCGCACGGAAAGTGTATGCCTCGGGCAGATCCAATCTCCCTTTATCCTTCAGCCAGAAGGCAAACCATGGCGCCAGAATCGACGTCCGGAAATATTCCGCCGTATTCCGTCCAAACCGGATATTTCCCAACGAATCGCCCTTTCCGCTCATCCATCCACCGTGGTTCCACGGACCCACGGCCAGATAATTGATGCCTCGCCTGTCATGCTCCTCGAGCGCCTGGTAAATGGTGATGGGGCCATAAAAATCCTCCTGGTCCCACCATCCCGCCACATGCAGCGCCGGGACCTTTACTTCCTTCAGATAAGGACTGGCCTTGCGGCGCTGCCAGAACGCGTCGAAGTTCGGATGCTCCACGAAGTCGTTCCACGAAGGGAACCGCCCATGGAAGTACCGCCGGTTCGCGTTGCCGAGCGAACCGAGCGCCAGGTACCACTCGAACACATCATACTTATCGAACACGAACGGCTTGTTTTCCCTGCCCGCCTCGAGGCTCGAGACGTATTCGAAACCGTAACTCAGGCGGAACGCGCCATTATGGTGAAAATCGTCGCCGAGATACATATCATCGGGAGAAGCCTGAGGGGAAACGGCCTTCAACGCCGGATGCGGATCCAGCATCGCCATCACCGTCAGCCACCCCGGGTACGACACTCCCATCATTCCCGCGCGCCCGTTGTTGTCCTCCACGTTGTGCAGTAACCACTCGACGGTATCGTAGGCGTCGGTGGCCTCGTCGATTCCGCCGCCTGATGACCGCGGCGGCCGGATCATGACGAACCGGCCTTCGGAGGCGTACTTCCCCCGAATATCCTGAAATACCCAGATGTAGCCGTCAGCGGCCAGCTCCTTGTAGCGATCCGCCAGCCCGTTCGACAGCAGTTTGCAGTTATATGGGGTTCGCACCATCAGAAACGGGAGCCGTTCATCCCGCTTCACCGGAGTGAAAATCTCCGTATAAAGCCGCACCCCGTCCCGCATGGGAATCATTGCCTCGCGCCGATGGAAACCGTCCGGCACGGGACGCGCATCCTGCGCCATCAGCGCGGCGGCAAACAGAAAGATCAGCATTCTCATTCACCCACGAGCCAGGATCTTCCGCTCCCCATCCCACCGCCAGGCCGCATCCGCGCCCCGGAGGTGCACTCCCCCCAGCCACATATCAATGCCGCCACATTCACGAATCCAATCCGACTCTCCCCGCAGCAGCCGCTCCCCCAACTCCGTCAACTGATAGCCGTCATCTGCTCCCGCCGCCGCCTGCCCGGCCGCCAGCCGCTCCAGTCTCGAGCACACCGATGAGACTCCCATGAACATCGGCTCCTCGAATTCGCAAAATGCGTGGAAGATCTCTTCCGGATCCCGGCGCCCGGCCTGTACCACCCGCAGAATCTGCTCCTCGGATCGCGACAAGCCGTTCCTCACGGAGGGATACTCCTCGAGGAAGCGCTCGAAGTTCGCCGCCAGATACGGCAGCGGCGCGTTGCTCGCCCCCGCCAGCGCGGCCATATCGAGCGGCTCGGGCGAAGTGAACGCCCGCCATCCCTTATGACCCAGTTCGAGCTGCGAGGGATGCACCTGTTGCCGCATGGGAAACACGCCCTCGAGCACCTCGCCCGGCATCACCCCCAAATACCCTTCCGGATGAATCAGGCTCAACCTCGGCGGCAGCGGAGGATTGCGGTAATACCAGTCGAGCACCTGCAACAATTGCAACTGATCGAACAGGTTGTGTTCGAACCACAACACCACCTCGTCCTGCTCGCGGCTTCTTGCCAGCACGGCATCCCGCCGCGCCAGTTCCTCGCGCGCCTCTTCATACGACGCCCACCCGGAGTCCGCCACGAACCGCGCCCGGATGTCCGACAGCTCCTCGATCGTCCGGGTGCCGGGAGCCGGCCCCTCGTGCAGAATGTCGCGCCAACTGAGAAATTCACCCGGCATGGAAACTTCCTCGAGTGAAGCGATAACGGAATCACCGTTGGTGATGTGCAGCATGAACCAGCCTTTCGATGACCCGGATCTCCGTCTGTGTCTTGCCGGCGGTGTATGCGATGCGCCGGCCCGGGCCGTCCAGCCTCACCGCTCCCTGCTGTTGCAGGTTCCAATCGAGTTTCCGCGGCCCCGTGCCGTCGAGCGCGATCCGCCACAGCCCCGGGGGGTCGCCGGGCGTGCTCGCCAGCAGCCATTGCCCGTCGCGTCCCCACTCGAGGCCGTTGATCGCGCCTCCGCGCACGTTCGCCGCCTGACGCGGCTCGCCCCCATCGAGCGGCAGCGCCAGCACGGCCTCCGCTCCCTCGCTTTGCACGGCGAACGCCGCCATCCGGCCGTCGGCGGAGACGGCCAAATCGTGCAGTTTCGCCTTTGCCGGACCCCGGTAGATCACTCGTGTTTCACCCTCGAGCGGCCCCATGCGGAGGGTCCCCTCCTCGGGTTGGATGAAGCACACCGCCTCGCCCTCCCGTATCCACACTCCCTCGAATCCCCGATACGTCCCGGCCGGCGTCAGCGCCACCGGTTTCACAGCCGCCGTCCGCGCGTCGATCACATAAAGCCCGCGCTCCCCGTGGCGGTCGCTTCCGCCCGCCAGAAACCGCTTCCCGTCGGGCGACCAGCGCAGGTGATCGAGCGAGGCCAGCTTCGGAGCGAGCGTCTCCAATTTTCGCGCCTGGATGTCGTAAATGGCGATCACCACGGATTCCTGCCCGAAATTCTCGTTTCCCGCGCGCGTCAGGAACGCCAGCCGCTTTCCGTCGGGCGACCACGCCGGAGCCTCCTTCCCTTCCCCCACCGCCACCGCGCCCGTTGGCGCGCCGTCGAGTGCGGCAATCCAAACCAGTGGATCACCGCTGCGCAGGGCGTAGTAGTAGTCGCCGGCGCCCGTGAACCCCAGCGGAAGCGCGCGCCCGAGGTCTTTCTCGAGCAATTCCGGGTCTCCTCCATTCACCGGCCGCAACCACAGGTCCGTGGTCCCCGCGCGCGTGCTGAGAAACACGATCCCGCCGCCATCGGGTGTAAACAGCGGAAATACGTCGTTCACCTGCGGCTTCAGCGCCATCTTCCTGCTGCCATCCGCCGCCAGCAGAAACAATCCGCGCGCGCTCTCACCCTCCCGAAGCAGGTCGTCATAGACAACCCACTTCCCGTCGGGCGAAAGATCCATCTTGTTCGGATACACCCAATCCAGCGATTGCAACACCTTCACCGCTCCGTCCGCCGCGGAGACGAGCGTAATCTGGCTGATATTGTCGTTGCGGAAAAACAGCGTGAGAATCTGCTTGCCGTCCGGCGACCATGCGCACGGCTGGACAAACCTCCGTTCCTCGTTGTGCTGCAAGGTGCGCTGATCGCGGCCATCGGCGCCAATCACGCGAAGATCATAGAATTTCTGCTGGTTGAACCAGGCATAGGCGATCCACCTGCTGTCCCGCGAAACCACCGAGAAATACGCGAACTCTCCGGGATGAGGCGCGCTCCCGGTGAGTCTTCGCACTTCTCCGCCGGCGATCTCGCGCACCGCCAGATCGCCCGTCGCCGCATCCACGATCGTGAGGAACCGTCCATCCCTCGACGGCCCGCCCAGGTGGCTCGCCTGTCCGCCTGCCCACACCTTTCGCGCCCGGGCGGAAGCCATCCAGGCGGGCAGAACGGCCGGCAGAAAAGAAGCGATGCAGACGCGCCTTGAGAGCACGTGGCTAGTCTACCATCGCCGCGCCGGCGCTTACCGCCCCGCCTGTTGTTCCGCCAGCGGTCCGATGACGGGCAACACCAGTTTCTCGCCGTTATAAGCCTTCCACATCAGGAACAGCCACAGCAGGAACACTCCGAAACTGGCCGCCATCTCCACCAGGCCGAGCATGATCCTCAGGATTCCCGGCAGAAAGATCATGAACATGCCCAAACCGAAGAACAGCACAAACAGCCCGAGCGCGAAGAAGATCGCCTGAAAAGCGTGGAAACGCACTCGCGGGTTGGTGTTGTATGGGGGCAGGACGAGAAACACAATCCCGGTGATCAACGTCAGCGAGTAGCACAGCGCCGACGCCATGTTCTCGGTCAGGCCGGATGCTCCCGCGCTTGCCGCCGGGCCTCCGCCTCCCGCCGGAGCCGTCCCCCCGGCCTGCGGAGGCGCGCCCCCGATGTTTGCTCCGCACGCCGGGCAGAATCGGCCTTCCACCGGCGCGCCACAGTTAGGGCAAAATGCCATGACTCCCTCCTTCCGATCTACTCCTGGTCAGCCGCCTCATTCCGCCGCGGCGACCCACACAACCCGCCCAACCCCGACCATGGTAACAGGCAAAGGCATGGCTCATCAGGACCTGCCCCTCCGCGCCTTCTTCTTCCTCGGAGCGGGCTCAAACAGGGAAAACTGGAGCTTCTTCTCCACGGCGTCCACACGGTCCAGAACCACCCTCACCTGATCCCCGATCGAGAACACGCGTTTCGACCGCTCCCCCACAATCTTCCGCGTATTCTCGTGATATCCGAAGCGTTCTCCAGGCAGCGAATCAATGGGCACCAGCCCTTCCACGAACAGATTCTCGAGTTCGACGAAGAACCCGAACTTCGCCGTCTGAATGATCAGCGCCGCGAAGTCCTCTCCCACGCGCCCGGCCATGAATTTCAACTTTTTCCACTCCACCAGTTCGCGCTCGGCCTCGGCCGCGCGGCGCTCGGTGAAGGAGCAATCGGCGGCGACGGCGCGCAGTTGCCGCCCGCTAAACGGGGCGCTCTTCCCGTCGAGCGACGCGCTCAAAATGCGATGCACCATCAGGTCCGGGTAGCGCCGGATGGGCGAGGTGAAGTGTGTATAGGTGGGCGCGGCGAGCGCGAAATGCCCGCTGTTCTCTTCGCTGTAGCGAGCCTGCTTCAGGGATCGCAACATGAGGTAGCTCAGTATCCGCTCCTCGGGCTTCCCCTCGATCTTCGCCACCAGCTTCTGATACTGCCGCGACGTTACCTCGAGCCGGCGCTCGTCCACCAGCAAAATGTCCCGGTTGATCTTCCGCCCGTCGCGTTTGCGGTCCGTCACATGATGCCGGCTCACGGGAATCGCTCCCACGCCGAGCGAATAGCCGAAATGCGCCGCAATCTGCTCGAAATCCGCGACGCGCCTGGCGTCCGGCGGCTCGTGAATGCGGTAGATGGAGGGCCACTCCATCTCCTCCAGATGAGCGGCCACCGCCTCGTTTGCCGCCAGCATGAACTCCTCGATCAGCCGGTGCGCCACGTTCCGTGGAGCCCGCCTCACTCCCGCCATCTCCCCGAATTCGTCGAACTCGACCAGCGGCTCGGGCAGGTCGAAATCGATGGACCCGCGCCGCACGCGCTTGCGGTTCAGGATTTCCGCCAGATCCCGCATCATCTCGAAGCGCTTCACCAGCGGCGCATAACGCTCCCTCTGCTCGCCGTCGCCTTCGAGCACCAGATGAACATTCGTGTAAGTCATCCGCTCGACGCTGTGAATGACGCCGCGCATGAATTCCTGACGCACCACGGCGCCCGTATTGTCGATCTCGAGCAGAGCCGAGAGCACCAGCCGGTCCACTTGCGGCTTCAACGAACAGATCTCGGTGGAAAGCTCCACCGGCAGCATGGGCACCGCGCGGTCGGGGAAATAGACGCTGGTTCCCCGCGCCGCCGCCTCGCGATCGATCGCCGAACCCGCCAGAACGTAGTGGCTCACATCCGCGATATGCACCTGCAGCGCCCAGTTTCCATTCACCAGCCGGTCCACCCACACCGCGTCGTCAAAGTCCCGCGCCGTCTCTCCGTCAATCGTTACGATATCCAGGCCGCGGAAATCGCGCCGCCCCTGCATCTCTTCCTCGTTCACCCGTTGCGGCACGTCTCGCGCCGCCGCGATCACTTCGTCCGGAAAGCGGTGCGGGATGTGATGCTTGCGGATCATGATCTCGACGTCCACGCCGAAATCATCCGCATGGCCGAGCACTTCAATCACCCGCCCCACGGCCGCCTCGTCCTCGGAGGGGTACTCGAGAATCTGCGCCACCACGATCATGCCGTTCAGATCCCCGGGGTCCGTGGCCGCCACCGGACGAGCCCCTACCCGGTCCGCGGATTTCCTCTCCGGCAGTTCCATTCCCTCCGGAATGAAGATCCACTGGCGGATGCGGTCATCATGCGGAATGACGAAACACCCGTTGCGGCGCACCCGGAATTCACCCACCACGTCATGGTGCGCCCGCTTCAGCACGCGCACGATTTCGGCCTCCGCCCGCCCCTGTGGCCCGATCCGCGGGATGCGCGCCAGCACCTTGTCCCCGTGCATCGCCTTGTCCACTTCTCCCGGCGGCAGGAACAGATCCCCGCTGATGCCTTCCACCGGCGGCTCGACCACAATGAACCCATAGCCGTCACGGTGCGCCGCCACCCGCCCCACCGCGTACTCGCGATTGAGCCGTGTCAGCACGTAGTGACCCGGCCGCGGCTGCGCGAGTTCTCCGCTCTGCTCGAGGCGCTCGAGCGACTCCTCGAGCTGTTTCCGCGTGGCCCCCTTGGCGCCCAACTCCCGCACCAGTTGCTTGAAAGCGGCGCGGGCGTGCGGCAGGCGCGCGATATGTTCCAGCAGAATACTGTCATTCATCGTGTCGAAGGGTGGGCTCTTTTTATATCCTAAGCCTATGGAGTTGAAAGCGGTTCGCCTGCAGATCCCCGCGGGCGCAAACATCATTCTCGGCCAATCCCACTTCATCAAGACAGTGGAGGACCTTTACGAGGCCATCGTCAACACGGCGCCGCACATGAAGTTCGGCATTGCCTTCAACGAAGCCTCGGGAGCGTGCCTCACCCGAGTCGAAGGCAATGACGAGGAGATGAAATCCGCCGCCATCCAGAACGCTTCCGCCATCGCCGCCGGGCACACTTTCATCATCGTCATGAAGGAAGGGTTCCCCATTAACATCCTCGGCCGCGTCAAGGACGTCCCCGAGGTGGTCGCCGTATTTTGCGCCACCGCCAATCCGGTGGAAGTGATCCTCGCCGAAACGGCGCAGGGGCGTGGCATTCTCGGCGTCATCGACGGCGAACCGCCCAAGGGCGTCGAAGACGAATCCGGCCGAGAATGGCGTCACGGCCTCCTCAGAAAGATTGGGTACAAACGATGATAATCACCTCCGAACAGGAACTCGATGAAGTCCTCTCCCGGCCGTCGAAGGCCGATTGTGATCTGATGGCCGGCCTCGAGGGCCCGCTCATCATCCTCGGAGCCGGCGGGAAGATGGGGCCGACCCTCGCCCGCCGCGCGGCCCGGGCAGCCGTGGAAGCGCGCGCCTCCTCCCAGGTGATCGCCGTCTCCCGCTACTCGACGAATGAGGTGCGGGAAGGCCTTGAAAAGTGGGGCGTGCAAACCATCAGCGCGGACCTCCTCGACCGCGAACAGCTTGCGATGCTCCCCGATTCATCGAACGTCATTTACATGGCCGCCCGCAAGTTCGGCTCGACCGGCTCGGAATACCTCACCTGGGGCATGAATGCCTGGCTCCCCGGCATTGTCGCCGAGCGCTACCGCAAAGCGCGCATTGTCGGCATGTCCAGCGGCAATGTCTATCCCTTCGTGCCGGTCGCCTCCGGCGGAGCAACCGAGCTGACGCCGCCCGTGCCGGTGGGCGAATACGGCCAGTCCGCTCTCGCCCGCGAGCGCATCTTCCATTTCTTCTCCCTGCGCTACGGTACCCCAGTCTCGATCGTGCGTCTCAATTATGCCGTCGAACTGCGCTATGGAGTGCTGCTGGACATCGGCCTCGCCGTCTTCGAGCGCCGTCCCATCGACCTCGGCATGGGAAGCGTCAACGTCATCTGGCAAGGCGATGCCAACTCCATCATCCTCCGCAGCCTCGATCTCGCCTCCTCCCCGCCGGCGGTCTTGAACCTCACCGGACCCGAAACATTATCGGTGCGCTACGTAGCGGAACAATTCGGCCGTCATTTCGGCATCGATCCTGAATTCACGGGGCGCGAAAGCGACAACGCGCTGCTCAACAATGCCGCCCGCTGCCATCGCCTCTTCGGCTATCCCTCCGTTACTCCCGGCGAGTTGATCGAATGTACCGCCCAGTGGATCGGCATGGGCGGATCCACGCACGGCAAGCCCACCAAGTTCGCCGTCCGCGACGGGCGCTTCTGAACGTCCAGCCGCTACCGCTTCCGCCCCGCCCGATATCCCCGCCACACGTACTCGAGGGCTTCCGGAAGCGTCTGCTGCTTCACCGCCCGGTCCGAATGCCTGGCGTTCACCGCGAAGACAAACTGGTAGTGATACCCCTTGGCGGCCAACTCTCTTGCCATGTTCTCGTTCGCCAGCACCCAGTCGTGGTAGTTGTCGCGCGGAATCAGAATGTCGCGGTCACCCACCTCCATCCAGATGCGGATCGGCTTGCGCGGGCTGTTCGGGATGAGACGTTCGTGGAACTCCCAGGCGCCGTGCGGCGTCTCGGGGTTCACCGGCCATTGCTGATTCACGTACGTTCCCGAATAGGTCAGCACGCGGTGGTACCACTCCGGGTGATACCACGCCATGATTAGCGCGCACGAACCTCCGGAACTGCTGCCCATGGTCGCGCGCCCGTCCGGGTCCTTCGTCAACTTCACCTTGTACTGGTTTTCCACCAGCGGCAGCACTTCCTGTTCGACAAACTCGGCGTACTTGCCCGACATCGTGTCGTACTCGAGTCCCCGCTCACTGCCCTGCGCGTCTCCCCCGCCGCTCCCGATCGAGATGGCGATCATCACCGGCACGCGCCGTTGCGCGATCAGATTGTCCAACGCCGTGAACAGCAGATTGTCGGGTCCGTCCGCGCCCACGATAAACGGCGCTTCCCTGCCTCTAACGTATTGCTTCGGTACATAGACAGTCACCTTGCGCGTATAGGGCGCCGCATGACTCGAGACGATCACCTTCGAGGGATCCGCCGGATCCGGTTGCGGATAGGTGTTCGCCTCGCGCGCAATTCCCGGATAATACCGGCTGCCGGCGGATTCCATCGTGAACGTGTAGACATCCCCCCGCGGCACGCCTTCCCGCACCGTCATCTCCGGCGCGGGGTTGTGCGTCGGTCCGAGAATGTAGTTCCCGTCCTTCAGGGGAGGGTTGACCCCATCGGGCAGTTGTGTTGCCTTTACATAGCCCGGCGTATGGGGATCACGCGTGGGACGCTGGATTACCGGAGCCTGGGCATGCATCACCCCGGGAGCGGTCATGGCGCCCAGAACCACAACCGTCGAGAGACGGAACAGGAAACCCTTCATTGACCACCGATCTTATCTCAAATGGCGGGCCGTGACTATTCCGCGCCGCCCGCCCGGTCACTATGGATTGGAATCGCCGGCGGGATCCGGCTTGTGCGGAATGATGAACGTGGTCTCGCCCGGACGCAGCATCTTCAGCCGCTTGCGAATCTCCAACTCCTGTTCGGCTGGCGAATCCTTCAGCCGTTGGATACGCGCCGCGCGCTGCTCGACATCGCGCTCCAGTTCGGCGTTGCGCAACTGCATCCGGCGGATTTCCTGCCAGGTCTCGCGCAACGCGGGCCAACCTTGCGGAGCACTGAGGAAAAAGTAAACGTAGACGCCGCACAGCGTCACTACGCTCAGAAATCCGGCTTTTTGAAGGGCTGACATCAGGTTTCCAAATGCTCTTATCTAATGTTTATAACTCTTTTGAACCGCTTTGGCTACACTGAAATGCATGTCCGCGAGACTTGTCGTCCTGTGCGCCTCGAATTCCGAAGAGGAAGCGCGGCGCATTGCCCGCGCCGTCGTCGGCAAACAGTTGGCCGCCTGCGTGAACATCGTGCCCGGCGCAACCAGCATCTATCGCTGGGAAGGCGCCATCGAGGAGGCTTCCGAATGGCTCCTCCTGATGAAGACAACCGCCGCCGCCTATCCCCACCTCGAGCGGGAAATCCGCGCGCTCCACTCCTATTCGGTGCCGGAAATCATCGCGCTCCCCATCGAGCGCGGAGCGGAGTCCTACCTCTCCTGGATGGACGCCGGGACGGTAACCGGAGACGCCACCTGATTCCGCCGCTTTCCGCGCCGCCGATGCGCGGCCGCTTGCATCCTGATCTCCGGCCGTGATGTGATATCCCGAGCAGCATGGCAATTCCAATGTCCGGCAACATGAAGGAGCCGGGGACGCTCCTCAAACCTTCGCGCGCGCGCTACTGGGTCATCTTCTTCGCGGTGACGTTGTCCATCCTCGCCTATATTGATCGTGTCTGCATCTCGCAGGCCGCGCCGCTCATCTCGAAGGATCTCGATTTCGACAAGACCGAAATGGGCCTTGTCTTCGCCGCCTTCGCTCTCGCCTATGCCCTCTTCGAAGTCCCGGGCGGATGGATGGGAGACTGGATGGGCCCCCGCAAGGTCCTCATGCGCATCGTCATCTGGTGGTCGGTTTTCACCGCCGCCACCGGCGCCATGTGGAATCTCAGTTCCATGGTCGTCACCAGGTTCCTGTTCGGCGCGGGTGAAGCCGGCTGCTTCCCGAACCTCACCAAGGCCTTCAGCATCTGGCTGCCCCTCACCGAACGCGTCGCGGCTCAGGGCATCATGTGGACGTTCGCCCGCTGGGGCGGCGCGTTCACGCCTCCCCTTGTCATCTTCGTCCTCGGCATGATGAGCTGGCACTGGGCATTTGTCGCGTTCGGGGCGCTCGGCGTCATCTGGGCAGTCTCCTTTTTCATCTGGTTCCGCGACAACCCGAAGGATCATCCGAGCGTCAACGCCGGCGAACTCGAACTGCTCAGGCACGTCTCGGAAAACGCCGGCAGCCACGGCAATGTCCCCTGGGCGCTGCTGCTCAGGTCCCGCAGCGTCTGGCTTCTCTGGGTACAGTACTTCCTGCTCTCGTTCCCCTGGTATTTCTACATCACCTGGCTGCCCACCTACCTGCAGGAGGGCCGCCACCTCCCCGCCGCCGAGAGCGCCAATTTCGCCATCCTTCCCCTGCTGTTCGGCGGTATGGGCTCGCTGTTTTGCGGCTTCATCTCACCGCGAGCGGCGCACCTCGCCGGCAGCGTGAAGCGCGCCCGCCAGATCCTCGGATCGTTGGGCTTCCTCGGAGCGGGCATGATGCTCATCCTCTCGATCCAGCTCCGCGACCCGCTCTACGCGATGATCTGCATGGGCCTGGCCAGCTTCTGCAACGATCTCGTCATGCCCGGCGCCTGGGCGGCCTGCATGGACATCGGCGGCAGCTACGCCGGCACCCTGGCCGGCTCCATGAACATGATGGGCAACCTCGCCGGCTTCGTCGCTCCCCTCACGGGCGGCCTCCTGCTGGACGTGACCAAACAGCAAACCGGAGTCGCCGACTGGAACCTGTTTCTCTACATGATGGCCGGCGTCTATCTCCTGGGCACGCTCGTGTGGCCCTTCATCGACCCGGTGAAACCCCTGGAGCAGCGCTAAGGGGCAGTTCGCTCAGCCCAGGGTAACCCGGAAATCCTTCGGGATCTCCCCCAAGGGCGATGCCGCCGCCGCTTCCTCCAGCACTTCCTCGCTCGTCACAAATCGCGCCGCCGGCAGAATTCCCGCCGGTTCGGGCGACGCCAGAATCGTCACTACGCCGTGTCCGTCCCTGGCCCAGATCCGCTGCAGGATCGCGCCTTCGAGCGGTTCCCTCACAAACCCGGCCAGCATGGCGTTCGTCGCCGGTGTGCCCACCAGCACCAGGTTTCCCTCCGGCACGCCGGATTCCGCGAACGCGCTCGCCGGCTGCAATCGCAGCGCGGCCCCTCTCCCTTCAAAGAGCACCGCCAGTTGCACCGCCGCGTATGCCTCCGCGATCAGCATGCCTTCCCCCTCCAGTTCTCCATGAATCAGCAGATTCGTCACCCCCGAGCGCCAGTACGGAGCCCAGAACTGGTCCAAGGCCCCCGGTGCGGCTTCGGCAATCTGCCGCGGATCGGCCTCGTAGAAGAAGGCGCGAAACTCCCCTTTGGGAAGGGCCACCCGCAGAGGCTCGCGGCGCCCTTCACCGCGGAAATACGCTTTCAGTTTTTCCCGCACCTCCTCGGCCATCCGGCCCACCAGCGGGTTGCCGGTTACGTCATAGCCAGGCTCGAGGTTCAACACCGCCACGCCAATGTCATGCTCCCGTAAGTCCGCTGGACCGCCCACGAGCGTCCGGAGGCAGATATACTCGAGCAGCTTGCCGTGTTCTTGCGAACCGCGAAATGCCGCGCTCCGCACAATCCGCCGCAGCAGCTCCTCGGGTCCATCCATCACATCTCTCCCCGCGCGATTGCATCGGCGATGCGCGCGGCCGCCTTCATCTCCCTGACATCATGCACCCGCACCAGGTGCGCGCCCCCCAGGATCGACGCCGTCACCGCCGCCGCCGTCGCGAACATCGTCTCTTTATCGGTCGCCTGCTGCAGGAAGCCCTTCCGCGAGGGCCCCACCATCACCGGCACCTCGAGTTTCACAATCTGCCCCAGCCGCGCCAGGACCTGCGTGTTCTCTTCCTTCCGCTTGCCGAATCCCAACCCCGGGTCCACCACAATCCGGGTCTTCTCGACACCCGAGCGCATCGCCCGGTGCACGCATGCCGCCAGGTCCGCCGCCACCGTCCCCACCGGGTCCTTCAACGGAGGCAGTTTCGCCCACGTCTCGGGCGTTCCCCGCATGTGATTCAGAATCAGCCCCGCGTCATGCTGCGCCGCCACCTTCCCAATCAGCGGATCAAACGTCAGCGCCGACGGATCATTGATGATCTCCGCCCCGAGCCCCAAGGCTTTCTCCGCCACCGCCGATTTGTATGTATCCACCGAAACCGGTATCGCCAGTTTCCCCCGCAACCGCTTCAACACCGGAATCAGCCGCCGTAACTCTTCTTCCCCGGTGATGCGGTGCGAACCCGGCTTGGTCGATTCCGCCCCGATATCCAGAATATCCGCCCCCATCTCTTCCAACTCGAGAGCCCGCGCGTAGGCCCGGTCCGGCTCGTAATACAGGCCGCCATCGGAGAACGAATCCGGCGTCACGTTCAGCACCGCCATGATCAGCGTGTGCTCGCCAAGCGGCATCTCCCGCTCGCGCAGTTTCCATATCAATCGTTTTCTTACCATTCCGTGCTTACTTAAGAAGACCTCACTCGTATCTTAGGCACACTATCGGATCCAGATTCGCCGCCCGGTTCGCCGGGTAGTATCCGAAGAACAAACCCACTCCCACCGACATCGCCACCCCCAGCCCCGCCCACAGCCAACTCACGGTCGCGGGCACCGAAGGCAGCAGCATCCGCACCAGCATCGCGATCCCCATGCCCATCGCGATTCCAATTGCTCCGCCGGCGGCGCACATCGTGATCGCCTCGATCAGAAACTGCGCCCTGATGTCGCTTCGCCGCGCCCCAATCGCCTTTCGCACTCCGATCTCCGCCGTGCGCTCGGTCACCGAAATCAGCATGATGTTCATCACCCCGATCCCCCCCACCAGCAACCCAACGGAACTGATGATGAAGGTCAGAATGGCCAGCGCTCCCGTCAACTGGTTCCACATCGAGGACAGAAAATCCGGCGAGGTCAGCTCGAAATCATTCTCCGCGGCGGGAGGAACCTTGCGAATACGCCGCAGCGCCTGCGACACCTGATCCTGCGCGGTCACGATGCTTTCGTCCGCGGGCACCGTGAACGCCAGCACCAGTTCCTTCGCCTCCGGATACCGCTTCCGGAAATCTCCCATCGGAATCAGCGCGAAGTCGTCCGGCCCCGGCCCACCGAACATTCCCGCCTCTCTTTGCAGTATCCCGATAACCTCGTACAGCTTGCCGTTCAGCCGTACCTGCCTGCCTATCCCGTCCACTGGTCCGAACAGTGAATCCGCGATCGCCGCCCCCAACACCACTACCGGCCGCGCGTGCGCGTCATCGGCCCGTGAAATGAATCTTCCCTGCCCGACGGTGAACATGGGAAACGCCTGCGCGTACTCCGGCTCGACGCCGCGCAGGATCAGCTTTTCCACTCGCGCTCCTTCATACATCACATCGTTGGCCCCCGATCCCGCCATCCCTGGAATCGCCATTCGCGTCCCGAACACCGTTACAAAACTCACCGCCGGAGCATAGACGGCAATCGCGCGCGCGTCGGAATACTCGAGGAACTTCCGCTGCCGCACCTTCTCCGGCAGGCGGTCGAACGACATCGTCCCGGGAGGGAATCGCGTGATGAAATATGTCCGCGATCCGAGCGACTCGACCTTCTCCTGAACGTAACGGTTCAACCCCTGTATGATCGACGCCACCGAAATCACCGACGTCACCCCGATCACAATGCCCAGTATCGTCAGCGCCGACCGCACCTTGTGCGCGCGCAGCGTGTCGAACGCCACCAGCATGTTCTCCCGCAACTCGGCGCGTGTCATGTTCATCGCTAGTCCGCTCTCAGCGCCACCACGGGATCGAGACGCGAAGCCTGGATCGCCGGGTAGATCCCGAAGAACAATCCGATCGCCGTGCTCAGGAACAGTCCGAACAACACCACCCACGTCTCCACCCGCGCCGGAAACGAGGTCACGGTTCTCACCAGAAACGCGAACAGAAACCCCGCCCCGATCCCCACTCCTCCACCAGCCAGGCATTGCAGCAGGCTCTCGCCCAGAAACTGCCGCAGAATATCCATCTCCGTCGCCCCCACGGCCCGCCGGATCCCGATCTCCTTCTTCCGCTCGGTCACGCTCACCAGCATCACGTTCATGATGACGATTCCGCCCACCATGGCGGAAATCGCGCTCACCATCAGGAACACGGCGAAGAACGCCGCGCTGATGCTCCGCCATAGCGAAATGTAACTTTCCTTGGTGGCGAAGAAGAAATCGTCCTCGCTGCCCGGAGCCACGTGCCGCAACATTCGCAGCGCCTGCTTCACTTCGTCCCGTGCCTGCTCGAACCGCGCGCCCTCGCCCGCCTTCACGTTGATGGTCACGCTCGAACGCCGTCCGTTGATGCGCAGAAACGTCCGCATCGGCAGAATCAGGTACTTGTCCTGATCCTGTCCGAGCAGCGACCCGATCTTTTCGAACACTCCAATCACCAGACAGTCAATATTTGATACGTGAATGCTCCGTCCCAGCGGATCGAGCCCCGGAAACAACTGCTCCCGCACGGTATCCCCGATCAGACACACCGGCGAAGCGCGTTGATCCTCCGCCGCCGTGAAATAGCGTCCCAACTCCACAGTCCGCGTGTCGATCAGGTACATATTCGCCGTGTGCCCGATGATGTTCACGTCGCTCAACTCCTGGTCCCCGTGCCGCACGCGGCCCGTAGCCGAGGCGGACGCCCCCACTATTTCGCAATGCCTGCACTTCTCCGCCACCGCCGCCACCTGCTCCACCTCGATCTTGCGGTACTTGAGCGCCTTCATGATCAGATTGAAGTCCGTCACCGTGAACGGGGTCCGCGCCACCTGAAACACGTTGGTTCCCAGGTTCGCCACCTTCGTCTCGACGTAGCGGTTCGCCCCCTGCACCAGCGTCATCACCGCGATCAGGGTGGAAACTCCCATCATCAGCCCAAGTATCGTCAGGGCGGCGCGGAGGCGGTGCGTCTTCAACGCCGACACGGATTGCGCCAGAATATCGCGTGAGGCAATCAATCCTACAGGATAGCTCGCCCGCCGTTCCGCCCCTGCCTTCGGGCCATGCCGGCGGTTTGCCTTGACCGGTTTCAACACTTGCCTCACAATCGAGGAACAGCACCGCTTCCCTCCGTCGCGCAGCGTGGCGCCGTTCAAAAAGGAGGGTCTATGACGCCGTTGGAATATGCGGAGAAATATCGCAACCTCGAAGTGTACGTGATACCGCTCGATGAGGCCGGCTCCGGGGATGGACCGACTATTCCCGCCGGCGCCTGGAAGCGCACCCGCGTGGCCTCCTACCGTCTCGGCGACAGCGCCTACCGCGAACGCTTCTTTGATAGCATCCGGAAGCACATCGGCAAGGAGGGTCTGGCGGTCATGGTGAAGACGACGGATGGAACCACCAGCACCGCGATCTTTCTTACCAGAGATGAAGTGTGGCAGCATTTTCGGCACCCATTTGTCGGAAAGGGCACTCCCGAACAGGTGCAGCTTGCCATCCAACTGACTTACCGCTTCTACAAGACCGGTGCGGTCTTTAGCGACCTCGACCGATTCACGGCGGCGAGTTTTCTCGGCCTCGACTGCAATGGATTTGCCGGCAACTATATCCAGCGCGGTCACGGGACATCGGCCGGACTGTGGAGCAAACCAGGCAACTACGCCGATCCGGGCCCTAACTCCTCAATGTCGACTTTGATGCGCCTGCCGGGCAACCAGGTATTGGCGGCCATGGAGGAAATCCTGGCGGGAACTCAGGACATCTACATCCTGGCCATGTGCGATCCATCATCCGGCCTGATCACCGAACGCAACAAGACCACGACAGTCGAAGGCAAGGAGGAGACCAGCCATGGCCACATCATGCTCACGGAACCGGGGACGGTCGAGGCCGCGGGAAGCGAGATCAAAGTCAAAGTAGTCGAGTCGACCGGGGGTAAGGGATTAGTGGACTCAGAGTACAGGATCCTCAAGGTCGCCAAGGCCAGGGATCGCCCCAAGGAAGGCATTTTTCGCGTCTTCCGGGGCTCGAAAGGCGAAGAGATGAGCGTGAAGATCGCCCGGCTCGCCTGAGCGCCGCGCACCGCCAGGAGCGGCTGCGAAGGTAGTATAGGACCATGAACAGAAGAGAGTTTGCCGCCGCGCCCGTGGCGGCCGCCATGACGGCGTCCGCTTCTCTGGCACAGGAATCGGGACGATACGACAGCATCCTCAAGGGCGGGCACGTGATTGATCCCGCCAACCATGTGAACCAGCGGATGGATGTGGCGGTGCGTGACGGAAAGATCGCGCGCGTCGGCCGCGACATTCCCGCTTCCGCCGGCAGGACCGTGGTGAACATTCCGGGTTATTACGTCACACCGGGACTCATCGACCTGCACATCTGCTGTTACTATACCCGGCTGGATCTCACTCCCTCCGTCATCGCCGATCATCATTGCCTGCCCTCCGGAGTCACCACCTGCTGCGACGGCGGCACCGCCGGAGCGGAGAGTTTCGAGGATTTCAAGAAGATTGTGGACCGCTCGAAGATGCGGATCCTCTCCTTTCTGAATATCGCCGCCCCCGGCGCGCAATCCGGCGGGGCGGAGCAGGACCCGGCGCAGTTCAAAGTGCGGCTTGCCGTGGACACCGCCAAACAATATCCCGATCTCATCGTCGGCTTCAAGACCGGCCACTATGGAGGGAAATTCAGCGAAACGCGCCTCCCCTGGGCTTCAGTGGACGCCGTGGTCGAGGCCGGCCGGATGGCCGGACGCCCCGTCTTGGCGGACTTCACGCCGCAACCGCCGCAGGGTAAGTTCCCGGCAAGCAGCTACCGCGAGTTCCTATTGGAGAAAATGCGCCCGGGCGATATCGTCACCCACTGTCTGGCCGACCGCTATCCCTTCCTCACCGGCGACGGGAAGCTCAATCCGGATGTCGCCAAGGCAAGAGCGCGAGGCGTCAAGTTTGACCTTGGGCATGCCGCCGGGAGTTTTCGCCTGCGGCGCGTCGTGCCCGCGCTTCAGCAGGGCTTCATCCCCGATTCCATCAGCGCGGATCTGTTCGCCGATACGCCCTACACCGTGGGCATCAATCTCGCCAACGTCATGTCGAAGTTCCTTTGTCTCGGTGTGCCGCTGGAGGACGTCATCCGCCGCACCACCGTGAATCCGGCGCGGATGATCCAGCGTCCCGAGTTGGGCTCCCTGAGCGCCGGATCGCCCGCCGACATCGCCGTGTTCGAGATTCTCAAAGGCAGGTTTTCCTATCTCGGCTCATTCGGCGGGAAGATCGTGGGCGATCAGAAACTTCAGTGCGTCCTCACCATGTTCGGAGGCAGGATTTTATACGATCACCCCTACGGCCTGAGCGTGCCGTTGTGGCGGGACATCCCCAGGAGCTCACGCTATTGGGTGGATACGGCGAAGCAGAACTTCTGACGCGAACCGCCTACTTGAAGCGCCGCCGGTAAAGAATGTCGGCGCCCGCCACTCCATTCTCATCCCGCACCCCGATCAGCGACCAGTTCTTCCGGATATCCCACTGCAACTGCACCAGTTGCTGCAGCGTGCCGGTAAGGTTGGTCACATAGGTCAGCGTGATGTCGCGTGAAATCTGCTGTTCGATGGTCAGACGGGCTTGTGGCGTGGATTCGACGCCGGTCAACTGCGGGTCGATCTTCACGCGGCTTACTCCGAAAAAGCGCTGCAGGCGCCCGCTGACGCTCGAACTGAGCGCCTGGCCAAGCAGCGTGTCGGTGCCGGCGAAAAATGTATTGGTGGAGCCGCCGGCATTGGTGGGCGTGGCGACGGTGGTGGAACTGACCGGAGTGCGGCCCACCGCAAGCAGCGCAATGATGTCGGAGGGCTGCAGCGGAGGGTCGGAGCGGTAGGTGATGTTGGGTTTGTCGATGGGCCCCGAAATATTCATGCTCACCGTAATGGCGCGCACGGAAGTCTCGAGATCGAGATCGAGCACCGGTTCGATGCGCGCGGCGTTGAAGAAGCTCACCGTACCACGCGTGATGTGATACGTCGTGCCGAAGAAATTCAACTCTCCCTGCGTCACGGAAACGGTTCCCAGAATGACGGGCTTCGAAGGGCTCCCGCGAACGCGCAACTCGACTTCCGTCTGCAACCCGCGCGTGAGCGAAGTCTCGAGAACAAGGTTCGGCGCGCTCACCATCCGTACGTCAAACTGCATCCCGCGCAGAAACGCGCTCGAAGTGGGCGCCTGAACAGGCTTGGAAGGTTCGAGAAGGAGATCGCCTATGTCGGTGCGAGGCGTGAATCCGGAACGTAGAATGGTGACCACGCCGCTCAGCAGGCTCTGATCCGCGGTGCCTGTCAGAGAGAGATTGGCGTTCACCGTCGTGCTGGCTCCCTCGGGATAGCGCACCCGAATGTGGTCGAACTGGCCGTTGATCCGATAGGTCATCTGCTCATCTCCGCTGGGGAACGTCACAAAGCCGTTCAGCTTCAACTCCCCGCCTCCCGACTGGGCCGTGAAGTTCCGCAGCAGGGCGCGATTGCGGTCGAAGGCCACGAATCCGTTCGCCTTCTCGATGGAATTTGGAATGTCGCGGTGAATGACGGTGGCGTTCCTGATCTCCATTTGTCCGCCAAGCAGCGGCTGTTCAAGCGTTCCCCGCACGGTGGCGTTCACGATCGCCGAGCCGGAGGTTCGAAGCCCCGGCACATAGTTCTGAAAAATCCCAAGGTTCAGGCCGCCCTTGAGGACAATGTTCCAGGCATTGCGCGCCGAAGTGGCGATATTGCCCGAAAGCTGAATGTTTGTATCTTTTCCCGTGAGTTGCGCCTGAACCACGTGCAACCCTTTTTCATCAGCCTCGAGAACAATCGGCCCGTTGTTGCGGAGGGTCAGCTCCTGCAGGACCGCGGAACTGAGCTGGTCGTTGCCGGTTTGGGGCGACAGAGTCAAATCGGAAAGATTGGCCCGCGCGCGCAGAGTGCCCGGCTTCAGCAGAGCGCCGCTGAAAACAATCTCCCCCCGGAAGGAGCCATCGAGGGGAATAGGCCGCTTGAACCCCGCGGCGGCGAGCAGTTGCCTCACCTTCGGGATGGTGAGCGTCCCCAACTCCAGTGTTCCCAAACCCACGGCCCCGCCGCGAATCTGCCACTCTCCGCCGCCCTTGATGGGGGAGCCGAGAAGGTCTCCGGCGGCCTTCGCCGATACAAGTTCGCCTTGCGTCTTCAACTCGATGGACAGTCCGCCCACCTGCGTTCTCGAGAGAGTGAATTGCCGCACGGCGGCCGATCCCTGAATGGACTGAAGGCGCGGCTGTCCGCCGTCGAACTGGATATTTCCGGAGATCCGCATGTCCACTTTGCCGTCGATATCCTGACGCGCGGCGCGGATCTGCTTTATGAGAGCCAGTTGAGCGTTTCGCGCCGAGAGATCGAACGTGAGGTTGCCGCTGTTCCACACGTCGCGTGGATGCGCATAGCGCGCGTTGAAGGGGACGCGGCCCGCGCGGTGCACGGCTTCACCGTCCGTGAACTCGATGAGTCCGGGCCGGAACACCAGGTTTCCCCGGATGGACTCGAACGGCTCCTGATCCACCGTGACCGGACCGAAATTCAGCTTCGCGCTGATGGAAGGAGCCCCGGCCGTACCCTCCACCTTCCCCGAGGCGGAAAGCACGCCCTCGAGCGCAACCGGGAGTTTTCTTCCCTCCAACAGCCGCCCGATGGAAACCTGGCGGAGATTGACCTGGGCCTGCACGGCGCTCTCCGCGGACGGGCGCCAGCCATCAAGACTCATTCGCAGGCTGCCGGTCACGGCGCTGCCTGCCTCCGTGAGCGATACATTTCGCGCTATCAATTGAGAGGCGTCCACCTCGACATCGGCGGCAACGCTGTCGATGGTCTGCTTGCCGTAGGCCGCTTTGGTGAGGCGGAGGCGTCCGCTGAACCGCGGCGAATCGAGCGGCGCCGATACCTGGCCATCGAAGTGCGCCGTACCGCCGTCCAGCCGTACCGGCAGCGCTTGAGGAGGGTTCCCGCTCACCAGCGCGGCTGCCGGAAGGAAGTCATCGAGGTCCGTGGTATCCACGGCCACCTGCACGTCCGTGCCGAGGTCGCCCCTGAAATCAACCCGAGTGCGAGGCGTCTTCAAATAGGATTGTTCAAACGAAAACTGGTTGCTCTCCTGCTGGTATCGAAAGCCTACGGCGCCTTCGAGGGGGATTCCTGTATCGCCAGGCTCGAACGTCAGTTGAGACCGCATCGAGAAGTTGCGCACACCGGATTCGGCGAACAGGCCCTCGAGTTGCACGGGACCCGAGATAGCCGAAGACCAGGCCAGCGGCCGGGCGGTTGCCCCCAGGCGGCGGATATCCTCCAGCGCCAGGTCCGAAACCGCTCCCGTGACCTCGAACCCGCGCCAGTGCCGAATGGCCGCCGAGCCGTCGAAATCGCCATCGAGAGCCGACATGTGAACCTTCGAAAAGGCGGCCAACTCCGGTTCCAGGCGAAAGTCCGCGGTCATATTGATGCCCTCGACCGACCAGCCGTTCCGGCGCACGGCCAACCCCTGGCCGCCGGCGGGCCCCGCCAGCACGTACTTGCCGTCCGCGTACGTGAACCTGCCGCGGAAATGGGCGCTTCCCGCCGGTTCCACCGGCAGATGCATCTCTTTCGCCCATTCCCGCATGTGGAACTGCCCTTCGACATTCAGATCGAGCTTCGGTGAGCGGTAATCCTTCATCCATCCCGACGCCTGCAAAAGCGACTTCCCGCGGCGCGCCCGCGCCTGCTGGAACTGGAGGCCGTTCTTGTCCATGGTGAGTTCCACGCGAGTGTCGAAATCGAGCGGAGCGACTTTCGGCCAGCGAAAATGGAACGGTTCCGCGGAAACCACTCCTCGATATCGCGGCCCGTCCGCCTCCCATCCGAAGTCGATTCCGAGATTCTCCGCGCTAAGCTCGATGGGGACTTTGCGGTTGTCGTAGGTGAACGTCCCCTCCTTGAGGACAAAGTGACGGGCGCTGATTGCGACAAACTGCTCGAAGATGCTCTTTCCCCGCGGCTTGGGAATCCTCGGACCGGGAATGTTGTTTGATCCATCCGGAAAAATGACAATGCGGACCCGAGGCTGGTCCACTTCAAGCGATTCGAGGTAAGCTTTGCGGCCGGCGAAGGAGATCACTCTGACGCCCGCGCGAATTTCGCCGATATTTGCCAGCGGCGCGCCGTCGCGTTCCTTGCCGTGAAGCACGAAACCCTTCACCGTGACTCGAAGCGACACGGGGTCGAAGTCGAAACTCTTCATCTCCGCCGTGCCGCCGGTGGCCGTCTCGACCGCGGAAACGATTCGCAGGCGAATCTGATTGCGCGCCCATTGCGTGCGAATCAACAGAAATCCCGCGATGCCGAGCAGGACGCACAGCGCGGATAACAGCAGGAAAAGACGAACCAGACGCCGCGTGAATCGTTTCATTGAAACACCTCTTCACGGTAGCGGATATCGGCCCCGGCGCGCGCCTGCTTCAGCCACTCCTCGGTGGCGGCGTCTGTCTTCTGTTTAAGAAGCGCCGTTTCAATCTGGGTGGAGACATCATCCAGCGGCGGAGCTGACTCGCCGGGATGCGACTTCATCCAGTCAGGCAGAAAGTGGTCGCGGTACCAGGCGTCAATCTCGTTGCTTGGCACCTGCTGCCCGCGGCCGAAGCGGAGGTCGATGAAATCCACCGTGCGAATCATTAACTGCAGGAAGCCGCGCACCTCCTCGGGGGTGAGCCGCCGGCGGGCGAGTTCCTTGCGATAGGCATCCTCGTTCGCAAAGCGCGGCATGATGATGTCCTTGAGGTATTGAAGCACTTCGCTCATGGGAGGGTCGGGATAACGGGTATCATCCATCTCCTGCACCAGCAGCGTTCTCGAGATGAGCGCATCGGCGGCGTTCCGCTTCGAGGCGGACGAGAAGTCCGGCTCCTTGTTGTCGTAGAAAGCAGCCAGCCGGATCTGTTCCATCACCATGCTTTCGGTGATGACCTTCGTTCCGACTGTGGCGGCAATACGGTCGATGATCTCCGCCGGGCAGGACAGCGCCAGGACCGGCAGCACCGACCAAACGATGAATCGCCGCCCTCCTGTCATCAGAATGCCTGCCCCAGGCTGAAATGAAACTGGAAGTGAGAGATGCGCTGTGGAACCTGGTCGCCGGGTTTGGGTGGATTGTTGATCAGGTCCGTGATCGAACCTTTGTAGCCGACAAAGGCCGGCGAATTGATTCCGTAGGCGAAATCCAAACGTACCGGGCCGATGGGAGTGCGGTACCGCACCCCGAACCCGACAGCGTGCACCATATAGTCGAAGTCCTGGTCATTGCGCTGTTTGAAGCGGAAGGAAATATCCCCCAGCCCGGAATAGACGTTGCCGGCATCGTGAAAAATGACGCCGCCGAGATTGTTTCCAATGAAAGGAAACCGGATTTCCGTCTGATTGAACAGGAGCGCGCGTCCACCGATGGGAAATCCGGTGACCAGGTCGCGAGGGCCGGCCTGATTTTCCGGGAAGGCGCGGTGAGACGTGGCGCCGCCCGCGAAGAATCGCTCCGGGAGGGGGATATCGCTGCTTCCATAGTTTCCTATGTATCCGAAAGTAGTGTTGCGCGAGAGGACCACATCGCGGCCGACGCGGTAGTAACTCGAGTTCCGCCCCAGCACACGCCCGAACTCCGTCTGCGAGGCCAATCCCCTGGTGGCAAGCGACACGTCCACCGAGGCGTAATAGCCCCGCGTGGCGTTGATCGGATCGTCCCGGTGATCGTAAATCAGCGATGTTCCGGCAAACCCCACACGAACGGCTTGCGAAAAGAGAGGAATCAGACCTTCGAGAATCTTCACATCGGAGGTTGACACACGGCGGAAAACCAACCGGTACTGCGCGGCGAAGGCCCGCGAGAACCGCTGACCCAACTGCACGGAGCCCTCGAGGCGGCGCGATGTGAAGGTGTTCACGTTGCGCGAATCATCGTAGAGCGCCGTCAGCGTGAGATTGAGATTCTCGCGGTCCTGGAACTGCGGTGCGAGATAGTTGACAATGGCCCTCTTCTGCAAGGTGGAAAAACGTGTTTGGAGCCCGACGGTATGACCCAGGCCGAGGAAATTGAGCCGGCTGAACCCAAGCAGGATACGTGGCGCGAACGTCGAGGCGCCGGCGGGCGAACTGAGATTCGTGGTGCCTCCTCCGATTCGCCCGAATTCCGCCCCCACTCCGGCGTTGAAGGAGTAGCGGCTGGCTTCTTCAAACTGATAGAGGACACGCTTCTCACGTGTCTGGCCAAGCGGATTCTGCAGCGCCATGTCCACTTTCGCGAAGATGCCGAGATCGTACAGCCGGCGCTGGCTCAACACCATGCTGCTCAAAGACAGCGGCGAGCCGGGAACAAGGCGGATCCGGCTCATCACCAGGCTTGGCCGCGTGGCGGACAGCCCGTTGATCTCGACGTCGCGGATATAGAGACGGCGCCGTTCATGCACCGTATACTTGACGTCCATCATGTGTTCACGCGTGGAGGCGGTGGCCGTCACCTCCATGCTGGCGTCGGGATAGCCGTTGTCGAAATAGAAGTTGAGAATATTGTCGCGGTCCGTGGCGATGTTGAAGGCGCTGTAGGGCTGCCCCTCGGTGGAGGTGAGCATCGATTGGACATAGGCATACAGTTGCAGGTCCACCCCGGAAATATCGAGCGAATTGACGAACCATTGCGGCCCCTCGATGATCTTGAGAAACACAGCCACCTGGCGCTCCCGGCCGCCGTAATCCCGCTCGACATGAGACTCGACGCGCACGTCGCGAAACCCGTTGCTGCGATATAGCTCCTCGATGGCGTTGATGTCCCGGTTCAGCAAAGCCTGGCTGTACCTCCCGTTGCGGGCGCTGATGCGCCCCGCGGGGATGACGCTCATGCGCTCGCGAATGGTCAGTTCGTCGAAGTACGTGTTCCCCGTAATGCCAACATGGACCACTTTGTACCGGTCCCCCCGGACAATCCCGTATTCGATGTTCTCTTCATCCTTCGAAACGTCGGTGACCTTGTAGGAGACATCCGCGTCAAAGTACCCCTGCGCCTGGAAATGTTCGGTGATCTTCCGCGCCCCTTCCTCGAGCAGGTCCTGGTCGACTGACTGCTCCTGAAACACGGGCACCAGTTCCTTCAGTTGGCCTCGAGACAGCTTGGCGCCGGTGGTGGTCACATTGACCCTCGGACCCGCTTCCACCTGGATATCCGGCCGCACAATGTTGTAGTCCCGGTTGAATGACAGCGAATCGAGATTCACCCTGGCGAGAAGAAAGTTGCGCTTCAGGTAGGCGCGCCGTACGCGCTCCAACCCCTGCTGCGTCCGCGATTCGGTCACTTGTTTCCAGCCGAGCAATCCCCACCACCGCTTCCATCTCGTGGCGCCCAGGATATCCTCCACGGGAAGCCGCGGGTCGCCCGCAATGTTCGGGCGGGTGTAGTAGGCGCGCGGACCTGGTTCAATCAGGAAAAGCACGTGCAATTCGTCGTTGGCGGGAAACCGCTCCACCAGCGGCTGAATGTGAGGTGAATAGAATCCGTTCGCCTGCAGCAGGTCCTGGAGCCCCTGCAGCGCGTCGGACAGTCCCTTCTCGGTATACTGGGCGCCCAACTGGAACTTCGTCGCGCTGACCAGTTGCTCACGGTTCGGAGGCTCATCCACCCCTTCCACGGAAACCCGGCTGATGAACCAGTTCTGCTTGGTGAAAAACGTGAGCACCACCTTGCCTTCCCTGAGGATGGCGTCCACCTGCAACTCATCGTACCGTCCGGTGGCGTAGAGCTTCTGGATGGCTTCCCGCACGGCGGCCGACGTAAGCGCCTGTCCGGGCTGGATGCCCACAAGCAGACGCAACTCTCCGGCGGGCAGAGGTTGATATTCAGGGTCGAAGCGGACTTCCGCCACGATCTTGCCTTCGTAGTCCCAAGGCGCGGCGTGTGTGGTGCGAGGGATAACGGCCAGCAGGACAGCAAGCGTGGAAAGCCAACGGATGCCGGACAAGGCCACTCAGGTAATATGATACTGCACTTGGGCGCTCTTGCGGGACTATGTCCGCTACGGGCTTCACTGGCGCCTCCGCCGGTTGCAGTATGCTATGGAAACATATCGCCATCACGCTTGGAAAGGAGTTGTCCGCGACATGCCCGCCATCCCCCTCCGGAGGCTCCGGCTTCAGCCTTTGATGGCTCAAGCCGCTGCCTCGCCTCCGCCCTCCCCCTCGCTAGCCATCACGGCCATCGGAGCCTGGAACATCCGTCAACCCGTTAGCGGCCGTTCCTGGGGCCTGGTGCGCCTCACCACCAGCGAAGGACTCGAGGGGTGGGGAGAATCGAAGCCGTTGTCCCGGGAGACAACCGCCACCCTCCTCGATGCCCTCAAGGGGACGAGCGCCCACGGTTACGAAGCGCTGCGCGTAAAGCTCGAGGGTCACCCCGCCCGCGCCGCCGTGAACGCGGCCGCTCTCGATATCCTCGGCAAAGCCGCCAGGGTCCCGGTCTATCAGTTCCTCGGTGGCCCAACTCGCAACAAGGTGCGCGTCTATACGTCCCTTCACGGCGCCAGCGACGACGCAATTCTCGATCACCTGCGCGACGCCAGGTCAGCGGGGCACAGGGCCTTCGCCGTACCAGTCCCGGCTCCGCCTTTCCGCAACTCGGGCAAGGCTCTCGTCCTTGCCGCGAGAAAGCGCATGGACAGGGTGCGCCAGGCGGCGGGGGACGGCGCCGATCTGATCCTCAACGGCTCCGGACATCTCACCCCCGGAGACGCGGCCATTCTCGCGGACGCCTTCGAGAGATACGGCGTGCTGTTCTTCGATGAACCCTGCTCGAACACGAGTCCCGCCGTTCTTCGTAAGATCTCGGTGGAAAACGTCACCCCGCTCGCCTTTGGAGCAGGCGCGGCCGCGGCAAGCCATTTCCAGGATCTGCTGCGCGAGGATGCCGTCGACCTCTGCCGCCCGGAACTGGCCATCCACGGCATCGGCGGTGTGCGCAAGATCGCCGTCATCGCCGAAGTCAACTATGTGGCGGTGGCCCCACGCAACAACGAAGGACCCATCGGCACCGCCGCCTGCCTGCATCTCGCGGCAAGCCTGCCGAACTTCTTCATCCAACATATTCCCTTCCCCGGAGCGAGAGAGGACCGCGAGATGCGCGCCGCCATCACCGGCGGCAACGTGGAAGCCGTCCGGGACGGCTACGCCCCGCTGAACACGCAACCCGGACTCGGCGTGAACATCGATCGCGATGCCCTGCGGAAGTATGGGGAGGCTCTCGCATGAGGCGCCGCCGGTTTCTTCCCAGCCTCGCCGGAGCGTTTGCCGCTCCCGGCCTTCGCGCGGCTGCTATCCGCGACTGCGGTTGCGCCCCCATGATGCAGACCGCCGGGCCGCCCGGAGCGGACGCCTTCCATGCCACCGGTTCCAAACTGCGGATCACCGGCCTCAAGGTGTTCGGCGTCTCGCTGACCCCAACCTCCGACCGCCCTTATGTATTCGTGAAACTTGAAACCAATCAGGGACTGGTGGGCTGGGGCGAGGGGACGCTCGAAGGAAAAGCCGCGGCTGTCATGTCGTGCATCGAGGATTTCAAGGAGTTTCTCATCGGCGCCGACCCCATGCAGGCCGAGCATCTGTGGCAGTCCATGTACGTCCACAGTTTCTATCGCGCCGGCCCCGTAATCGGATCGGCTATTTCGGGAATCGACCAGGCGCTGTGGGATATCCGCGGCAAGGCGCTCGGAATGCCTGTCTATCAACTGTTAGGGGGCCCCTTCGATTCCCGTGGCGTCCGCGGCTACTATCACATGCGGGGCGAGACGCTCGAGCAACTGCGCGCCCTGCGCGTCACCGCGAAAGAACTCGGCATCACGGCCTTCAAGACAGGCATCCCCGGTTACTATGAGTGGATCGAAACCAGCGCCGCCATCCGGCGCGCCGTGAAATCCCTCGAACTGCTGCGCGAAGGGCTCGGCCCGGATATCGACATCGCTGTCGATTTCCACGCCAAGACGAGCCCCAGCGTCGCATCCGTCATCATTAAGGAAGTCGAGCCGCTCAATCTGCTGTTCGTCGAGGAGCCCTGCCCGCCCGAGAACACCAAAGCGATGGCAAAGATCAGCCGCCGCTCCACCACTCCCATCGCCACCGGCGAACGTCTCATCGCCGCTTATGGGGTCAGGGAATTGGTGGAAATGGGTATTGTCGACATCCTCCAGACCGATATCAATCATACGGGCGGAATCACCGCGCTCTGGAAGATCGGCGCGCTCGCCGAACAGGCAGGCGTTTCGATGGCGCCGCACGCCTGTGAAGGCCCCATCGGCGGCCTTGCCACCGTTCACGTGGACGCCGCGATGCCGAACTTCCTCGTCCAGGAGATATGCAGCGGAGTCAAGCCCGCGATGCAGGAAAAAGTTTGGGAGGAGTGGCTCGGCTTCCCGGCCATGCGCATGGTCAACGGGCGCTTTCCGCTCTCGCGAAAGCCCGGCCTCGGCTTCGAGTTGACCGAGGCCGCGCTGAAGAAATATCCCTTCGGAGGGACACGCCCCATGGCGCGCGTCTTCCACAAGGACGGCTCCGTCGCGGAATGGTGATTCTCGCCCTGCTCGCGGCTTACCCGGCGTTCGCGCAACTGCCGCAGAACCCGTCACCGATGGTCGAGCACCGGCGGCCGCATCCGCGCCTACTCGAGCAGCATCCGCCCGGACGCAGGGAATCGCTGTCGCTCGGCACTCTCTTCATCCCCCCAAGGCCGCGCCCGCATACGCTGCTGTTTTTCTTTCATGGCGGAACATGGTTGCCGGAAGTGGCGGCGGCCAAGCGGCGCCTCACGGTCATCACCATCCAGATCGGGGCCGGATCAGCAGTGTACAGCCGTGCCTTCGCCAGCCCGTCACGATTCGGAAAGCTGATTGCCGAAGCCGAGGCATATTCGGGCGTCACCTACAAGCGCATCCTCCTCGCCGGCTGGAGCGCAGGAAACGGCGCGATCCGCGCCATCCTCCGCGATCCGGACTCCTACCCGCGGGTAAGCGCCGTCCTCGACATCGACGGCATGCACGCGGGTTACGTCAACGGCAAACCCGATCCGCGCGACCTCGATATCTGGGCAAGACTCAGCCTCGACGCCATGGCCGGAAAGAAGCGGTTTCTGATTACGCACTCGGAAATCTATCCCGGCACTTTCGCCAGCACCACGGAAACCGCCGACTGGCTGCTGGATGAGATCCATCTGAAAGCCAAACCAGTGCTCCGCCATGGACCGATGGGCACTCAGCAGTTGAGCGAGGCTAAAAAGGGCAAGTTCCTGCTGCGCGGCTTCGCCGGAAACTCCGCTCCCGACCATGTCGATCAGTTGCACTCCCTTCCGGATTACCTGCGCTGGCTGCTCCGGCGTTGAGCGGACTCAATAGCTCCACCGCCAGAGGTTCGCTCCCACCGTAAATCCAGCGCCCACGGCGGCAAACAGGACAAGGTCCCCCTTCTTCAGCTTTCCCTGGGCTATGGCGTCCCTGGTCGCCAGCGGGATGGTGGCGGCCGTGGTGTTTCCATAGCGGTTGATATTGATCAGCACCCGGTCGCAGGGCATTCCCAGACGTTCGGCGACGGCGGTAATAATCCGCCGGTTGGCCTGGTGGGGGACCATGACCGCAATATCCTCCACCTTCAGGTTGTGGCGGTCGAGAAGCGTCCTGCAGACTTCATACATCTTCTTTACGGCGTACCGGAATACCTGCTGCCCATCCTGATGTACGTAATGCAGGCGCTGGTCCACTGTCTCGCGGCTCGCCGGTATCCGGCTCCCGCCGGCTGGCATTTTCAAATAATCGCCTCCGGAGCCATCGATTTCGTTGAGAAACCCGATAAACCCCGTCTCCTCGCCATCCTCGGATGGCTCCACCAGCATCGCCCCGGCCGCGTCGCCGAAAAGGATGCACGTGGCGCGGTCCTTGTAATCGATGATCCGCGACATGGTATCGGCGCCCACAACCAGCACTCTCTTGTGGGAGCCGCCCGACACCAGATGCGCGGCTGTCGTCAATCCAAAGATAAATCCCGAGCAGGCGGCCACCAGATCGAAACCCCAGGCGCCCCGGGCGCCGATCCTGTCCTGCACCAGGCACGCCGTGGCGGGAAACAGCATGTCCGGCGTTACCGTACAGACTATGACGGCGTCGATTGTATCCGCCTCGATGCCCCGCTGGGCAAGCAGCGCTCGAGAAGCCTCGACAGCCATGTCGGAGGTGGCTACGTCCTGGGGCGCGATGTGCCGCTCGGCAATGCCGGTCCGCTCCAGTATCCAGTCGTTCGAGGTTTCCACCATCTTTTCCAGATCGTAGTTGGTGAGCACTCCGGTTGGCACATAGCAACCGAGCGCGGTGATTTTGGCTTTCGGCAAGAATGGCTCTCCTGTCTGTAAACCCGTAATCCTATATGGTACATTCGGAGACAATGCAAGGGGAGAGCCTTGAAAAGGAAACTCCGGAACAGGTTTACCGCCGCGTGTTTCAGGAGTTGAAACCGCGCACCGCGCCGCCGCCCATCCTGGTCCAGTACCGGAGTTTCGCCAACGTCAACAGCTTCATCGAGTTCAAGGAGGGGCGGCTGCTCGTCCGCATTTCCGACCTCCTGCGGCAGGCCCCCGATTCGGTCCACGAGGCTCTCGCCTGGATCCTTCTTTGTAAGCTGTTCCGCCGCCGGATTCCCGGCCGCCACAAGGACCGCTACCGGCGTTATCTCAACAAAGGCGAAGTGGTCCAGGCCGTCGAAAAACTCCGTCACGAGCGGGGCCGGAAGCCGATCCTGCCGCCCGCCGGCGAACACCACGATTTACTTCGTATTTTCGATGAATTGAACTTCCGATTCTTTCACGGGCTGATGTCGCAGCCTGTCATCGGGTGGAGCCGCGCCGAGTCACGGCACATTCTGGGCCATTATGACTCCGCTCACAATGCGATCGTATTGAGCCGCATCCTGGACCGGGAAGAGGCGCCCGCGTTCGTGGTGGAATATGTCATGTATCACGAAATGCTGCACTTGCGCCATCCCGTCGAGCGGCGCGCCGGGCGCAGATGCATCCACACGCCGGAGTTTCGCAAAGCCGAAGAGGAATTTCCCGCCTTGAAACAGGCAAAGAAGTGGATGGAGACAGTGCTTTGGAGACTGTCCGCCAGAAGATAGAGCGGCGCCGCGTGGCGGCTATACCCGCGAAGGAAGAGGATCCATGGAGGCGGAAATCTGCTGAAGGCTGGCCCGCATGGAATCAATAGTCGCCACCAGTGGCGACACATCGAGCGGCTTGACCCCAAAGCGGAAGAACAGCAGGCGCGCCTGCACCTGCATCATCCGGTAGGTGAACAGAATACGCTGCTCGACAAGGATTCGTGACGCTTCAGCGCGGTCCCGCTCCGCATATAACGTCATCAAACGCAATGCCTTGTGCAACCGGCTGAACTCCGCGCCAAGAAGGGCGACGTAACGCCGGTAGACGGCGATGCGGCGCGTGCGCAAATTGGCCGCGATTTCCGGCCGGTACCCAGGCTGTGTGCTGAGGAACACGAAATCGTCCTCGGCCAGCAACCGCCGCATGGGGCGGAACTGAACCGGCATTCGCGGCTGGGGGCTCAATGAGCGCCGTCCATCGCTTCCGGGCAGGCGGGCGAGCACGCCCGCAAGCGCGAGCAGAAGCAGGGCACAACCGCCCATAACAAGGAGTATAGTTTGCGTGGGCATGGCCGTAAATACACTCTATTGGTGCAAGCATAGCCGAAGATGAAATCGAATGCAATGGGAATTCGGTGGGATATTTACTCTATTCTCCGCTTGTCCGCCGGGTTAGTCCCGGCGCTGCCCCGACAGCGTCGAATTGATGCGCCGCAACTGCCCAATAAGCCGCTCTTCCTCTTCCTGGTCCCAGCGATAGCCCACTTTTACTTCCGTTTTCTCCCCCCTTGGACGCAGAAAAACAATCCACGACAGAAGGCAGGCGCAACCCAGCAGGAAGACGGCAAGATTCACCGAACGCATCACCATGATCCGGTTGGCCATGTTCTGCAATAGAAAGACGCCGGCTTTCATCGTGAAATATATCGCGAACAACAGGCTGTGGACGACGATATTTCTAGCCAGCACAACAGGATACCAGGAAAGAAAGAGGCTCATCAGGAGGATCAGGAAGGCGAGACCGGAAAGTACCCCCCGCTCGACAATGCGCAGAAAATCGAGCGGGGTGGGATTCGCCTTCGAAACAATATCCGGATAGAGCGAAACCATGGCCAGCGCCATCGAGAGAGCCAGGCACCCGGACAGCGCCCAGCGGCTGAAGGATTCTATCCCCGGAAACTTCTCGAACACCCTCGTATAGATCTCGAGAGTCATCAGAAAATAGAAGATCAGCGACGCCATCTCCGTGAAGGCGAAGAAGTTCCCGTACTGAGTCCTGGTCAGGGGGAAGATCGCGGGAACGGCGCTTCTCAATATGGAAAAGAGGAGAAAAAAGTAAAACGCGCGGTAGATGACGGATAAGCCTGAAGCCCACAAGCGGATTGCCAGCAGCAGTGTGAAACCGGTATTGACAGCCCAAAGGAATCCCTCCAGGCTCGATAGACGTGGCATTGGCGGCTCGCGGCGGGATCTCTTTCCCCGAACATCAGTCTAGCATCCAGGCAGAGGAGCCGGTCTGCCTGGACGCCGGGAACCGGAAAATCTTACCGGTTTGCAAGCTGCCGGGCGGAGCAGGGCCAGCACTCCGGTTGCGGTATGTCGATCGCGCTGAGCGCCGAGAAGGTAAGAAGGGCGAGCAAGACGACTTTCTTAAGCATGATGATCTCCTGGGGTCTTGGTTACCGGAAGTGCCGGTTCATCAACAGGATAAACAGGGTTTCGAGATCCGCGGCGGGTTTGCCTAAAGTTTTCGAAATTCAGAACAACGAGGGTTTAGGCGCGAGAAATACCCGCCCGGCAAGCCATATTTCCCCCGTCATTGATATACTTGTTCCGAAACCCGGCGGAGGTTAGCGTGAGCCACTCTGAACCCGATTCCCCTCATCCTTCTTTTGAACGCACCCCCGCCGCCGACCTCTGGCGTCACACCCTCTCCCAGATCCCCTCCGTTTTCGGCCGCCTCGTCTACCTGCACTCCCTGCGCGATTCCAACACCGGCCTGTACCACCACCATGGCATCGAGGCCATCTTCGGCCACGCTGAAGCCAATCGCGCCATGCGGCAAAGCCATGAACTCGCCTTTGCCGAATGGCTGGAATTCCGCCTGGAGCGGCAGAAAACGGATCTGGAGTTGTATGTGGCCGGCCTCGAGCCGGAACGCAGGACCGTAGTCGAGGCGTGGTCGCGCCTCGAGCCCTACCGGAGCTTACCCCCGGACTCGGCGCGCCTCGTGGAAAGAGAACTTTTTCTCGCCGACCTCGAGACGCTCCTCAGCCTGATGCGGAACGAGCTCGGCGTCGCTTCGCCTGATCGAGACGCATAGCCACGCCGGTGACCTGGCCGATTACGTCGATCTGATCCGGATACTGGTAAAAAACGGGATTGGCGCGCGATGCCGGATGCGGTTGCAGTACAATCTGGCCGGTCTCGGTGAGATGGCACCAGGCGCAGGCGAATCCGTCCTTGTGCTCGAGAAAGTAGATCGGCCGTTCGAACTCCGAGGACCAGCCGGAACTGGCGATCCGGCGTTTGGTTTCATCGATGAGGATGAACGAGCCCGGCTGGAGGATGGGATACATGAACCAATCGTCCGTTCCAATGTAGCCGTAGCGGTGCGCCTCCAGGTCAAGTCCCTCGAGCAGCATCAGTGGCAGCTTTCCCCAACGCTGAATCATGCGGCTGAGATAAGTGGTCTTGCGCATGTCCAGCCCGGGATCCAGCGAGAGCGGGATCGTCACCTGCCCATAGCCGTTGGTGGAAAAGCCGATGGTATGCGTGCGGTCGATCTCGACCTGCGCGGCGTCGGAAGCGAGCCGCGAGACATCCACCTTGTACCACCCCATCACTTCATAGGGGTCGAGCCGGTAGATCGCGCACAACGAGTACAGACGGTAGAGAGTCGGAACCGTCCCCTTGTTCTCGATGTCGGCCAGGCGGCTCAGCCCGAGAATGAATTCGTCGTTCTGGTGGCGCTCGGCAATCCTCACGCTCGCTTCCTCGACATCGCGGTAGCGCAGGTTTAGCCGTTCGCGAACGCGCTTCAGTTTCTGTCCGGCTTCCTCCATGCTATGATTCTCAGCCAATGGGAGTCTCCGCTGGAAACTCCCGTAGGCTTATGTTTCCGTAGGGATTATAGCGATCGGGAGCCGGAAGAGCAAGCATTATCGCAGAGGTTTGTTCTGAATTCGGAACAAAATTTACAGTTGGAGGCCAATTTTGAGAATCGTGATCGGGATCTCCGGCGCAAGCGGCGCCATCTATGGAATCCGCCTGCTCGAGAAGCTAAGAAAACGCGACAATGTCGAGACTCACCTCATTCTGACACGCTCCGGCGAGCGCACGGCCTGGCTCGAGACTGGAAAGAAAGGCGCGGAAATCAGGGACCTGGCGCACCATAGCTATCCGCTCGAGGATGTCGGCTGCCGGCTGGCGAGCGGTTCCTTTCTCACCGACGCCATGGTCGTGGCGCCGTGTTCGATTCACAGCATGGCGTCCATTGCTCACGGAATCAGCTCCAACCTCCTCGTGCGCGCCGCCGACGTCGCCCTCAAGGAACGCCGCCGCCTCATCCTTCTGGTGCGCGAAACTCCCCTCCACCTCGGACATCTTCGCGCCATGACCAGTCTCGCCGAAATGGGCGCGATCATCGCTCCTCCGGTGCCCGCCTTTTACCATCTGCCCAAATCCGTCGAGGACATCGTCGATTTCAGCGTCGCCCGCGTGCTCGACCTGCTCGGATTGCCTGAAGGCGACGCCCCAAGATGGAGTGGAGGAAGACAGGAATGAAGCGGATTCGCACCGCCTTTCAAGGCGAACTCGGAGCCTTCAGCCAGATGGCCGTGAAGCAGCTTCTCGGAGACGCCGCCGTCCCCCTGCCCTGCGAACGGTTTGAACAGGTGTTTCGCAGCCTCAGCGAGGGAACGGCCGCCGCCGCCGTGATCCCCATCGAGAACACACTGCACGGCTCCATCCATGAAAATTACGACCACTTATTGAACTTCGATCTGCAAATTCAGGGAGAAACCAGCGTACGGATCGTTCACAACCTCATCGCCTGCCCCGGAGTGAACTGGAGACAGGTCCGCCGCGTCTACTCCCATCCCGTCGCCTTGAACCAGTGCCTCGAGTTCTTCGCCGCCAACCCGCGGCTCGAGAAGTGTCCGTTCTATGACACTGCCGGCAGCGTGAAGATGATGATGGAGGAAAAGCTGACCGACGCCGCCGCGATCGCCTCCGCCATGGCCGCCGAAATCTACGGAGGAAAGATCCTCAAACGCTCCATCGAGGATGACCGCCGGAATTTTACTCGCTTCTTCCTCCTCCGCCGCCGGGGAGACACGGTCGTGGCCCCCGCCGAGGGAGAGCGCAAGACTTCACTCGTGTTCACCACCCGTAATGCCCCCGGCGCTTTGTTCCGGGCGCTCAGCGCGTTTGCCCTGCGCGACCTGAGCCTCACGAAGATTGAATCGCGCCCGCTGCGCGGCAAACCCTGGGAGTATCTCTTCTATGTCGATGTCCTAGCCGACACCCGGGACACCAGGATGCGCAAGGCGCTTGGCCATCTCGAGGAACTGGCCGACTTCCTGAAAGTGTTGGGATGCTATCCTAGAGGGAAATAAGGGCCGCTCCGAAACGTGTAGGATTTACCGTATGCATGGGGCGAAAATGCCGTTCCCCCGGTACTAACGCCCGCCATCACCCTGTTGTTCTGTCAATAGTTCCGGGTTTGGAACCTGGTTTGCCCATTTCCGAACGGAGGGAGCGATCGGTATGCACAAAGCGATCGGTATACACAATAAAACAGGGCTGCTTGTCTGTTTGCTCGCCGCCGGGCTTCCGGCGCAGCAACTCGAGCCTGTCACCACCATCAAAGTCAACGTCGTCGCAAAATCCACCAAGGCGCTCAACTACCGCCATCGCAGCGGGTCCACGATGATCGATTTTCGCGGAACCGCCGTGGCTCCAAAGGCGGCCGGCAAGGCAAAGGTGGATAGCAAACAGGGACGCATCGAAATCGACGCCAATTTTCAGAATCTTGCGCCCGCCTACACACTGGGCCCCGAGTATCTCACCTATGTCCTCTGGGCCATCACACCCGAGGGCCGGCCGCAGAACCTGGGAGAGATTCTGCTCAACGGAACCAAGAGCAAGATCAGCGTCACGACGGAATTGCAGGTGTTCGGGCTGATTGTGACGGCCGAGCCCTACTACGCCGTGACGCAGCCAAGCGACGTGATCGTGATGGAGAACGAACTCCGCCCAGATACGCTCGGCAAGTGGGAAATCGTCGATGCCAAGTACGAACTGCTGCAGCGCGGCCAGTATGCGGGAACCGGCTCCGCGCAGCCCCCCACTTGGAGTTCGAAGATTCCCATCGAGTTGATCGAAGCACGGAACGCGGTGCGCATTGCCAAACTCTACGGAGCGGAGAAGTACGCCGCCGGCACCTACGAAAAGGCCGTCAAAGCTCTCGAGCAGGCGCAGGATTACCATGACCGCCGCGCCGGCAACAAGCCGGTCAGCATGATGAGCCGTGAAGCCGTGCAACGCTCGGAAGACGCGCGCGTCATCTCCCTGAAGCGCCAGGACGAGGAGCGCCTGGCCGCCGAGCGCAAGGCGGCGGCCGACCGCGAAGCCAAGGCAAAGGCGGAGGCGGAAGCCGAAGCCCGCCGCAGGCAGCAGGCCGAAATGGAGCGCGCCGCCGCTGAGAAGGCGAAAGCCGAAGCCGATCTCGCGGCCCGCCGCGCGGCCGACGAACGCGCCGCCGCCGATCGCGCGCGCGCCGATGCCGAGAAGGCCCGCCTCGAAGCCGAGGCCGCCCGGCAGCAGGCGGAAGCGGCGCGCCTTCAGGCCGAAGCCGCCAAGGCAGCCGCGGTCGAACAACAGCGCCAACTGGCCATCGAAGCCGACAAGGCCAAGCAGGCCGCGCTCGAATCCGACCGCCTGCGGGCGAAAGCCGAACAGGAGAAAGCCGACCTTCGTCAGAGGCTGCGCGACCAATTGAACATGGTGCTCGAAACCCGGGACTCGGCGCGCGGCCTCATCGTGAACATGTCCGACGTCCTGTTCGACTTCGGCAAGTACACCCTGAAACAGGACGCAAGAGAGAGGCTGGCGCGCGTGGCGGGCATTGTCCTAGCCCACCCCAGCCTGCGCCTCGCCGTCGAAGGACATACCGATTCCATCGGAAGCGACAGCTACAACCAGAAACTGTCCGAAGACCGCGCCGGCGCCGTCCGCGAGTTTCTTCTCAGCCAGGGTTTGAAACCGGAGCAGGTGACTGCCCAGGGATTCGGAAAGACCCAGCCGGTCGCGACGAACGACACCGCGGCGGGGCGCAAGCAAAACCGCCGCGTCGAGATTGTCGTGTCGGGGGACGAGATCGGCTCGGCCAGGCCGTCCGGCGGATAGACGCCCCTCCGGTGTTCAAGGCAAGGCCCCGGTAAACATGCCGGGGCCTTTGTGTTTTATGCCCTTCCACGCGATGTTAAGATGGGTTAGTGTCCTACGACGTTTTGGTGATTGGGAGCGGTCCCGGCGGCTACTCGGCCGCCGTCCGCGCGGGCCAATATGGCCTCAAGACTGCCTTGGTGGAAAAAGATCCGAAATTGGGAGGCTGCTGCCTTCTGGTTGGATGCGTCCCCACCAAGGCGCTGCTGCATGCCGCTGAAGTCTGGTCGCATTTTCTGCACGGCGCCGATGAGGGTATGCTGTGCGATAACCCGCGCCTGGACTACCCCAAGGTGGCCGACCGCAAACAGAAGATCGTCGACAAGCATGCCAAAGGCGTGGAATTCCTCGTCAAGCGCCAGAAAGCCGACATCCTCAAAGGTTATGCCAGGCTGCTCGGAAACGGGAAGGTGGAAATCAGCGGAGACAAGGGAAAGCAGGTGGTCGAGGCCAGGAACATCATTCTCGCCACCGGCTCGGAAGCCCGCATGTTGCCCGGCCTCGCTCCGGATAACACCATCCTGACGAATATCGAAATCCTCAACCTGCGCGCCGTGCCGAAATCCCTGATCGTCATCGGAGCGGGTGCCGTCGGTGTCGAGTTCGCCTCCATCTTCCACCGCTTTGGAACAAAGGTAACCGTGCTCGAAATGCTGCCCCGCCTGGTTCCCGTCGAGGATGAAGACGTCTCGAAAGAACTCGAGCGCTATTTCAGGAAAACCGGTATCCGCTGCGAGACCGGGGCCAAAGCCGGCGGCATCGAGAAGACGGCGGGCGGCGTGAAACTTACCGTGACTCTCGCCAACGGCAAGACAGAAGTCATGGAAGCCGAAAAACTCCTCGTCGCCGTGGGCCGTAAGCCGAACACCGATAAACTGGGGCTCGAGAACACCAGGGTGGCTCTCGACCGCGGTTTCGTCACCGTCAACGGCATGCAGCAGACTTCCGAACCCGGTGTCTACGCCATCGGCGACATCGTCGCCGGCACTCCGCAACTGGCGCACGTCGCCACCATGGAAGGAATGATCGCCGTCGCCCATATCGCCGGCAAACCGGCCGTCCCCATCAATCGCAACCGCATTCCCGGAGCCACCTTCACCGAGCCTGGCATCGGCAGCGTGGGCCTCACCGAAACGCAGGCCAGGGCGCAGGGCTACAAGGTGAAGGTAGGCAAGTTCCCCTTCACCGGCAACAGTAAAGCCTCCATCGTGGGCCTGCATGACGGGTTCGTGAAAGTGGTGTCGGATGAGAAGTTCGGGGAGATCCTCGGCGTCCACATCATCGGTTATCACGCCTACGAACTGATCGCTGAAGCCGTGGCCGCAATGGAAGCCGAAGCCACGGTGGAGACGATGCGCAACACCATCCATGCCCACCCCACCCTTTACGAAGCCGTGGGCGAGGCATTCAATTCCGTATACGGACTCGCCATCAATGCGTAAGTGCCGCTTCCGCGACCTGGGCCGGATGAGCTTCTCTGAAGCCTACGCCTTGCAGCGGGAGCTTGTGGAAGCGCGCAAGCAGGGCCAATCCATCGACCAGGTCCTCTTTGTGGAACACCCGCACGTGATCACCATGGGGCGGAACGGGCACGCGGAAAACCTGCTCGCCGCGCCGGAAATCCTCGCCCGGGCAGGAATCGAGTTTCACCATACGGATCGCGGGGGCGACGTCACCTATCACGGCCCCGGCCAGGTGGTGGCTTATCCCATCCTCGATCTGCGCGAATGGAAACGCGATGTGGGAGCGTATGTTCGCGGCCTCGAGCAGGTGGTCATCGGCACGCTTGGTGATTTCGGCATCGCCGGCGGGCGTGTGAGCGGCTGCACCGGAGTCTGGGTGGGGGAAGCCAAGATCTGCGCCATTGGAGTCCATCTCAGCCGCTGGGTCACTTCCCACGGCCTGGCGCTGAACGTCGACACCGCCCTCGGCTATTTTCGCTACATTATCCCTTGCGGGCTTGCACGGCCCGTAACTTCAATGAAGGAGTCAGGAGTGAGTGCCGCCCGCGGCGAGGTCATCGCGCGCATGGCGGAACATTTCCGTCGCGTCTTTGACTACGGCGCGCCGGTTCCCCCGGACGCCCGTCCCGGTGATGGGAGTCTTGTGAATCGAATTCCCGTGGAGATCCTTGCATGACTGACGTCGTAATGCCCCAAATGGGCGAGAGCATTGTCGAAGGCACACTGACAAAGTGGCTGAAGAAGGTGGGCGATCGCGTCGAACGCGACGAGCCGCTGTTTGAAATATCCACCGACAAAGTGGACAGCGAAATCCCCGCTCCGGCCAGCGGCGTGCTGTCGGAGGTGCTGGTGGAAGAGGGAGCCACCGTTTCCATCAATACCGTGGTCGCGCGCATCGGCGAATCTGCCGGCGCGGCTGCTCCCGCTCCACGGCCCGCGGCGCCCGCGCCCGCCGAGCCTGTGAAAGCCCCGGCCGCGCCGCCGAAGCCGGCACCTGCTCCGCCTCCGCCTCCGCCTCCTCCAGCCCCGGCAGCCGCCGAGGAACCGCAGGGCCCGCTCTCACCACTCGTACGGCGCATGGCCCGCGAGTACAACATCGACCTCACGCAGGTTCGCGGCACCGGCGCCGGCGGACGCATCA
>JABAQT010000005.1 GCA_019187195.1 Bryobacteraceae bacterium
CTGCAAACAACGCTCAAGACGCGGGGCATGTACCTGTATCCGCGGATGGAAGCATCGGCGAGCATGGAGGAAAACGAGCGGAAGTTGGCGGCGGGACCCTCCGGACTGCTGATCTATTTTCCCAAGCGGGATTTCCATTTCGGGCGGCTGCTGGCGGTGGAATTTCTCATCGATCTGCTGCAATCGCTTGCGGCCGTGTACCTGCTCTCGCTGACGCGGTTGAGAAGCAGGGTTGGGGTGTTGGGGTTCTACGCGGTGGCGGGGCTGATGGCGATGGCGGGAACGAACCTTTCCTATTGGAACTGGTATGGCTTTCCGGCGGCCTACACCCTGCCGTATATGTTCACGGGGTGGGTGGGGTATCTGGCCGCCGGAGCGGTAGCCGCGAAGATGCTCGCGGCGAAGGCGGAGCCTAGTCGTTGAACATTCCTTCAAAGAGCGGCGAACTGAGATAGCGCTCGCCGGCATCGGGAAGGATGACCACGATGGTCTTGCCGTTGAACTCGGGTTGCTTGGCGAGGCGGACAGCGGCGGCGGTGGCGGCTCCGCAGGAGATTCCGCTGAGAAGGCCCTCCTCGCGGGCGAGGCGGCGGGCCATTTCGATCGATTCCTCGTCGGTGACCTGCTCGACCTGATCCACGATCGAGAGGTCGAGGTTATCCGGCACGAAGCCGGCTCCGAGGCCCTGGATCTTGTGGGGACCGGGCTTCAAGGGTTCGCCGCGGAGGGTCTGGGTGATGACGGGACTGCGGACCGGTTCGACGGCGACGGAAAGGATCTTCTTGCCCTTCTCGTTCTTGATATAGCGGGAAACACCGGTGATGGTGCCGCCGGTGCCGATGCCGGAGACGAGCACGTCAATGGCTCCCTGGGTGTCTTCCCAGATCTCGACGCCCGTGGTCTTGGCGTGGATATCAGGGTTGGCGGGATTCTTGAACTGCTGGAGGAGGACGTAGCGGTTGGGATCGGAGGCGGCGATCTGCTCGGCTCTGGCGACCGCGCCCTTTGTCCCCTCGGAACCGGGAGTCAGCACCAGTTTCGCTCCGAAAGCCTTGACCACCTTGCGGCGTTCGAGGGACATGGTTTCGGGCATGGTGAGAGTGACCGGGTAGCCGCGGGCGGCTCCGACAAAGGCCAGGGCAATGCCTGTGTTTCCGCTGGTCGGCTCGATGATCTCCTTGCCGGGTTTGAGGACGCCGCGCTTTTCGGCGTCCCAGACCATGGACGAGCCAATGCGGCACTTGACCGAGTAGGCGGGGTTGCGGCCCTCCACCTTGGCGAGCACGGTAGCGGAAGCCCCATCGGTGACACGGTTCAGCTTGACGAGCGGGGTCCTACCGATGCTGAATGAATTGTCGTTAAAGAACACGGCATTCTCCTAGATTTCCCAATTCGGGACGTATTTTGATTGCTTTTCCTCCCAGGACCGGCCGAGATCGCCGAAGCTGGTCTGGTCGATGACGCAGGAGACGGAATCCTCGACGCGACGCCACATGTCGGCAAAAGGGGTATCTGCTTTACGCCGGGTGGCGGCGGCGCGGCTACGGGCTCCGTCAATGTAGCGGATGACCTCGCCCACCATGATGGAACTGGCGGGACGGGCAAGCAGATAGCCTCCTTCGGCTCCCCGCCGCGATTCGACGAATCCGCCCTGTTTGAGAGCGGCCAGAATGAGTTCGAGGAACTTCTGGGGAATCTTCTGGCGGCGAGCGATGTCGGCGATGCGAACGGGTTCGCCCGCGGGCTGCATGGAGAGGTCGAGAATCGCCTGGAGTGCGTAATCCGCTTTGACGGAGATGTTCATTCCCTGTACAATTCTACTACTTCGATAGGGATACGAGGTTTTGCGGACTCGTGTCAATCCCTCAGCGCTTCTTCTCAACGATTTCGGTGACCTGGCCGTCCACCTCCTCGATGCGCAGGGTGAGCCGGGTGCGCGCCTGGAGTTTCGCTTCGGGGACTTCGAAGCGGGCAGCCAGCATACGGTCCATGGTCTGGCCGGGGTTGATGCGATCCTTGGCACGGAGGGTGTCGTTGTACTTGGGACCGATGGCGGGGTAATAGTCGATGAGTTGTTTGGCATCCACATCGGCGGCGACGGCTCCCTCGACGGGCTTGCCGCCGATTTCAGCAATGAGGCTGACAGTGCGAACGACGAAGGGATAACTGGCGGGATTGGAGAGCCGGAAATCGACGGCCATGGCGGATGCGCCGTCGATGGCGACGGTGCGGACGGATTGGAAACTGCCGTCGAGGACCATGTGGGAGCCGAGGTTGATCCTGAGGACAACGGCGGCGGCGAGGGCGACGATGACGATGCCGATGGCGACCGGGAGCAGCAGTTCACGGCGCATGGGGTTTAATCCTCACTCGAGAGGATACCGCCCAGGGCTCCGAGCGGGCTGCGTTCATCGCCGCCGCCGCGCGCGGGGGCGAGTTCGCGGCGCAGTTTTTCAAGGGTCATGCTCTGCACGATCACTTTTCCCGGACCGGTGAGGGTGGTGAGGAAGATGCCCTCGCCGCCGAAGACAGCGGTCTTGATGGAGCCGGCGAACTGAATATCGTAGTGGACGCTTTCTTCGAAGGCGACGATGCAGCCGGTGTCGACCTGGATGCTCTCGCCGGGGGCGAGAGCGAACTCGATGTGATCGCCGCCGGCGTGGATGAAAACAGTGCCGGGGCCGGTGAGTTTCTCGAGGATGAAGCCTTCACCACCAAAGAGGCCCGCTCCGAGCTTCTTGACGAGAGCAATGTTGAGCGTGACGGCGGTTTGAGCGGCGAGGAAGGCATCGCGCTGCACGAGCCAGGACTGTCCGGCGGCGAGAGAGAAGGCCTGGATGCGTCCGGGGTAGTTGCCCGCGAAGCCGACTTCGCCGGGGCTCGAGGCGCGGAAGTAGGTCATGAACAGGGATTCGCCCATCAGTTTGCGTTTCACCGCTCCCCAGATCTTGTCGCCGATGGACTGTCCGGCCATGCGCGTTTCCCAACTGATGTTGGCGGTCTTGTAGACCATTTTGCCGGCTTCGGCGTAGACCTCCTGGCCGGCCTGGAGTTTGAGGCGCGCCACCTGGAGGTTGTCCCCGTGAATGGTGTACTCGAGTGGCTCGGCGACGGCCGCATGGGCGGGAGGGAACAGGGGCGGCGCGGCCGCGCCGGGACCAATGGAATTGCCGCAATTGGGGCAGAAACGGGAGGAATCGGCGATCTGATTGCCGCAGGAAGTGCAGAATGGCATGGAAATGGAGGCTCCGGAATCCTATCTTACAATGTAGGCAAGGAGTTTCATGCGGTCGAGAAGTGTGCTCGCCTGCGTCTCCGCGGTCCTGTTGTGGACTCCACTCGTAGCGCGCCAACCGGTGTCGGTGTGCGGTACCGAGCGCGGAAACGTGAAAGAAGAGATTTTCCTCCACAACCGGTCGATGTCGATGCGCGCGCGGATGGGTTTGCGCGCCGCGGCCGGACCGGTGGGAAAGGATATCGGCGATATCGCGGTGATGTACGATTCGGGGGGAGTCATCGCGCGGCGCAATCCGTTCAATCTTGCCTCGAAGGGTATTACGTTTACGCCATCGGGCGAGTTCACGCAATACCGCTTCGAGACCACGGTGTCGAGATATGACGAGGGGGCGGCTGCGAATGGTTCCCTGCTGAGCGGACTCGGCGATGACGGCACACAGCGGGTCGGGATTCCGTTCGCGTTTCCGTTTTTCGGAAAGCGGTATTCGGAGATATGGGTGAATTCGGACGGCAACGTGACATTCACCGAGGGAGACGCGAATCCGGCAACGAAGACCGTGGGGCTGCTTGCCGGAGGACCGCCGCGTATCGCGCCGCTGTTTGATGATCTCGATCCGACGCACTCGCTCAAGGGCGTCAGCGTGCTGATGGAGCCGGCGCGGGTGGTGGTGACGTGGCTCGAGATACCGGAGTTCGGCTCGCGTTCGCCATTGACGTTTCAGTTGCGGTTGTATCCGGACGGACATTTCGAATACGCCTACCCGAATGCGGGAGCGGCGCGGGAAGCAGTAGTCGGGATTTCGCCGGGAAGGGCCGCGGGTGTAACGGAACTGGTGAGTTTCAGCCAGGGGAGCGCGGCGTTGTTTCCGGCGGCGGTGGCGGAGCGGTTTACGGTGACGGATGCGCTCGATTCCGTGTTGCTGGCACAGCGATTTTTTCAGACGCACGAGGATGCCTACGACTACCTGGCGGTATACAACACGGTGGGAGTCGCGGCGCGCCCGTTCGCGCTGGCGACGGAACTGACGGTGCGCAGCACGAACCGGGCGGGGTTTGGGGACACGGTGGTGGATGTAGGCGCGACTTACGGATCGGCGCGCCGGCTGCAGGCTTTTCTGAATATGGGGCCGCTGTCGAACTATCCGCGGGACATGAATGCTCCGGTGACGTTGCGGGGTTCGACGGGGGACACGCCGCTGACGATCCTGGCGCATGAAACCGGACATCTGTTTCTGGCTCTGGCGAGCATCCGGGACCCGGCGGACGCGAACGCGCGGCCCATGCTGGGCGCGGGTTTGGCGCACTGGAGTTTCAACTTCAACTCGGAGGCGTCCTTTCTCGAGGGCAACCGCATACAGGACAACGGCGAGAACACGACGCCGCGTTACACGACGGTTGCCACGGTGGAGCAGTATTCGCCGCTCGATCAATACCTGATGGGGTTCCGGCCTCCCGAGCAGGTGTCTCCGGTGTTTCTGGTGAAAGGGTCGGGGATCGCCAACGAGGATCCGCCGCGGAAGGGGACGAGCTTCAACGGGGAGCGGTGGAACATCACGGTGGACGACATTATAGCGGCCGAGGGGCGGCGGTCTCCGGATTCGACGGTGGCGCAGCGGCGGTTCCGGATGGCGGTGATTCTGATAGTGCCGGCGGGCTCCGAACCATCAGCGGAGGACCTGGCGCAGATTGACCAGTTGCGCGCCGGCTTCGAAGGGTTTTACGAGAAGAGCGCGTCCAACCTGGCGGCGATCGAGACGGGGCTGAGAAAGAACCTGCAACTGTCGGTATGGCCGGCGGCGGGCATGGTGGTGGGCGGGACTCTGAGTGCGCGAATCTCATTGGACCGGCCGGCGGCGGGTAACCTGACAGTGATGCTGAGGACCGGGACGGGGTCCGCATCCATGCCGGAGAGCGTGACGATTCCCTCGGGGGCGCTGGAGGCGGCGTTCTCCATAAGAGGCGTGCGGCCGGGAGTGGAGGAGATCACGGCCGAGCCGTCTGACTCGCGCTATCTGACCGGTCATGCGCGTGTGCAGGTGAGCGGCGCGTTGACGGATGTGGAACTGGCCATTGTGGGCGGCGACAAACAGGTGGTGGCCGCGCCCGGGGTTGCGCTGCCGGACCAGATCGCGGTGCGGGCCACCGACAGGAACCTGATTCCCTATCCCGGGTTGACGATTCGCGCGGCGGCGGGGGCGGGCAGCGTGACGCCCGCGAGCGCGGTTACGGATGTGGACGGCGTGGCGCGCTTCCGGTGGACTCCGGGAACAGCCGATGTGCTGGCGATGCGGGCGACGCTCGAGGGCACGAGTAGCACGGTGACCGCGACGGCGCTCAGCCGTCCGGGCTTCCAGAGTTCGTATGTCCTGAATGCGGCATCGTACGCGCCGGGCATTACGCCGGGAGGATTGGCGGTGATATTCGGAGGGAGCCTGGGAGGAGGCCTGAGCGCCGAGGCGAAGGCGACGCCCTGGCCCGTGAAACTGGCGGGAGTGCAGGTGACGGTCAACGGGGAGGCTGCCGGGCTCTACTATGTGAGCGACGGGCAGATCAACTTTCTGGTCCCGCCCTCGATTGCGGGGGATGCGGCGGAGGTGGTGGTCACGACGCCGCTGGGGACGTCGCCGGCGGTGCGGGTGCCGGTGGTTGCGAACTCTCCCGGGTTGTTCTTCAATCAGGCGACGGGGGAAGCCGCGGTGCGGGTGGCGGGAACGGGATTGCTCACGTCCGAGCGGCCGGCGGCGGTGGGGGAGTACCTGGAGATCTACGGGACAGGCCTGGGACCGGTTGAGTTTTCGGCCGCGACGGGTTTGTATGAGACGGTGCGGAAACCGGTGATCACGGTGGGTGGAGTGGAGGCGCGCGTGACGTTCAGCGGACAGGCGCCCGGTGTGCCGGGGTTGTATCAGATCAATGCGGAAGTGCCGGAGGGCGCCCCACGGGGTGTGGTGAAGCTACGGATCATAGTGGATGGGGCAGCGAGCAACGAGGCCGCCGTCACATTGCGGTAACGGGGGAGGAAGAAGATCCCCGACGGTCAGGCGCGGGGGTAGCCGGGTTTCGTCTTGACTTCGTTCAGTTGGAGGATGTGGCGTTCGGAGTGCCCGGATATGTACAGGATCCACTGGTAGGCGTCGAGTTCCCCGAAGGCGCGGTGCGGCGCGGCATGGGAGCGCAGATCATCAGTAGTGGTCCGGACGTACTCGATGGTGCGGTCGCGGCTGTCCTTGAAATGGCTGACGAGTTCGGCTTTGCTCTTCCAGCGGCTGGTGGGCCGGAGGTTTTCCGGCGCCTGGAACTTCCGGCCGCGATCAACCGCGGCCTTCCTGATCGCATCGTCCTTACCCCTGGTTTCGGCGAGTTGGGCGGGACCGGCCGGCGGTTCGGATACCGTCTTGCGGACCTTGCCGAAAAGGGCATTCTCGCTGAGGGCGATGTGTTCGGCGACTTGCGCGATGGACCATACATCGGGGGCCGGCTTCCACTCCCATTGGGCGGGGGAGACGTCCGCCACGGAGTCGAGGAACATCTTGCGCGTGACGTGCAGGTAGCTGACGGCGCGGTCGCGTTCGCCTTGTTCGAGGAGGCGCGCAAACAGCGGGCCGGTCACGGCGGTTCCGAGGAACAGTCTTCGCTTCATGGCAGATTCCTTTCCAGCCAATCGAGCATCTCAATCTGCTTATCCAATTTTCCCAGCGCTACTTCGAGGTTCGCATAACGCGCGCCGCGTTTGGCCATGAGACGGCTGAGCGAACCGTCGTCCTCTCGCGGCGCTTTGTTCTGGAGGACGGCGTTGTAGGGGGAGCGGGCGAGGATCCGGAAATCGGACGGATCCGTGGCGAGGAAGAATTCATGCGGGTTGGCGGCGTCGCGGAGCGAAACCTGGTCGCTGATGGGGATTTCGGTTTCAACAGAGTAGCCATGGCTATTGTTATGGACCGCGACGAGGAGACCGCCTGGCGGAGGGGTGAGGGCGCTGATGAGCTTCCCGCGGCCGCGATCGAGCGCGTCGAGGCTGGCGTTGATCCGGGCGGGAGTCCAATCCGGGTTGAGCAGCTTGAGATTACGGTCCGCTCCCTCGCGTGAAAACATGCGGTTGGGGTCGAGCAGGCCGCCACGCAGCGCGACTTCCCGTTTGTGGCCAGTTACGAGGTGGGCGATTCCGGCGTTCGATTTCATGTGGCGGCGCAGCACCTGGCGCGCGGTCTCCTCGTCGCCGTGGATCAGCAGGTAGCGGCGCTTGGAAGTCCCTTTGCGGAGGACTTCGAACTCGATGCCGGCGAGTTTCACGCGGTTCCGGAGGCGGAGAGGCCACAGGAACAGGAAGGCGCGGCGCGAGGGAGGGCGGGGTCCGGTCAGCACGATGGTTTCTACTCCTTGTATAGCACCGGATATAGCACCGGCCGGAAAGGACCCGCGCGCGATACACTAAGTTACTCATGCGATCGATAGCGCTGGTAGCCCAACGAACATTGGAAGAGTACAGACTTCCGGACCCGCCTGATCCCGGTCCCGGGGAAGTGCTGGTGAAGTTGAAGAGGGTCGGCATCTGCGGATCGGATATGCACTGGTATCTCGAAGGCGGGATCGGGCATACGAAAGCGGGATACCCGCAGGTGCTGGGACACGAGCCGGCGGGTGAGATCATCGCTACCGGCAAAGGGGTTCACAGCCGCAAGGTGGGCGACCGCGTGTCGATCGAACCGTCGCTGACCTGCGGCCACTGCGAGTTCTGTCTTCGCGGGCAGCATAATAACTGCATCCACTGCGTGTTTCTGGGCAGCCCGCAGGCTCCCGGGCTGTTTCGCGAATACGCGGTGGTGCCCGAGCACAACGCGGATCCGGTGCCGGAGAGCCTGAACTGGTCACAGGCGGCTTTGATTGAACCGGTGGCGGTGATCGTGCACGTGATGGAACTCGTGCCGGTGCATCTTGGGGACACGGTAGCGGTGATGGGCGCGGGACCAATCGGAATGCTGTGCGCCTCGATGGCGAAGCAGGCGGGCGCGGCGCGCGTGTACATCTGCGACAAGCTGCCGCACCGGTTGGAACTGGCGCGAAAGATGGGCGCCGATGTCGCGGCGCCGGTGGGCGAGATGGAGCAGGTGGTGATGGACGAAACGCGGGGCCGCGGGGTGGACCTGGTGCTGGATGCGGCGGGCGCCCTCGAGACGGTGAATATGGGCATTCGCATCGCGCGGCTGAGCGGAAGATACATGCTGATCGCCATACCGGTGGGCAGCGATCTTCCCTTCGACATACACACGGCGATGAACAAGGAGTTGCTGATCCACACGCTGAAACGCTCGAACCATAAGGGCGCGGAGGCGGCGCGGCTGCTGGCGGCGGGCCGTATCAGCGATGCGCTGGTAACGCATACGGTTCCCTTCGAGCAGACGGCGCGCGGTTTCGAGCTGTTGGCGAATTACGCGGACAATGTGGGGAAGGTGATTATCCAGGTTGCGCCATGAAGCATTTCCTCGGGTTTGATCTGGGCGCCGAAAGCGGGCGCGCGATGCTGGGCACACTGGCGGACGGCAAACTCGGGCTCGAGGAACTGCACCGGTTTCCGAATCAGCCGGTGCGCCTGCCGACGGGACTGTACTGGGACACGCTGCGGCTGTTTCACGAGATACGCCAGGGACTGCAGGCGGCGGCGCGCGAGCGCAAAGTGGCGCTTTCCGGCGTCGGAGTGGACACGTGGGGAGTGGACATCGCGTTTCTCGGCCGCGACGGGGCGCTGGTGGACAATCCGCGCCACTACCGCGACGCCCGCACCAACGGGCAGATGGAGCGCACCTTCGCGATCGTGCCGCGGGAGGAGATCTTCAGTGCGACCGGAGTGCAGTTCATGCAGATCAACTCGCTGTTCCAGTGGCATGGAATGCACCAGGCGGAGTCGCCGGCGCTCGATGTGGCGGAAACGCTGCTGTTCATGCCGGACCTGTTCAACTACTTTCTGACGGGCATCAAGAGGTGCGAGTTGACGATCGCATCCACTTCGCAGTTCTATGACCCGGTGAGGAAGTGTTTCGCGGTGGAGTTGCTTGAGAGGCTGGGGTTGAACCCGCGGATTCTTCCGCCGGTGGTGAATCCGGGCGCGCTGCTTGGTCCGTTGAAGGACGAGGCGGGCGAGCACAATATCCCGGTTTTCGCCGCCGCCGGACACGATACGGCGTGCGCGGTGGCGGCGGCGCCGGCGCAGGGAGACATGGACTGGTGCTATATCAGTTCCGGGACGTGGTCCTTGATGGGCGTCGAAACGATGGAACCGGTGATCAACGAGCATTCGCTCGCAATGAACTTCACCAATGAGGTAGGGGTGGAGGGCCGCATCCGTCTGCTGAAGAACATTGCGGGCTTATGGCTGTGGCAGGAGTGCCGGCGGGCGTGGGCGGAGGAGGGCGCGAACTACGACTACACGCAGATGACGCGAATGGCGTTCGCGGCGCGGCCGTTCACGGCGGTGATTCATCCCGACGCGTTCCTGTCGCCGGGGGATATGCCGGCGAAGATCGCGGCGCATTGCAGAGAGCATGGCGAGGATCCGCCGGCGGGGCACGGGGAGTATTGCCGGGCCATACTGGAGAGCCTCGCGCTGCGCTACCGGCAGGTGCTCGAGAGTCTGGAGCGCCTGTTGGGGCGAACTTTGAAGCGGATTCACATTGTCGGCGGCGGATCGCGGAACATGCTGCTGAACCAGTTTGTGGCGGACGCGACGGGGCGCGTGGTGATTGCCGGCCCGAGCGAGGCGACAGCGGCGGGGAACATTCTGGTGCAGGCGATGGGCGCGGGATTAGTGAAGAACCTCGAGGAGATTCGCGGCGTGGTGGCGGCTTCCTTTCCGGTGACGGTGCTGGAGCCGAAGGATAAGGAGCCGTGGGACGCCGCCTACGAACGGTTTGTGGCCGTGCATGCGGCAATGACGCGATAAGGCCCCGGCCTTATTGAGGGCGGGAGAAGGGGTTCGCGCTGAACTGGATCAGGGAGGCGCGTAGGGGGGAATCGCCCGCCAGGGTCCAGCAGAGTTTTGCCACGAGAACCACGCTGATGGCCAACTGGACGGCGCTCCCCGTGGCTTGGGCGACGGCCGCGCCCCAGACGCCGTACTTCGGAACGAGTTCCCAACAGGCGGCGGAGATGGCCACCGACACCGCGAGATGCATGGGGAGTTGGGTGCGAAAACAGCGCGCCGAGGAGAGGGTGTATCCGGCGCAACTGGCGAGATAGGCGAGCGCGCCGCCGATCATGAGCCACAGAAGGGCAGCGGGGTCGGCGGCGTAGCGCGAGCCGTAGAACAGGCGCACAATCCGAGGGCCGTGGAAGATCGCGGCGGCAATGCCGGCCAATCCGAGCAGGGCTCCGAGCAGGGCAAGGCGCCCCGCCCGGGCGCAGAACCCGAACAGATCGCGGCGGTCCCAGGCGCGGGTCATGGCCGGTCCCGACGCCTGCCCGAGGGCTACCACCATGATGTTGGCTCCGATGGTGAGGTAAGCCAAGGCCGAAAAGAGCCCGACTTCACCTTCCGATTTGAAGTGCGCCAACCAGTAGCGGGGGAGCACGGAGTTGAGGGAGACGAGCATGAGAATGAATCCGGGAGGCCCAGCCAGACAGACAAGGGCGCGCAGGTGAGGCCAGATTCCCGTGAAACGAGGAAACCGGGGGAGGGGGAGGTGGCACAGATCAAACAGCAGCAGGACGGCGGCGGAAGAGGAGGCAACCAGGAAAGCGGCCCAAGGAAGAGAGCGCGTGGCCAGAAGGGATGAAACCAGCGCGGCTGTCGAGAGGACACCTCTGGCCATGAGGGAGAGCGCCACGCGGTCCATGGCTTCTTTTCGCTGCAAGTGGCCGTAGACGATATCACTGATGGCGTCCAGGCATTTCGCGGCCGCCACGCACAGAATGACGATTCGCGTTTCCCGGTTGTAGTTTCCAGCCCACATCAGCGCGGCGATGATGGAAAGCGCGGCGGCGCTGGTGAGGAGGCGCATGCCGAGGTAGTGCCCGAACTCGAAACGCTCGCCGAGGTCGGTGACCAGCAGGGTGCGGAGATTGAGGCTGGTCAGGATGATGACGGGGGAGACGATGGCCAGGCCGAGCGAGTACTGGCCGACCATGGAGAGATCGCCAAGGCGGGCGAGCAGGACAATGATGCTCCATTGGGCGAAGCCGGAGACGAGGTTGCCAAGGAGTGCCCAGGTGAAGTTGGCACGAAACGTGAGGCGGTGCACAGGGAAGAGATCGGAAGGAGGGAGGGGGAAGAGGAGGGGCTGGCGAATGTAAACGTTTGTTTTACAGATGGATGCGAGAGGTGGCGTGGTGCTATTGCGATCGAGGGCCCAGAACGCGCGCGGCGAGGATTCGGGCTCCTTTCGGTGTGTTATCGACGGCTCCGGACTCCAATACCAGTTCAAAGTAGGGGAGATCATCGAGAGACGGGACACCCAGGACTTTGAGCAGGCCGGGGACGAATTGGGGATTGACGGCCATGTCGCCAGCGGCTTCCATGGTGACCATGTTGAGGCCGCTGATGAGGAGCACGGCTCCCTTGCCTTTGAGATTGGGGACCATCGCCAGACGTCCGTAGCCGAGGCCCTGCTCTTCGGAGGCGTTGTGGACGAGGTATTCGGACTGCTCGCCGGGGCGGGGGTTGCGGTTGGCGAACCCGATTCCGCGGCCGGTGCGGACGTGGGGGAAGTTCAAATGGTCCTCGAAAAGGCTTACCCAGGGAGTGGAGTAGCCGTTGCCGAGGAGGATGGCGTCGCCTTCCATGAAGCCGCGGGCGCTGATGTCGCGGGCGTGGCGGACCACGATACTTCCGGTGGAAGCGGTGGCGCGCTGGATGGCGAGGACGATGTTGAGATCACCCAGGCGGGTGATACGGTGGGTGCGCAGGACGTTGGCGATGGAGGCGAGTTGAGGGGATTGACCTGGAAGAGGCGCAAGGGGGGAGTAATTCCAGGTTGCGTAGTCGTTCAGGGTGTAGTCCCGGGGACGGAACAACCCCCTGAGAAGCGGCATCGAGAAATCGGAGACCACCACGGTCACGGGCCGTTTGGAGTGCTTGAACAAAGCGCCGGCGAGGGTCGGTTCCGGACTGGGCGTTACGGGAAGAGCTTTTCGGCCATTCCATAACCAAAGGTTCAGTCCGAGGAATGAAATATTGAGGGCAATGGCGGCAATCATGAGCCGTTTGAACGGACCGGACCGCCTTGCCGGTTGTTCCGGGAGTGGCGCGGGCGGGTCCGGGGCGGGATGATCCGGCGGCGGGCCGGCGGTACAGGAGAATACAGGCACATATCCTCCCTTGGGAATATCCACGGTCCAGACTTCGGACCGGCCCTCGGTTTCGAAGTATTCCCTGATCTTGAGACGAAGTTGCCGGGCGGCGCCTCGTACGACACCGTCTTCGGAGGGAACGTAGTCCTCGGGCCGGCCGAAGACGCGGCGGCCGATTTCGAACTCGGTTACTTCGGCGGAGTTTCCCTGGAGGAGATTGATGCTGATGTGGCGGAGCAGTTCGCGGAGGCGGGCGCTTTTTGAGAAGGTGCGGCTCTGGCAGATACGAAGAACGAGTTGCCAGCGGGGGTCGCGGGCAAGGGTTTCCGCCTGTTCGTGATCCGCTTCTAACTCTCTGTTATTTCGAGACTTAATCTCGTTTGACACATGTTTAAAACCAGATGAACCGAGTTTACCACATTACTCCGTAAAGAGCAGTTGCCTTAATATGCTCATGCAAGGCGGCGGCTTCGCCGCAGATGAGAAGGCTGTGGGAAAGCGAGGGTATCCAGTGCGGAAAGCTCTGTTCTTTCTGATTTTCGGTGCGGGGGGCATTTCAGCCCAAACCCAGAACGCACAGATCAACGGGATCATTTACGATCAGGTGGGCGCGGCGGTGCCGGACGCGGCGGTGAGCGCGGTGAACACGGGGACGCGGATCGCCAGGACTGTTCAGTCGACCACGACGGGCAATTACGTGATCTCGAATCTTGTGCCGGGGCGGTACCGGGTGGAGGTAACGCAATCGGGATTCCAGAAATCGGTTTCCCAGGAGTTCAACCTGGATGTCAACCAGATCACGACTCTTGACTTTCACCTTACGCTGGGGGCGGTGTCGCAGAGCGTGGAGGTGTCGGCCGAGGCGACGCAACTGGAGGCGTCGAACGCGCAACTGGGTACGGTGGTGACGCAAGAGAAGATTGTGGACCTGCCACTGAACGCGCGAAATTTTACGCAGTTGCTGACGCTTTCGCCCGGCGCGACTCCCGTGAGCGTTGCCCAGAATAGCGGCGGAGCGCAGGTGCAGAGAGTGGGGACGTTCGTCTTTCCGGCGGTGAACGGACAGAGCAACCGCAGCAACACGTTCACGCTCGATGGAGTTTACAATGACGCTCCGTGGATGAATACGTACGCGGTAGCGCCGAACGTGGACGGGTTGGCGCAATTCAAAGTGCAGTCGCACAGCGACCAGGCGGAGTTCGGCGGCGTGACCGGGGGCGTGGTCAACATCGCCACCAAGAGCGGCACGAATCAGTTTCACGGGAGCCTTTATGAGTTCCTGCGCAACGACGCGCTCGACGCGCGGGCGTTCTTCGCGGCGAAGAAGCCCACGCTGCGCCAGAACCAGTTCGGGGGCACGGTGGGCGGGCCGGTGATCAAGGACAAGACGTTCTTCTTCTTCACCTACGAAGGCTACCGGCAGGTGAATGCGTCGTCCCGGTTATATCTCGTGCCCACCCCGGCTGAGTTGGGGGGCGATTTCAGCGCCATGAAGCGCGCGATCTATAATCCTTTCTCGGCGCGGCCGGATCCGGCGAAGGCCGGTTCCTATCTTCGCGACCCGTTCGCGAACAATACGATTCCCGCGTCCCTGATCAACAAGTCAACCAGCGAGTGGGCGAAGACGATCATTCCCGCGCCCATCGACACAGGGAATCCGAGCTTTAACGGAAGGAACACGACTTCGCAGACCGCGCCGATGAACCAGTACAGCATTCGCGTGGACCACAATTTTACGCCCTCGGATTTCCTGTGGAGCCGCTTCACATGGGGAACGCAGAACCAGGAGAGCGCAGGCACACTGCAAGGAACACTGAACCGGATCGAGACGCCGGCGAGGAACTTCGGCGCCAGCTATACCCACGTCTTTGGGGCGAACACACTGCTTAACGGATTGTTCGGTTACAGTTCGCTGACGCAGAACAATGTGCCCTTTCTCACCGCAAGAAACATGTTCGCCGAAGGACTGTTTGCCGGATTTCCCAGGAAGGACGGGCTGAACGCCCCCGGCATCGGCATGCCGAGCGCATTCGGGACGCAGGGGAGCCGGGTGGATTTCCTAGGCCCGCAGGCCGCCTACCAGATGCGAGGCGACCTCTCGCACGTGCATGGGAACCATACGCTGAAGTTCGGCGGGCAGATTCTCTGGGTTCCATTCTTCGATGACACTTATGACGGCAACCTGACGTTCAACGCCAGCCAGACGGCGGACCTGAACAACCCCGGCAACACGGGTTCCGATATCGCCTCGTTCGTGCTGGGGGCGATCGACGCATGGGAATACCGCGACCGGAAGTATGACTATCAGACGCAGTTGTGGAACTTTTACGCGGAGGATTCCTGGAAGGCGACCGATAAGCTGACGGTGAATCTCGGTCTGCGATGGGACCTGCTGCGGAATTCGTCGTTCCGGTTGAACTTTCCCTCGACGTGGGATTTCGGGTCCGGGCAATTCATTGTGGGCGCCGCGGCGCCTCCGGCATGCAGCGGAAGCCAGCCGGCGCCCTGTCTGCCGGATCCTCAGAACGCCTATGTGAAGCAGCACGTGGTTTTCACGGGACAGCCCAAGCTGCGCGATGACGATTACAAGATGTTCGGACCGCGGGTGGGGCTGGCGTACCGTTTGCGGCCCACGCTGGTGGTGAGGAGTTCCTTCGGGGTGTTCTATGACCTGCAGGCGGGGGTGACGCAACAGGCGCAAAACGCCAGCGGCGCCTGGCCGAACACGAACCTGCTGCGGGGAGTCAACATCAACCGGCCCATTGTCTCCGTGCTGGCCAACGATCCGTTCGGCGGGGCGGATCCAAGGATTCCGGCGGCGAGCCCGGCGACGGCGCAGGCGTTCTTTTTCGATCCGCATTTTCAGAATCCATACTCACTGCAATGGAACCTGGACATACAGAAGCAACTGGCGAACAACGTGACGCTGTCGACGGCGTATGTGGGCTCGAACAGCCTGCGGCTGCCGATCGGCGGTTTTTACAACACGGCGCTGACACCCGGCCCCGGGGCGGTGCAGCCGAGGGCGCTGTGGACCTACGCTCCGGCGAGCAACTACGACCGCAGTATAGGGCGCGGCAACTACAATGCGCTGCAGGTGAAACTGGAGCAGCGGTTCAGCAAAGGGTTGTCGTATCTGGTGGGGTATACGTGGAGCAAGTCGATCGACATCGCCTCGTCGGGGCAATTTGGAGTGGAGGGCTTCTCGCTCCAGAATCCGTATGTTCCGAACAATGACCGGTCGGTTTCGGCCTACGATATTCCGCAGAATTTTTCGGCCGCCGTGGTGTATGATCTTCCGTTCGGGAAAGGGCGGAGATGGGCGGCGGATGGCGCGGCGGCAAGAATTCTGGGCAACTGGCAGTTCAATGCGATTGTGCTGATTCGCAGCGGCCAGCCCTATACGCCAACCATGGGGCTGGATGTAGCGAACATCGGGACGAACTCGACGCGTCCCAATCTGGTGGGGAATGCGGTCATGGCGAATCCGGTTCCCGAAGCCTGGTTCAACAAGTCGGCCTATGCATCTCCGGCCGTATACAACTTCGGCACGGCGGGAAGGGACCAACTGCGGACGGATGGCTATCAGAACTTCGATCTGTCGCTGTTTCGCCAGGACAACCTGACGGAGCAGGTGAAGTTGCAACTTCGCGTGGAACTGTTCAATGCGTTCAACCAGCCGACATTCGGGACGCCGCAAACCAACTTCACCAACTCGAGGTTCGGCCAGGTCAGTTCCACGGTGAGCACGGCGCGGCAGATCCAGTTGGGGATGAAGGTTCTATTCTGAGGTAGAGAATGATGCAACGCCGGGAATTCCTACAGACCGCGGCCGGAGGGCTCGCGGCCGCGCGGGGCAAGCCTAACTTCCTGTTTCTGATCGCGGACGATCTCACCTACAACGGGATCCGCGGCATGGGCAACCGCGAGATTCACACTCCCCATCTCGACCGGTTGGCGCAGAGAGGATGCACGTTCACGCACACCTTTCACCAGGGGTCATGGTCGGGCGCGGTGTGTATCGCCAGCCGGACGATGCTGAACACGGGCCTGTCCTGTTTTCGCGCGCACCGCCTCGCGGAGCAGGCGGCTCTGTGGCCGCGAACGATGGGCGATGCCGGCTATGACACGCACATCGTGGGCAAGTGGCACTTGAGCGAGGCGAATCTGAAGCGGGCATTTCAGACGTTCGGGCCGGTGAGTCCGGGGATGTTCGAATCGGGTCCGGCGGCGTACAACCGCCCGAGTCCGGGCAACACGTGGACACCATGGGACAAGACACTCAAGGGGCAGTGGCTGCGGACGGCGAGGTGGGAGAACGGGGCGAGGGAAGAGATCAAGCATTCGGCCGAAATCTGGGCGGATCGCGCATCGGAATATCTGCGCGGCCGGCGGAAGCAGGCGAATCCGTTCTTCCTGTATGTGGGGTTCAACTCGCCGCACGACCCGCGCCAGGCTCCGAGGGAGTACGTGGACCGTTATCCGCGGAACCGCATCGAAATTCCGCCCAATTACCTGCCGGAGCATCCTTTCGACGAGGGAGATCACTTCATACGGGACGAAAAGCTGGCTCCGTTTCCGCGGACGAGGGAGGCGGTGCAACTGCACCGGTCGGAATACTACGCGCACACGACTTACATGGACGCGCAGATCGGCCGCATACTGGACGCGCTCGATGAATCGGGAGAGAGGGCGAATACGTACGTCATCTTTACTTCGGATCACGGGTTGGCGGTGGGGCAGCACGGATTGATGGGCAAGCAGAACATGTACGACCACAGCATCCGCATACCGCTGATCCTTGCCGGCCCGGGGATTGACGCGGGTAGAAGAGTGGATGAACTGGTGTACCAGCACAGCCTGTACGCCACGGCGTGCGAACTGGCGGGGGTAACGGCGCCGAAGGCGTTGGAGTTTCCAAGCCTTGTGCGTCTCCTGCGGGGGAAGGGCGGGGCTGTGCACGATGCGGTTTTCAGCCGCTATCTCGACTACCAGAGGGCGGTGCGCACCAGGGAGCACAAACTGATCGTGTACCCCAAGGCGGGGGTTACGCAGTTGTTCGATATGCGGGCCGATCCGTGGGAGATTCACAATCTGGACGGGGACCGGCGGCTTGGAGCGGTAAAGAAGGAACTGCTCGACCGGCTGCACCGGTTCCAGCGCGAGTTGGATGATCCTCTCGATGCCTGTTGACCCTAAGGAGACGGAAGGAGACCGGGCGCGTTTTCAGCCGATGCCGAATTCGTTGAGCTTCTCGTAGAGGAGCCTGCGTTGAATGCCGAGGATGCGGGCGGCCTCCGCCTTGTTGCCGCGGGTTTCCTCGAGGGCATCGCGAAGGAGGCGCTCCTCGACGCGGCGGATGACGTTCCAGAAGCCTTCGCGGTGGGAGAGATGAGGTGACGCTTCGGGCCGGGAGGGGGCGCGTCCGGAGAGTTGGATGCAGTCGGGAGTGATGAGCCCGCCGGGGGCGAGGACGATGGCGCGCGTGATGGTGTTTTCGAGTTCGCGGACATTGCCGGGCCAGGAGTGGCGCATGATGCGGTCGAGGGCATCGGGGCGGATGTCGACGGGGCGTTCGGAACGGGCGAGGAAGCGCTGCACGAGGAGGGGGATATCCTCGCGGCGGTCGCGGAGGGCGGGGAGGGAGATGGTGACGACGTTGAGGCGGTAGAAGAGGTCTTCGCGGAACTGGCCGCGGGCAACGCATTCGGCGAGGTCCCTGGCGGTGGCGGCGACGAGACGGACATCGACGGAGATGGGGGTGTTGCCGCCGAGACGTTCGATGGTGCGTTCCTGAATGGCGCGGAGGAGTTTGGGTTGGAGGCTGGGGACGAGGTCGGCGATCTCGTCGAGGAAGAGCGTTCCTCCGGTGGCCTGCTCGAAGCGGCCGACGCGGCGGGAGAGGGCGTTGGTGAAGGCTCCCTTCTCATGGCCGAAGAGTTCGGCCTCGAGCAGATTTTCGGGGATGGCGGCGCAATTCACCTTGACGAACGGCCCGTGACAGCGGCTGCTGAACTCGTAGATGGCGTTGGCGACCAGTTCCTTTCCAGTGCCGGATTCGCCGGTGATCAGAACGGTGGCGTTGCTGTTGGCGACGCGGCCGATGAGTTTGTAGACCTCCTGCATGGCGGGGCTATGGCCGATGATGCCGCGGATGGAGGGATTAGGGGGCGTCTGGCGGAATTGACGGACGGTTTTTTCGAGGGCGCGGTATTCGAGGGCGCGGCGGATGAGCAGGAGGAGATGCTCATCATTGATGGGTTTGGAAACGTAGTCGAAGGCTCCGTACTGGGTGGCGCGGATGGCGTTGGCGCTGGTGGTTTCGGCGGTCATGACGATGACGGCGGCGTCGGAATAGCCGGCGCGCAAACGTTGAAGGACGGTGATGCCGTCGACGTCGGGGAGGCGGATGTCGAGGAGGATGAGATCGGGTTCCTGTTGGAGCGCGAGGCGCAAGCCGTCCTCGCCGCGTTCGGCCTTGAGAATGCCGTAGCCTTCGTCCTCGAGGAGCAGGGAGAGGGCGTGGAGGGCGGTTCGCTCGTCTTCAATGATGAGGATTCTGGTTTTCACGCGGGCTGCTCCATGTTCACGCCGCCTGATCAAGGGGAAGGAGGACCTCGAAGCGGGCTCCGCGCGCTCCGTTGCCGGAGCGGATGCTGGCTCCCATTTTTTCCAGGAGGGCTTTGGTTACGGCGAGGCCGAGGCCGGTGCCGCCGGTCTTGGTGGTGTAGAAGGCCTCGAAGGCGCGGTCCTGCTGTTCGGGCGTTAGACCGGGACCGCTGTCGTCGATGCCGAGAGAGAGGGCGTGGCGGGTGCGGGTGACGGTGATCTCGACGGTTCCACGGGGGCCCGAGGCATCGATGGCGTTGAGGAGAAGATTGATCAGGGCCTGCTGGAGGTAATCGCCGTCGACCCAGGCCGTGCATTCGGGCAGCGATTGGAGAGCGATGGTTACGCCGCTGTCCTCGGCATGAGGCTTCACGAGAGCGATGGTGCGGGCGAGGATGGGCTCGACCGGCTGCAGACGGGCCTTGGCGGCTTCGTGGGCGCGGAAAACGAGGAGGCTCTTGAGCAGCGAATCGAGGCGATCGATCTCGGCGATGATGAGCGAGACCGGTTCCGCCGCGGAGGGCTCATCGTGCAATCGCCTGGCAAGCACGCGGGCGGTGAGGCGGATGGAGTTGAGGGGGTTGCGGATCTCGTGGGCAATGCCCGCGACGACACGGCCCATGACACGAAGGCGGTCTTCGCGGCGCAGTTCGGATTCGGCCACCTGGCGGCCGTCCGCCATCTGGTTGATCGCGGTGACGATGGGCTCGAGTTCGTGTTCCTGATCGGGGAGGCGGTAGCCGGGGTCGGCGCGGAGACGTTGCAGGCCGGATTGGATGACTTCGAAGCCGCGCTGGAGGCCGAAGCTGAGGCGGAGAACAAAGAGGATGGCAGCGAGGGCCACAATCATGGCGGCGACGAGAAGGATGCGCTGATTGAGTTCGTTCGACTCGCTGAAGTTGAACAGGCGGCGGAGACACCAGGCGGACAAAGGGTGGGCGGGATCGGCATAGGCGGCGAGGAGCACGAGGTCGCGGCCATCATGGAGGACGCGCGTGACCACGCGCCCCGTGCCACGGCTTATGGCGATGCTCGCGCCGACCTCGCGGGCTTCGAGCGGGGCCTGGCGGAGAGTGCTGCCCGGTTCGGTGTACGTGGGGAAGGTGTGGCCATAGACGACGCCGTCGAGCATATAGCCGCCTTCAATATCGGGATAGGAGCGCAGCACATCGTAGGAGGCATCGCTCAGTTGGCGATCGGTGAGATTGTCCGGAGGGGTCGCGCCGCGGCCGGACTGCCAGGCGCGGCCTGATTGCGCCAGTTCCTTCACCGCGTTGGTGAGGGCTTTGGTGGAGTCGCTGATGACGACGGTGCGCAGGTTGCGGGCGAGATCCACCACAAGGAGGGCAGCCACGAACATCGCCACGAGGGCAGTGATCAGGAGCCATGTTTGCAACCGCTGGGCGGCGACAATTCGCGGGAATCGCATGGATGCGGTCTCCACATCGAAAGAAGTTGCAGGCTGCTCGCCAGTTCGATCGTCTTCGATGCCGTGGGTTCGTCCGGCAAAGGACGAAAACTGTACGAAAACCGTACATTCAGTGTACGCAATCTATACAGAAGATGTTCAGGTATCTGTGTGGTGGGGGTGTTCCGCGTGCGGGAAGACTGGAACTCACCATGCTCGATGTAGGGGAGATGATGAACGGGCAAGAGACGCGGCTGGCGGTGATGCTGGCGCTGTGCGTGTGCGTGATGCACGGGCAGGGCGGGAGCGGCGGAGCAGCGCTGACGATCGAGCAGGCGGTGGAAGAGGCGATCGGGCATAACCTGGATCTGCTGGCGGAGAGGTACAACATACCGGTGGCGGAGGCGCGGATCGTGACGGCGCGGTTGCGGCCGAATCCGGTGTTGAGCGTGGGCGGAGATCACCTGGATCTGTTGGGAACGGGCTACGACGCGATCAACCAGGCGGGTCCGGCGGAGTACAGCGTGCGTACGGACTTCCTGCTCGAGCGGGCGCATAAGCGGGCGAACCGGATCGCGGTGGCGGAAGGCTCGAAGGCGGTGGCGGAACTGCAACTGTTGAACGCCATCCGGACCCTGGTTCTGGGGGTGCAGGACGCATACGTGGAAGGGTTGCTGGCGAAAGACAACCTGACGCTGGCCGAGGAGAATCTGAAGGCATTCGAGGACATTGTGGACGTGAACCGCAAGCGGGTGGCAAGCGGGGACCTGGCGGAGGTGGAACTGCTGCGAACAGAGCTTGCGGAATTGCAGTATGAGAGCGCGGTGAGGCAGGCGAACCTGCGGCTGCGGACGGCGCGGGTGAAGCTGCAGCTTCTGCTGGGACGCGGAAAGACAGATCCGCTGGCGGATGTAACGGGACAGATGCGGAGGGACACGCGGCCGGTCGTGGCGGCGGAGTTGGAGAAGACGGCGCTCGAATTACGGCCGGATTTGAGGGCGCTTGAACGGGACGAGGCGCGATCGCTGGCCGATGTGCGGCTGCAGTTGGCGCAGGGGAAGGTTGACTATACGGTGGGGACGGAGTACCGGAGGCAGCAGGGGCTCGCGGGAAGAGGAAACTCGCTGGGAGTATTTTTCAGCACGAACATACCGGTGTTCAACAAGAACCAGGGAGAGATCGAACGGGCGAGGCAGGAGCGGCGGCAGATCGAGGCGCGAATGAAGGCGTTAAGGGCCACGATTCAGTCGGAGGTGGAGACAGCGCACTTGCAGTATATGAACGCGCTGAAGGGATTGGAACGGCTGGAGGGGACAATGCTTTCGAAGGCGAAGGACGTACGGCAGATTACGGAGTTTGCCTACCGCCGGGGAGAGGCGTCGCTAGTGGAGTTTCTCGACGCGCAGCGGGCGTACAACGAGACCATCCAGAGCTACAACGAAGCGCGGGCGGATTTTGCAAGGAGCCTCTATCTGATGGATTCGGCATCCGGGAAGGCGTCACGATGAACGGGTTGAGGAAGGTTGGGGTAGCGGCGGCGGTGGCTGTTTGCACGTGGTTGGGATGCGAAAAGCGGCAGGTTCCGGTGCAAGAGGCGGCGCAGGCTCCGGTGGAGGAGGAGAAGGGAGAGATCAGGCTTCCGGAGGATTCGCCGCAGATCGGACGGATCCATGTGACGGTGGCGCGGCAGGCGACGGTGCCGCTCGATGAAGTGGTGGCTCCGGGGAAAATCGAAGCGAATCCGAACCGTATCGCGCGCATTGCGATGCCGGTGGCGGGACGGGTAACCCGGGTCATGGTGGCGGTGGGGGACGCGGTGACGGAAGGGCAGAGATTGCTGTCCATCGAGAGTCCGGACGCGAGCGCGGCGTCGTCCAACTATCAGCAGTCGGTGGCGCGCGTGGAGGAGACGAAGGCGAACCTGGCGAAGGCGGAGGCGGATCTGAGCCGCGTGAAGGACCTGTATAAGGGGCGCGCGATCGCGCAGAAGGAAGTGCTGAGCGCGGAGGTGGCGCTGGCGCAGGCGAGTTCGGCGGCGCGGCAGGCGAAGGCGCTCGAGGAGGAGAACCTGCGGCGGCTGGAGATATTCCGCATCCAGCCCGGGGAGAGGAATCCATCGATTGACGTGCGCGCTCCGCTGGCGGGCAAGGTGCTGGACATCGCGGTGGCGGCGGGCGAGTACCGCAACGACACGAGCGCTCCGCTGATGACGATCGCCGATTTGAGCACGGTGTTCATGGCGGCGGATGTGCCGGAAAGCCAGATCCGGCTGGTGACGGAAGGAGAGACGGTGAGGATCCGGCTGGCGGCGTACCCGGCGGAAGAGTTCACGGGGACGGTGGCGCGGATTGCCGATGTGGTGGACCCGCAGACGCGGACCGTGAAGGTGCGGGCGGTGCTGCACAATGCGCGGGGACGATTGAGGCCGGAGATGTTCGGGCAGATCCGGCACGAGGAGACGTTCCGGAAGGTTCCGGTGCTGCCGGCAAGCGCGATTGTGCAAACGGACAAGCAGAGCGTCGTGTATAGAGAGAAGGGGAAGGGCGTATACGAGCCTGTCACGGTTACATTCGGAAAGCAGGACGGCGACAGGGTGCCGGTGCTGAGCGGGATAGCGGAGGGGGACCGGGTGGTGGTGGACGGCGGCATGCTGCTCAAGGGAGTGGCGAGGTGAGGGCGCGCCGATGATCGCCAAGCTGTTGCGATTCGCGCTGTACAACCGGTTCATCACAGTGGTGATGGGGGTGCTGCTCGTCGGGTTGGGGATCTATTCGTTCCGGATGCTGAAGCTGGAAGCGTATCCGGACATATCGGACACGCAGGTGGTGGTGATAACGGTATTTCCCGGACATGCGGCCGAGGAGATGGAGCAGCAGGTGACGGTGCCGATCGAGCGGGCGCTGAACAGCGTGCCGCAAGTGATCGCGCGGCGTTCGCGGACGATTTTCGGGTTGTCGGTGGTGGAGTTGACGTTTGAATACGGCACGAATGACTACTTCGCGCGGCAGGTGGTGACGGAGAAGCTGAAGGACGCGAACCTGCCGGATGGAGCGAACCCGTCGTTGGGGCCGCTATCGACGCCGATCGGGGAGCTGTTCCGCTACAGTTTGAAGGCTCCGCCGGAGTTTGATGAGATTCAGTTGCGGGAGATCCAGGATTGGGTGATCGCGCCGCGGATTCTGCAGGTGCCGGGGGTAGCCGATGTGGTGCCTTTCGGAGGGTTGACGAAGCAGTATCAGATCGAGATCGATCCGCTGTCGCTTGAGAAATACAATCTGACGATCAACAGGGTGGCGGCGGCGGTGAACGCGAACAACAAGAACGCGGGAGGGGCGTTGCTCGACAACCGGCATCAATCCCTGGTGGTGCGGGGCGTGGGTTTGATTCGCACGATGGAGGATATCGAGAACATCGTTCTGACGGCGGATGACGGCGTTCCGGTGCTGGTGCGGGACGTGGGGAAGGTGAAGATCGGAGCCGCCTTGCAGACGGGTCTGTTCGGGCTGAACGGGAAGCTGGGGGGCGTGGAAGGGATCATCCTCATGCGGCGCGGGGAGAACCCGTCGGAGGTGCTGGACGGGGTGAGCCAGGCGATGGAGACCCTGAACCGGGTCAAGCTGCCGAAGGGGGTGCGGATCGAGCCGATCTACGACCGGCGGGACCTGGTGGCGAATACGCTGCGGACGGTATCGCGGACGCTGATGGAGGGGCTGGCGATTGTGATCGTGGTGCTCTTTCTTTTCCTTGGCAGCGCGCGCGCGGCGATTCTGACGGCGGTGACGATTCCGCTGTCGCTGTTGTTCGCGTTCATCTGCATGGAGCTGGCGGGCATACCGGCGAACCTGCTGAGTCTAGGGGCGCTCGATTTCGGGATCATCGTGGACGGCACGTTGGTGATGGTGGAGCACATTGTGCGCCATCTTTCGTTGCGGCACGGGGCGGAGGGCGAGGTGGTGGAGAACGTGCGCGACGCGGCGTTTGAAGTGGAGCGCCCGATTTTCTTTTCGCTGATGATTCTGATCTCGGCGTACCTGCCGTTGTTCACGCTGGAGCGGGTGGAGCGGAGGCTGTTCACGCCGATGGCGTTCACGGTGTGCGCGGCGCTGCTGGGGTCGATGCTGATCACGTTGACGGTGATTCCGGTGCTGGCGACATACATGTTCCGGCGGGGGGCGAAGAGTTGGGAGAATCCGCTGCTTGCCTGGGCATACCGGCGCTATGAGGGGGTGTTGCGGCGTACGCTGCCGCGCTCGAAGACGGTGGTGTTCGCATCTTTTTTGGTGGTGGCGGGCGCGTTCGGGCTGGCATCGACGTTGGGGTCGGAGTTTCTGCCGCAGTTGGACGAGGGGGTGATCTGGATTAGGGCGAACCTGCCGCCGGGAACGGCGCTGGCGAAATCGTCGGAGGTAGCCAACGACATGAGCGCGCTGATCCGCCAGTCGAAGGAAGTGAAGGATGTCGCTTCGCAGACGGGGCGCAACGACTCGGGCACGGACCCGTTCGGACCGAACCGGAATGAAATGCTTCTGACTCTGCATCCCTACGAGGAATGGAAGGGAAAGACGAAGGCGCAGCTTGTGGAAGAGCTGAACACGCGGCTGCGGAGGAACATTCCGGGAGCGACATTCAACTTCACACAGCCGATTATTGACACGGTGACGGAGTCGGTGACGGGGTCATCGGCGGATCTGGCGGTCATCTTCACGGGAGGAGACCTCGTGGAGCTTCGAAAGCTGGCGGGCAAGGTGCTGGAGTTGATTCGCACGGTGCCCGGGGCGGCGGATTCGGCCCTCGAGCAGGAGAGCGACCAGGCGCAGGTGCAGATTCTGGTGAACCGGCAACGGATCGCGCGGTATGGGATCAACGTCGAGGATGTGCAGCAATTGATTGAACTGGCGGTGGGCGGGAAGGCGATTACGAGCGTATTCGAGGGGGAGCGGCGGTTTGACGTGACAGCGCGTTACCAGCCTTCAGCGCGAAGCGACATTTCGGATCTGGGCAACATATTGGTGCATTCGGCGGACGGAGGGCGCGTGCCGCTGGCTCAGCTTGCCGAGATCAAGGTGGTGAGCGGAGCGAGCATCATCGCGCGGCGGGAGAATGAGAGGCAGGTGACGGTGCGCACCAACATCAGAGGGCGAGACCAGGGCGGGTTTGTGAAGGAAGCGCAGAAGCGGGTGATGGCGAAGATCCGGCTGCCGGAGGGCTATCGCGTGGAATGGGGCGGGCAGTTCGAGAATCTGGAGAGGGCGAGGAAGCGGCTCAGCATCGTGCTGCCGATGACGATCGCATTGATTTTCGCGCTGCTGTTTTTTGCGTTCGGATCGCAGCAGTATGCGTTCTTGGTGTTGATGAACGTGCCGTTTTCGTTGGTTGGGGGGATACTGTTCCTGTGGTTGAGAGGGATTAACCTGAGCGTTTCGGCGGCGGTTGGGTTCATTTCGTTGTTTGGGGTGGCGGTGATGAGCGGGGTATTGGTGGTGGCGGAGATCAACCGGCAACGGACGCAGGAGGGGGCCAGGCTGGAGGAGGCGATCCTGCGGGGGGCGGTGGCGCAGGTGCGGCCGGTGCTGATGATGATCATAGTGGCGTTGCTCGGTATGATTCCGGCGGCGCGGGCGTCGGGAATCGGCTCGGATGTGCAGCGTCCGCTGGCAACGGTGGTGGTGGGGGGATTGTTCTCGACTCTGCTGCTGACACTTTTGGCGCTGCCGGGAATGTACTACTTGGTGGAGCGGCGGAAGGAGCGGCGAACATGACACCGGGTTTGCAGAGGATGCTCGTTATTTTCGTGGATGAGACGGACATGTGGGGGGATGGGCGGCTTTACGCGGCTATTGTTTCCACATTGGAGCGCCACGGAATCGCGGGGGCGACCGTGAACGCGGGGCTGATGGGATACGGGCGGCACCGGCGCATCCACCGGAAGGGTTTGTTTGGGGTGTCGGACGACAAGCCGGTGACGATAATGGCGGTGGACGCGGAGGAGAAGCTGCGGGAGGTGCTGCCGTTGATTATTCCGATGGTGCGCGAGGGCTTGATCCTGATGCAGGAGGCGGAAGTGATTTCGACGGGAACGGGGCAATCCGTCTGATACGGGATCAGGCTCCGGGAGCGCGGTAGGAGACCTTCTTTTCGAGGGCCTTGTCGGTTTCGGCGACGGTAAGGAGCACGGAGGTCTTGGTGCGGGCCATGCCGCTGCCGCAGGCCGCGGCTCCGATGGCGGCGGCGCTGACATGGTCGGGGAGATCGACGATGAGGATGAGGTCGCTTTCTCCGAGGCAGAAATACATTGCGTCGAGCTTTCCGCCGAGTTTTTTCACCGCCTGGGCGATGGCGGCCTTGCGGCCCGAAGCTTTGTCCTTGGCGAGGCCTTTATAGCCTTCGGCGGTGTATGAGGCTTCGACGAGAAACTTCGGCATCTGTGTTGTTTCCTTTCGATTCGGAGTGGGGTGTTCGATCCCTGAGCAAGTATAGCCCACGCGGAGGGTGATGGAATCTCAGGAAGCAATTGCGAGGAAGAGGAGGGTTCCGATGGCGATGGGGATGGCGTAGGGGAGTTTCGGAGTGGTGGAGTTTTCGAGGGCGAGTTCGGGATGGCGCTGGTAGGGGGGGCGGAGGTGAGCGAGTTCGTGGAGGATGAGGGCGCAATTGCGGAGGACGGTCGAGAGGCCGCCTTTCGAGAGCAGGAGGACGAGGGCGAGGATGGCTCCGGTGATGGCGGTGAGGACAAAGATGAGGAGCGTATTGGAGGGTCCGGCGATGGCTCCGGCGGCGGCCATGAGTTTGACGTCGCCGCCTCCGCGGCCACGGAGCAGGAAGAGGGGAAGGAATAAGGCGGCTCCGAGGGCGAGGCCGAGCAGGGAGGAGCGCGCTCCGGGGATGCCGTGGAGGGCGGTGTTGAGGATGAAGCCGGCGATGGCTCCGGTGGCGGTGAGAGGGTTGGGGATGCGGCGGGTCCTGATATCGGCGGCGGCGGCAAGGAGGACAAGTAAAGCGAGAGTAATGAGGGATGGTGCATCGAGATGGGTCATGAGCGGCCCGGCTGAGCATTCAGCGGATGGAGCACCTCAGTAGAGGCGGATGCCGCGCGGGCCGGGACCGGTTTCCATGTGGACGGTATCGACGAACCGGGCCTTATTGGTGGACATGGTCATGACGAGGGAGTGGGTGCGGCAGCCCTGTCCGAAGAAGCGGACGCCGCGGAGGAGCGTGCCGTCGGTGACGCCGGTGGAGGCGAAGACGATGCTGCGGCCGGGAGCGAGGTCGCGGGCGGAGTAGACGCGCCTGGCGTCGCGGATGCCCATGCTGGCGATGCGCTCTTCGAGTTCGGGCGTATCTACGACGAGGCGGCCGACCATGGCTCCGTGGAGGCAGCGGATGGCGGCGGCGGTGATGACGCCTTCGGGGGCTCCGCCGGTGCCCATGACGGCATGGACGCCGGAGCCGCGGACGGCGACGGCGATTCCGGCGGAGAGATCGCCATCGGGGATGAGGCGGATCCGCGCGCCGGCTTCGCGGATTTCGCGCATGAGATTGGCATGGCGGGGGCGGTCGAGGACGACGATGACGAGGTCCTGAACACGGCGGTCGAGGCAGCGTGCCATCTCCCGGAGGTTTTCGGCGACGGGGGCATCGAGATCGAGAGAACCGCGGCAGGCGGGACCGGCGATGATTTTTTCCATGTAGCAATCAGGGGCATGGAGGAGGCCGCCTTTCTCGGAGGCGGCAAGGACAGTGATGGCGTTGGGGGTGCCGGTGGAGCAGAGGTTGGTGCCTTCGAGGGGATCGACGGCGATGTCGACTTCGGGGTAGCCGGCGCCCGGGGGCGGGCCGGCTCCGACGCGCTCGCCGATGTAGAGCATGGGGGCTTCGTCGCGCTCGCCCTCGCCGATGACGATGTTGCCCGCGAAGGGGATCTGCTCGAAGGCCTGGCGCATGGCCTGGACGGCGACGCGATCGGATTTCTCAGGCTCGCCCTCGCCCATGGTGCGGGCGGAAGCGATGGCGGCTTCCTCGACGACGCGGACGAGTTCGAGCGCGAGGTCGGCTTCAAATTTATAGGCGGATTCGCTCATAAGTCCTCCGGATGATGTTATCTCAGACGGGAGGGCGGCGTTTGTGCCAATCGGTTGCGGACTGGAAGGCCTTGCCGGCGGCGACCAACTTGTTTTCGCTGTAGGGAGGGCCGGCGAAGGCGAGGCCGAGGGGGAGATTGTTGGCGAAGCCGCAGGGGAGAGAGAGGGCGGGGATGCCGGCGAGGTTGCCGGCGGGGATCATGGGTGTGGAGGGGATGGCGGGGTTATCGAGGGGTTCGTCGAGTCTGGTGGCGGGGGTGGAGAGGGAGGGGGAGAGCCAGATGTCGACATCCCAAAACAATTTCGCGAACTCCTGTTGGACGAGGCGGCGGACGCGCATGGCGCGGAGGTAGTCCCTGGCGAGGACCTGCTGGGAGACTTTTACGCCGGCGATCTGGCGCTTGTCGGCAAGCTCGTCTACCTTGCCGGAGGCGACGAGGTCTTCAAAGACGGAGCCCATTTCGGCGCTGATGATGGTGGAGACCATGGGGCCGAAGGGGAAGTCGGGGAGTTTGGATTCGACGAGTTTCAAGCCGAGGGAGCGAACCGCGTCGAGGGCCTGAGCGAAAGCCGGGCGGGCTGATTCGACAACGCCGTCAGTGAAGCTGGACGGGTTGTAGCCGAACTTGAGTTCGGTGAGTTTGGGAGCGAATTGAGGAGTGTAATAGAAGCGCTTGCCGGAGGCTCCGGGGTCGTCGTTGCCGCCGCCGCCGGAGATGGCTTCGAGGATGAGGGCGCAATCCTCGGCGGAATGAGCCATGGGGCCGATCTTGTCGAGCGTCCAGGAGAGGGGCATGCAGCCGGCGCGGTTGACGAACCCGTAGGTGGGGCGGAGTCCGGTGATGCCGCAGTAGGCGCTGGGCGTGAGGATGGAGCCTGAGGTTTCAGACCCGAGCGCATAGGGGACGAGGCCGGCGGCGACGGCGCTGCCGGAACCGCTCGAGGAGCCGCCGGACCAGCGGGACGGGTCCCAGGGGTTGATGCCGGGGCCCTGGAGGGAGGCGTTGGCGAAGCGGTATCCGCCGCCGCCGGCGAGTTCGACCATGGAGAGTTTGCCGATGAGAATGGCTCCGGCTTTGGAGAGGCGTTTGACGACGGCGGCGTCCTGGTCAAACACCTGGGAGGCGTAGGGTTTGGCTCCCCAGGTGGTGGGTTGTCCGGCGACCGAGATGAGGTCCTTGACGGCATAGGGAACGCCCTGGAGGGGGGAGCGGATGCGCTCGCGGCGGAAGTCGCCGTCGATGTCGCGGGCTTTGCGGACGGCGGAGTCGCGAAGGGAGAGCGCGAGAGCATTGTAGCGCGGGCCAAGGCGTTCGAGGCGGTCACAAAATGCGCGAGTGAGTTCGGCGCAGGAGAACTGTTTGGAGCGTATGCCCGCCTGGATTTCGGCGATGGAGGCGAAGAAGACGTCGTTACCGAAGCTGGGCATGGCCTCTACGCCTTGAAGACGAAAGCGGGCTGGACGGCGGTGGCGAGGTTGACCTTGGCGAGCGCGGCGCGCCATTGTTCGAGTTTTTGGAGTTGTATGGCGAGGTCATCGCCGGCGGGAAGGTTCTGGGCGGACGCGGAGGGGAGTAAGGAAGAGAAGGGAAGAGCGGCGAGGGCAAGGCTGCGGCGGGAGAGTTTAGCTGCCATAGGCCACATTATGGCAGATCGGGCGAGATGGGCCGGAGCGCGCCTGAGGGCGGCGCGGTTGCCGTATGCTGAAAGCGGGAAAGGGGAGTGGATTGGCACAGCGCTACGATGCGGTGATTGTGGGCGGAGGGCACAATGGCCTGGTGGCGGCGGCATACCTGGCGAGAGCCGGCCGCAGGGTACTGGTGTTGGAGAAGCGGGAGATGGTGGGTGGGTGCGCAGTGACGGAGGAGGTGTGGCCGGGGTACCGGGTTTCGACGGCGTCCTACCTGACGAGCCTGCTGCAGGAGAAAGTGATTCGAGACCTGGAACTGGAGCGGTTCGGGTACAGGGTGGATGCGAAGGATCCGGCGTTTTTCTCGCCGTTTCCCGACGGGCGCTATCTGTACATGTGGCAGGACGGGCGGCGGACGCTCGAGGAGATAGCGAAGTTCTCGAGGCGGGACGCGGAGCGGTTTACAGCCTACGAGGAGTACCTGGAGAAGCTGGCGGGGGTGGTGGAGCAGTTGTTGCTGATGACACCGCCGGAACTCCCGCCACAAGGGCTGGGAGACCTGCTGGACTGGCTGAGACTGGCGGGAAAGATGCGCGGGCTCGGGAAGGGGGAGATCGCCGGCCTGGTGAAGATATTCACCCAAAGCGCGGCGGATTTTCTGAACGAGTGGTTTGAATCAGAAGAACTGAAGGTGACGCTGGCGACGGACGGGGTGATCGGGGCTAACGGGGGGCCGCGCTCGCAGGGGACGGCGTACATTCTGATGCACCACTGCATGGGCGGGGTAGGGGGCAAGCGAGGGTTATGGGGATTCGTGCGGGGCGGGATGGGGGCGGTTTCCGAGGCGATTGCGGCGAGCGCGCGGAGCAAGGGCGCGGAGATCCGTGTGAATGCGGCGGTGGAGAGGATTCTGGTGCGGGAGGGGCGCGTGGAGGGGGTGGTGCTGGCGGGAGGCGAGGAGGTGACGGCGAGCATGGTGGCAAGCAACCTCGATCCGGTGGTTACGTTCCTGCGATTGATCGAAGAGCGGCACCTGCCTGGGGATTTCGTGCTGGGGATCAAGCGGTACCGGAGCGAGGGGACGTCGTGCAAGATCAACCTGGCGCTTTCGGGATTGCCGGAGTTCCGGGCGCTGCCGGGGGCTCCGGCTCCGCACCACAAGGCGACGATGCACATCTGTCCGGACATGGAGTACGTGGAGCGGGCGTGGGACGATGCCAAGTACGGGCTGCCGTCGAGGGCTCCGCTGCTTGAGATGACAGTTCCGACGATGTATGATCCGGGGCTGGCGCCGGAGGGGCGGCACATCATGGGGATTTTCCTGCAGTATGCGCCGTATACGCTGAAGGGGGCGAACTGGGATGAGATGCGGGAGCCGTTCGCCGAGCGGGTGCTGGACGTGATTGCGGAGTACGCGCCGAACATGCGGTCGATCGTGGTGGAGCGGCAGGTGCTGACGCCGCTCGACCTGGAGAGGAGGTACGGGCTGACGGGGGGCAATATTTTCCATGGGGAGATGAGCCTCGACCAGATGTTCGTGATGCGGCCGCTGGCGGGGTGGGCGCGGTACCGGACTCCGGTGAAGGGGCTGTATCTGTGCGGGTCGGGAGCGCATCCGGGGGGAGGAGTGATGGGAGCACCGGGGCACAATGCGGCGCGGGAGATGCTGAAGGGGTAGTTGCGGAGGGGAATATCGCTTGACTCCGGCGTTGCGGGGTGGTAGGTGTGGCGATACCCGCGGGAGGCGGGACTTGAATGCGAACAACGGAAGCAATTCGATCCATACTTCGCAAGAAGGGTGGGCAACTGTACTGGCTGGAGCCGGAGGCGACGGTGTACGACGCCATCGCCCTGATGTCGGCAAAGAGCGCGGGCGCGTTGCTGGTGATGAAGGACGGGCGGTTGTTGGGGATCATCTCGGAGCGTGACTACGCGCGGAAAGTGGTGTTGGAGGGGCGGTCGTCGCGGGAGACGCGGGTGGAGCAGATTATGACGTCCCCGGTGAAGGTGGTGGGGCCGGAGGAGACGGTGGACGAGTGCATGAAGAAGATGACCGCGGCGAGGATCCGGCATCTTCCGGTGGTGGAAGGGGAGCGGGTTGTGGGGATCGTCTCGATTGGGGATCTGGTGAAATGGACGGTGACGAAGCAGGAGGAGACGATCGAGCAGTTGAGCAGCTATATTGCCGGGGGGTATCCGGGATGAAAGAGAAAGAAATATGATTTTTTTGTGCGGGGATGTTGCGCGGAGGAGATGGGCTTGCTAATCTTAGTGAGTCAGCCGCTGCGGCGCAGGCCGGAGAAAAAGTTGCGGAAGCCGCTTGACGGAAGCAACGAAGTTCGATAATCTGGCTGATGGCAGCAGTAGCGAAGTAGTGAGGTTAGCAAGTCCGAGGCGCCCCGGAAGGGACGCGGTCCTCAGTATCAGCCGGTGACGCGGTAGTCAGCGTTACCCGCTACCTCCTGGCAGTTCTTTCGAGATCCAAAATTTCTCGAACAAGAGTGACCCCGGCGGAAGCTGGTGTGGATGCTCGCGTTCGGAGCGGGTTTCGAGGCCTTCCCTGGGCCGGTCTTCGCGAGATCGCCGGTTTTGGGAGCAGATCTTTGAAAATCTGGTTGGATGTAAAACACTTAATTCGTCAATGAAGATGAGTTTCAGGCTGAGGAAGTCTTGGTGGTAAAACATCAAGGCGAATTACTCTAACGGTTCAAACGAGAGTTTGATCCCGGCTCAGAATCAACGTTGGCGGCGCGCCTAACACATGCAAGTCGAGCGAGAAAGGGGAGCAATCCCTGAGTACAGCGGCGTACGGGTGAGTAACACGTGGGTTATCTGCCTTTTGGTGGGGAATAACCCTGGGAAACCGGGGCTAATACCGCATAAGTCCGCAAGGAGAAAGTCGCAAGACGCCGAAAGAGGAGCCCGCGGCCGATTAGCTAGTTGGTGGGGTAATGGCTCACCAAGGCAAAGATCGGTAGCCGGCCTGAGAGGGCACACGGCCACACTGGCACTGAAACACGGGCCAGACTCCTACGGGAGGCAGCAGTGGGGAATCTTGCACAATGGAGGAAACTCTGATGCAGCGACGCCGCGTGAGCGATGAAGCCCTTCGGGGTGTAAAGCTCTTTCGACGGGAACGATAATGACGGTACCCGGAGAAGAAGCTGCGGCTAACTACGTGCCAGCAGCCGCGGTAATACGTAGGCAGCAAACGTTGTTCGGAATTACTGGGCGTAAAGAGTGTGTAGGCGGTTTCGCAAGTTTGGTGTGAAATCTCCCGGCTTAACTGGGAGGGTGCGCCGAAAACTGCGAGGCTAGAGTGCTGGAGAGGAAAGCGGAATTCCTGGTGTAGCGGTGAAATGCGTAGATATCAGGAGGAACACCGGTGGTGTAGACGGCTTTCTGGACAGCTACTGACGCTGAGACACGAAAGCGTGGGGAGCAAACAGGATTAGATACCCTGGTAGTCCACGCCCTAAACGATGCGTACTTGGTGTGGGCCATTCATTTGGTCCGTGCCGGAGCTAACGCGTTAAGTACGCCGCCTGGGGAGTACGGTCGCAAGGCTGAAACTCAAAGGAATTGACGGGGGCCCGCACAAGCGGTGGAGCATGTGGTTCAATTCGACGCAACGCGAAGAACCTTACCTGGGCTCGAACGGCTCACGAAAGTTCGTGGAAACACGGATTTCCCGCAAGGGACGGGAGTCGAGGTGCTGCATGGCTGTCGTCAGCTCGTGTCGTGAGATGTTGGGTTAAGTCCCGCAACGAGCGCAACCCTCGTCCTGTGTTGCTAACCGAAAGGTGCACTCTCAGGAGACTGCCGGCGATAAGCTGGAGGAAGGTGGGGATGACGTCAAGTCATCATGGCCTTTATGTCCAGGGCTACACACGTGCTACAATGGGCGGTACAGAGCGCGGCAAACCCGCGAGGGGGAGCAAATCGCAAAAAACCGCTCTCAGTTCGGATCGCAGGCTGCAACTCGCCTGCGTGAAGCTGGAATCGCTAGTAATGGCGTATCAGAATGACGCCGTGAATACGTTCCCGGGCCTTGTACACACCGCCCGTCACATCACGAAAGTGGATTGTACTAGAAGTCCGCGCGCTAACCGCAAGGAGGCAGCGGCCCAAGGTATGATTCATGATTGGGGTGAAGTCGTAACAAGGTAGCCGTAGGAGAACCTGCGGCTGGATCACCTCCTTTCTAAGAGAGAACGTGGTTGGAGTCAGTCTGCTCCGCGCCCGGCCTACGAGGCGCACATTTAGCGGCTGGCAGCCGTTCCAATCCACCTCAGTCTTCTCTTTCTCATCTTCGAATAAGCGCGATGCGAGTGGCGGCTCCGGACTGGTTCCGGGCCGACATCCAACTGGCCTCGATCAATTGTATGATCCGGCCGCCGGCGGAAGGGCGGGCGGCCGAGATCAGGGGCTGTAGCTCAGCTGGGAGAGCGCCTGATTTGCATTCAGGAGGCCGTCGGTTCGATCCCGATCAGCTCCACCAGTTCGCGAAGCCGACCGGGACGGCAGCGGCGCAGCAGTAGGGCAAGGCGCTGAGCCCATGAGTGGACGGGCCTGTAGCTCAGGTGGTTAGAGCGCACCCCTGATAAGGGTGAGGTCGGTAGTTCGAGTCTACCCAGGCCCACCAAGGAAGCGGAGAGGAAAGAAGCGAGGTATCCGGCGCGAAGCGGGATATCTGACTTCTGGCCTTTCGAAGGGCTGGAGAATTGATCTTTGAAAACTGAATATTGATGTACGGGCAACAAACACAAATGTTGCCGGCTTCGCCGCCGCGAGAACCACGCAGTTAGTGGAGCGCGAATATGCGGTGGCGGAGTTGGAGAGCGCACATGTGCTTGAAGTTAATTTTATGGTCAAGCTACTAAGGGCATGCGTGGGGATGCCTTGGCGCTAGAAGGCGATGAAGGACGCGGCCAGCGGCGATACGCCTCGGGGAGATGCAAGCAATCTGTGATCCGGGGATTTCCGAATGGAGGAATCCACCTGGTGTGAACACCGGGTATCCTATCGTGAATTCATAGCGGTAGGAGGCGAACGGGGGGAAGTGAACCATCTCAGTACCCCTAGGAAGAGAAAACAACCGTGATTCCGATAGTAGCGGCGAGCGAACTCGGAAGAGCCTAAACCAGGTGATTCGAAAGGAGAGCCTGGGGTTGCAGGACCACAAATCATGAATGGCGGCATCGGCAGCCCGAGGGAAACCAGAGGCGGCTGGTGAAATCATTCGTGATAAAGAGGGAATCAAAGCGATAATTGAAGGGTCTGGAACGGCCTGCCATAGAGGGTGATAGCCCCGTAGGTGAAATTGCAATGATCCTTTGAGTGGCTCCTAAGTACAGCGGGACACGAGAAACCCTGCTGGAATCCGCCGGGACCATCCGGCAAGGCTAAATACTCTCTAGCGACCGATAGTGAACAAGTACCGTGAGGGAAAGGTGAAAAGCACCCCTGCGAGGGGAGTGAAATAGTACCTGAAACCGCATGCCTACAAGCAGTGGGAGGGCTATGGCCGCAAGGCAATGCCTGACCTCGTGCCTATTGAATAATGAGCTGGCTAGTTAATCTCAGTGGCAAGGTTAAGCGTAAGCGAGCCGAAGCGAAAGCGAGTCTGAACAGGGCGTTCAGTCGCTGGGATTAGACGCGAAGCGGGATGATCTATCCTTGGCCAGGATGAAGTCCGTGTAACAGCGGATGGAGGTCCGAACCAGTGTTGGTTGAAAACAGCTTGGATGAGCTGAGGATAGGGGTGAAAGGCTAATCAAATTCCGTGATAGCTCGTTCTCTCCGAAATAGCTTTAGGGCTAGCCTCGCGTGGTCCGCCGCGGTGGTAGAGATCTGGATGAACTAGGGGCCTTCCCAGGTTACCGAATTCAACCAAACTGCGAATACCGTGGACGTGCAGCGCGGGAGTCAGACGGCGGGGGCTAAGCTTCGTCGTCAAAAGGGGAAGAGCCCAGACCGTCAGCTAAGGTCCCCAAATTCACACTAAGTGGGAAAGGAAGTCGAGTGCCTCAGACAGCCAGGAGGTTGGCTTAGAAGCAGCCATCCTTTAAAGAAAGCGTAATAGCTCACTGGTCGAGGAACTCGGTGCCGACAATATAACGGGGCTAAAGTGTGATACCGAAGCTGCGGATTCCGAAAGGAATGGTAGGAGAGCATTCTTACAGCATCGAAGGCGGATCGTAAGGACCGCTGGAGCGGTAGGAAGGGACTCTGCCAGCATAAGTAGCGATAAACCAGGTGAGAACCCTGGTCGCCGTAAGTCTAAGGTTTCCTGAAAAAGGTTAATCCGTTCAGGGTTAGTCAGGGCCTAAGGTGAGGCCGAAAGGCGTAGCCGATGGACACACGGTTAATATTCCGTGACTACCTATAACGATCAAGTCCGATGGGGGGACGCAGACCGTAAGCTCTGGGGAGGGTTGGAGTCGAACCAGAGTGAAGGGAGGTTGGGAGAGGCAAATCCGCCCAATCGTCTGCCTGGAAAAGCCTCTAGGGAAGTATGGGTACCTGTACCACAAACAGACACATGTGGACGAGATGAGTATTCTCAGGCGCTCGGGTGATGGGTTGTTCAGGAACTAGGCAAATTAGCCCCGTAACTTCGGGAGAAGGGGTACCTCAGCGATGAGGTCGCAGTAAAGCGCGTCAGGCGACTGTTTAACAAAAACACAGGTCTCTGCAAAGTCAACAAAACGACGTATAGGGGCTGACGCCTGCCCGGTGCCGGAAGGTTAAAAGGAGGGGTTAGCCGCAAGGCGAAGCTCTGAATTGAAGCCCCGGTGAACGGCGGCCGTAACTATAACGGTCCTAAGGTAGCGAAATTCCTTGTCGGGTAAGTTCCGACCTGCACGAATGGCGTAACGATCTGACGACTGTCTTAACAACCTGCCCGGCGAATTTGTGGTTCCGGTGAAGACGCCGGATGCCCGCCACAAGACGGAAAGACCCCGTGCACCTTTACTACACCCTATCAATGAATTATGGGTCCATCTGCGCAGGATAGGTGGGAGGCTTTGAGACCGGCATTTTGGTGTCGGTGGAGCCAACGGTGAGATACCACCCTGATGGTTCTGTGATTCTAACCTACTGCCCTTATCGGGTTGAGGGACATTGATAGGCGGGTAGTTTGACTGGGGCGGTCGCCTCCTAAACTGTAACGGAGGCGCACGAAGCTTGGTTCAGGAGGTTTGGAAATCCTCCTTCGAGTGCAATGGCATAAACCAGGTTAACTGCGAGACCAACAAGTCAAGCAGATGCGAAAGCAGGTCATAGTGATCCGGTGGTTCTGTATGGAAGGGCCATCGCTCAACGGATAAAAGGTACGCCGGGGATAACAGGCTGATCGGAGCCAAGAGTTCACATCGACGCTCCGGTTTGGCACCTCGATGTCGGTTCATCGCATCCTGGGGGTGTAGAAGCTCCCAAGGGTTAGGCTGTTCGCCTATTAAAGCGGTACGTGAACTGGGTTCAGAACGTCGCGAGACAGTTCGGTCCCTATCTGTGGTGGGCGTAGGAGATTTGAGTGGGGCTGGCCGTAGTACGAGAGGACCCGGCTGGACGAACCTCTTGTGATCCTGTTGTCATACCAGTGGCACCGCAGGGTAGCGAAGTTCGGTAGGGATAAGCGCTGAATGCATATAAGTGCGAAGCCCTCCACAAGATGAGATCTCCCAAGCGAAAGCTAACAAGGGCCGTGGAAGACTACCACGTTGATAGGCCGGATGTGGAAGTGCAGTAATGTATGAAGCTTACCGGTACTAATAGCCCGTTCGGCTTGACCATAAAATTTACTACAGGCATATAGGCGCTGCAACACGAGTGAGTTGCGGCCCGTACATCGAATTCAGTTCCAAACGACTTTTGGGTGACATTAGCGAGAGGGTCACACCCGTTCCCATCCCGAACACGGAAGTTAAGCCTCTCAGCCCCGATGGTACTGCATGCGCGAGTGTGTGGGAGAGTAGGACGTTGCCCGATTAATGACAAAAAGCCCGGCTCAAAGCCGGGCTTTTTTGCGTTTGTGGAGGGGGCAGTCCGGTGGAATCCGCGGCACGGCAGGCTTGGTGGGTGTGATGCAAGCGAATGTGATTGTGCGGCCATTCGATGCGGTAGATTACCTGGTCGTGATTCGTGTGGGCGGGGTGAGCAGCAACGCGGCGCTGGTGTGGGTGCAGTAGGGAGCAAGCAAAAAGCGGCCCGCTTTTGGCGGGCCGCTTCCAGAGCAGAATGGGGTGGCGTTCCTAGATGTCGTAGTAGAGCGAGAACTCGTAGGGATGAGGCCGCAGGCGAACAGCTTCGGCTTCATTCTTGCGTTTGTAGTTGATGTAGGTTTCGATCAGTTCCTCGGTGAACACGTCGCCCTTGAGGAGGAAGCCGTGGTCCTCGTCGAGGCAGGAGAGGGCTTCGTCAAGCGAGGCGGGCATCGAGGGAACATTCTTCATCTCCTCGGGAGAGAGGTCGTAGATATCCTTGTCGAGCGGTTCGCCGGGGTCGATCTTGTTGAGGATGCCGTCGAGGCCGGCAAGAAGCAGGGCGGAGAAGGCCATGTAGGGATTGGAAGACGGATCCGGCGGGCGGTACTCGACGCGCTTGGATTTCGGGCTGGATGAGTACATGGGGATACGGACCGCGGCGGAGCGGTTGCGGCGGGAGTAGGCGAGGTTAACCGGCGCTTCGTAGCCCGGGACGAGCCGCTTATAGCTGTTGGTGGTGGGGGCGATGATGGCGGAGAGAGCCCGGGAGTGCTTGAGGAGACCGCCGATATACCACAGGGCGAGCTGGCTGAGGCCGGCATAGCTGTCACCGGCAAAGAGCGGCTTGCCGTCCTTCCAAAGGCTCTGATGGCAGTGCATGCCGCTTCCGTTGTCACCGAAGATCGGCTTCGGCATGAAGGTGACCGTCTTTCCGTACTGATACGCCACGTTGCGGATGCAGTACTTGTAGGTCATCATGTTGTCGGCGGACTTGACGAGCGTATCGAAACGCTGGTCGATTTCACACTGGCCGCCGGTGGCGACTTCATGGTGATGGCATTCGATGTGAAGGCCGCACTTTTGCATGACTTCGACCATTTCACCGCGCAGTTCCTGGTAATGGTCGGTGGGAGGAACCGGGAAGTAGCCTTCCTTGTAGCGGGGGCGGTAGCCAAGATTGTCTCGCTCACGGCCCGAGTTCCAGCGGCCTTCCTCGGCATCGATGAAGTAGAAACCCGAGTGCTGGTTCTGATCGAAGCGGATGTTGTCAAAGATAAAAAATTCGGCTTCGGCCCCAAAGAAAGAGGTGTCGGCGATATTCGTGCTGCGGAGATAGTTTTCGGCTTTCTGAGCGATCCAGCGCGGGTCGCGTTCATAGTGCTGGCGGGTGATGGGGTCGATGACGGTGCCGGACATCACAAGCGTGGGAATCTCGAAGAAAGGATCGATGAATGCGGTGGCGGGGTCCGGGATAAGGAGCATATCGCTCTCATTAATGGCCGCCCAGCCGCGGATGCTCGAGCCGTCAATGCCGAAGCCTTCTTCAAAGGAGTCTTCGCTGAGCTGGGAAATGGGATAAGAGACATGCTGCTGGAGACCGGGAAGGTCAGTGAAGCGCATATCGAGCTGCTTGCATTCGTTTTTCTTTGCAAACTCCAGAACTTCTTTTGGGGTCATGAGTTGGTTTTCCTCTCCTATTTGCGATACGCCCTTTCCCGTGCGGCACACAAGAACGGCGCGTGTGTGTGCCGTGCCTCGCCTTGTAGCGCGTAGTATTCAGCAACGCGGCAGTAAGACTACGTTGGGATGATTCCGTACAAGCCTCGATAGTAGCGAAGGGGAAAAGTAGCGTCAAATAGAAAAAGCTTATGAGGCCGATAGGGGCGGCGGGGAATTGTTAGGATGGGAGGGTGCAGATTCCCCTGGCGTGGGACATTCCAAGAAAGCTGTTTACTGTCAGTGATTTAACCGAAGCCATCCGGACTGCTCTCGAGGCGGAGTTCAGCTCCGTTTCGGTGGTGGGAGAGATCTCGGGAACGAGGGCGGGGCCGAGCGGCCATGTCTACTTCACGCTGAAGGACGAGGGGGCGCAGATTTCGTGCGCGCTGTTTGCGCGGACGGCGCGATTTCTGCGGTTCAAGCCGCGGGACGGGCTGCAGGTGGTGGTGCGCGGGAGGGTTGACGTGTACGCGCCACGGGGCAGCTACCAGTTGCTTGTGGATTCGCTCGAGCCGCGCGGGTTTGGGGCGCTGCAGATCGCTTTCGAGCAACTGAAGCAAAAGCTGGCGGCCGAGGGTTTGTTTGAAGCGGGGCGGAAGCGGGCGCTGCCGCCATATCCGAAGCGAATCGGGCTGGTGACTTCGCCTTCCGGAGCGGTGATCCGCGACATGCTGAACATCCTGACGCGGCGCTTTCCGGGGTTGCATATCCGGTTGTATCCGGCGCAGGTGCAGGGGGAGGGCTCGGCGGAACAGGTATGCCGCGGCATCCAGTATTTCAGCGAAGGCGGATGGGCGGACGTGATCATAGCGGCCCGTGGCGGCGGGTCAGTGGAGGATCTGTGGACGTTCAACGAGGAGGCGGTGGCGCGAGCGATAGCGGCGTCGAAGGTTCCAGTGGTTTCGGCCGTGGGTCATGAGACGGATTTCACGATTGCGGATTTCGTCGCGGACCTGCGGGCTCCCACGCCTTCGGCGGCGGCGGAGTTGGTGGTGAGCACGCGGGAACAGGTAATGGAGCGGCTGGAGGCGGTGGAGAGCCGGTTGCATCAGGCGACGCGGTACCGCATTGCGATGGCGCGGCGGCGGTTGCATCAGCTTGGCGTGGAGCGGAGCGGGGGCGCCCTGCACCGCATGGTGGGAAAGAGCATGCAGCGGGTGGACGAGCTGGACGGGCGGGCCAGGGAACTGGCGCGGGCCATGATCGCGGTGCGGCGAAAGCGGCTGAACGGGATCGAGGCGAGGCTGCGGAGCCTGGATCTAAGGCTGAGGATGGCGGAGGGACGGCGGCGGCTGGAGGCGGCGTCGGCGCGATTGGAGGAACGGGCGCGCTGGAAGCTGGCCGGGGCGATGCGGCGATTGGAGTCCGTCGAGGCGCATCTGAAACAGTTGAGCCCGTTGCGAGTGCTGGACCGGGGTTACGCCATCGTGCGGACGAGCGACGGGACGGTGGTCAAGGATGAGGGACAGGCTCCCGCGGGCACCGCACTACGAGTGCGGCTGGCGAAGGGGGAACTGGCGGCGCGGGTGGTGGAACGCCCATGAACCGGGTGTGCGTATTCTGTGGATCGAGCGCGGGCTACCGCGAGGGGCTGATCGAGGCGGCGCGGGAGCTGGGGAAAGCGCTGGTGAGGAGGCGGCATGACCTGGTGTACGGTGGGGCGCATGTTGGCCTGATGGGGACGATTGCGGACACGGTGCTCGAGATGGGCGGCCGGGTGACCGGGGTAATTCCGCGATCGATGCGAGAGCGGGAGATCGCCCACACGGGGCTGACCGAGCTTCGCATCGTGGAGACGATGCATGAGCGCAAGGCGCTGATGGCGGACCTCTCGGATGGCTTCATCGCGATGCCCGGGGCATATGGGACGCTCGATGAACTGTTCGAGATTCTGACGTGGGCGCAGTTGGGGATTCACGCCAAGCCGGTGGGGATTCTGAACGTGGAAGGATTCTTCGATCCGCTGTTTGCGTTTCTGGACCGCGCTGTTAATACGGGTCTGTTGAAACAGGCGAACCGGGAGTTGTTCGCGGTGGCCGATGAGCCGGAGGAACTGCTGGCGCGGATGGAGGCGCACCGTCCGGTGGCGGCGAAATGGATTGGGCGCAAGGAGCGGTAG
>JABAQT010000003.1 GCA_019187195.1 Bryobacteraceae bacterium
CCCCGTTGCCGCGCCACCTCGCCTACGGCTTCCACCGCGCCCGCCGCAACTGCGCCCGCACCGATCCCGCCTCCAATTCGTACCGCACAATCGGCAAACCCGAACATCCGCGCAACCGCGCCCCGTTGCCGCACCACCCCGCCTACGGCTTCCACCGCGCCTGCCGCAACTGCGCCCGCACCGATCCCCCCTGCAATTCGTACCGCACAGCCGGCAAGCCCGAACCCCCGCGCAGCCGCACCGCGCAACCGCGCCCCGTTGCCACGCCACCTCGCCTACGGCTTCCACCGCGCCTGCCGCAACTGCGCCCGCGGCGACCCCGCCTCCAATTCGTACCACACAGTCAGCAACTCCCCATCCGCCAGCTCCACCGTCGACGGATAGCCCAGATCCCCGCTCATCCCGTCACTCGATATCGTCACCGCCGCCCCCCACGTGCGCCCGCCATCCACACTCAGCCGCGCCTGGTTGCCGAATGGCTTACGCCGGTAGCCATACGTCATCACCAGCCGTCCGTCCCGCAATCGCAGCAGGTGCGACGGCAATCCCCAGACCCCGATCGTGTGCGGAGCCGTCCACGTCCTGCCGCCATCGCTCGACTCGCATTGCAGCGTCTCCCCCTTGTTCGCCGCATTATGATTGCGGATCTGCACCAGAATCCTTCCATCCGCCGCCTCCACCGCGTGCAGTTCGTGATAGTTCTCGAAACTGTCCCCTCCCCGCGTGGGAAGCTCCGCAAGCCAGTTCCATGTCACCCCGTCGTCTTTCGATTCCGCCACGCCGATCCTCGTCTCCCGGTCCCACAGCCGCTTACCTGCGTACAAAATCCGGCCGTCCCGCAAAGCAACCGGTCCATGAGGGCTGTTCACCGGAACCCGGTAGGGAGCCGACCACGTCATCCCTCCGTCCACCGACCGCAGCATCCACGTCCCCAGCATCTTCTTCTGCTCCTCCCGCGTCGCCCGCCGGTCGGCCGCCTTCCACCTCTCCAGCCGTCCCGGAGCCCAGTTCACCGCTCCCTCGAGCACCGGCACATAGGCGAGCGAGGTGAACGTGGTCACCAGCAGCGTCCCCTTGGGCGTCTCCAATATCCCCGCGTCCCGGTCGTCAATTGCCGTGTCCATCAGCACTTCCGGCCAGCTCCACGTCTCCCCGCTGTCCTTCGACCGCGTCAGCTCCACCCGCCCGAACGGGCATACATGGCTCTCCCGGCCCCCCGACCACACCGTCAGCAGTTCTCCATTGCTCCGCCGGACCACCGTCGGCCAGCCGTGATAGTAGTTATGGTCCAGGCTGATCGTTCGCGCCGGGCCTACCGTCGCGCCCCCCTGCCCCGCCGCTTGCCTCGCTCCGGCGAGCGTACCACCAGCCATAGTCAGGAATCCGCGCCTTGTCATATCCATTGCGCAGTAGCTTACCCGGTGTCCCGCCCCTCCCGCAACCACCCCCTCCCCCAGGTCCTGCCCCTATTGACTTCCACAACATTTCGGATAGAATTTGTTAGGATCTTTATTCTCAAACGGGAGTGGTGTCTCATGTTCAAAACAAAAAAAACTAAGATTGATCCGGACCTGACCGCCCGTATCTATACCAGCAGCGAAGTGGCTCGCCTCGGAGGAGTTAGCCTGCGCCAGCTCCAGTGGTGGGACGAACGAAAAGTCGTTTCCCCCCGCCATGAAGGTCACAAACGAATCTACTCGAACGAAGAGGTCGTCGAAATCACCGTCATCGCCGAACTTCGCAGAAAAGGCTTCTCGCTCCAGAAGATCCGTCGCGTCCTGCGCTTCCTCCAGAAGGAAATGGGCCGCCGCCTCGGCGATATCCTCGGCACGGAATCCGATCTCCACCTCGTCACCGATGGCAAGTCCATCTACCTCGAAGATTCAAACGACCGCATCATCGACATCCTGAAAAACGCCCGCCAGCCCATGTTCCTCGTCTGCGTTACCGACCAGATCAGGCGCATCAACGCCAACCTCCGGCCTACCGCTCCTAGAAAACCGGCCCGCTCCGAAAGCGTCCCCTCCCCGGCCAAACGCTCCAAAGCGGTGTGACCCTCCGTGACCCCTCGAGCGGGCGAGGTCCCGGATCCCCTGCGATATACTCAGACTAGGGCTGGGAGGCCCCATCGGTGGCGGATACGCGACGTGTCGTCCTGATTTTTCTGTCCCTCATCCTGGCGGGCACATTCCTCGGCGGTGTGTTCGGCCCCGGTGTCGCCGGCGTTTCCGCGGCCACCGGCGATGAGAATGAGATTAATGCCAGCATCAAAGCCTTCACCAGGCTCTACCACGTCGTCGAGGTCAACAGCGCCGAAAAACTCAATCCCGACAAGGCTATCTACAAGGGAGCCATCCCCGGGATGCTCCACACGCTCGATCCCCACTCCTCCTTCTTCGACCCTCGTGATTTCCAGCTCCTGCGCGAGGATCAACGGGGAACGTATTTCGGCGTCGGCATGTCGGTTTCCGAGCGCAATCGCCGCACCATAGTCATCGCCCCCTTCCCCGGTTCCCCCGCCTACAAAGCAGGCCTCCGTCCCGGCGATGTCATCCTCGAAGTCAACGGAAAGAGCACCAACAACCTCTCGAGCACCGAGGTCGCTGACCTGTTGAAGGGGCCCCGCGGCACCCTCGTCAAAGTCTCCATCGGACGCGAGGGCGTTGATAAGCCCCTGGTTTTCGACATTATTCGCGACGAAATTCCCCGCAAGAGCGTGGAAACCGCCTTCTGGATCAAACCCGGAATCGCTCATCTCGACATTCAATCGTTCAATGAAAACACCAGCCGCGAAGTCGAGGAAAACCTCCGCGCCCTCGGCGAGGACAACATCAAGGGCCTCATCCTCGACCTCCGCGACAACCCCGGCGGGCTCCTCAATGAAGGCGTCGCCGTCGCCGGAAGGTTTCTCCGCAAGGGTCAACTCGTCGTCTCCCACCGCGGACGCGCCTCCGCCGAAAAACCCTACTACGCCTCCCGCGGCAACGGCGGCCACGACTACCCCATCGTCGTTCTCGTCAATCGCTACTCCGCCTCCGCCGCCGAGATCGTCTCCGGAGCCCTTCAGGATCATGATCGCGCCTGGATACTGGGCGAAAACACCTTCGGCAAGGGTCTTGTTCAGACCGTCTACCCCCTCGTCGAAAACACCGGCCTCGCCCTTACCACCGCCAAGTATTACACCCCCAGCGGGCGCTGCATCCAGCGCGACTACTCCCAGGGGTCCTTCCTCGATTACTACTACAAGCGAGACACTGATACCCACAATCCTCTCGACGTCAAGATGACCGACAGCGGCCGCACCGTGTACGGCGGCGGAGGAATCTCCCCCGACGAGAAATTCGTCACCCCCAAACTCAACCGCTTCCAGAGCGAAATGTTCCGCCGCTTCGCTTTCTTCAACTTCTCCCGCTTCTACTTCGCCCACCACGACACCAAAATGCCCAAGTCCTGGATGCCTGACGAGGACACCCTCAATGAGTTCCACGGCTTCCTGGTGAAGGAAAACATCTCCTTCAGCGAGGGAGAATTCGCCGAAAATCGCGACTGGGTCAAGCAGCAGATCCGCCGCGAACTGTTCATCACCGCCTTCAATCAGGAAGAGTCCCGGCGCATCACCGTCGAAACGGACCCCGAAGTCCTCAAAGCCGTCGAGTCCATGGCAAATGCCCGCGGCCTGCTCGAAGCCGCCAGAAAACTGGTCGTCCGCCGCTAGCGTTGGTTACACTGGGGTTTGACTCAAGCCCCGCAAATCATTGTTCTCGATACCGGTGGCCAATACTGCCACCTCATTGCGCGCAAAGTGCGTGAATGCGGCGTCTACGCCGAAGTTCGTCCCTCGGAAACCCCGGCCTCCCAACTTGCCGGAGTCCGCGGCCTCATCATCTCCGGCGGGCCCTCGAGCGTCTACGAGCCCGGCAGCCCCACCGTCGACCCCGCCATCTTCGAACTCGGAGCCGCCACTCTCGGCATCTGTTACGGCCAGCAGTTGATGGCCCACCTCCTCGGCGGTAATGTGAAGCGCGGCGATAAGGGCGAATACGGCCTCGCCTTCCTCGACATCACCGCCCCGCAAACGCTCCTCGAGGGAGTAAATGGACACCCGCAGGTCTGGATGAGCCACCGCGACACCGTCCTCGCCGTTCCTTCCGGCTTCACTGTCCTCGGCTCCACCAGCACTTGCGCCATCGCCGCCATGGCCGATCCCGCCCGCAGGCTGTATGCCGTCCAGTTCCATCCCGAGGTGGCTCATACACACCCCGGCAAACAGATCCTCCACAACTTCCTCTTCACCATCTGCGGCTGCGTCCGCGATTGGGACCCCAGCCGCCGTATCCCCCTCATCGAGGAGCAGATCCGCCACACCGCCGCCGGCCGGAAGGTATTCTTCTTCGTCAGCGGCGGCGTCGATTCCACCGTCGCCTACACCCTCTGCCTCCGCGCCCTCGGCCCCGGCCAGGTCCACGGAGCCTATGTCGACACCGGCCTGATGCGCGAGGAGGAAACCGAATTCGTCCGCGCCAGTTTCTCGAAACTCGGCGCGAAACACTTCACCGTCGTCGACGCCCGCCAGGAATTTCTCGCCGCGCTCGAGGGCATCACCGGCCCCGAAAGGAAGCGCCACGCCATCGGCGAACAGTTCGTCGCCGTCCAGGACCGCATCCTCCAATCCGGCCACTACCTCGACGCCGATTGGATCCTCGGCCAGGGCACTATCTATCCCGATACCATCGAATCCGGAGGCACCACCAAAGCCGATGTCATCAAGACGCATCACAACCGCGTCGAGGGCATCCAGCGCCTCATCGAAGCCGGCCGTATCCTCGAGCCGCTCAGCTCTTTTTATAAGGATGAGGTTCGCGAGATCGGCCGCGAACTCGGCATCGGCGAGGACCTTCTCGAACGCCATCCATTTCCCGGCCCCGGCCTTGCCATCCGCTGCCTCTGCGGCGAAACCGCTGCCGCCGTCACGCAGCTGGGCGAAGGCTGGCTTCTCCCTGTTCACTCCGTTGGAGTGCAGGGCGACTCCCGCACCTACCGCCCCGCGCTCGCCCTCGATGGCATGCCATCCGATGAGCACGCCGCCACCGGGCTGATCAACCGCATCGAGGGCATCAATCGCGTCGTGGCCTCCGCCGCCTCCCATGCCCCGCTCGCCTCGCTGCGCGCCTCCCCCGCCTTCATTACCGGCGAACGGCTCGCCCGCCTGCGCCGCGCCGATGCCATTGTCCGCCGCCTCTCCCGCCAAAGCGGCTTCGACAAGACCATCTGGCAGTTTCCCGTCGTCGTGATCCCCGTGGGAATCGAGGGAAAGCCCGATAGCGTCGTCCTCCGCCCCGTGGACTCCGTGGACGGCATGACCGCCCAGGCGGTCATCATGCCCGCTTCACTGCTCAAACAAATGACTGGGGAGTTGCTACAAGTGGAGGGAATCTGCGCCGTCTTCTACGACCTCACTCACAAGCCGCCGGCAACCATCGAATGGGAGTGACCCTCCACCGACACCCGGCTCCCCGATTGCGACTTCTCCACCCGAATCCGTGATGGGAGCCGTTCCCCTAACTCCGCTACGTGCGAAATAACTCCCACCATCCGGTTCCCCGACGCCAGCGTCTCGATTGCCGCGATCGCCGTCTCGAGCGACTCGGCGTCGAGCGATGAGACGCCTTCATCAATGAACAGCGAATCGAGGCGTGAGCGCGCGCCCTCATCCGGTGACATGGCGGTGAGCCCTTCGGAGAGGGCCAATGCTAGGGCTAGCGAGGCTAGGAAGGACTCGCCGCCACTAAGTGTCTTGACGCTCCGCGTCTCGCTCGCGTTCCAGTGGTCCACCACGAAGAACTCGTTGCTGTCTCTGCTCAGCGTCAACGCGAACTGTCCCCGGCTCAACTCGACAAGCCGGCTCGACGCCTCGCTCGCCAGCCTGCCGAGCGCCTCCCTCTGCACGTAGGCTATGAACTCATTCGCCGCCAGCAGCTTGCCGAGTTTGTGGTAAAGCTGCGCTTCCGTCCGCAGCTTGCCAATCTCCTCCCGCATGCGCTCCGACTCGGCGATGCGCTGCCGCAACAGCGCTGCGTTCGCCTCCGCCGCGGCGGCCTTCGCCTGCAAAGCGCCGGTAATCGCCCCCACCGACCGTAACGCGGTCTCGATATGCTCCAGTTCCCCGAAGCCCTTCTCCAACTCGGGCAGCCGCGCCCGCAACTCCGCCGCCAGTTCCCTGGCTTTCGTCTTCGTCCGGTCGATCCACGTCTCCTTCTCACTGATCGTGTTCTCCAGTGAAAGCCGCCGCGATGTGTGCTCCATTGCCGCCGCCGTCGCCCGCTGGCGCTGATTCATGGCGTCCAGCCGCCGCCGTTCCAGTTCCTGCCGCTTCCGCCCCGCCTGATTCTGCTCCTCGAGCGATGCCTCGAGTTCACTCAACGGCAGCGGAGCCCAGTTGGGAAACCGCTGCAACCCGGCGGCCGTCTCCCGCAGTTTCTCTTGCGCCCGCTTGATCTCCGCATCGATCGACGCCACCAGTTGAGCGGAAAGCCGGAACTGCTGCTGCGCCTCCTGCCCGTTGCGTTCAGCCGCGATCTCGGCCGCCTGCGCCTCCCGTAACAGGCGCGCCGCTTCGCTCTCCGCTTTCTCCAACGCCCCCACACCCTCGATCCGCGCTTCCAACTCCTCCGCCGTTCCCGCCTGGCTCCGCGCGTCCGCCAGTTGATCCGCCGCCCGCTGCCACGCCATCTGCGCCGCCCGCGCCTCCTGCAGCCGCTTCCGCGCCTCATCGAGCGCCGCCGCCGGAGCCGCTTCCGGCACTTTGGAAATCGTCTGCTCACACACCGGACACGCATCGCCTGCCTTCAAGTGCCGCCGGATCTCGCCGGCGGCGTTCAGCGTCTGCAAGTGGTCCAATGCCGCCTCAGCCTCCGCCAACGCGCCGTAAACTGCTTCTTTCGCGGATAGCTTCGCCATCGCCGTCTCCGCCTTGCGCAGCCTGTCCAGCCGCGCGCGCAGAAGATCGCCGGAACCGTGCGCCTTGCGAAAATCATCGAATGCCTGCTGAGCCTCGCCGGCCCTTCCCTGCGCCTCCCCGCGCGCCTGCAGCGCCGCCTCGAGCAACTCCGCCGCCTTCCTTGCCTCCTCTTCCAACCGCGGCAGCGAGGCCGCCTTCGCCTGCCGGTCATTGCGTCTCGCGGCCAGATCTGCCTGCAAATCCGCCTGCTGCCGGGCGAGCGGCACGGCCTGAGTCAACTCGGACCATGCCGCCTCGTCATAGCCCGTTGCCTCGAGTTGCGCCTCCAGATCCCCGATCTTCCGCTCGCATTCGGCCAGCGCCTTCTCCGATGCCGCGCTGCCCGCCTCCGCCTCCTTCAACTCCGCGCGCGCCCTGGCCAGATCCCCTTCCGCCTGCTCGCCTTCGGCGCGGACGCGCTTCAACTCCCCCGCCACCGGGAGCATCGGCTCCAGCCGTTCCCGTTCCTTCTCCTGGGCTGCTCGTTGCTCCAACAGGTCCCGCCGCTGCGTCTCCAGCCTCTCCAGGTTCTCCCGGGTGGCGTCCGCATAAGCGGATGCGAGTTGCTGCCCGAGGGTATCGGCCTTTATCCCCAATTCCTTGTCCCGCTCATTGGCCGCGCGCATCATCCGCTCATAGACGCGCAACCCCAGCAAGTCCTTCAGTATCTCCGTGCGCTGCTTTGGATCTCCCCGCAGAAACTTGTCAAACTCGCCTTGCGGCAGAATCACGGCTCTGGTGAAGCCATGGAAATCGAGTCCCAGAATCCCCCGGACGCGCTCCTCGATCTCCCTCACGCTATCGGTGAGCGTGTTCCATTCGCCGCCCTTCTGTTCCTCGAGCAGGCAGTTCGTAACGCCCGCTTTGCCCGTCTTCCGCGTCCGGGCGATGCGGTAGCGCCTGCCTCCGGCCTCGAACTCGAAGATCACCTTCACCATGTTCTGCCCAAGACTCACCAGCCGCGGTATCTCCATCCCGCCGATGCGCGGAGTGCAACCGAACAGGCCGTACAGCATGGCGTCGAGGATCGAGGACTTCCCCGCGCCCGTCGGCCCCGTGATGGCGAACAGGTCAAGACCCTCGAAGTCAATGACGGCCCTCTTCTGGAAACTCGTGAACCCCTCCATTTCAAGCTTCAATGGACGCATCAGCCGCCTCCTCGTGGAGCCTCCGGAATGCCTGCATCAGTTCAGGCGACGGTTCGCCTCCCTCGCGGTCTTCAAAAAAGCGCTGGAACATCGCCAGCGGATCGGAGGGCGGGGGACCCGGTTGTGTCGACGGCAACTCCGGCAGTTCCACCCGCACATCCACTGCGTCCGGCAGCATCGTCCGCACCTCCTCCGCCACTCCCGGTTTCGGCCGCGGCAAACGCGCCGTGACATGCAGGAAGTCGCCGTTGTTCCACTCGGAGGCGCGCTTCTCGATCTCGGCGAGAGTGCCGCTCACGTAACGCAGGCGCCGCCCGGCGGCAAGCCGCACGCTCTCGATGCGCGCGGTCTTCCCCGCCTGCGCGTCGGCGATCACTACGCGCTTATCCTGGCCGTGTTCGCCGAAATCGAGTTGCAGCAGCGACCCCGAATAGCAAGCCGGGCTCGGTCCCGCGATCTCCTGGGGGCGGTGCAAATGGCCCAGCGCGATGTAGGAAGCCGAATCCGGAAAACGCCGCGCCGATAGCGCATAAGGCTTTGTCAGGTGCGCCTCGCGCTCGCTGCCGGTTGCCTCGCCGCCCTGCACGAACAGATGCCCCAACAGCACGTTCACGGTTGCGGCTGTAAACGCGGCCGACAGCGCCTCGACGATCGACGCCACGCCTTCGGCATAGGCGCTCGACCGCTCCGCGTGCGCGCCCATCAGCAGGCTCGCGTCCAGCCACTTGTGCTCGGGAATCCACGGCATCACCGCGATGAGCGCCTGCTCGCCCCGCACCGTGAGTTCGATCACTCCGCCATCCCCGGGCGCGCGCACCGTGGGACGCATGTGTATGGACATGCGGTCGAGCAACGGCCGCAATGCCTCGAGCCTTCGCGGATGATCGTGGTTGCCGCCGATCAGCACCGCCGGAATCCGATGGCCGGCCAGATCGGCGAGCAGCGAGTACACCAGCCGCTCCGCCTCGGCGGGAGGAGCCTGCGTGTCGAAGATATCCCCCGCCACCAGGACACAGTCGATCTTCTCCCGCACGGCAATCTCGAACACTTCCCGCAGCGCCTTCTCGTGCTCGTCCATGCGCGAGCGGCCGCGCAGGCCCTTTCCAACGTGCCAATCGGCCGTATGCAGGAATCTCATGAGCGGAACTTCCGGAAGGGATCCTTACCCGCCGCCGCGGCCGTTCGCGCCTCGGATTCGCGCGTGGCCCATGAAGGAAACGGAAACCGCACCAGCAATGGAATGGGGATTTCTGGCTGGCTCACGATCACCGTCCCCGGCTTGAGAATGCCGGCCCGCGCGCGGCTGGGACCGGGAAGGAAGGCGTACTCATGCTGCTGCGCCTCCGCCAGATCGAGTCGCCCCACCACGCGGAAAGACGAGTTCGCCACCACGCGGCGTTCGATCTGGCTCGCCGTCTGCTCAGCTCCGATGAGGATCACGCCGAGACTGCGCCCGCGCTCGGCCATGTCGAGAATCACGTCCTTGATGGGACTCCAGCCCTCGCGCGGGGCGTACTTATTCAACTCATCGAGCACGACGAACGCGAGCGGGCGCGACGTTCCCGCCTTTTCCTTATCCTCGAACATGCGCTTCAATACGACGCCGATGACGAAGCGCTTCGCGCGGTCATGAAGGTTGTGGATATCGATCACCGTCACCTGCGCCTTGCGCCAGTTGATGACGTTCCGTTCGCCGTCATCGGTGTGCCCGCGAATCAGGTGGGCCACGCGCGCCGCCGCCGACAGCAACCTCCGCTCGAAGGCGGACCGCGTACCCGATGCATAGCTTCCGGCCCAGTCGTCCAGATGCTCCTGAATGTATTCCACCAGGCCGTCAAATCCATCGATGCCGCGGATGTCGTCCCGCGCCCGCGCGAGCCGCGCTTCCACTCGTTCGACCACGGACCCGAGCTGGCTGCTGTCATCCTCGGCTTCCGTAAACAGAAATCGCAACAGGCGTTCCTCGCAGAACTGCTTCACCGTCCAGGCAAACGGAATCACGCCCTCGGTGCGGGAGCCCGTGTCGGGAACCATCTCGAGCGTCTCCCGCCGCACGGGCGCGTAGATGGCGAGGTCTTCGAAGGCTCCCGGCTGAAGTCCCAGCTTCGCGTACAGCGCCTCCTGATCCGCCCGCAGGGCTTTATTCGGTTTGTCGAGAAACAGCAGATCCTCGCCCTTCACATTGAAGATCAGGGCATGCGTGTTTCCGGCGGCCGCCCCCAGGAGCTTCGAATGGAAGATGCCGTAGAGAAGAAACGTCGCGTAGGTAGTCTTGGTGGCGACGCCTGAAATGCCCGAGATATTGACGTGCGCTCCGCGCGAGCCGTCCAGAAACTCGAAGTTGCCATGCACGGGCTCGCCATCGCGCGAGAGGCCGAGCGGAAAGGGCTTCGTCATGGCGTCAAAGAAGAGCGCCTTATCGCGGTCCCCGTCCGCCGCTTTATAGACGGGCTCGCCGGGCAGGGGCGGCACGAAGATCTCCGGGTCGACGCGGGTCACGCTGACATGCGCCTTCACCGCATGGGTCAGGGGAAGCACGCCATCGGTGGCGAGAAAGACATCGGATTCGAGCTTCGCTCCCTCATGGCGGGCAACGAGGATATCGACAATCCCATACAGCGTCACTTCGTGCCCGCCGGACAGCGTGCGGCGCACCAGCACCACATCATCCAACTGGAGCGGCTCCGCGGCGGGTACCGCAATCCAGAAGTCGAGCGGCTGGGCATCCGCCGTGCCCAGCACCTTACCGATCTCTTTGCTCATGCAACTCCTTTTCGATGGCCCGCCGGATCAGCAGCGGATCGCCGAGACGCCGGCGCATCTCCTGCTCGAGGGCTCCGACGGGCAGCAGGTTCTGCGGCGCCCGCGGATCGCGCGTCGATGTGGAGGCGAACGAAGGCAACAAGGCGGCGGCGAAGTCCGCCAGCGACTTCGCGGCATCGAGACCCACCGCCGCGCCGGTTTCGATGCGCACAATGCCGGCCAGCGGGTGTTCGAGCGCGCGCGGATCGCTCAACCGCAGATAGCAGGAATACCGATTGTATGCGGTATCGCTGATGCCGAACAGTGGTGTGCGCCCGCCTTTACGCAAACGCCCGAGCAGCGAAAATTGCGGCTCGCCCAGATAGGGGTTGAGAATCCGCTTGATGACCCCCACCACGGGGTAGCGGCTGGTGGCGCGATAGCTCGGCCCATCGACGAAAACACAGCCTTCGCCGGCCATCGACTCGGCCAGCTCGGCTTCAGCTTCGCGCATCCGGCTCTGCAACCCGGCGAGTACGTCCTCGGGCGTGTTCCGGACCGCCGGGCAGGGAGCAAACGAGAGCGTTGAGGAACCGAGCAGGAACTCTCTCCCTTCCAGGGCTCCATTTCCCATCACGAGAACCCGCGCCACCCGAATGTCCCCAAATTCAGCTTTGCGGCCGGCCGCGCGCACGTATCCGGCGGCAAACGATCCGAACAGGCCATGCACGAATCCGCCGGAATCGAGGCTGCCGAGAACACGCGCTTCGACGCGCCGCACTCCGTCGACAAAACAGCAGGAGGCGTCCGCCGGCGGCTCGCCGGGCGGGATGGCCTCCCACACTCCCGACTCGACAGTAACATCGACTTCGGGCCGGGACTCGGGCGCGTCGAAGGAGATCGGCGCTTCGTAATCGGCCGGCCATGGATCCAGAAGCAGTCTCATCTCAGCGGCGGCCGTTATAGACGAAGGAGAATTGCAGGCGAATCTGGTCGCCCTTGAAATCCGCCGGCAGCGGAGGGAACGGGTTCGAGGCGCTGATGCCGGCAACGGCGGCGCGGTCCAGCGGATCCGCCCCGGAAGGAACGGCGATGACGAGTTTCGGCACGGAGCCGTTGCGGCTGATGGCGAACTGAATGAGCACTTTTCCCTGGCGTCCGAGGCGGGCGCTTTCGGGAATGACGGCGAACCAGTTGCGGCGCACGGCGGCGAGCACCTTGATGAGGTAGGGGCGGAAATCGGCTCCCTGCGGGTCGCTCAACAGTTCGAGGGTGCTGCCCATCTTACCCGGCGCGGCATGCTGGCTGAGCGCCTCACCGATGCCCGGCTCCTGATCGGCATCATCTCCCACAACGAGTCCGCCGCCGGGGCGTTTCGAGATGCGGGCCACGGCTTCGGAGACGGTGCTTCGTGGTACGGGGATGGCGATTTTGGGAGAACTCTGCCCGCCGTTGACATTGCCCGAGCCATGGCCCGAGCCGGGGACGTTTTCGAGAGTTATCTTCGGCTTTTCGGAAGTCTCGATCTGAGGGGGAGGCGGCGGCTGGTTGGTGATGCCCGTTCCCGGGGGAGGGAGTTGCGCGGTCTGTGGGGCGGGGGCGATTTGGGGGGCATCGGGCAGCGCCGCGGGGGCCGGGATTCCGGCGCGGGGCTTTGGAGAGGCGGCAGGCAGCGGAGGGGGAGACTTGAATTCCTTGCGCGCGAGCAGGCCTTGAATATTGATCTCCTTGGCGACTTCCTTCGTGTTGGGAGCCTTCTGAGTGGGCTGTTTGAACACTGGGGCGACGAGCGGCGTCACCTGGCGGGCCTCGATTTCGGGGTACCGCAACTGCGGCGGCGGCGTGACTTCGAAGCGCACGGTGAGCAGAAAGAGAAGACCAAGGACGTGAACGGTTATGGAGGCGGCGGCGGCGCGGGCGGCGGGACCGCGGCCGGCGGGCTGCTCGAAGTGGAACACAAAATCGGCATTTTGTGGAGCAGGCTTCCGGGGTTCAGCCAGCGACTTCATGGTCGAGCTCAGCGTGAGGCCAGCGAATCGGCAACCAGCTTCGCGTGCACCTCAATCTTAGCAAGAATATCGAGCGCCACCCGCAGCGCGAGAGCCGCTTCCCGGCCTCCGGCAAGGGGCGGCGTGCGCGCTGTCACGCAGTCGAGAAACGAGTCGAGCTGGAGCTTCAACGGTTCGTTTTTCCGCACGGGAAACGGCTGAAAACCGATCTCCTGCCGTGGCGAAACGGAGATGCACACTCCGTCCTGCCGCGCGTAGTCGATGGAGAGGTATTGCCGGGGTTGAAACACGCGCATCTTGCGCACCTTTTCGGTGGAGACGCGGCTGGCGGTGAGGTTGGCGACGCAGCCATGCGGGAAGGCGAGACGGACGTTGGCGATATCGACCTTCCGCGAGAGGATGGAGATGCCCGCGGCGCGAATTTCGACTGGTTCCTCGCCAACCATCGACAAGACGAGATCGAGGTCGTGAATCATCAGATCCAGCACGACGTCCACGTCGAGACTGCGCGGCGTGAACAGGCTCATGCGATGGATTTCGAAGAAGAGCGGGGTGGTTACCATCTCGCGCAGGGCTGTTACGGCGGGGTTGAAGCGTTCGAGGTGGCCCACTTGAAGGACGCGGCCGGCGGAGGCATCAATCAGCCTGGCGGCGCTCTCGAGGTCCGGCGCGATGGGCTTTTCGATAAGCACGTCACAGCCCGCCTCGAGCAGCGCGCAGCCCACCTCCGCGTGAGTGTTGGTTGGGGTGGCGACGATGGCGGCATCGACGGAAGCGGCCATGGCGCCGAGGGTGGGGAACGCCTGGCAGCCGAATTCGGCGGCCGCTTCGCGCGCGCGGGCGGCGTCGATATCGAACAGTCCGGCAAGTTCCGCGCGGCCGCTTTCGCGAATCACGCGCAGGTGGTTCCGGCCGAAGGCTCCCGCGCCGGCCACTCCAAGACGAACGGCGCTCATTCGACCTCCCCGGGGGCATAGCCGCACAGCGCAATGCCCGCCTCGTTCGCTTTTCGCAGCATCTCCTCGCGGTCGAGCAGCAGCGTCCGCCCGGCATCCACGGCGAGGGCGGTGGCTCCGGTATCCCGCATCACGGCGATGGTCTCCACTCCGGCCACGGGAACATCGAACAGGAGATGCTCTCTGCGGCGCGACACCTTGACGAGGCAAATGGGGCGTCCGTTGGCAAGGGAGGCGGCGCGCCGCAGCATCTCGTCGGTGCCTTCCATTGCTTCGACGGCGAGGCAGGCGCGCCCGGCGATAGCGACGCTCTGGCCGATATCAAAGCCCGCCAGCGCGTTGGCGACGCGGCGGCCGTAGCGGATATCCTTTTCCTCTTCCGATGACGGACGGCGTTTCGTCATCGAACCCGCGGCGGCAAGCAGCGGCTTGAGCAGGAAGGTGGAGTCCCGCAACTCGATTCCCTCGTCCGCGAGCACCTTCGCCACGCCCCCGATGAGGGCGTCGGTGTTTTTTTCCCTGAGAGACAACAGAAGCCTGGCGAGGCGCCAATCGGGACGGATGGAAGAAAAGATCCGGACGTGCTTGACCTGCCCGGCCATGAAGAGTTCCCGGATGCCCTCGTCCTTGAGAATTTCGATGAGCCGGCTCAACTCGCCGAGAGAGATCCAATGCGTCTTCGAGGCAAGGCCGGCGATTTCGCCGGACGCTTCTTCCCGGATGCCGATGGCCACCACGTCGTGGCCGAGTTTGCGCGCTTCCTCGAGGGCCAGGATGGGGAAGCGTCCGTTGCCGGCGATGAGCGCGTACTTCACTTGATGACGCCACGTTCGGAGGACTGGATAAATTCAATCAATTCGCCGACCTCGGCGCAAGGCTCGACTTCGGCGCGGATGCGCTCGAGTGCCTGCGTGGTGTTGAGGCCGGCGCGCGTGAGCAGGCGCAGGGCTTTATTGACGGCATCCACGGATGGGGCGGGGAAGCCGCGCCGCTCCATGCCGATCCGGTTCGCGCCGAAGACCTTTGTTTCGCGCGGCGTGGTGGTGTTGGAGAACGGCATGACGTCCTGGGTGATGACGCTGTAGCCGCCGATGATGGCATGCCGGCCGACGCGGCAGAACTGATGAATGCCCGAGAACGCGCTCACCACGACCCAGTCCTCGACGGTAACGTGGCCGCCGCAGGTGGCTCCGTGGCCGATAACGCAGTGGTTGCCGATCCTCGTATCGTGGGCGATGTGCGCGTAGGCCATCAGCAGATTGTCGTCGTCAATGCGCGTGACGCGCCCGCCGCCTTCGGTGCCGCGGTGAATGGTGACGAATTCGCGGATCCGGTTGCGGTGGCCAATGATGGTTTGGGCCGGTTCGCCGTGATACTTCAGGTCCTGCGAGGCAACGCCGATGGTCGAGTAGGGATAGAAGATGTTGTCCTCGCCAACGAGTAGAGGGCCTTCGAGGTAGAGGTGAGCGAGGAGCCGGGTTCGCGCGCCGATTTCGACGTCCGCTCCGATGATGCAGTAAGGTCCGATTTCCGCGCTCTCCGCGATACGGGCTTGCGGGTCGACGATGGCGGTTGGATGAATCGCCATCGCGCTAGGCCCGAGGCTTGGCCGGATCGGTGAGCACGCACATGAGTTCAGCTTCGGCCACCACGGTGTCGCCTACTTTCGCCACGCCGGCCATCACCGCGAGGGAGGCGCGGCGCTTGATCACCTTCATCTCGATGCGAAGCTGATCGCCGGGGACCACCTGGTTGCGGAACTTCGCGGAATTGATCGAGGCGAGGAGAACGGGGCGGTTCTTGCTGTCGGGGATATCTTTCAGGATGAGGATGCCGGCAACCTGAGCCATGGATTCCACGATGAGCACTCCGGGCATGACCGGGTAGTGGGGGAAGTGGCCCACGAAGAACGGCTCGTTCACGGTAACGTTCTTGGTCCCCACAATGCGGTCGGATTCGAGTTCGACGACCCGATCCACGAGCAACATGGGGTAGCGATGCGGGAGGATCTCCTGAATCGCAAGGACATCAAGGATTGGCATGCAAACCCGTTATTATAACAGCGATGGATACAGCTCTTGCCTTTGCGCGTTCGAAACAGAGTGAGATAATCGCGTTGATTCGCGAGATGGTGGAGTGCGAATCGCCTTCCGATGACGCCGCGGCGGTGAACCGGTTTGTGGATCTGGCGGCGGCGCGAGCCGCGGATATCGCGGCGGTGAAAGTGATTCCGGGCGGGCGTTTCGGGAATCACCTGCGGCTGGAGTTCACCTTGCCGGGGAAGAAGCAGGGACAGATTCTCGCCCTGGGCCACTCGGACACGGTATGGCCGATGGGCACTTTGCGCGGCATGCCCTTCCGCGAGGAGAAGGGGCGGCTGTGGGGTCCCGGGGTGCTCGATATGAAGTCCGGAGTGGCGTTTTTTCTGTACGCGATGCGGGCGCTGAGGGAGTTGGACGTTCCGGTGAAGCGCAAGGTGGTGCTGCTGCTCAACTCGGATGAGGAGGTGGGGAGCGGTTCGTCGCGGGCGGTGACGGAGAAGGAAGCTCGCAGGAGCAGCGCGGTGCTGGTGCTGGAACCGGGGACGGGGATCGAGGGAAAGCTGAAGACCGCTCGCAAGGGCGTGGGAGGGTACACGGTGAACGTGGCCGGCGTGGCGTCCCACGCGGGTGTGGATTTCACCTCGGGCGCGAGCGCGATTGTCGAACTGGCGCGGCAGATTGAACGCATTGCCGGATTCACGGACCTCAAGAGGGGAATCACGGTGAACCCCGGCGTGATCAGCGGGGGAACGCGATCGAATGTGATCGCCGCCGCCGCCGGGGCGGTGGTGGATTTCCGTATCGCGCGGATGAGGGATTTTTCAAAGCTCGACAAGAAGTTCCGCTCGCTGCGGGCGGTGGATGGGCGCTGCCGGGTGACGGTGGAAGGGGGCCTCAACCGGCCGCCGATGGAGCGGACTCCAGCGATTGCGCAACTGTTCCGGACGGCCAAGTCACTGGCAAAGGAACTTGGGGTGGCGATCGAGGAGTCGATGACGGGCGGAGGGTCGGACGGCAACTTCACGGCCGCGCTGGGCATTCCGACGATCGACGGATTGGGAGGGGTGGGGGAAGGCGCGCATGCGCCGCATGAGAGCATTCTGGTGGAGCGGATCGCGGACCGGACGGCGCTGCTCGCGAAGTTGACGGCAGCGCTGTAGGGAGCTATTTCAGCGCGTCGTCGAGGAATGAAATCATGTCCGTATACTCGTCGATCATCTTGGCGGCGGGCTTGCCGGCTCCGTGTCCGGCGCTGGTTTGAATGCGGATGAGGATGGGGGCTTTGCCCTCCTGGGCGTTCTGGAGAGCCGCTCCGTACTTGAAGCTGTGAGCGGGTACGACGCGGTCATCGTGATCGGCGGTCATGATCATGGTGGCGGGATAGGCGGCGCCCCGGCGGATGTTCTGGAGCGGGGAGTACCTGCGCAGAACTTCGAAGTCCCTGGGGTTATCGGGATCGCCGTAGTCCGAGGTCCATGCCTTTCCGATGGTGAACTTGTGGAAGCGGAGCATATCCATGACACCGACCATGGGGATGGCGGCCGAGAAGAGATCGGGGCGCTGGTTGAGGCAGGCTCCGACGAGCAATCCTCCGTTGCTGCCGCCGAGAATCGAGAGGCGACGCCTGGACGAGTAATCATTGGCGATGAGCCATTCGCCGGCGGCGATGAAATCATCAAACACATTCTGCTTGTTTTGTTTCATACCGGCCTGGTGCCAGGCCTCGCCATATTCGCCGCCGCCGCGGAGGTTCGCGACGGCGACCAGGCCGCCCCGCTCCATCCACGCCAGATAGAGAACGGAGAAATTGGGCACGAGAGAGATGCTGAACCCGCCGTAGCCATAGAGGATGGTGGGGTAGCCGCCCTCCGGCCGCGGGCCTTTTCGATAGGAGAGGAACATCGGAATCCTCGTGCCGTCCCTGGCCGGATAGAAGACCTGCTTCGTTTCGAAGGCGGAGGGATCAAACGGCAGCGTGCTCGAGAACAGCGGATGGCTTTCTCCGGTTTTCGCGTCGTAGCGGTACAGGGTCAGCGGAGAGGTGAATCCGGCAAAGGAGTAGAACTGTTCGGGTTCGTTTTGGGAACCGGCATACCAGGCGGCGGCTCCCATTCCGGGCAGGCTCACCTGCCTCTCGAACCTGCCCCGCAAGTCGTGGACGCGGACGGCGGACTTCACATCCTCGAGGTACTGGCAGTAGAGGCGGCCGCCGCTCCACACGGCCAGTTCGAGGGTGTCCTTTGTTTCGGGAACGATCTGTTTCGAGCGGGAGGGGCCGGGGTTGGCGAAGTCAATGGAGACAATGCGGCCCTTCGGGGCGTCCTGGGTGGTTTGAAAGTAAAACTCCGGGCCGCGGTTTCCGAGGGGCTGGAACATGCCCGTGAAATCGCGTATCAACTCGATGGTCTTTCCGTTGCCCGCGCGCAGGTCCTGATAGAAGACCATGTTCTCGACGGCCGTGCCTTCACTGACGAGGATGAGAAGGTATTTCCCGTCCTCGGAAGCATACGGATCGAAGCGCCACTCCCTATGATCGGGACGCTCATAAATCAATTTATCCTCGGTTTGTTTTGTTCCCAGCCGGTGGTAGTAGAGCTTGTTGTCATAGTTCGCCGCCGTGAGCAACTCACCTTTCGCGGGTTCGGGGTAGCGGCCGTAGTAGACGCCCTTGCCGCCGGCGTCCCAGACGGGGTTGGCGAATTTGATCCACCGGATCCTGTCGGGAAGGTCCTTCCCCGTATCGACATCGCGGACCCGCCATTCCTGCCAGTCCGAGCCTGCCACGGCGATGCCGTATGCAAGGTGTTTGCCATCGGGACTGGGCGCCCAGGCGGCGAGGGCGGAGATACCTTCCCGCGAACCGGCATTGGGGTCGATGAGAGCGCGAGGTTCCGCGCCGCCATCCCGCACGTACAACACCGGCTGATTCTGCCCTCCATCCTGGCGCAGAAAGAACAGGCGGCCGCCTCTCTTGAGGATTCCGGCGTAATCGCGGATGCCCACCTGATAGCGCGCGCCGCGTGTGTAGTTCATCAGTTCAGTGATTCGCTCCCGTAGTTCGCCGCGGCCGGGGATTTGGTCGAGGCGCCGCCGGGCGTATTCGGTCTGCGCCCGCACCCAGGCGCGAGTCTGTGGAGAATCGGCATCTTCGAGCCAGCGGTAGGGATCGGGAACGCTGACGCCGTGCAACTGATCCACATGATCGCCGCGCCTGGTTGGCGGGGGCGCGGCCACCACGACCGCGCAGGCACAAAAAAGGAGAAGATACAGAAAACCCAACGGCATGACGATTATTGTCCCAGACTACGGTAGAATGCGGGCTGCTGGAGAATCATGTTAAAGGTATTGGCGCGATTCCTTCTTCGCATCATCTTTCGCCTGGAAGTACACGGACAGACTCCCACTCATAAGCCGGACCGGCTGCTTGTGGTTCCCAACCATCAGTCGTTCATCGACGGGATACTGGTGCAGGCATTCTTTCCGATCGAGATCACGTGGCTGGTCCATACGACGATTGCGCGGCAGTGGCATTTCCGGATTCTGCTGAAGCTGATTCCCTACATTACGGTGGACGCCGCCAATCCGATGACGATGAAGCGGGTGCTGCACCTGATCGAGGCAGGCACGCCGGTGGGGATCTTCCCGGAAGGGCGGATCACGGTCACCGGGAGCCTGATGAAGATTTACGAAGGAACGGCGTTTCTGGCGGCGCGCTCGGGCGCCACGGTGATACCGGTGCGCATTGATGGAGCGGCGAACTCGGTGTTCGGGCGGATGAAGAGTCCATATCCCATCAAGCTGAGGCCCAAGGTGAGGCTGACGTATCTGGCGGCGTCGAGCGTTCCGATGCCGGAGGGGGGATCGGGAAAGCAGCGCCGGAGGTTGGCCGGGGAATCCCTGCGGCTGCTGATGCAGCGCGCGGTGCTCGATGCGCGGCCGAAGCGGACCTTGTATGGGGCGCTGCTCGACGCCATCGAGTTGTACGGGCGTAAGCCGGTGATCATCGAGGACGTGCGGCCGAAGACGGACACGTACGGGGATCTGTTGAAGACGGCGCTGGCGCTGGGGCGGATTATTTCCCGCCTGGCGAAGGAAGGGGAGCATGTCGGACTGCTGCTGCCGAACGCGGGGCCGGCGGTGGGAGCGTTGTTCGGCATGTTCGCCACGCGGCGCATTCCGGCGATGATGAACTACACGGCGGGAGTGGACGGCATGCAGAGCGCCATCGACACGGCGGAGGTCCGGACGCTGGTGACATCGCGCGCATTTCTCGAGAAGGCCAAGCTGACGGCGAAGGTGGAGCAACTCAAGGGGGTACGGGTAGTGTACCTGGAGGATCTTCGCGGGCAGTTCGGCTTGGGGGACAAGTTGTGGCTAATCCTGTGGGGGCTGCGGTTCCCGCGTAGATTCGAGGCGCGAGTGAAGCCGGAAGACGCGGCCATTGTCCTGTTCACGTCAGGGTCGGAGGGCAAGCCGAAAGGCGTGGCGCTTTCACACGACAACATTCTGACGAATGTGGACCAGGTGCGGGCGGTGATCGAGTTTTCCAACAGCGACCGCTTCTTCATGGCGATGCCGATGTTCCACAGTTTCGGGCTTACGGCGGGGATTATTCTGCCGATGGTGAACGGGGTACCGATCTATCTGTATCCAAGCCCGCTGCATTACCGGCTGATTCCGGAACTCACTTACGACAGGGATTGCACGGTGCTGTTCGGCACGCCCACGTTTCTCAACTACTACGCCCGGTTCGCGAATCCCTACGATTTCTACCGCGTGCGCTACATTGTGGCGGGGGCGGAAAAGCTGAGCGACGAGGTGCGCCAGACCTATCATGACCGGTTCGGGCTGCGGATCATCGAGGGCTACGGGGCCACGGAGTGTTCTCCGATTGTGTCGGCCAACAGTCCCATGGCGTACAGGGCGGGGACGGTGGGGCAACTGGTGCCGGGGATGGAGGCGCGGCTGGTTCCGGTGAACGGCATCGAGCATGGGGGCCGGCTCCATGTGCGGGGACCGAACGTCATGTTGGGATATCTGCGGCACGACAATCCGGGAGTGATCCAGCCGCCACAATCGGAGTTTGGCCCCGGCTGGTACGATACGGGCGACCTGGCGGATATCGACGCGGACGGATTCCTGCATATTCTGGGGCGGTTGAAGCGGTTTGCCAAGGTTGCGGGCGAGATGGTGTCGCTCGAGGTGGTGGAAAGGATCGCGGCCACCGCGTCGCCCAAGCGCGCCCACGCGGCCATCGCCCGAAAGGACGCGACACGCGGCGAGGTGCTGGTTCTTTACTCCGAAGACCGCGAGTTGCGGCGCGCCGATCTGGTGGAGGCGGCCCGGAGCATGGGAGCCCCGGAGGTGGCTGTTCCGCGCAAGATCGAGTACATCGAAAAGCTGCCGCGGCTCGGCACGGGGAAGATCGACTATGTGAGTTTGGACAGGATGACCCCGGCGCGCGTGTAAGACTCGATATGAGCGAATATTCCCTCAAGGAACAGCGCGGCTGGTATTTCTATGACTGGGCGAACTCGGCGTTCTACACGACGGTGGTGACGCTGTTTTTCAGTCCCTATCTCACCTCGATTGCGAAGAACGCCGCGGACGCGCGGGGAGACGTTCACATATTGGGGATTCCCATCCTCGCCCAATCGCTGCCGATGTACCTGACTTCGCTCGCGGTGGCGATGCAGGTGTTCCTGCTGCCGCTATTCGGAGCGGTTGCCGACTATGGGCGGCGGAAGCGGGAATTGCTGGGCATACTGGCCTTTCTCGGCGCGGGCTCGACGGTGGCGATGTACTGGATGGTGGGGACGCGGTATCTTTACGGCTGTTATCTTTTCCTGATCGCAAATTCGGTTTACGGGGCGGCGAACGTCATCTATAACTCATTTCTGCCGGAGATCGCTCCCCCCGAGCAGCGGGACAGCGTGTCCGCGAAGGGATGGGGGTTGGGATACGTGGGAGGCGGGGTGCTGCTGGCGCTGAACCTGCTGCTGTATTCGAACGCCTCGAGAATCGGCCTGGAGGAGGCCGCGGCGGTGCGCATCAGCCTTGCCTCGGCGGGGATCTGGTGGGCGTTATTCACGCTGATTCCGCTGGCGACGCTGAGAAACCGCGGACCGCGGAAGCAGCCGCCGCCGGGCGCGAATTTTCTGGCGGCGTCGTTGCGCCAGTTGTGGATGTCGGCGCGGGAGGTCACGAAACTGCCGCAGACGATGCGCTTCCTGGTGGCCTACCTGATCTACAACGACGCCATTCAAACGATTCTGTCGCAGGCGGGGCAATTCGGACATGAAGAACTGAAATTACCGATGGAATCGCTGACGACGGCGATCCTGCTGGCGCAGTTCGTGGGCGTGGCGGGCGCGCTCGGCTTCAACCGGGTGGCGGCGCGGATCGGGAACAAGCATACGGTGATGCTGACGCTCGCCATTTATTGCGGGGTTCTCACGTATGTCTACGGGTGGGTTTCGACGCGGAATGAATTTTATGTGATGACGGCGCTGGTGGCGGCGGTGATGGGCGGGAGCCAGTCGCTGAGCCGCTCGATCTTTTCCTTCATGATTCCAAAGGGCCACGAAGCGGAATACTACAGCATTTACGAGGTTAGCGATAAAGGGACGAGCTGGATGGGGCCGCTGTTTCTCGGGCTCGCGCTGCAGTTTACCGGGAGCTTCCGGATCTCGATTCTCTCGCTGATTCTGTTCTTCGTGGCCGGGCTGGCGATTCTGGCGACGGTGAACGTGAAGCACGCGGCGATCGAGGCGGGCAACGAGCCTCCGCTCCGCTGACGCGGAGGTGTCAGGGGCGGGCGAGGTATTTCTTGTAGAGGCGCGTATGCTTGCTTTCGAGGTCGACCTCCCTGCCCTTGATGAAGAGACGCCGGACCTGGGTTTTCACCTCGAGAGGGTCTCCGTCGGTCACCATGAGGTCAGCCCATTTCGCCTTTTCGATGGAGCCCATTTCGGCGCTCACGCCCCAGATTTCGGCGGGATAGAGGGTGACGGACTTGAGCCCCTCCTCATAGGGAAGGCCGAAGGCGACCGCGGTGGCGGCCTGATAGGGCAGGTTGCGGGAGAACTGGTTGCCGAAGCTGCCAAAGGCGAACCTGACCCCCGCCTTGTACAGCTCCGCTGGAAGGGTGAAGGCGGCGTCGTAGGGGTCGTCGTGATCGAGGGGAAGATCCTGCACGGGCCCCAAGATGACGGGGATATTTTTCGCTTTCAGTTCGGCCAACATCGCGCCGGGCTTGCGCACTTCGGAAAGAACGAGGCGCAGTTTCTGTTTTTCGGCCCACTCGACGGCGGCCTTGATTTCGCGCTCGCGCACGGCGGTGACCATGAGCGGAACTTTGCCTTCGAGGAGCGGGAGCATGGCTTCGAATTGGAGATTGGTGCGGAAACCGGGTCCGGCGGCCTTTCTGGCGGTCTGATACCGCCGGGCTTGTTCCAGATACTCGTCGAGTTGTTTCAAATCGCGGTTGTATTCCCGTTTCGCCTCGCTGAACGGCGTGTTGCGGCGCGCGGCGATAGCGGGGAAATTGAGATGGAGCGCGGCGTCCAGTTTGACGGCCATCTCTTCCCAGGTCCATCCATCGAGGCGCATCAGGGAGGCCTGGCCGGCGATGACGCCGCCATCGGGGACCGCCATGGCCGCGGTGATGCCGTTGGCGCGAATGACGGGGATGTGCTCGCTCGAGGGATTCACCGCAATCCCGGCGCGCAGTTGCGGTTTGAAATCACCCAGTTCGCGAACATCGTTGGTGACGCCCACGGCTCCGATTTCCGACATTCCGACTTCGGTTGCCGAATCGATCATGCCGGGGTAGACGCGCAGTCCCTTGCCGTCGATGACGCGCACACCCTTGGGCGCGGCAATTTTCGGGCCCACCGCCGCGACCCTGCCATCGAGCACGAGCAGGGAAGCGTTTTCGATGGCGGGGGAGGAGACGGGGTAGACCGCGGCTCCACGGATGAGAAAGCTGTTATCGGCGGCGGCGGAGAGAACGGCGGCGGCTATCCATAACGCGACGGGCTTCATTGCGGCCTCCGGTCTTGCTTTTTCTGTTGAGGGGCACTCTGCTTTTCCTGTTCAAGCAGTTTCTTTTTCTTCAATTGCAGGAGTTGCCGTTCACTCAGATCCCTGTCGCGGTCGAAGTAGAGGGCGCCGTCGATGAACACCTTCTGAACCTTGGCGAAACTCGAAAGCGGATGCTTGTCAAAGAGGACGAGATCGGCATCCTTGCCCACCTCGATCGATCCCACGCGGTCATCAATTTTCAACTGTTTCGCGGGGTTGATGGTGATGAGCGAGAGCGCTTCGGTTTCGGTGAGTCCGCCGTATTTCATGGTTTTGGCGGCTTCCGTGTTGAGGCGGCGCATCAGTTCGGCGGAGTCCGAATTCAAGCTGACGAGCACGCCTTTGCGCACCATGATGGCGGCGTTGTAGGGAATGGCGTCATAGGCTTCCACCTTGTAGCTCCACCAGTCGCTGAAGGTGGACGCGCCGGCTCCATGGGCAGCGATCTCCCTGGCGACCTTGTAGCCCTCGAGGACATGTTGGAGGGTGCGGATCTTGAATCCGAACTCATCGGCCACGCGCAGCAGCATGAGGATCTCGTCGGCGCGGTAACAGTGCGCGTGGACGAAGCGCTTGCCCTCGAGGACTTCGACAAGCGGTTCGAGTTTCAAGTCGCGGCGCGGGGGAATGAGAGTTTCGCCGCGAGCCTTGCCCGCCTCGTATTCCTTCCACCGCGCCTGGTAGGCTTTGGCCTCGGTGAAAGCCTCGCGGATGACGTCCTCGACGCCCATGCGCGTTCCGGGATAGCGAAGATTGCGGCGCGAACCGGCGGGACCGTCGTCCATTCCCCGCCGTTTCGGATTCTCGCCGAGGGCGAACTTGATGCCGGGCATGGCTCCCTTGAACTTCAGGCCTTCGGCGGCGCTGCCCCAGCGCGTCTTGATGACGATACACTTGCCGCCGATGGAGTTGGCGCTGCCGTGGAGGATGTTGGCGGTGGTGACGCCGCCGGCGAGGGCGCGATAGATGGAGATGTCATCGGGATTCAGAACGTCTTCGATGCCGGTCATCGAAGAGACGGAAACCGCGCCTTCATTGATGGAATCGGCGGCGATGTGGGAGTGGCAATCGATGATTCCCGGCATGAGGTACTGCCCGCCGGCATCGATCACCCTGGCGCCCGGCGGGATCATGACCTTTTCGGCGGCTTCCGCTATCTTGCCGTCCTTCACGAGGACGGCTCCGGTGAAGGACCCCCTGGTTACCGTGAGGACGCGCGCGTTCTGGATGACAACAGGGGGAGCGGCGGGCAGGGTGAAAGACGCGGCCAGAGCGGCCCAAAGCAGCCTGGTCATCGTGTCACCTCGGCGGCGGGCGCGGGCGTTTCCGGCTCATACTTCATCCCATCCACGAAGACGTACTTCACTTCTGTTTTGTCGCGGAAGAGATCGCCCCTGGTTACCACGAGATTCGCGATCTTGCCCTTTTCGACGCTGCCCAGGCGGTCCGCGACTCCGTAGAGTTCAGCTACATTCAAGGTCATGGCCCGCACGGCGTCGTCGTGGGATAGCCCGGCGATCATCGCCCGCCGGACCGCCGGAGCCAGGTCGGCCGGCTTCTCGAGGGCTCCGGCGTAGAAGGCGAATTTCACACCGGCTTTCACCAGCGCGGCCGGAGTGGAGGGCGCCAGGTCACGAGTTTCGAGGACACGCAGGGTTTCTTCGGCTTCCGGGTCCGCGCCGCGAGGTTTCTCCGGCCAGCGAAGGTTCACAAGGACGCGCGCATTGTGTTTTCTGAGGATCTCCGGCGCGCGGAACCCTTCCGCCAGTCCATACAGGAGCACCTGAAGGTTCAACTCTTCGCCGAGCCGCAGCATCCGCTCGAACTCCTTGGGATCGTTCGCGGGCAGGAGAACGCGCGGAGCTTCGAGGACGCCTTCCAGCCACTTGTCGTATCCGGGGCGTTTCAATCCATTGGGATGCGCCGCATAGATGTCTCTTGCCGCCTTGTATTGGCCGGCGTCGAGATAGATCTGGCGGATGTAGGCGATGACGCCCATCAGCGAGGAGGGGTATCCGGTTCCGAAGCCGCCGTTGTACATAGTCAGGTAGAGGCCGGCCGGGGACTGGACCACCATCTCACCGGGGCGCTTACCGGCGAGATCGATCACCGCTCCGAGGCCGGCGAAGACGCCCTCGGTGGGGAAGGTGACTGCTCCGGTGAACCCGGCATTGCGGGCGGCCTCGAGGCGGCGGTCAGTGAGGGATAGTTCGCCGGCCGCGCGCAGATAGCTGGTGTTCAACGGCCTGTCCTCCGGTCCGCGGGCGGGCGCCGGAGCGCTTCGAGGACGCGCGGCGTTGGGGCGGCCTGTTCCGTTCAGGCGAGGCATATCCGGGAGGCCAAGGGTACTGAGCGCGTCGAGCAGGCCCGGGTAGACGGTGAGACCCTCTCCGTCGATGACCCATGCTTCCGGGGGCGGCTGCGCGTCGCCAACCGCTTCAATCAGGCCGTCGCGCAGGATCACGGTTCCGCGGGGAATCACCGGGCCGCTGACGGTGACGATGCGGGCTCCGCGGATGGCAATTACGGACGGAACTTCCGCCACGATCCCGCCTGGCAGGAAAACCAGAGCGGAACATGCAAGCGCCAGGACCCGGTATTTCATAGAGTGACCCCTGTATTATAGAGGACCACCCGCGGCGAGAGAGTCAGAATGCGACAAGGCGCGAATCCAATGTGGACTCGCGCCTTGTGCCCTCTCCCCGTTGTTCAGCGGAACTTGTGGTTAATCCTTTGCCTGAGCGACGCTCTTGTCGGCTCCGGTGGCCTCGTCCCAAACCTGGGTGTTGCGGGCGGTGCGCCAGTAGCGGTCTCCCCACCAGCCATCGGGGTTCATCGCGCCCTCGACCACGGCCGCGCGCCCGGTGCGCTCCTCGAGCAGAGGCAGGGCTTCGAGAGCGGTGCTGACAGGAAGTTCGAGAATCATGTTCTGTTTCTGGCCCTTGTCGTTCTCGAATCCTATGGTGAAGACGCGTTTGTTTTTCGTGAGTTTCGGCACCGACAGCAGGCGGGCCTGTTTCTTATCGGCCACCTCGATACTGGTGACACGGGAGTAGCTGAGAGACCAGGTGGGTTTTCCGTAGTGGAACTGGAGCGTTTTCCGGTCGCTCAAATCGAGTTTGCCGTTGCTGAACTGGGGAATGGCAGCCACAGTTCCACCCGTGTAGACGCTGTCAAATCCCTGTTTGGGTTCCGACTTCGCTTTGGCCGCCGAGGCGGCATCTTTCGATTTCTTGAACGGAAAATGGGGCCAGGAAGCGGCACTGGCCGCGGCCGCCACCAGAATGAATCCGCAAACGAGGTGTCGAGTCATGGGTCTCCTTCGTGGAAAGAGATCGGCCATGGCGGTATGGAACTTTAGCCTGGAAGGTTCTATACCGGAAAATTACTGCAAGCTGACGCGATCCACCTGAACGTCGGGACGGGTCATGACCTCGGGCGCCAGTTCGACGCCGAGTCCGGGTCCGGGCGGGAGGGGGATTTCGCCGTTGACCGCGGGCAGCGGATCTCTCACAATTCCCACATACTCCTCGAGATAGTGCTTTCTTACGGATTCGAGGATGTACAGGTTGGTGATGTTGGCCGCCAGGTGCGCGGAGGCGTAATGCAGGATGGGTCCGCCGCAGTTATGGGGGCAGACGGGCAGGTAGTACGTTTCGGCCAGGGAAGCGATCTTGCGGGCTTCGCTGATGCCGCCGCACCAGCAGATATCGGGCATGATGAAACGGGCGGCGCGGTTTTCGAGAAGCTCGCGGTACTGCCAGCGCGTCATCAGGCGTTCGCTGAGGCACAGGGGCAGGCGGGTGGACAACGCCAGCTCGCGATAGGCGGCGAGGTTATCCTGGGGGAGCATCTCCTCGAGCCACATGGGCGAGAGCGGTTCGAGGGCGCGGGCAATCTGCTGGGCGCAGGTGAGGTTCCAATAGCCGTGGAACTCGACGGCCACCTCCATGGCGTCGCCGAGCTCCTCTTTGATTTTTCGCAGGCCGTCGCTTGCCTGGCGTATCTGTTCGCGGGTGATGTACTGGCCGCGTGTGAGGCGGGCGATGGGGTCGAACGGCCAGATTTTCATGGCGTGAATGCCGCCCTCATACAACGAACGGGCGAGTTCGACGGGTTCGGTGAGGAAGCTGAGGTTGTCGTAACAGGTGTTATAGGTGCGAATGGAGGAGCGGGAGGCTCCGCCGAGCAGTTGGTAGACAGGCTTGCCGGCGGCTTTTCCGGCCAGGTCCCAAAGGGCGATGTCCACGGCGCTGATGGCGCGCATCTCGGCTCCCGCCCAGCCGCTGTAGGCTATGGCTTCGAACATGTCGGCCCAGAGTCGGTCGATCTGGGTGGCGTCGCGGCCGAGCAGGACGGGGGCCAGGCGGTTCAGCACGACGGCTTTCTCGCTGAGCGGATCGGGGTAGGTCTCGCCGAGTCCGGTCATTCCTTCATCGGTGTGGATGAGCACCCACAGCCATTGCACGGGTCCCGCGTGGACGGTGATGCCGCGGCTGAGGTGCACTGTTTCAATCGCCGTTATTTTCATACTATGTGGAGTTCTCGAGGAGGATTTTTCCTTTGCGTTCGGAACGGGAGGCGTGGGCCAGCGCGTCTTTCACGCGGTCCAGGGGATAGGTGGCTTCCACCTCGGCTTTCAGGGCTCCGGCAACCACCAGCGGAATCAGTTCGCCGAACACCCCGGCGCGGCCTCCGGTTCCGATCCTGGCCAAGGCGGGGGGCAGCCAGAACCCCTTCACAACGATTCCGCCGCCGATGAGGTGAGCGGGCGAGACCTGGAGGTTCTTACCGCTCATCATGCCGTAGTTGAGCAGGAGTCCGCCGGGCGCGAGGCAGGCGGCGAGCCGGGCGGATGCGTCGCCGGAAACGGCGTCGATGGCCAGTTTCACTTTCGCCCCTCCGGTGACACGGGCGGCGCGCTGAGGCAGATCGGGTCCGTCGACAAGGACGGCGTCCGCCCCCAGGTTGTGGAGCGCGGCGGAGAGTCCCTCGCGGCGCACCACGTTGATGGTGCGGATACCGCTTCGTTTGGCCAGTTGGATGAGATACTGCCCCACCGAGGAGTTGGCCGCGTTCTGAATTACCCATTCGCCCATGGAGGGTTCGGGAACTTCGCGCAACATCAGGAGCGCCGTGGCCGGATTGACAAACCCCATGGCGTACTGCCGGATATCTCCGCCGGGGGGCAACGCGAGCAGGTCTTCAGCGGGCAACACCTGCCGTTGCTGCCAGACACCGTCGTTGGATAGCAGCAGCGGGGTGAGATCACCGGGCTTGATGTGCCGGACCAGGTTTCCCACGGAAAGGACCTTCCCGACGCCTTCCTTGCCCGGCACTCTCGGCAGGGGGCCGGTTTCGGCGGCGTACATTCCCATGATGGTCAGCAGGTCAGAGGGGTGGATGGGGCTGATGGACAGTTCGACGAGGGCTTCGTGCGGTCCGGGATCCCGGGGTTCCGGCGCTTCCTCGATGCGGATGACTTCGGCGGGCGCGCCGCAGCGCTCCATCACCACACGCTTCATATGGGGTTCAGCTTAGCGGATCGGCGGGCAGTTCCGCCAGCTTGCGATCGAGGAAAGCCAGCGCCTGGCGCAACATCTCTTTATGGCGCGGGTGGCGGGCGGCGGCGAGATCGTGCTCGACACGCAAACGGTCCATTTGCAGCATTTCGCGTTTTTCGCGGATGGCGAGCTGCTCACTGGTCAGATGGGCAGTCTGATCGCCGCGGAAACGCTGTTCGAGGGCGTCCCGCTGGGATTCGACGTCTTTGCTTTCCCAGCCACGGGCCATAATAGATGTCCCACCCCTCTGTCTCAATTGTAGAACGGGAGACGCCCGCGTGGAATGCCCCGCATGATACACTCACGGTTCCGGGGAGTTGATTCATGAAAGTTCGAATGCTGCCTGTATTCCTGGCGCTGGCGGCTCTCGCCTCGGGCGAGACGGTTGTCCTGCGCAACTTCACTCTTATCGACGGCACGGGGAGAGCGCCCGTGGCGAACGCGGGCCTTGTCATAACGGATGGCCGGATCACGTACGCGGGGCCTGCCTCGGGCCTGAAGGCTCCCTCGGGAGCGCGAACGGCGGACCTGGGCGGCAAGTTCATCATGCCCGGCATTATCAATCTTCACGGCCATCTGGGGAACGTGGTGGGCCTGGCGCAGGATCCGAAGTTCTTCACGAGGGAGAACGTCAACAGCCAACTCGATACGTACGCCAAGTACGGCGTTACTTCGATGCTGAGCATGGGCAGCGACCAGCCGGTGATCGAGAAGATGAGAGCCGAACAGCGCGCGGGGCGTCCGCGCCGGGCGCGCATCTTCACCGCTTTGCGGGGGTTTGCCTGGAAGGGGGGGTATCCGACGACGGTTCCCGGAATGAAGGGCGTGCCGTACGAAGTCTCGACGCCCGCCGAGGTGGAAGCGGCCATGAATGACCTGGCTCCGAAGCATCCCGATGTTGTCAAGGTTTGGGTGGACGACCACCTGGGCAAGGAGCAGAAGATTCCCACACCCATCTCCCTGGCGATCATCAAGGCGGCGAAGAAGCATGGCTTGCACACCTGCGCGCACATCTTCTACTACGAGGACGCGAAGGCGCTTGCCGAGGGCGGTCTCTATGCGTGCGTGCACAGCGTGCGGGACCGCGACGTGGACGCGGCGCTGATTTCGGCGATGAAGAAGAACGGCACGTGGCAGGTGGGAACGCTGGCGCGCGAGATGTCCACGTTCATCTTCGCCAAACCCCCGGCCTTTCTGAGCGATCCTTTTTTCGCCATGGGGACCACGCCATCGGTGATCAGCACGCTGCGCAGCGACGCGTTTCTGAAGAAGCAGAACGCGGACCACGACCTGCCGAAGTATCCGGGCTTCCTGGCGACGGCGCAGCGCAACCTGAAGAAGCTGTATGATTCCGGCGTGAAAGTGGGGTTCGGCACGGACAGCGGCCCGCCGGCGCGGTTCAGCGGATTCAGCGAGCACCTGGAGATGGACCTGATGGCGCAGGCGGGTTTCACGCCGATGCAGATCATCACGATCTTCTCGAAGAACTCGGCGGAGTTTCTGGGCGCCAGGGATCTGGGCACGATCGAGAAGGGCCATTGGGCCGACCTGGTGGTTCTGGCGAAGAACCCGCTCGACAACATCAGGAATGCACGCAGCATTGAAGCCGTGTACATTGCGGGCAACAAGGTCCGCTGATGTCGAAGCGGGTGGGGATCACCTACCGGCTGGAAGGGAAGCTGGTCCCCTATGCGAAGGCGGTAAGCGCGGCCGGGCTTGAGCCAGTGCCGTTGTTACCGCCCGGCCCGGGTTCGCTCGAGGGTTTGGACGGCCTGCTGGTGAGCGGCGGATCGGATCTCAACCCGGCGTTGTATGGGCAGAGCCGGCAGCCGGAATCCGATGATCCGGACGACGAGCGGGACCGGATGGAGCTTGCGCTTACAAGGGAGGCTCTGGAAGCCGGCCTTCCGCTGCTGTGCATTTGCCGCGGGATGCAGTTGCTGAACGTCGCCCTGGGGGGCGATCTTATCCAGCATCTGAGCCAGGAAGGGCACCTGGCGCGCGGCGTGGACGATGCCCATTCCATCACGCCCGAGCCGGACACCGTTCTGGCGCGCATTACGGGGACGGCTCCTTATACGGTGAACTCGAGACATCATCAAGCCGTGCGGCGGGTGGGTACAGACCTCGTGATTGCGGCGCGGGCTCCCGATGGGATTGTGGAAGCGCTCGAAATCCCCGGCCGGCGATTCGTTGTAGGGGTGCAATGGCACCCCGAGGAGCGTGTTCCCTCCCATGTTCCGGACACGCGCCTGTTCGAGGCGTTCGCGCGGGAGCTATGAACGCGAGGTGGATCATCAGCCGGCCGGTGGACCTGGCGCTTGTCATCGGGAGCGCCGCCGCCGGTTATGCTTATCTCGCGCTGATGCTGCTGTTCCATGCGCCGTTTTCCTGGCTGTGGTGGTTCTGGAGCATAGGATTCGATGGAACGCACATATTCGCGACCGTTTCCCGCACTTACCTGGACCGCGAGGAACGGCGGCGCAACGGGGCGCTGCTTTGGGGGAGCCTCATCGTGTTCTTCTCCGCCGGACCGCTGATGGTTCTGGCCGGATGGAAGCTGATGCTTGCCATCTTCGTGGGAGTGTGGGCGTACTACCACGTGGTGCGGCAGCATTACGGCTTTCTGATGCTGTACAAGGTGAAGAACAAGGACCTGTCGCCGGGTTCGAACAAACTGGACACCTGGTTTCTGGCGGTGATGCTCACCGCTCCTCCGTTTCTGCGGTTCTTCATCCGTCATCCGGAGGAGCTGGGAATTCCGGCGCGGTTCGCCCTCAACCGCGTCTTCGCGGGCAGCGAGGCGATGTTCTGGACCGCGCTGCTGGTTCTCGCCGGCCTCTACGCGTGGCGCCTGGCGAGGACACCGCGCTGGAACATGCCCAAGCTGTTGCTGCTGGCGGGCATCATTCCGCTGCACTGGCTGACGTTCGCGTTCCTGAGCTGGAAAGCCGCGGTCCCCACGGTGACCATCGTCCACAACCTGCAGTATCACGCCATTGTCTGGTTTCACAACCGGAACAAGTACATGGTGGATTCGGCGGCGCCGCGGTTTGGCCGGATTCCGGTGGCGGTGACGCGAAGCCTTGGTCTCTATCTTGCGGCCGGGGTGTGCTTCAGCCTGCTGTACCGCGTTCCGGGTTTCGCGCTGGGCAGAGTTTCCGATATCGCCTTCGGATTGTTCTGCGGCTTCGGGTTCACGCATTATTACCTCGATAGCCGGATCTGGCGGGTTCGCCACGATGCATCCCTGAGGGAGACGCTGCGGCTGGCCCCGGCATAGGAGGGCCGGTAGTTTACAATCCTGTTAAGAGATGCGCCTACTTGTCTTTTCAGACATTCACAGCGACTTGCGCGCGCTGGAGCGTCTGCTTGCCATGGAAGCAGACTACTATTTTGCCGCCGGAGATATCGTGAGCTGGGCACGGGGACTCGACCGCGCGGGAGCGGTGCTCGCCCGCCGCGCGGGCAAGGTTTACGTGATTCCGGGAAACCACGAATCGGAGAGCGATATGGCGGGAATGTGCGAGCGCCACGGGTTGACGGATCTGCACGGCCGTTCGATTCAGGCGGCGGGCTTTCACATTGCCGCGCTCGGCTATTCGAACCCCACGCCGTTCCACACTCCCGGCGAGTATTCGGAAGAGGAAATCGCGGACCGTTTAGCTCGCTTCGCCGCGTTGAAGCCCCTGATTCTCATATGCCACTGTCCACCGAAAGGAACCGCGCTCGACCGCGCGGGCGACGGCCTGCATTTCGGCAGCAGCGCGGTGAGGCGGTTCATCGAGGAGCATCAGCCGGCCTATTTCTTCTGTGGACACATTCACGAGGCCGAAGGGGCGAGGGAGAACATCGGCAGTACGAAGGGTGTGAACGTTGGCAAGAGAGGGTTTCTGTTGGAGATTGACTGATGTGGAAACCGGAAGGCGCGATTGCAGCCGCGGTGACCCCTTCCCGTCCGGATACGTTTCAAATGGACATGGGGGCATCGCTCGAGCTGATCGATTTTCTCTGCTCCCATGGAGCGGGCGCGATCACCGTTTTCGGTCCGAATGGTGAGTTTCCGCACTTTCCGGTGGAAGACCGGATTCGCCTGGCGCACCTGGCCATCAAGCGGAGCCGCGCTCCGGTGATCGTCAACGCCACCTGCTCGAACCTGGACGATGCGGTGGCGATCACGGACCACGCGGGCTCGAACGGAGCCGCCGCGATTTTCATCCAGCCTCCTTTCTATTACCACTACGAGCCGCCGGAAATTCGTGAGTTTTTTCTTCGCTACAGCGAGGAAGTAAACGTCGAAATTCCGGTGCTTCTCTATCATTCGCCGGTGTTCCACAACTCGATTCCGTGGGAAGTGGCCTCGGAGTTGCTCACGCGGGGAATCGTGGCCGGGATCAAGGATTCAAGCGGCGACTGGGAGTATTTCGAGAGGCTGCTCGCCATCAGGGGAGCAGCGCCTTTTCTCCTGTTCGCGGGCAACGAGAGTGTTCTACTGCGCGCCCGGCGGGCGGGAGCGGACGCCTTCGTATCGAGTTGCGCCTGCGCCGTGCCGGAACTGTTCGCCGCGCTCGAAGAGGCGATCCGGAAGGGAGACAACGAACAGACCGGCCGCCTCGAGACACTGCAGAATGAATTTCTAAGCCGCGTGGCGGATTTCCCCGGCCCGATGGGGATCAAGGAAGCGCTCGAGGCGCGCGGCCTGAAGATGGGAAAGCGCGCGATTCCGTTCGCGCCGGAGACCCGGCGGAGGGCCGAGGTGTTCCGCGACTGGTTTCAGATCTGGCTGCCGAACATGCTCAAAGCCGCCGGCGGGTAGCGGCGCGCCGCTGCTTGCGCGGCGGGTGTCCGCAACCCTGCGACACTGGAACTTATGATTCAAGATCCGCTGCCCCGCGACATGCCTCCGGAGGAGTTCCGCCGCGCGGGGCATGAAGTCATCGACTGGATTGCCGATTATCTCAGCGATCCGCGCCGGTTCGGCGTGCTTCCCGGCGCCGAGCCCGGACAACTCACGGACCTGCTTCCCCCCACGGCTCCCGAGCACGGCGAGCCGGTGGAGCGGATCCTCGAGGATTTCCGGAAGCTGATTCTTCCGCATTCGACGCTTTGGAACCATCCGTTGTTTTTTGCCTATTTCTCCGTGTCGAGCAGCGGTCCGGGCATTCTCGCGGAGACTCTCAGCGCGGCGCTGAACATGAACGGGATGCTGTGGAAATCCTCGCCCGCGGTCACGGAACTCGAGCAGGTGACTCTCGGATGGCTGCGGGAGTGGCTGCGCCTGCCGGAGTCTTTTTTCGGAATCATTCACGACACCGCTTCCTTGAGCACTTTTCACGCGATTCTGGCGGCGCGCGCGTTCGCCGATCCGGACATGCGCGAGCGCGGCTCCTCGCCGGGCTTTGTTCTCTACACATCCGGGCATTCCCATTCCTCGGTGGAGAAGGGGGCGCTGGCTCTCGGCATCGGGCAGCGGTATGTGCGGAAGATTCCAAGCGACGAAGCCTTCCGCATGCGCCCGGAGGCGCTCGCGGAAGCGATCGCCGCCGACCGGGCGGCGGGCTTGCGCCCCTTCTGCGCAGTAGCCACGGTGGGGACCACATCGACGACGAGCGTTGATCCGGTTCCGGCCATTGCGGACATCTGCGAGAAGGAAGACATCTGGCTGCACGTTGACGCCGCCTATGGGGGGCACGCCGCGATCCTGCCCGAGTACGAACACTATCTCGAGGGAGCGTCGCGCGCCCATTCGCTGGTGATCAATCCTCACAAGTGGCTGTTCACGCCCATCGACCTGAGCGCTTTCTATATCCGCTATCCGGAGGCGCTGCGGCAGGCTCTTTCGCTGGTTCCCGAATATCTACGCACGCCCGACGATCCGCGGATGGTGAACTACATGGACTACGGCGTGGCTTTGGGCCGGAGGTTCCGGGCGTTGAAGCTGTGGTTCGTGATGCGCTATTTCGGCCGTGATGGGATTGCGGCGCTGATTCGCAACCATATCCGCATGGCCCGGGAACTGGCGCGGTTGATCGAAGCCGATTCGCGATTCGAGTTGTGCGCGCCGGCTCCGATGTCGCTCGTCTGTTTCCGGCTTCGCGGACCGGACGAGGCGACGCGCGTCCTGCTCGAGAAGCTGAACCAGACTGGTGAAGTATTCTTTTCGCACACGGCGCTTCATGGCAGATTTGTGATGCGCTGGTCCATCGGCAACATTCATACGACCTGGGAAGATATCGTAAGGACGTGGAGCCTGGTCCAGGCGCTTGCTGCGTCTGCCTAGAGGTCGCGATAGCAGACGAGGCGGATACCCAGGCGCTTCACGGCCTCCCGGGTCTCTTCGGCCGTGAGCGCATCGAGTTCGCGGCGGCGGCTTTCCTTCAACCTGGTCCTTGACGACAGGAGTTCTCCGGTGCAGAAACCGGGGTGTGTCATGAACTCCGTGCTGCCCGGCGGCAGTTGTTCGAGCAGGGCCACCAACTCGCGGGCATCGAAATGGCCGGTCAACTGGAACCCCGCGAAGTGGTCCGTGGTCCTGCATCCCCGCGAGGACAGAGCGCGGTGAAAGCGGCGCCTGAGGACTTCAAGCGAGCGGCTCAACAGGCGTCTGGCGAGGGGGACGCCGGCGGCGCTCATCGGGTAGTCGAACGGTCTTCGGACCCAGGGAATGCCATATCGATGGGAAAGCCGGGCGACCGTCTCGAGCACCGGCGGAAGCAGGTGAGTGTGCTTGTGCGTGTCGAGGTGCGTCGGCTTCACTCCGGCCGCGAGGATCTTTTCTATCTGTGCCGCAAGTTCTCTTTCCACCGCCAGTTGGCGTTTCACGATGGCCGCCAGCAGGGCTTTCAAGTCTTTGGGATAGGGCTTATGGGGCGGCAGCGGCGAGCGGCCGCCCACGAGAACGAGGTGGCAGCCGATGTCGAGCGAGGGATGGCGCTTGGCGAGTTCGACAGCGTGATCGAAGGCTCCGCCGTTGGCCATCAGAGTGGCGGCGGTGAGAATTCCATGAGTGTGCGCGTGGACGATTCCCTCGTTCACGTCTCGCGTGAATCCGAAATCATCCGCGTTGACAATCAGCAGCTTTTCGGTGTTTGCGCGCCCGTTCAAAACAGACCCAGTTTGATGCGCAGGAATTTCTTCGGATTGGCGCGGAAGTCCTTGAGCAGGCCGTGCAGTTCGCGCGTCGCCCCATTGATGGACTCATAGAGTTGCGGATTCACCATCAACTGCCCCAGCGTGCCCTGGCCCGTGTTGAGCTTGTCGACGGTAATGTTGATCTTCTTCAACAGGGCGGCGATCTCGTTATGCAGTTCGTCGCTCTTGAGCAACTTGCCGGCTGTGCCCTTTCCCGCCTGGAGGTCCTGCAAGACGAGTTTCACCAGAACCAGGTTTCTTTGCAGTTCGTCGTAGACGGCGGGATCTTTCAGCAGCTTGCCGGCGGTGCCTTTTCCCTCCTCGACGGAGGCGAGGATGCGGTCCAGGCGCTCGATGGGCTGACGGATGTCCGTATAGAGAGTGTCGTCATAGAGCAGCCTGCTTACAGTGCCCTTGCCCGAGTTCAACGCCGCGGAAGTCTTCTGGAACTCGGCGAGGATGGAATTCAGACGCTGGTAGAGCGTCTCATCCACCAGCAGTTTTCCGATGTTGCCCTTGCCCGACTCGACCATCTCGACGATGTTGTCGATCCGCTTGAGGACGATCTGGGCGGAGGTGAGCAGGGGGAAGAAGCTGTCCATGATTTCGAAGATCTCCTTCGACGCCTGGCTGGGGATGGTTGCCCCGGCTTTGACGGTGTCATGGCTCCGCCCCTTCTTGATATTGATGAACTTCGATCCCAGCAGGTTCTCGGCGCTGACGGTGGCGATGGAGTCGACCGGGACTTGCGAGAGCATTTTCTCATCGATGCTCATATCGATGCGGACGACGCGATCGGGATCGGTCTCTCCCGTCAGAACCACGTTCCTGACATTGCCGGCATTGATGCCGTTGATGCGCACGGGTGAACCGACCGCAACCGCCGCCGCGTCGCCCAGGTATGTGTAGAGCATTACTTCGTGAGTGAAGAGGCTGGTGGTTCCCGTGAGGTAGTAGATCAGCACCGCCACCAGAACAAGGGCGGCGAGGGCGGTGATGCCCACCCGTAACCGCGCCCAACTCACTTTGTTCGCTGATGGCATGGCAATCTCCTCAGTGTCTCAAAACGAACTTCGAAATGTATGGGTCTCTCGTTTCCCGCAGTTGCTTGGCGGAACCCTCGAACACCAGCCGGCCTTCCTTCATCACGAGAAAGCCGATGCCTTCTATTTCGCCGGGCACTCGATCGAGGGAATCCGTAGCGGGGTTGTAGCTGTATTGCGCCAGGATCTGCCCGTCCTGGAGGCGCTGCGTGACGATAATCGTGGTCGCATGCCGCATGTCTCTCTCCTTGACGATGAGGGTCATGATGTTGTTCGCCGTAATCGGATCGAGGCCCGCGGTGGGGCTGTCATAGAGGACGAGATCGGGTTGGGTGATATTGGCGCGCGCGATGCCCACCCTGCGGCGCATGCCCCCGGACAGCTCGCTGGGAACCTTGTCGAGCGTGTGCTCGAGCTCGACGAAGGTCAACGCGCGCTCGACTCGAGGGCGCACCTCTTGCGGGGGGCACTTCACCATCTTCTGGTTTACCAGCGGATAGGCGACGTTCTCCTCAATGGTAAGGGAGTCGAACAACGCGCCTTCCTGGAACAGGATACCGGCGCGCGCGCGAATATCGAACAACTGCCGCTCCTTCCTGTCCGTGATGTCCTCACCGAAGAGGAAGACACGGCCGCTGTCGGGGCGCAGCAGGCCGAGCGCGGTCTTGAGGATCACCGTTTTACCGCTAGCGGCGGCTCCCATGATGATGCGCGCTTCGCCTTTGAGAATCTCGAAGGAAAGCTCCTCGATCGCGGGAGTTCCGTCAAAGGCGACTGTCACATTTTCAAACCGCAGGATGGATTCCGGCATCCGGCCGCCTAGATGCTCACGAAAATCTTCGTCACCAGCGTGTTGAGCACGAAGATCCAGACGGAGGCGGCGACCACCGCCTGGGTGGTGGCCAAGCCGACGCCCTGTGTTCCCCCGCGGGTTCGCAATCCGTAAAAACAGCCCACCAGCGAAATGACGAATGCAAAAACAAATGGTTTAAGTAGCCCCTGGACGATATCGCTGTATTCGAGAATGCGGTACGAGGCGTTCCAATATTCGGCGGTGGTCTGATGCAGCAGGGCGGCCGCGATGATGTAGCCGCCCAGCATGCCCACGAAATCCGAAATGGCCGTGAGACACGGCAGCATCACGGCCGTGGCAATGACGCGCGGTTTGACCAGCTTCTGAATGGGATCGGTGCCGAGCGCGCGCATGGCGTCAATCTGTTCGGTGACTTTCATCGATCCGAGTTCGCTGGCGATTCCGGCGGAGTTGCGGCCCGCGCACACCAGGGCAGTCAACACCGGCCCCAACTCGCGAACCAGCGTGATGGCAACAATGGGTCCCGTCTGGTTCACCGCGCCGTAGGTCTGCAATGCCTTGGACATCTGAAGCGCCATCACAATTCCGCTGAAGAACCCCGTGAGAAGAACAATCGGCAGGCTACCCACGCCGATAATGTCCATCTGCAGGACGATGTCTTTCGGATAGTGGGGCCGGCGGGACATGCCCCGAAACGCCCGGCCGGCGAGAAAGACGAACTCTTGGATCGTGAGTACGGGGGGTTTCAGGAAGTCCAGCAATCTGCTATTCCTTGAAAATTAGATGCTACCATACCGATTCGGATGCCCCTGATGAGCAAGGGTCTTACAGACATTCCGGGGATCAAGGTGGGGCACGCGTCGGATTTCGAGGGTCTCACCGGCTGCACGGCGATTCTTTGCGAGGCGGGCGCGGTGGCGGGCGCCGACGTCCGCGGTTCGGCGTCGGGCACGGAGGAGTTCGAGGTGATGAACCCGTTGCACACCGCCGATCGCGTGCATGGCGTGATGCTCGCGGGCGGCAGCGCTTTCGGACTCGAGGCGGCATCCGGCGCGCGCCGCTACCTGGCAGAGAAAGGCGTCGGGTTCGCCTTTGGGGGAGCGCGCATCCCCATCGTTCCGGGAGCGATTCTTTTCGATCTCGGGATCGGCAAGGCCACGGCCCGGCCCAACCGGGAAATGGGCGAAGCGGCGGCGGCGGCGGCGACGGAGGAGGCAGTGAAGGAGGGAGCTCTCGGAGCGGGAACCGGAGCCACGGTGGGGAAGATTCTCGGCATGAAGCACGCCATGAAATCGGGGATTGGGTCGGCCAGCGTTTGGCTGGACGGCGAACTGGCGGGCGTGCGCGTTTGCGCGCTGGCGGCGGTGAACGCGCTGGGCGACATTCGCGACCCGGAAAACGGCCACCTTGTGGCGGGCGCGCGGCGCTCGCCGGATAGCATGGACCTGGCCGATTCGGTCCGGTTGCTGAAGCGGGGGCGCCGGGGATCCCCGGGAAGCAATACAACTCTTGTGGTTGTCGCCACCAACGCAAGGCTGACCAAAGTGGGAGCGTCGAAACTGGCGCAGTTCGGCAGTCTCGGCGTGGCGCGGGCGATTCAGCCGGTGTGGACGATGTCGGACGGGGACGTTGTCCTCGCGCTTTCACTGGGCGCGGCGCGGGCTCCCCTGGATCCGCTGGGCGTGGCGGCGGCCGAGGCCGTTTCGCAAGCCATTCTGCGGGCGGTGCGGATGGCCCCGACGCTGGGCGGTATTCCGGGGTTGGCGGGGTA
>JABAQT010000087.1 GCA_019187195.1 Bryobacteraceae bacterium
CCGAAAACGAACCCACTCGTGAGCCGGTCACAAGAAAGGAAAACACACCAGCTTATTGCTGCGCCTGAGTTTTCGCATCCATCCAAGCGGTTGGCCGGGCAGGGCGAGGTTATTCTCCAGCCGGTTAGAGTATGCGAAAGATTCTCTCTATCGATGGAGGCGGGATTCGTGGCATCGTTCCCGCGCTCGTGCTCGCGAAGATCGAGCAACTGACCGGCAAACCGGCGGCGCATCTTTTCGACCTGGTGGCGGGCACCTCGACGGGCGGCATCCTCGCGCTTGCGCTGGCCAAGCCGGGCAAGGACGGCGAGCCGCAGTATCCGGCGGGCGACCTGGCGGCTCTCTACGAGAACGAGGGCGCGAACATTTTCCGCAAACCGGCGCGGCGCAAACTGCTTCCAGCGGGGGCGCTATTTGAGGGGCGCTACGACGCAGCGGGTGTCGAAGGGGTTCTGGAACGCTATTTCGGGGAGGCGCGGTTGAACGAGGCGGTGACGGAAGTGCTTGTCACCAGCTATGAGATCGAACGGCGGGCGCCGTTTTTCTTCCGATCGAGCAAGGCGCGGACGGACGGCAGCTATGACTTTCCGATGAAGCAGGCGGCGCGCGCGACATCGGCGGCGCCCACCTATTTTGAACCGCTCAAGATCGAGACGGGAGACGCGAAAGGGTACTACGCGCTGGTGGATGGGGGGTTGTATGCGAATAATCCGGCGATGTGCGCCGCCGTCGAGGGCCAGCGTTTGTTTCCGGGCGAGGAGTTGCTGGTGGTGTCTCTCGGCACGGGCGCGCTGACGCGTCCCCTGCCTTACCGGAAGGCGAGGAGCTGGGGGCTTGCGAGGTGGGCGAAGCCGGTGCTGGAGATAGTTTTCGACGGTGTCAGCAGCACGGTCGATTTCCAGTTACGGCAGTTGCTTCGCAAGCGGTATGTTCGACTGCAGCCGAAACTCGATGAGTCTTTGCAAGAGATGGACAACGTTTCGCCTTCGAATATCCGCAACTTAAAACTGCTGGCCGAGGGGGTTATCCGGGAGCGCGCGGCGGAATTGGATGAACTGAGCGAGATGCTGGTTTCCTAGACATTACCAGCCAAATGCGCAGTAGTCTTCCGCGGCTCCGATGGGCATTCCCGGAGGCGGTTCATGGACTTTGGGGAGGGCGGAGGGTTTCGGATCCCGCTGAAACCTCGCGATCCGGCGGGCAGCCTGGGCGAAGTGAACCTTCTGATTCGGATCATCCGTCACGGGGGCTTTCGAAAGCCAAGCCCGCAACTGTTCCAACCTGCCGGCGGCGATGTCGCGGACAGGGGCGGAAGCGGCGTCATTGACCGATAGTTCCATCAGGCCGCGGAGCGCGACTTCGTCCACAACGCGCGCCACCCCGGCGCTCAGTCCCTTACCAGGCGGCCGTTTCCAGGTGGCCGCGATGAGGCTGTCCAGCACCTCTCCAAGGCCGGGATTGGCGCTGTCGCGGGCGCTGTATTCGACGAGCCGGCCAGCGCGCTCCGCATTCAACAACAGGCCCACCGTCATGTTCGCGGCTACCTCGGCGGCGGACAGCGGATCGAATGTCAATCCGGTGCGGGAAGGAAAATATTCGCGGGTGCGGGGGAAGCCGAACGCGGCCGGAGGCAGCATTTGCAGGATGCGTTCGGGGAGAGTCAACGCATCGGGCTGGATGGTGGCGAGCAGTGCGTTCAGGGCCATCCTCTGCTCGGCGGCGGGTACGATTCGGGTGACCAACTGAGCGTCGCCGCGCAAGGAGTAGGTGTAGGAAAGACCGCCGAGGACTTTCGCCGCCGCCTCGGTCTGATAGCGATGGAGGAGGTAGACGGTCACCAGGGATTCCTCGAGCGTGTTCATGGGGCGGCCGATGGGGATGTTGCGTTCCGAGAAGCGCGAAAGGGCGCGCTCGCGGATGCGCATCAGGCCGCGCAACTCCTCGACAGGGCCGGCTCCGTTGTCCCAGAGATGCGCATTCGGGTGGGCGCTTCCCGGGGGACGGGAATCCGCGTCGGTGATGAAATAGAGTCCGCGTTTGTAGGCTTCGGCCAGCAAGGCGGCAAGCTGAGGCGGGGCGGGGGCGTTGCCGAAATCCTGATATCCGTAGGTGATGGCTACCTTGTCCCACTCCCCGATAGCGGAGGTATAGGCGTTCGACAGATCGAGAGTCCCATCCGGGGCGAGGCGGATGAGGGGGTGAGGATAGTCCATGACGGAAGCACGGCCGTGCGCGCTGGCAACGTAGTTATGCGCCAGCCCAAGGGTGTGGCCCACTTCGTGGGCCGCCAGTTGCCGTAAGCGGGAGAGGGACATTTCGAGCATGGCGTCCGGAGACGGCTTGCCCGCTTCGTAGGGCGCGAGCAGGCCCTCGGCGATGAGGTAATCCTGGCGCACGCGCAGGGAGCCGAGTGTCACGTGTCCCTTGAGGATCTCACCGGTCCGCGGATCGGTGACAGTGGCGCCATAGGACCAGCCGCGGGTGGAGCGATGGACCCATTGGATCACGTTGTAGCGGATGTCCATGGGGTCGGCTCCTTCGGGGAGCAACTCGACGCGGAAGGCATTACGGTATCCGGCCGCTTCGAAAGCCTGATTCCACCAGCGCGCCCCTTCCATGAGGGCGGAGCGGATAGGCTCGGGGGCTCCGCGGTCCATGTAATAGACGATTGGTTCGACGGGGTCGCTCATGGCGGCGCGGGGGTCCTGCTTCCGCAAGCGGCGGCGCGTGAGATAACGCTTGCGTATGGGGGAGGAGACGGGCGTGGCGTAGTCGAAGAAGCTCTCGCTCGAGTAACCCGCGCGGGGATCAAACTCGCGCGGTTCGTAGCCCGGACCGGGCAGGGCGACGAACGAATGATGCTCGCGCACGGTGACCGCCTCGGGGCTCGGAACTACTTCGCCAAGCAGGCGCCCCTTGGGCTCGCCGGTGAAGGTCAGCGTCACTTCGACCTCGGTATTGCGGGGAAAGTTTTTTGTGCGGGGCAGGTAGAAGGCCGAACGGGATTCGTCCAGATGATAATCGCCCTGACTCGATCGCCGGAGCGTGGCGGGTACGTGGTGCACATCACGCAGGTAGAAATTCGTGGCATCCACGAGCACGCGGTTTCCCTCGACGGCTTCGACGCGGAAGCCCCACAACACGGATTCCGCGAACGATTCCCGCACCGCCCGGCGTTCGGCGGAATCATCCGTCACCGCGCGGAAATCGTAGTTCGACTGCACGAGGAGCACTGTTGGACCGGAGCGGGAGAAGCGGACGACGCGCGTAGCGCCCAACTGGCCGCGGTCGAGCCCGATTTCATTCGAGCCCAGGCCCGCGGGCAGCGAAGTCTGGTAGAGAAACTCGGTGTCCCACCTGCTGATTTCGAGATACAGCTTGCCGGCGCGCTCATCCCAATAGAGCGGGAAGTAGCCGTCCAGCCTGGAGAGCCCCTCGACCTTCGAAGCGACGGGCACGGAAACAGCGGCGGGTCCGGATTGGCCCGGAGAGCAAGCGGCCAGGCACGTCAACAACACCGCGGCTCGCAAATACATGACGCCTCCTCGTGGAAGATTGGAAGTCTCATTTTCGCAGACGGCGGCGACGTTACACTGAAGTCATGCGCGGGTTATGGTGGATGGCGGTGTTTGCGGGCGCGGCGGCGGCACAGCAGGTTTGTCCGCCCACTCCCACCTACTCTCCGTGCGAACTGGTTTTTGAACTGAATGCCGAAGAGGCGGCCGCTCACCCGAACCCCTACCTGAGCGTCGACATCCGCGCGGAGTTGCGCTCGCCGGCCGCGCGTACGCTGCTGATGCCGGCCTATTGGGACGGCGGGCGGCGCATGGTGATCCGTTTCACGCCCATCGATTCCGGGCCGTGGGATTTTCGCATCACCAGCAACCTGCCGCGTTTCGACGCAAAGTTGGGAAAGATCGAGGCCACCGCGTCGGCTGACGCGGGGTTCCTGCTGCCGGCCAACGTCCATCACTGGATGTATTCGGAGTCGCGCAAAGCGCACCTGTGGATGGGCGACGCGTTTCCCGAATTCGCGGTCGCGCCGCAGGGCCAATTCGACGCTTACGTGGAGGCGAGGGCGAAGGCCAAGATCAACCACGTTCGCGGGCTTGTGTTAGGGAATCCCGGGGAGGAGAGGCGCGCCTTTGCGGAGGCGGGGCGGCCAGTTCCCGCGTTCTTCCAACAACTCGACCGGCGCATCCTCGCTCTCAACCAGAAAGGCATGTTCGCCGACCTGATCCTGGCGCATGACGCGAAACAGCTTGTGGGTTTGTTTCCGAACTGGAAGGATCGCGAGCGCTTCCTCCGGTATCTGATTTCGCGCTATGCGGCGATGCATGTCACATGGCAGTTGCTGGCCGAGTTCGAATCGGCGGCCGACGGCCGGCAATTGATGAAAGAGATGGGGGCGGTAGTGAAGGAGCACGACCCCTACCACCATCCGAGATCAACGGGCACAACCGCCACCTCCGCGCCGCTGCTGGCCGACGGCTGGATGAACTACGTTCAGCATTTCACGCAGGACGACGCGGTGGGCTCGATCGAGCACCAGTTGTATCCTTCGCCGTTCGTCAACACGGGATTCGCTTCCGAATCGCAGGGCGCGGCCGCGTTTCTCAGCCGCTTGTGGAACACGTCGATGGACGGCGAGTATCCTTCGGCGATGCTCGATCCCAAGAGTGCGGATTCGGCATGTTCGAAGGCGATGACGGCATGGTATGACCTGTTCGAGCGGACGCGCTGGTGGGAATTGGAGCCATACTTCGATGTCGACGGCGGGCGGGCGCTGGCGCTGCCGGGCGTGGAATACGTGGTCTACATGGAGAAGCCCGACCAGATCGAGATTCTCATCGAGAAACACGGCTACGATATCTACTGGCTGAATCCGCTCACGGGGGAATTGACGCACGAAAAGAAGGATTTCAAGGGAGAAAAGTACGTTGCCGAGCCTCCGGACAAGACGCACCCGTGGGTGCTTCACCTGTCACGCGACGGCCGTAAGGAAGGAATGAAATCCTACAAGTTCGAATCGCGGCCGAATCTCATGCAGGAGATCGAGCAGAATCCGCTGAAGATGCCGTTCGACGTGGTGGAGCCGGTTAGCGACCCGCTGACGCTTTCCAAGCCCGTGCCCTATATGGTCAAGCTCAAGCGGGAGACTCGCGGCACGCGCCAGATGATGTACCTGTGGACCGGTGAGGCTCCCACGGAGGGGCGCGGTTACCGGATTCTCGGCACCGGGGATAAGGGCACTCTCCACATTCCCGCGAATCTTGCGAAGATTTTTCCAGCGGTCTTCAACCTGCGCATTTACGCCATGAACGCGGCCGGGAAAGTGTATGCCGTGGACAAGGTATTCCGGCTCACCGAATGACGGCGCGGATTCTGGCTATCGACACGACATCGGACTTCGGCAGTCTCGCGCTGGCCGAGGGCGGGCGCATCGCCGAGGAGGTTGCGCTGCACTCGAGCGAAGGATTCGGGCACATTCTGTTCGGCCAGATCGAGGGTCTGCTCGAGCGCCATGGATGGGCGATCGGGGAGGTGGATTGTCTTGCCGCCGCGGCGGGGCCGGGCTCGTTCACGGGAGTCCGCGTCGGGCTTGCCGCCGCCAAGGGGCTTGCGGACGCGCTTGGAAAGCCCATTGTCGCAGTGAGCAATCTGCGCGCTCTCGCCACGTTCGGCTCCCATGCCGTTCGCGCTCCGCTGCTGGACGCGCGGAGAGGTGAGATTTATGGCGCGGTCTATGACGCCGCGGGCAATCTGATGCGGGATGAGGTGGTGATGAAATTTCCGGACTGGCTCAACCAGATCCCCGCTGGCGTTGAATTTCTCTCGCCGGATCCGGGGCTTTTCCTGCCGTCACTGCGCGCCACCGGTTGGGAGAATGCAAAGCTCACGGGGACTCCGCGCCACCTCGCGGCGGCCGTGGCAAGGATCGCGGCGAGGGATTTTCCCGACGGCCGCGCCCAGGATCCGCTGTGGGTGGACGCGAATTACGTCCGCCGGCCGGACGCGGAGCTGTTGTGGAAGGACGAGTAGCGGCGGCGTATCAGGCTCGCGCCTCTTCGATGGCGTGCGACACCTGCTCCCACTCCGCCATCAGGGTTTCAATGCGCGCGCGTTTTCCATCCATTCCGGCGGTCAACTCCATGGTGCGCGTGGCGCTTTGGAACACCGCCAACTCGCGCTCGGCGCGGGCGATCTCTTCCTCGAGGCGGGCGATCTCCTTTTCGATGGCTCCGGCGCGGTTTTCCATCTGTTTGAGCTTGATGGGATTGACGCGTTTGGCGGGCCGCGCTTCCTCCGTGGCGGCGGAAACGGGTTCCACCGGCGCGGGTGTCTGTTCGAGGACACCCGCCGCTTCCTGCTCCTTGCGGAAAAGATAGTCCTCGTAGTTGCCCGTGTAGATTCGCACTTCGCCATCGCCGATCTCGAAGACTTTGGTGGCGAGTCCGTCGATGAAATAGCGGTCGTGCGACACAAACACGAGGGTTCCGGCATATTTCCGCAAGGCTTCGAGCAGGACATCCTTGGCGCGCATGTCGAGGTGGTTGGTGGGTTCGTCGAGCAGCAGGAAGTTGGAGGGATGCAGCAGCAGGCGCGCGAGCGCGTAGCGGTTCCGCTCGCCGCCGCTGAGGACGCCGATGCGCTTGAAGACGTCATCATCACTGAAGAGGAAGCATCCGAGCAGGGTTCGCAGTTCGGTTTGCGTGCGGTTTTCGGAGATGCTGACGAGATCATCGAACATGCGCGCGTCCGGATCGAGTTCCTTGTACTGATCCTGCGCGAAGTAATCGGGCTCGACGTTGTGCCCCAGGCGGTACTCGCCGGCGGTGAGGGGTTCCGCGCCCGCGAGCAGTTTGATGAGCGTCGACTTCCCCGCCCCGTTGACGCCCACCAGCGCGACACGGTCGCCGCGCTCGATGAGGAAGTTCACATTCGTAAGAACACGTTTGGCCCCGTAGCTCTTATCCACCTGGACGAACTCGGCGACGACGCGGCCACTCGGCTTGGGTTGCGGGAAATTGAAGTGGATGGTGGCTTCCTCGGGCGGCACTTCGACGCGCTCGATGCGTTCGAGTTCCTTGATGCGGCTCTGGACCAGTTTGGCCTTTGAAGCCTGGGAACGGAAGCGGCTGATGAACGCCTCGAGCTGCTCGATGCGTTCGTTCTGGTTGCGCGCCACGGCGCGCAGGTGATCGAGGCGCTCGCGTTTCAACTCGAGATATTTCGAATAGTTGCCGGGATAGAACCACACCTTCTTGTTCCAGATCTCGATCAGCTTGCCGACGGTGACGTCGAGAAAGTAGCGGTCGTGCGAGATGAGGATGTAGGCGTGGGGATAGGAGCGCAGATAGCTTTCCAGCCAGTTGCGGGCCTCGAGGTCGAGGTGGTTGGTAGGCTCATCGAGCAGCAGGAGGTTGGGTTTTTCGAGCAGCAATTTCGCGAGCGCGATGCGCATCTGCCAGCCGCCGGAAAATTCATCCGTGTAGCGAAACCAATCTTCCTTTCTGAAACTGAGCCCGGCGAGGACGGTTCCTACCTGCGCCTCGAGCGAGTAGCCGTCGCGGGTGCGGAATTCAGTATCGATCTGATGATAGCGGTCCGCGAGCAACGAGTACTCTTCCGAGGCGGGATCGATCTCGCCCATGCGGTGGTTGAGTTCCTCGAGTTCGGCTTCCATGGCTTTGAGATCCTGGAAGACGGAGAGGCACTCCTCGAATACGGTGCGCCCGCGCAGGGAGAGCCCCTCCTGCGGCAGATAGCCAAATTTCGTTCCGCGGACACAGGCGATCTCGCCCGAGTCGAGTTGTTCGAGGCCGGCAAAGATTTTCAGCAGGGTCGATTTGCCCGTGCCGTTGCCGCCGACGATGCCCGCGCGGTCGCGCGGTCCGACCAGCCAATCGGCGTCCTCGAAGAGGACTTTCGGGCCAAACCGCTTGCCCGCCTTGATGAGTTGAATCATTCCTCTACTCCGGCCTGTGACGCAGGACGCGGCCTGGGCGAGCCTGGGTCAGTTTGCCGTCTTCGACCATCACCACGCCATTCACCAGCACCCAATCGAAGCCTTCCGAATACTGGTGCGGATTCGCATAGGTGGCTTTGTCCTGAACTTTATCGGGATCGAAAATCACGAGATCGGCGGCCATGCCTTCGCGCACGAGGCCGCGGTCGCGGAAAGCGAACGTACGCGAGGGGAGCGAAGTCATGCGGCGGATGGCGTCTTCGAGGGTGAGCACGCGCCGTTGCCGGACAAACTCCGCCAGCACGCGGGCGTTGGCGCCGTAGGAGCGCGGATGCGGCATGCCGTTTCCGAATTCCTGAACGCCGCCATCGCTTGCCACCGCGGTGTTCGGATAGCGCATGATGCGTTCCACGTCCACGGCTCCCATCGAGTGATAGACCATCTGCGCGCCGCCGGCGGCGATCAGGTCGAGCACGGTTTCGATCTCATTGGCGACAGTCTTCGCGCGGCCCTTGAGGAGGTTGATATCGCTGATGGTCTTTCCTTCGTAGGAGGGTTCCGGCTTGAAGCCGGCGACGGTGGCGTAGGAGTAGTCGGCGTGACCATGGTCCTTCAACCTTTGCTCCATCTCCGAGGCGATGCGCTTGCGCGTTTCGGGATTCGCGAGACGTTCGGCAATGGCGTCCTTTCCGTCGGCCAGCGCCCAGGAAGGCAGAGTGATGCCGAGGTTGGTGCTGGAACGGTCATAAGGATATTGATCGACGACGACGTCGACACCCTGGCGGCGGTACTTTTCGACGAGCGCAAGCGACTTGTCCGAGGCTCCCCACAGGCGCTGGTTGTCGATCTTGAAGTGAGACAGCTCGATGCGGGCGCCGGCTTCGCTGCCCGCGCGGACGGCTTCCTCGATGGCATCGAGCACCTTCTCGCCTTCGTCGCGCATGTGAGAGGCGTAAACGCCGCCCATCCTGCCCGCGGACCTGGCAAGGGCCACCACTTCGGCGCTGTTTGAATACGTGCCGGGGATATAGATCAATCCGGTGGAGAACCCGACCGCGCCTTCGCGCATGGCCTGTTCCACCAGGGCCTGCATTTTTTCGATCTCTTCGGGAGTGGCGAAGCGGTTCGCCGTGCCCATGACTTCGCGCCGCACGGTATTGTGACCGATGAGAGAGGCGACGTTGAGCCCCAATCCGATCGACTCGAGCTTTTCAAACCACGGGCCGAGTGGGGCCTCGGATCCGCCGCAGTTGCCGGTGACGACGCTGGTGACGCCGTCGAGCAGGTAGTTATCCCCGCGGGGCATCTTTTCGATGCCGTCTTCGATGTGGGTGTGGACATCTATGAAGCCGGGAGCGAGCACACGGCCGCGCGCGTCGATGACGCGGCCGGCGGTCTTTCCCGAGAGATTTCCAATGGACACGATGACCCCGGCTCTCACGCCGGCGTCGGCGCGATACCAGGGGTTGCCCGTGCCGTCGATCACGCGGGCGTCGCGGATGAGGAGATCGAAATCGGCCCCGGGGAGGGACGCGGAGAGGAGGCAAAAGACGAGCAGCGGCTTCATGCCACGGGTCCGAGGAAGAAATTCAGAGCGGTGGCGATGTAACTTTTCATGCCGGCGCGGCTGACGACGTCATCGAGAAAGCCGTGCTTGAGCAGGAATTCGGCTCGCTGGAAACCGTCGGGCAGTTTCTGGCGGATGGTCTGTTCGATGACGCGCGGTCCGGCGAAGCCGATGAGCGCTCCGGGTTCGGCGATGTTGAGATCGCCCAGCATGGCGAAACTCGCGGTGACGCCGCCCGTGGTGGGGTTCGTCATCACGCTGATGTAGGGGATTCTGGCTTCGTCGAGCCGCATGAGGGCGGCGGAAATCTTGGCCAACTGCATGAGGCTGACGGCTCCCTCCTGCATGCGGGCTCCGCCGGAGGCGGAAACAATAATCAGAGGGGCCTTCTTAGCGATGGAGCGCTCGATGGCGCGCGTGATCTTTTCGCCCATGACCGCGCCCATGCTGCCGCCGATGAATTTCAGTTCGAGAACGCAGAGAACGACGTGGCGTCCTTCGAGTCTGCCTTCCACCGAGAGCAGCGCGTCGGGCATTTTGAGCGACTCGCGCATATCGGCGAGCCGCTGTTTGTAAGGCTTGGAATCGACGAACTCGAGGGGGTCCGAGCAGAGCAGATTCCTGTCGAATTCCTCGTAGTCGCCATCCAGCAGGAGTTTCACGCGCGAAACGGCGTCGATTTTGAAGTGATGCCCACATTGCGGACAGCAGTTCAGATTCTCGTCGAGCGCCTTGCGCCAGATGATCTGCCCGCAGGCGTCGCACTTCTGCCACAAGCCCTCGGTCTTGACGGAACGGCCGCCTTCGGGCTGCGCGGAAACGCCGGGTGTTTTTCGAGTGAACCAAGCCATGGATGCGGCTGCTATTAGCAGAGAACTCAACCTAAGTTAGCGCGGGTATGGATGGCCCCGCAAGGTGGCGAGGGCGCGATAGATCTGCTCGGCGAGCATGGCGCGGGCCAATTCGTGGGGGAAAGTCATGGGCGAGAGCGACAGCAGAAGATCGGCCTTGTCCTTCCATGGGGGAGGCAACCCTTCGGCACCTCCGACGAGGAAGACGGCATCGCGCGCCTCTCTTTCCCATCCTTCGAGCATGGAGGCGAAGCGCGGAGAATCCATGCTTCTGCCGGCGGGGTCGAGGAAGACTTTCCTCGCCGAGGGATGGCGCGCGGGCAGATCGAAGCGGCGCGGGTCGATTTCCCTGGATTCGCAGGGAGTCCAGCGCGTGGAGCGCTTGAGATATTCGGAGGCAAGCGCGTTGGCGTGCTGATCGCGCGCTTTCCCGATAAAATAGAGATATAGTTTCAAACGCCTATCCCGATGTTCAGGCGGCTATGACACAATGAAATTTCCCCCCTTCATTCCTCGGGAATGGACCACTAAGGACACCATCATGACAGAGATTACCAAGATCGCCGGCAGAGAAATACTGGATTCTCGCGGCAACCCGACCGTGGAAGCCGACGTTACGCTGGCGGACGGCAGTTTCGGACGCGCCGCGGTTCCCTCGGGAGCATCCACGGGAGAGCACGAAGCGGTGGAGTTGCGGGACGGGGACCGCGCCCGCTATCTGGGCAAGGGAACCAGGAGCGCCGTGCACCATATCAACACTGAAATCGGCTCCGCGCTGAAGGGGATGAACGCCGCCAATCAAGCGGAGATCGACAGCCGCATGATTGAACTGGACGACACGGCGAACAAGGGGCGGTTGGGCGCGAACGCCATACTGGCGGTTTCGCTGGCGGCGGCGCGGGCCGCGGCGGCATCGCATAAACAGCCGCTTTACCGGTATCTGGGCGGGGTCAACGGCAACGTTCTGCCGGTGCCGCTGATGAACATTCTGAACGGCGGGGCGCACGCCGATAATTCGGTTGATCCGCAGGAGTTCATGATCGCTCCGCATGGGGCGGCTTCGTTTGCCGAGGCGCTGCGCATGGGCGCCGAGGTGTTTCACACGTTGAAGGGCGTGCTGAAGAGCAGGGGTTATTCGACGGCGGTGGGCGATGAAGGGGGTTTCGCTCCGAACCTCAAATCGAACGAGGAGGCGCTGGAGGTGATCATGGAAGCCATTGTGAAGGCCGGCTATTTGCCGGGCGGGGATATTTCACTGGCTCTCGATCCGGCGGCGAGCGAATTCCACGACGCGGAAAGACAGAAGTACGTTTTCAAGAAGTCCGACAAGAGCGAGCGCACGTCCGAACAGATGGTGGAGTTCTGGGCCGGGTGGGCCAGGGAGTATCCCATCCTTTCGATTGAAGACGGGATGGCGGAGGACGACTGGAAGGGTTGGAAGCTGCTCACGGAGAAGATCGGGGACAAGGTTCAACTGGTGGGCGACGATCTTTTCGTCACCAACACGAAGCGGCTGGCGCGCGGCATCGAAGAGGGCACCGGCAACTCGATACTCATCAAGGTGAACCAGATCGGAACGCTCTCGGAGACGCTGGAGGCGATCCGGATGGCCAGCTCGGCGGGCTACACATCGATCATTTCGCACCGGTCGGGGGAGACGGAGGATGCATTTATCGCCGACCTGGCGGTGGCGACCAACGCGGGGCAGATCAAGACCGGTTCGGCCAGCCGCACCGACCGCATCTGCAAGTACAACCAGCTTCTGCGCATCGAAGAGGAGTTGGGAAGCGCGGCCAGGTTCGCGGGCCGCAAGGCATTCCGGCGCTAGAGGAACCAGATGCTGAAGAAACGCCCTGTCGTACTTACCATTCTCGATGGGTTTGGCCATAGTTCCGTGACGGAAGGAAACGCGGTGTTCCACGCGCGCAAGCCAAACTTCGACCGGCTGATGAGCGAGTTTCCGAACACACTGATCGAAGCGAGCGGGCCGTGGGTGGGGCTGCCCGAGGGTCAGATGGGGAACAGCGAGGTGGGTCACCTCAACATCGGCTCGGGGCGGGTCATCCACATGGACGTGACCAAGATCGATCTCATGATCCTCAATGGAGAGATCTTCGAGAACGCGGTTCTGAAGGCCGCCTGCGCGCATGCCCGGGGAGGGCGGCTTCACCTGATGGGGCTGCTGAGCGACGGGGGAGTGCATTCGCACATCACCCACCTGTTCGCGCTTCTCGAAATGGCGAAGCGCGAAGGGCTGACGGATGTGGCGGTGCACTGCTTCATGGACGGCCGGGACACGCCGCCGCACAGCGGAGCCGGTTTCATCGAGCAGTTGCAGCGGAAGATGGCGGAGATCGGGACAGGCCGCATCGCGACCGTGGTGGGCCGCTATTACGCGATGGACCGCGACAAGCGCTGGGAGCGGGTGGAGGCCGCTTACAACGCCATTGTGCTGGGGGACGCCGCGAGATCGGGAGACGCTCTGGAGGCGGTGAAGCAATCGTATGAATCGGGGGTGACCGATGAGTTCATCAAGCCGGTGACGATTGTCGATGGGAAGGGCGAGCCGGCGGGTCTTATCAGGGATGGGGATACGGTGCTGTTCTTCAACTTCCGGGCGGACCGCGGGCGCGAATTGACGATGGCGCTTCGGGACCCAACGCTCGAGCGGCCTTCACGGGCGAGGATGCCGAAGAGGCTCCACTATGTCACGATGACGCAGTACGACAAGACGTTCGGCGTGCCGTTCGTGATTACGAACGAGCCGCCGGAGAAGACGTTCGGCGCCATTTTATCGGCGCACGGGCTGAAGAACCTGCGCACGGCGGAGACGGAAAAGTATCCCCACGTCACCTACTTCTTCAACGGGGGGATCGAGAAGCCCTACGCGGGGGAGGAGCGGGAACTGGTGGCCTCGCCCAAGGTGGCGACGTACGATCTGCAGCCCGAGATGAGCGCCCGCGGCGTGTGCGACGCCGTAGTGAAGGCGATCGAGAGCGGCAGTTTCGACGCAATCATCGTGAACTTCGCCAATCCCGACATGGTTGGGCATACGGGAGTTTTTGAAGCGGCGGTGAAGGCGGTGGAAACGTGCGATGAGTGCCTGGGCCGGATTTACGCCGTGCTCAAGGACAGGAACGGCGCGTGGATTGTGACGGCCGATCACGGAAACGCGGAAACCATGATCGACCCCGTCACCCGGGGCCCGCACACCTATCACACGACCAATCCCGTGCCGCTGCTGATTGCGAGCGCGGAAAGGCCGCCGCTGCGCAAGGGGGGCTCTCTGCGGGACATCGCGCCCACGATGCTTGGGCTGATGGGGATTCCCAAGCCGCCCGAGATGACGGGAGAGGATCTTCGCGTCATTGGGGATTGACTGATACAATCGTCCCTTCAGGAGAAACACTGTTGAGTACTCAAGCGATCCAGTTGCATGTCGACCTCGAAACCGATCCGGCGAAAGAAGCCGATCTCCTCAAGACGTACCGGGAAGTGTTCCGCCCGGCGATCAGCCGGCAGCCGGGCTTTACGGGCGTCACACTGTTGAAGGCGCGCAAGGCGTGGGCTTGGCGGCTGATCATCAGCTTTGCGACCGAGGAGGAGCGGCTGGCCTGGGTGGCATGCGCCGAACACCAGGCGGTGTGGCCCCAGATGGAAGCCAACCTCACCGGCTCGAAGTTCTCGACCGTGCTGTTTGACGTGCAGTGAAGCAGGGAGGAGTTGCGGGGAGACCCGATGCGCGGGTGATATTCTAGGAGAAGGTCATTCCCTATGATCTCCATCGTCATCCCCATTCACAATGAGGAGCCGGCCATCCTGCCCCTCTACGACCGGCTCACGGCCGTACTGGAGGGCATGCGCAAGCCGTACGAAATTCTGTTCGTGGACGACGCTTCGACGGACCGCAGTTTCGAACTCCTGGCAAACCTGGTAGAGACCGATCCGCGTCTCAAAGTGATCCGACTGCGGCGGAATTTCGGCCAGACGGCGGCGCTTTCGGCCGGCTTTGACGAAGCGCAGGGAGAGGTGATTGTTTCGCTTGATGGCGATCTGCAGCATGACCCGGAGGACATTCCGCACCTGCTGGCGAAGATCGAAGAGGGATACGATATCGCCTCGGGGTGGCGCAAGAACCGCATCGACAATGCGGTGACCCGGAAGATCCCCTCGCGCATCGCCAACTGGCTGATGTCGCGGGCAAGCGGACTTGACCTGCATGACTTCGGCACGACGTTCAAGGCATACCGGGCGGAGATTCTCAAGGACATCAACCTATATGGGGAGTTGCACCGGTTCATTCCGGCGCTGGCCAGCCAGTACGGGGCGCGGGTGGCGGAAGTTCCGATCCGCAACACGCCGCGGTTGAGCGGGGCATCGCACTACGGGCTGGGGCGCACGTTCCGCGTGCTGTACGACATTATCACGATCAAGTTTTTGCTGAGCTACTTTACGCGCCCGATGCATTTTTTCGGGATGGCGGGGCTGGCGGGCACGGGGATCGGCGGGTTGATCATGTTCTACCTGTTCTGTTACAAGATAACGGGTCATGACATTGTGCTGGAGCACGGGCCGCTGATGATCGCGGGGGCGATACTGCTGCTGATGGGGATCATGATGTTCTCGACCGGGCTGCTGGGCGAGGTGCTGATCCGCACGTATTTTGAAAGCCAGGGGCGCCGCATTTATGCTGTTCGAGAGGTGCGGACCAAGCGCGAACCACAGGTTGCGGACGGAGCCCGGTAGATGAAACGGCGCGAGGCGCTGAGCGCGGCGGCGCTGGCCCTTCCGGTACTCGGCCAACACCGGCATTCGGCGGCGGGGGCTCCGGCGGCTCCCTATAAAGCCAAATGGGCCACGGCGGATGAGATGCGCGAACTGGCGGAAACGGCCGACCTCATCATCCCGCGGACTGACACGCCCGGCGCCTCGGATGCCAAGGTGCAGGAGTACATCGATTATGCGCTCGCGGGCGATGCAAGACGGCAGGCGGTCCTGCGCGCGGGGCTGAAGTGGCTTCGCGGCATGCCAGTGGAGCAGAGAGCGGCCGCGCTCGAGACGGCAAGCGCGGGCCCGCGCACGCCGCATGGCCGATTTTTTCAAATGATGAAGGAGCTTACCATCGACGGCTACTATCAAAGCCGTGAAGGGCTTGAAGGGGAGCTTGGATGGCGGGGCAACACGTATTTGACGGAGTTCAAGGGCTGCACGCATCCCGAACATAAAGGCTGACCCATGCAGATCATCAAGCCGCCCGAGATCCACGACGTCATCATCATCGGAAGCGGCGCGGCGGGCGGGATGGCGGCATGGAACCTCACGCGGCAGGGAATCAACGTACTCGTGCTCGATGCGGGCACGAAATTTCCGCGCCACACCTACTGGACGCACGTGAAACCGTGGGAATGGTGGCGCAAGCTCGACAGGGGCGAACGGCCGCCGCTGTTTGAACTCGACAAGAAGGAGCAGCCCTACGAGACTCCGGAGGGGCGCGATTTCGACCTTATCCGCGTCTGGGGCCGCGGCGGCAAGACGAACGTGTGGGGGCGCGTTTCGCTGCGTTACTCGGATATCGACTTTCTGGGCCCGGCGAAAGACGGGTGGGAGATTCCATGGCCCATCCGTTACAAGGATATCGGTCCCTATTACGACAAGGTGGATCAACTCATCGGCGTGTGCGGCGGCGATGATGACCAGGACACGCTGCCGGGCAGCAGGCACCACCTGCCCGCGCCGGCTCCGCGGTGTGGAGAGCAACTGCTGAAGAAGGCCGGCAAGAGCATCGGCATCCACATTGTGGCGGGACGGCGGGCGGTGCTGACGAGGCCGCACAACGGCCATCCGCAGTGCCACTATTGCGGCGTATGCGGGCGGGGCTGTGACGTGGGGGCGTTTTTCAACTCGAGCGACTTTCTGCTGGAACCGGCGTTCCGGACGGGCAGGTTGAAGATCATCGACAATGCGGTAGCGGCGCGCGTGTTGAACGACAGCAGCGGGAAGGCAAGCGGGGTTCAGTATTTCGACCGCTACACGAAGCAGGAACGGCAGGCGAGAGGGAGAGTCATCGTGGTTGCCGCCTCGTGCATCGACTCGACGCGCATTCTGCTCAACTCGAAATCGACGGAATACCCGAACGGCATCGGCAATTCGAGCGACGTCATCGGCCGTTACCTGGTGGAGCAGACGCGCTTCCACATGCACGGCTTTCTTCCCGAACTGATGGGGGCGCAAACACAGAACGATGACGGCATCGGGGGCGCCCACATTTACTTACCGCGGTTCAACCACCGCGACGGGCGCAAGCGCGATTACCTGCGCGGTTACGGGATGCAGTTCTGGGGCGGCGGCGCGCAGTCGAACGCGAGTTTCGGGAAGAAGCTGCCGGGGTTTGGGGTGGAATTGAAACAAGCGATCAGGAAGCGCTACCCCGCGCTGGTGGCGCTTCATCCCTACGGCGAGGTGCTGCCGCGCAGGGAGAACCGTGTTACGGTGGACCCGGCGCGCACCGATGCCTATGGCGTTCCCATCGCCAGGATCACATACGAAACCGGCGACAACGAGCGGAAGATGATCGCCGAGATGTACGATGCGGCCGAAGCGATCCTACGGGCGGCCAAGGCGGAGATTGTTCCCTTCGAGCGCGGCTCGACGGACAGGGCCGGGAGCGCGATTCACGAACACGGCACGTGCCGCATGGGAGATGACGCGAAGCGTTCGGCCCTGAACGGCTACTGCCAGTTCCACGACGTGAAGAACCTGTTCTGCGTGGATGGAGCGGCGTTTCCGACGTGCACGGAAAAGAACCCGACGCTGACGATACTCGCCAACGCGTGGCGCGCCACGGACTACCTGGCGGGTGAGATGAAGGCCGGGAGGCTTTAGGGCGCGCTGACGCCGATCCCGCGCGGCCGCGCTTAGACGGCGTTCCCCTTCGCCTGGCTGATCAAGTGATCACAGCCCCGCGCGCTGAGAGCCATCATCGTCAGCGTGGGGTGCTTGTCCCCGGTGGATGGGAAGGCATTTCCTCCGAAAACATAAAGGTTGGGGATGTCATGGGTCTGGCAGAAGGAGTTCAACACGCCTTCTCTAGGGTTGGCGCTCATCCGGGCCGTGCCTACCTCGTGGATCGTGCCGCCCAGGGTGAGCTTGCGGCCCCCTCCGCCGCGGGGCGCGCCGATGATCTCGCCGCCGGCCTTGCGGAACAGGGTTTCCGCCTTCTCCTGGAAATCGGCGATGAGTTTGCGGTCATTGTCATGATACGTGAGGTGGATCTTCAGGACGGGGATGCCCCAGTGGTCCTTCACCTCGGGGTCGAGTTCAACGAAGTTCTCCCTGCGGGCGAGCATTTCGGCTCCGGCGATCCAGACGCGCGCCTGCGCGACGTAGCGGCTCCTGACTTCCTTCTTCCACTCCGAGCCGTATCCGGGCAGGGACGAGGCGAAGTGTGGATACTCGGTCTGCCCTCCAGTGGCGTTCATCACATAGCCGCGAATGAAATCCTTACGCTCGGTATTGCCGCCGATGTTCTGAAAGCTGGGAATGGTGATGCCCCCCGCCTTACCGTCATCGAGGCGGCTCGGCCCTCCCTTGAGCTTTGGCAGGAACCCGCTGACGCCGCCGCCGCTCACCTGATCCATCAGGTAGTGCCCCAGCGTTCCGCTGGAATTCGCCAGGCCGCCTTTTGCCGAGAGCAGCAGCAGACGTGTGTTTTCGAGGGTTGATCCAGCGAGGATGACGTACTTCCCGTCCACATCGACAGACTTCCGCGTGTACCGCTCGATGTAGGTGACCCCCTGCGCGCGGTTTTCGGCGTTCCTGCGCACGCGCGCCACGACGCTGTCAGTGCGGACCTCGAGATTGCCGGTTTTCAAAGCGGGTGGCAGCGTCACCGCCACCGTGTTGAACATCGCTCCGACATCGCAGCCGTTGATGCAATTGCCACAGTAGTGGCAGGGGGGGCGGCGGTTGTGCATACGGGTCAACTGCGCGAGGCGGCGGTGCGTGACGGGCCATGAGAGGCTCTTTGCGGCCGCCTGAAAGATCGACTCGGCGCAGTTGAGCGGCATGGGCGGAAGAAAGGGGCCATCGGGGAATTGCGGAAAGCCGTCGCGCGAGGCGCTGACGCCAATGAAACTCTCCACGCGATCGTAGTATGGTTTCATATCGGCGTATGTCACGGCCCAATCCATGCCCCAGCCGTCGCGCGAGGCGGCTTTGAATTCGTAGTCGGCCATGCGGTCGGTGGCGCGGGACCAGTGCAGCGTGCGGCCGCCGAGCACGCGCGAGCGCTGCCAGTGATAGCTGGTTCCGGGCGCGGTAGTGTAGGGATTCTCGACGTTGTCGAGCATGATGCGGTAGTTGCGCTCGGTGCCGGAGTATCGCCGCAGCAATCCGGGCTTGCCGCGTCCGCGGTAGTCCATCTGATAGAGGAACGTATGGTGAAAATCCTTCGCCGGATCGACGGCGCTGCCCGCCTCGAGCATGAGCACTTTCATTCCGGCTTGCGACAATTCCATGGCCGCCCAGCCGCCACAGGCTCCCGATCCGACGACGATGACATCGTATGCCTTCCCCATGGTTCTTTTCAGTCCACCACCTGGTGTTCGGGATGGGTGCAGGCGGGGAAGGCCAGGTTGTAGGAATTGCCCCGGTAATCGAGTGTTTCGATCATTCCGGCGCGGGATGTATAGAACGCGAAAGCGTTCTGTTCCTTGATCAGGCGGTAGATGGGGAAGGATGGATGCGTGGCTCCGCGCTCTCTTTCGGGCCGCGACATCTCCGCCACCAGTCTCTCCTTTTCAGCCCTGCCGGCCGCATGAAATCCGGCCTGTTTCAGAGCCGCCATGGCCGCGCGCCACTGTTTCCGCATCTCCGGCGCATAGCCGGACGACGAATCGAGGATGAAATCAATGTAGTGCGCGCAATGGGCTTCCCGCGCTCCGGGAGTGTCGTCGGTGGGGATCAGAATCTCGGTGAACGCCTGGAGGGCGGCGAAGTCCTCCCCGGAAAAGAACCTGGGTTTGTAGGTGCGAAGCAGGGGAGGCTCCGGCGGGGCGGAGGGGTGATGAGCCTGCGCCGCCCGCAGCCACGCGGCGAGGAAATCCGCGGCTCCGGGAAGGGCGGCGGCGCGAACAGCCAGATCGAGTAGAGACCGGCGGGTAGTCACAGATCGAGATGCTTGCGGGCGTAGCCGATGCATTGCAGGTTGTAATCATCTTCCGCCTTGATGCGCTGGGACGCGCTCAGTCCCTCAACGCGCGGGAGCGGAAATTTCGGCGGGTTGTCGCGCACCAGGCGTAGCACGCGCGCGAGGTCGCGGGCGGGCAAGGGGCTATAGGAATCGTCGAAGGTCGCCCAATACTTATCAGTGAAAACGGGAATCCTCAGAGGATCGCGGGTGATCATCTCGAGGCAGAACAGCATATTCGGATCTCGTTTTCTTAAAGCCGCCACCATCGCCCGGAGGTCCGTGACCCCCCGGCCGAAGGGCACTTCCGAGAGGAGAAAGCCATCACGGTAGTGATCGAGTCCCATGTCCTTGAGATGGCAGAACAGGGTGTACGGTTCGAGGTTTTCGAACGTCTGCGCGGGCGTCTCGCAAAGCGAGAGATTGTTGCCGAAGTCGAAACACACGCCTACCCATTCACTCCCCACGCGCCGGATCCAGGCCGCCTGCTCGGCGGAACGCCAACCCTTATGGTTTTCGATGGCCAACTTCATGCGGTGTTTGCGCAGCACGGGCTCCGCCAGCTCCACCATCCGGCGGCATAACTCGAAGTTCTGTTTGAACGCCGCGAAAGTGTCAAACTCTTCATATCTCCGTGCGGTCATCGCGGCGTGGATGATATCCGCGCCTGCTTCCCTGGCGGCTTTGACGCCGCCGTCAAAGGCGGCGACCTCGGAGGAAGTCTTCGGAAGAGGGACGTTGAAGATAACGCGGAGCCCGTAGCGCTCCGCTTTCCGGCGGTAGTTTGAGATTGCCTCGGGTGTAGCCGGGGGGCGGAATGTCTCCGTGCCGCTCAATCCCAGTTCGTGGCAGTGTTCGAGGATATCGAACTCCTGATTCGCCTCGCGGGCCGCGCGAATGCGGTGGGAGAAAGCCGTGGGGGAGCCGCCCAGGCCGCGGCCGCGGGATTGCGCCTGGGCAGAGGGATATAAGGCGGCGGAACCCGCCGCCATCAATTGACGCCGCGTCATTATCCCTACACTCTACCAGGGCATTGTCCGCTTGGTGTAGCGGCGGCCTCTTTCCGCGGCTTCCTGCCCGCCCGAGCCGATGCGCACGCCTTCGTCGATCATGGCGGTCACGTCGGTGGGGCGTACCGTGTTGAGGAAGGCCAGTTTGTGCCGTTTGCAGGCTTCGAGCACGCGTTTGCGGGCGCTGGCCATTTCCGGATGCAGGGTTTCGTTGGCGGTGTGGCCGTCGGGCAGGTTCAGGGAAAGGCCCATGTCGCCCGGTCCCCATTCGGCGAAGGCGATACCGGGAACGGCGGTTACCTTATCCGCATTGGCCAGCGCGTACTTGTCCTCGACCTTGAGGCCGAGCATGATCTCGCCGTTCGGATTCAGAGGCCACACGTCGGCGCGCTTGGTATATTCAGCGCCCGAGATTCCCCAGATCTGCGAGGCATAGCCCTGGCTGCCGTTGCCGCGCAGTCCTTCACCAAGCAGTGGGGTTACCGGCCTCGCGTTGGGATAGCGGCAGGCTTCGACGAAGATCTTGACGGCCTCGGGGTTCCGCGCGTGGCACAAGAGAACTCCATGGGCTCCCGTGGCGAGCGTCTGCTGCACGACCCAGAAGTTCGCGTTCATGTGCGCCTCATTGACGCCCAACACGGGCAGGGTCACGATGACGGCGGGCGTGCGGTGGCCGCTCTTTGTTGGTCCGCCATCGACGAGGCCTTTCATGAACGCGCGCAGAGCGGTGAAGTCGAGCGAGCCGTGCTCCATCTCGTAATTGATGTAGTCGGCCCAGGTATGCGCCAGACGTTTGCCTTCCTCATACCCGCCATGGCCGCCGGTGTAATAGATGGGCTGACCCTGTTCGAGGAGTTCAATCGCTTTGTTGATTCGTTTCGGTTTGTAGTCGGCGTTAGGGGATGTCTGAGCATCCAGGTAGAAAATGGCGGCGGCGCAGACCATGAGTCCGGTGATGGCGAATTTCGTCTTCATGGCCTAGCATTATACACGCAGCGGGTCAGGCAAGCAGATCGCGGACGACATTGCCCGCCACATCGGTCAACCGCATATCACGCCCGCTGTAACGGAAGGTAAGTTTCGTGTGATCGAGGCCGAGGAGATGGAGGATGGTGGCGTGCAGGTCATGGACGTGGACCTTGTTCTCGATGGCGAAGTAGCCGTATTCATCGGTGGCGCCGTAGACCTGACCGCCCTTGACGCCCCCGCCGGCCATCCACATTGTGAAACCGAAGGGATTGTGATCACGGCCGATGTTGGAGGCGGCTCCGTTGTCCGGGAACTGGGCGCACGGCGTTCTTCCGAATTCCCCGCCCCAGACGACCAGCGTCTGTTCGAGCAACCCGCGCGCCTTCAGATCCTTGAGCAGCGCGGCGATCGGCTTGTCGGTGGAGACGGCGTTGATGCGGTGTCCGTTTTCAAGTCCAAGGTGCTGATCCCAGCGGTCCAGTCCCTTGCGCGCCGGAGTGAGGAGTTCGATGAAGCGCACGCCGCGCTCGACCAGACGCCGGGCAATCAGACATTCGCGTCCGAATTCGCCGGTGAGTTCCTCGTCGATCCCGTATAACCTTTTGGTAGCCGCGGTTTCGGTGGAAAAGTCGAGCAGTTCGGGCACGGCGGTTTGCATGCGGAACGCCATCTCGTAATTGGAGATGGTGGCTTCGATCTCGCTTATCCTGCCGAAGCGCTCGAGCACGCCATGGTTGAGTTTGCCGAGCAGCGCGAGTTTGTCCTGTTGCAACCCGGGGTCATCATCGAGCGGGCGCAGGCTGTCCATGGGGTGCTCGCCGTGATGAAACAGCGTGCCCTGATAGCTGGCCGGCAGGAAGCCGCTGCCGAAGCAGTCGAGTCCGCCCGGGGGGATCAAGCCGCTTTCGAGGACCACGAAGCCGGGCAGGTTCTCGCTTTCGGTTCCCAAGCCGTAGGTGATCCATGCGCCCATGGCCGGCCGTCCCTGGAAGCCCGAGCCGGAATGCATGAAGTAGTTCGCCGCCGTATGCTCGCTGTGGTCCGCCACCATCGAGCGGATGATGGCCATATCATCCACGCAGGCGGCCACGTGCGGAAACAGTTCGCTCACATCGGCTCCGCACTGCCCGTGCTTGCGAAACGTGTAGGGCGAGCCGAACACCTTGTCGCTGATATTGAACACGGTGGCCGGCGTCTTAATGGGAATCTTCCGGCCGTTTTCGCGGGTCAGCCGCGGCTTGGGATCAAAGGAATCCATTTGAGAAGGTCCGCCGTCCATGAAAAGGAAGATCACGGACCTTGCTTTGGGGGCGAAGTGCGGGCGCAGAGTTGCGCCGCGCGCCCCGGACGCCAATTGATGGAGGAGCGCGAGGCCGCCGAAGCCATTGGCGCAACGGCACAGCATGTCGCGCCGGGTCAAGACGGGCTTGCGGTGATTGGCTCTATTGAACATAGATAAACTCCGCCGAATTCATCAGAACATGGCATAGGCCGCTCCACGCGGCAACAGCGGCGTCCCGCTTCGAGGCGAGCTTCAACGATTGCTTCCGGACAAACGCGAGCGTCTCCCGGGTTTCCCAATCCTCCGGGGGGCGCGCGAATGCCGCCTCGTAGAGCCTGCCGATTCTTCTTGACGGGTCCGGCTCGGAGCGCAGCAGATCGAGGGCCCAGGCTCTTGCTTCCGCCGCGACGAACTCGTTGTTCATCATCATCAGCGCCTGGGAGGGCACTGTCGAGACCCCGCGGTTGCCGATGGTGGAAACCGGCAGCGGATAGTCGAAGGCGAGAAACATCGGAGTGAGGAAGTTACGGCGGACGTTGATGTAAATGGCGCGGCGCGCGTCTCCATCCAGAGGTCCGGATATGGGCTTGCCGCGCCCTTCCTGGTACCGGCTGATGTGAGGCATTACACCGGGGCCGAACATCTTCCGGTTCAGCCTGCCGGACACCGCGAGGATGGAATCGCGGATCTCCTCGGCCTCGAGCCTTCGCACGGGCATGTGATGAAGCAGGACATTGCCCGGGTCGACCTTCGCGGCTTCGGGGGTTTCGCGGGAAGACATGCGGTTGGCGCTCGACAGCGTCATCAGGCGATGCATCCGCTTCACGCTCCAGCCGCCTTGGATGAACTGGCTTGCCAGCCAGTCGAGCAGTTCGGGATGGGAGGGGGCTTCTCCCATCCTGCCGAAGTTGTCGACGGTGCGTACGATGCCGCGGCCGAAGTGATGTTTCCAGATGCGGTTCACCATGACGCGGGCGGTCAGCGGGTTCTGCTCGCCCGCCATCCATGAGGCCAGTTCGAGACGGCCGCTACCGTGTGAGATGGGCGGCTGATTTTCGCCCGCGATGATGCGCAAGAACCGCCGGGGCTCTTCCTCACCGAGGTTCTGATGATTGCCGCGAATGTGAAGCCTGACGTCGCGCGGGGAGTCATCGCGGCTGATCATGCCGAAAGCGGATTCGGGGATCTGTTCCTCGAGGCGCGCGCGCCGCCGTTTGAGAGCCGCGATCCTCGTCCGCGTTGCGGCGGGCAGAGAGGATGCGAGGTCCTCGAGGCGCGGCGGTCCGGCTTCGGCGGGCAATTCGGCGGGAGGTTTTTCGTTGTTCGAGATCACGATCCTGTCGATGACGATATGCCCCTGCCGTCCGCGGTCTACTATTTCGAAATAGCACTGGCGGCCGATCTCCTTCGTCATGCGGGCCGAACGCCATTCAAAGCCCGGCTTGCCGCTGGGGACTATGTGGGCGCTCTTGTAGCCATCGGCGACGACAGTGAGGCGCAGCAACTGATTCTGAGGCGATGTTTGAGGCGGCTTGGTTCCCGCCATGCGCACATGAACCCAAAGGGCGGGCATTCTGAATGTTTTCGAGGTGAGCGAGCCGACCAGGCGGTCCGTGCCGCCGAAGGAGTTCGCGATGCCTTCGCCGCGATAGTTGTTCAGCGGCTGGTTAGGGGCGATGCGATGGGAAGGAGCGCCGCCGAAAGCCTCGCCGGTGGCGGTCCAACCGGCGTAGCCAAGATCCTCGAAATCCTCGAATAGAATGTCGCCGGGCCGCAATTCAACGGGCGGCGCCTGCGTTGACGGTGATTGCGGCAGCAGCGCGCGAATCTGCTCATTCAAATCAGCGATACGCTGGTGGAGCGAGGCGATTTCCGCCGCGCGCCGGGGGGAGTCGATCACCGCTTCGCGAATTCCGGTGCTGTGCATGATGCCGGCGAGGGAGTAATAATCGGCCGTGGGGATGGGGTCGAACTTATGATCGTGGCAGCGGGCGCAGGCGACGGTCAGGCCGAGGAAGGCTTTGCCGAGCACGTCCAACTGGTTGTCGACCGTATCCGCGCGCGACTTGACCGAGTCGGTGGCGCTGTTGAGCACTTCCCACAGCCAGAACATGCCTGTGCCGAGCGGGGACTCCCAAGAGGCTCCATCGGGACTGAGGCGCTTGCCGGGCAGCATGTCGCCGGCAATATGCTCGCGCACGAACTGGTTGTAGGGGACATCCTGGTTGAAGGCGCGAATCACGTAGTCGCGGTACCGCCAGGCGTCGAGTTTGTCGTTATCGAATTCGTGGCCGTTGGTTTCAGCAAAGCGCATCAGATCGAGCCAGTGGCGCGCCCAGCGTTCGCCGTAGTGCGGAGAAGAGAGCAGCCTATCGACCACGCGTCCGTCGGCTTCAGGAGAATTATCGGCGAGGTAGGCGGCGACTTCATCGGGAGTAGGGGGTAGTCCGATGAGGTCGAAAGTGACGCGCCGGATCCAGTTTCGCCTGTCAGCGGGCGGAGCGGGTTTCAGTTGGCGCTCTTCGAGCCGGGCAAGCACGAAGGCATCGACGGGAGTGCGGACCCAGGAGGCATCCCGAACGGCGGGCACGGCGGGAGCGCGGACGGGTTGGAAGGCCCAGAACTTACGCGCCTGCTCCCAATCGATGCCCTGCCTGCCAGCGGGAGGGGCCTGTTGTCCGGCTCCGGGGGCGGGCGCGCCCATGCGGACCCATTGCTCGAAATCGGCGATCTGGCCGGGGGAGAGTTTACCCGAGGGGGGCATTTTGATGCGCAGGCTGGTGTAGCGGATCGCTTCCATCAGCAGGCTCCGGGCGGGATCGCCCGGGACCACCGCGGGACCGCTGTCGCCGCCTTTCCGGAGAGCGGCGGCTGTATCGACGCGCAAGCCGCCGGAGGGCGACTTCAGGCTCGCGCCATGGCAGCCGTAGCATTTTTCCGCCAACACGGGCCGGATCTTTTTTTCGAAGAACTCCTCGCCGGTTTCCGCGCGCGCGAAGAGAACGGCAAGGCCCAGGCAGAACACGCCCCTCCAGTGCATAAGTCTTTCCATCATATCCGTGATGGCGCCGTGGGGGAGGACGGGGACTCAGCCGAGAAATTTGTATCCGCTGCGGTGCACGGTGACAATCCAGCGCGGGTCCGAGGGTTCGTCTTCCACCTTCTGGCGGAGCTTGGCGATGTGGTTATCCACGGTGCGGGTCATGATGCGCGACGTGATGTCCCAGACCTGCTCGAGCAGTTGCTCGCGTGTCACGACCTCGCCGCGGTGACGGACAAAGAAGCGGAGGAGTTCGAACTCGCGCGGGGAGAGCAGGAGCGGCTCGCCGCCGCGGGTTGCCTGATAGTTGCGGAAATCGAGATGGATGCCGCCGAATTCGTATTCGTCCGGGCAGGGGGTGGGAGCGGAGCGCCGCAAGTGGGCGCGGACGCGCGCCACGAGTTCACGGATGCTGAACGGTTTGGCGATATAGTCATCGGCTCCGGTTTCGAGTCCCTCGACGACGTTTTGTTCCTGGGTGCGGGCGGTGAGCATGAGGATGGGAGTGGCGACGCCGCGCCGGCGAAGGGCACGGCACACGTCGAGGCCGCTCATCTTCGGCAGCATGATATCGAGGAGGATGAGGTCGGGACCTTCCGCGAGCGCTTTGCGGAGACCTTCCTCGCCATCGGCGGCGGTGGATACCGTGTAGCCCTCGAATTCAAAGTTGTCCCGAAGGCCCAGGGCCATCTCGGGTTCATCCTCGACGATAAGCAGCTTCGGTGATTCGTTGTCCATCGGCGCTCCACCAGGACGAGCCCCGCCGCGGCAGGAAGATCGTGAAACGGCTGCCCTCGCCCAGGCGGCTTTCGACGGTGATGTCACCCGCGTGCGCTTTCACGATGTGCCTGGCCATGGCCAACCCCAGGCCCGCGCCCTTGGTATCATGCGCCAGGCCGGTCTCGACGCGGTAGAACTTATCAAAGATCCGTCCCTGTTCGGCTTCGGGGATTCCGATGCCGCGGTCGGAAACCTCGATGGCGACTCCGGAGTTGCGCGGGACAACGGAGACGCGGATATCCTTCACCGCCGCCGAGTACTTGAGCGCGTTGCCGAGGAGGTTTTGCACCGCCTGGCTGAGGGCTTTGGAGTCGACGGCGAGCGATGGCAAGGGGCGTTGGACGGTCACCTCCATGCGTCCTCCGGCCATTTCCACCTGTTGCTCGAACATTGCGGCGGCGTCCTCGACCAGATCGCCGATGTCGGCCGGAGCGAACTGAAAGCGATGCGTGCGGTTCTCCATGCGGGCGAAGTCGAGAACATCCTCGATCATCTGTCCGAGGCGGCGGCTCTCCTTGTGGATGACCTGGTAGTATTCGGCGAGTTTCCGCTGGTCTTGGACCCGGCCGGCCTCGAGGGTTTCCGCGAACATCTGGATGGTGGCGAGCGGCGTCTTCATTTCATGCGAGACGTTCGAGACGAACGAGGACTTGAGTTGAGCGAGGCGTGTTTCCCGGAGGACGGTGCGGTAGGAAAAGGCGACCCCGAGCATGAGCCCGCAGAAGACGCACGCCGTGAGGCCGAGTCCGTATTGAAACTGTTCGCGGGCGAGGAGCGTCACGTTGCCGGGACGCGGAGTCTGTCCGGCGGTTTGCGAAACGGTGAAGACGGGTGTGGTTTTCGGTCCGCAGGTGACTTCGGGGAAGGAGAAGACCTTCTCGATTGGCAGCGAGCCAGCGGCCAAGGGGCCGGGAGCGGCGGGACGTTGCGCGGCCTCCATCTGGCGCAGCGTCCAGAGTTCGAGGCCGAGGAGGCAGACGGAGATTCCCGCGAGGACGCACTGAACGAAGAAGGTCCTATGACGCCAAAAATCGCCCATCTACGTTTATTGTAAGGGGTTCAGTCTTCTGACGGCGAAAGCAAGTCCGGGGTGGGATGGAGTAAAATTTCCGGGACATGCGGAACTACCGGATACAGGTGATCGCGGGCGACGGAATTGGAGTCGAGGTGACCTCGTGCGCCATGCGCGTGATGGAGAAAGCGGCCGAGATATACGGCTTCGGGATGAGCTTCGAGGAGCACGATTGGGGGTCGGAATATTACTTCCGCCACGGGCGGATGATGCCCGCGAACGCGCTCGACACACTGCGCGCGGCGGACGCCATCCTGCTCGGCGCGGTGGGTCATCCCGATATTCCGGACCATATCACGCTGCATGGCCTTCTGCTTCCCATTCGCCGCGGGCTTGATCAATATGTGAATGTGCGGCCCGCGGTGCTCTATCCGGGTGTCGAATCGCCGCTGAAGCATTTTCCGCCGGGCGAAATCGACATGGTTGTCATCCGGGAAAACACGGAGGGCGAATACGCTCCGGTGGGCGGATTTGTTCACCAAAACCATGCCGGGGAGGTTGCCGTGCAGTCCGCTGTTTTCACGCGCCAGGGGTGCGAACGGGTGATCCGGTACGCATTCGAACTGGCGGTCAAGCGGAATGGCAAGAAGCGCGTCACCTCCATCACGAAGTCGAACGCGCAAGCCTATGGCATGGTGCTGTGGGATCGTGTGTTCCAATCGGTGGCGCGGGAGTTTCCGGAGATCGAAACGGAGTCGCTGCTGGTGGACGCGGCGGCGATGAATTTTGTGCGGCGGCCGCAGAGTTTCGACGTGGTGGCGGCCTCGAATCTATTCGGCGATATCCTGAGCGACCTTTCGGCCATTGTGGCCGGATCCATCGGACTGGCGGCCAGCGCCAACCTCGATCCTTCGGGCCGTTCGCCCTCGCTGTTCGAACCGGTTCACGGATCGGCTCCCGACATCGCGGGACGAGGCATAGCGAATCCGCTCGCCGCGATATTGTGCGGCTCGATGCTGCTCGATCACGTGGGGCAAGGCGCGGCGGGGGCGGCTATCGAGCAAGCCGTTCGAAGGGTGCTTGGCGGGGGAGCGGCGCGCACGCCGGATCTGGGCGGATCGAGCGGATCCGCCGAAGTGCGCGATGCCGTCATCGCCTGTCTGTGAGGCGCGGCAAGGAGGCGGACATTGTTCCGCCTCCGCGCCGCATGCCGGTTGCAGTGCGCTTTCTATTTAGAAATGGATTCGCGCCGTGTACTGGAACTCACGGCCGCGGTTGTTCTGTGTAGTGGTGCGTCCGAAGGTAGCCGCCGTGAACGTTGTGGACGGATCATTCGGGACGAAGCTGTTGGTGAGGTTGTAAGACTCGAGGCGCAACTCGAACCTCACCCGTTCCGTGATGGGGAAGAATTTCGATAGCGTCACGTCGAGGTTCCAATTGCGCGGTCCGGTCAGGTCGGGATACTGCCACGGATTCGTGCGCGGGGTGTAGGCCGGCTGGCGGTTGAAAGCTGAAAGATCAAACCACTTGGTGCGGTCGCGGTAGACCGCCGGGGTGGCGTCCGGGCCGACCTGCGAGGGGAAGCGCAGATAGTTGCCCGAGTTGTAGAAGAGGAGCGTGCTGGTTGACCAACCGCCGAAGACCGCGTTCACAAAGGGATTGGCGTTCGACAGGAACTTGTGCCCCTTGCCGAAGGGCAGTTCGTAGACGGTCGCCGTCGAGATGCGATGGCGCGGGTTGTTGCTATCGAGCATCGTGGTTCTTCCGGCGTACTCGTCGAGGTCATTGAAGAAGTAGCTGTTCCGTTCGCGATTGAAGTTGTAGGCGACGAGGAACATGAGGCCGTTGTTGAAATTGCGCTGCACTTTTACCTGCAGGGCGTGGTAGCGGTTCAGGAAGCCGCTGGTGTTGAACTGCGTCAGGTCCAGGTAGTGCGGATACGGCCTGAGGAGAGAACCGCGGCTGACGGTTTTCTGGTTGCGCAACTGGCCGGGGAACGTCTCCGGTGTCAGGTATTGATAGAACGGATTCGCCACGGCCTGATCGAGCAGCGCCTTGTGGGTGTAGCTGAGGTTCGGATCGACCAGGTTGAGACGGTCATTGTAGGGGAGGTCGTGGCCGAAGTTCATGAAGTAGGTGATGTCGGCGTGCATCAGGAACGGCAACTGGCGCTGGAAGGAGATGTTGAACCGGTCATTCACGCCGGTCCGCATGTCCTTCTGGTTCCAATCGGCCTGGCTGCCGAGCCGGGTGTAGATTCCGAGGCTCTTTTGGACGGGCGGGATCAATGGGTTGGAACTCGCCGGGAACGGGTCGGAGAGCCTTGCCTGTGGGATGCCTTGCAGGGAGGGCGCTACCGTGGTGATGGCTCCGAAGCCCGCGTAGCGCGCGTCACCGGCTCCCAGCACGTCGCTCACCAGGAGCGGCGGAATCACGTAGCGCGCATAGCCGGCGCGCAGGGACGTACGGTCACTCAACCGGATCGCCACCCCGACGCGAGGCATGAATACCTTCTTGTTGCTGTCCCACATTCCACGAGGGTTGCCGTTGCCCGCGAACTGCCACGGCCCGGTGAAATGATAGGGCTGTCCACGCAACGCGGCGATGTCAGCGGGGATCGGCGGAGGATTCTTCTGCATGTCGGGAATGGGCGCGGAAAGATCGAGCGGGCGCGAGACGCGATCCTGTGGATCGAACAACCCGGTCTCATATTCATAACGCAACCCCAGGTTGATGGTGAGGTTCTTGTTCACCTTGAAATCGTCCTGGATATAGCCCGCGTAGAAATCCGTCCGCGGTTCCTGCAAGGGGATATGCTGGGCCTGGGAGTTGCTTTCCAAAGCTCCCAGCAGGAACGTTGCCCAGGCGTCTCCGCGCAGACGCGTATTCGGCGCCTGGAACGTGTCAGCCGTGAGGGCCGGCCCGAAATTGAAGTTCATCAGATTCGGGCGGACCGAACTGCCGCGCAGGAGCCGGCTTTCGCCGCCCCATTTCAGATAGTGGCGTCCCATGTTCCTCGAGATTCGTCCGCTGTAGTTGTAACTCTGCGGGTGCTGATACCAGTAGCCGCCCTTGCCGAAACTGGCGCTGCCCACGCCGCTCACGATCAGGTTCGGGTAATAGACGGCGGGAATTCCGGGCAGATAGGACTGATACCACGCGTTCGGCCAGAACTGTTTCAGTCCCTGCGCTCCGATGGCGCTCTTGGGCGAATCGTAATCGTCGTTGAGGGTGGCGTAGCTCCAGCGGAAGTTGACCACGGTGGAAGGGCCGGCGGTCCACACCGCGTCGGCGGCGATGTTGCGCGAGTTCATCACGCCGCCGTTGTCATCGGTCATGGCCGGTGAGGTGTTGGGCGTGTAGTTGTTCTGTGAAAGATCGGTGCGGAACCGGCTGTAGCGCGCGAAGACCTTCCACTTGTCATTGACGTTCCAGTCGGTGCGGTTGTTGAAGTTCCAGTTGTAGAGGTACCAGAAGTAGGCCTGTTTGTAGTTGTTGACTCCGGTGATGTTATCACCGGGTCCGTTGGGCAGCCAGATATCCTTCATGAACCGCACCGCGAGCGGGTCCATTTGGGAGACGGGGATGCGGTTGCCGGGGAATGGGGTGCGCGAGGCGACGCCCGCCGAACTCAGTTGCGTGGTAAAGGGATCGAACAGCGCGCGCAAGCCGCCATCGGGATTAAGGGATTGGGAGAAGTCACCGCCGCGCTCGAGTTCCGTGGGCAGCGTCATGATCGCCTGCCGCGGGTCTTTCGTCTGCCAGCGCTCGAACGAGACAAAGTTGAACAGTTTGTTCTTTACGATGGGATTTCCGAGCGTGCCTCCGTAGATGTGATTTCGCACCAGGTTCGGGGCGCGCACGACGGAATTCGTCACCGCGTTCAAGGCTGGATTGCGTCCGAAGTAGTAGGCGGTTCCGTGATATTCGTTGGTTCCTGATTTCACGGACAAGGTCAACACGCCGCCGGCGCTGTGGCCGTATTCGGCGTCGACAGCGTTCTGCTGCACCGCCACTTCCTGCGTAGCGTCCATCGGCGGCGCGTAGGAACCCTTATAGCCCAATTGGAGAGGGGCGCCATCCAACTGGAGTTCGTTTCTCTGGGTGGTGTTGCCGCCCACGTCGAGCTGGCTCGAGGACCACATATAGAAAGGGTTGCGGGTGGCGAGGTTTGTTGTGTAGCGGTTGACTACCGCCGGGTCAAGGAGGACGAGGGTGAAGGGGTTGCGGGCCAGCACGGGAAGATCGGTGAGCATCTTCCGGTCGACGGTCAGCGACATGGTGGCGGTATTGAACTGCACCTCGACGGTTTGAGCGGCGACGTTCACCGTTTCGACCACCTGGCCGACGTTCAGAACGGGATTCACCGTGACGTCCCCGCGTGTCTGAACCAATATGTCGCGCTGGACGAACCGGCTGAATCCGGTCAGTTCGGCGGTCAGTTCATATGTGCCCGGTTCGACGAAATCGAACAGGAACTGGCCGCTTTGGTTCGAGGTCTTGGCAACTTCGACGCCGGTGTTGATGTTACGAAGTTTCAACTGCGCTTCGGCGATGACCGCGCCGGTGGAATCGCTCACGGTGCCTTGAACCTTGGCGCGATAGTCCTGAGCGAATACGCTCCCGCAGGAAAGCATCCACAGAAGTAGTGGAGCAGCGAACTGTTTCATACAGAACCCCTATTGAGTGCACAGAATCCGAACCAGATGAGATCATCCGGTTTCGAAAACGATATACGGAACGCGGGACGAAGTCAAGGGGGCAAGCGAAATCGGGGTGGCCAGTCCAGGCGATGGACCGCGGTGCGATGATGGACGGAAGGGAGATCGGCGCCGGGATGCAACTGTTACCTGTTTTCGCCCTGCTGCTCGCTTCGCCGGCCGTGTCGGCCGCGCCCGTGGAATTTGTCGTAGCCGGCCTGAGGGTTGTGCCCGACCGATGGGACAAGGAATCGAACTTCCGCAAGCTCGACCACTATGCGCGGGAGGCCGCCGCACGAGGCGCGCAAGTAGTGATCACCCCGGAGGGGTTCCTGGACGGTTACGTGGGCAACGACCGTCCGCTGGACAAGGACAAGTACTTCGCGGTGGCGGAAGCGCTGGACGGGCCGCTGATGGGGCGCGTGCGCGAACTGGCGCGCGAGTTAAAGATCTACCTGGCGGTTGGATTTCCCGAGCTTCGCGGACGGCAGATTTACAATTCCGTTGCGGTTTTCGGTCCGGACGGGAGGACGGTGAGCCACTATTCGAAGACTCATTGCGGCGGGGAACTCTGGAATACCGAGGGCTCCGCGTTCCCGGTGGTGAGCACGCCGTTCGGCCGCTGGGGCACGCTGATCTGCCTGGACCGGCAACTTCCGGAGACGGCTCGTATTCTGGCCATCAAGGGCGCCCAGATGATCCTGATTCCTTCCTACGGAATGCACGGCGAGATCAACGACGTGTTGATGCGGGCAAGGGCGTACGAAAACAGCGTTTATGTGGTGTTTGTGCATCCGAAGCGTTGCCTGGTGGTGGACCCCAAGGGGTCGGTGATCTCCCAGGACAGGGGGGACACGGACCAGGTGGTGTACGGGCATATACGTCTTGACGAACGCGTCGGACGCGGCCCGATCCGCGCGCGGCGTCCGGAGATTTACGGCGAGATTCTCGAGAAGCGATAGCGGCCAAGCAGCGTTGCGCACGCCGGCGGCGTGCAGGATACTGTTGGGACAAAGAAGTCACCCATGAATGAGAACTGGAACAGGCGAGACGTTCTGCGGACGGCGATGGCGGGCGCCGCGGGATCGGCCGTGGGCCATGCGGCCAACGAGACCATCGAGGCCGGCTGCATCGGCACCGGCGGCCGCTGCCGCGAGTTGATGAGAGCCCTGCAACGCATCCCGAACGTGCGCATTGCCGCGGTGGCCGATGTCTGGGATGTGAATCTGGCCGAGGGGCGCAAGTTGGCGGATCCCAAAGCGTTCGCCACAAAGGATTACCGCGAACTGCTGGACCGGAAGGATATCGACGCGGTGGTGATCGGGGCTCCGGATCACTGGCACACGCCGATGACCGTGGACGCCTGCCGCGCCGGCAAGGACGTCTATGTCGAAAAGCCGCTCACCCACACTCTCGACGAAGGTCCCCGAGTCATTGAAGCGCGCAACGCGCACCGCCGGATTGTGCAGACCGGCATGCAGCAGCGCAGCATGCCTCATCTCCGCAAGGCTCGCGAGATCGTTCAATCCGGGCAACTCGGGAAGATCCATAAAGTCCACATGACGTGGAACCGGAACACTCCCAGCCGCGGCCGTGTCCGCTACGACATCGATCCGGCGAGCGTGGACTGGAAGGGCTTTCTCGGCAATGCGCCCGAGCAGCCGTTCAACGAATACCGGTTCCGGAACTGGCGCTGGTTCTGGGATTTCGGCGGCGGAACCCTGACCGATCTCATGGTGCACTGGCTGGACGTGGTCAACTGGTATCTGGACCTGGGAGCGCCGGCCACCGCCACGTCGATGGGCGACAACTTCCATGCCAAGGGTTTGTGGCAGACGCCGGACACGATGCAGACCCTGCTGCACTACCCGGATAAAGAGGTGCAGGCGTATTTCGAGAGCACGTTCATCAACGCGCGAAACGGTTCGATGACGGAATTCATGGGCACGGAGGCGACGCTGTATGTCGACCGCGGGCGCTATGAGATTCATCCGGAGCGCAAGCGCGGCAGCCGCGGTGAAGTTATCGAGAGTCCGCTTCGGGCAAGCGAACTGGTTCCGGGCGCCGGGCCGCGCGGACAGGATTTTTACGACAACCCGAACGGTGAGGTTCTGCACCTGAGCAACTGGCTGGAGTGCATTCGCACGCGGCAAACGCCCAATGCCCCGGTTGAAGCCGGCGTGGCCGCCGCGGCGGCCGCCCATCTCGGAAACATTGCTTTTCGTAAGGGGCAAGTGGCGCGGTGGGAGGACCGGCGATGATACGCCTTCTGTTGACGGCCGCGTGCCTGGCGGGCCTGTGCGCCGGACAACCGGCCGCGGACTTCGATCCACCGGGGATGGACCTCGCCTCGGGCCTGTTCGGGTTGCGCGAGATGGACATGCACCTTCATTCGGGCATGGAGCGCCCCGTGACGCCCGCGCGCTGGATCGACCTCGCGGCGGCGGACGGCCGGAGAGTATTTCTTCTTCTGGACCACCTGGAACTGTACCGTAAGACCCCGGCGCAAGCAGAGGCCTGGCGCGCGGGCAGGCAGTTCGAGGCGCGCTATCCGCCGGGGCCGGCCGGACACAGGGCGCTGTTCGCCGATTTCGATACGATAGCCCGCCGCAAGGACATTATTGTCTTCAAAGGCTGGGAGATCAGCGAGGACGAGTTGGACGGGGAGTTGGAGGAGGCTCCCATGCGGATGGCCGACGCCATCGGCTGGCACATCTCCCCACACACGGGGGGCGCGCCCCCCGACGGCTCCCACCTCATCCGCCGGGTGAGGCAGATCCGTGAGGTTCAGAAGCGGTTTCCCGTGCCCATGATCCTGTTTCACCCCTTTCCGATGCGCGTTGAGAACATCCGCAAAGCGGCCGCCCGCCAGAATCGCGACCTTCGCGGCATTCCCTCCTCCGAGTACCGGTTCTTCCGGGCGGGAGAGCAGGAGGAGTTGATCCGGCTGCTGAAGGGCTCCTCGATCTACATCGAAATCAGCCACGCCACGGAGCAGTATTTCGACGACCCGGCGGTGCGCGAGGCGATGATCGCGGACACCCTGCCGCTGGCGCGCGCGGGCGTGCAGTTCACGGTGTCGACCGACAACCACCACGTGCGCGCGGCGACAAAACCCTTCGATCCGGAAGCGTATTGCGCACCCATGGGCGTGACGAGGCGGAACACCAATGCCATCGTGCGGGAACTGCTCGCCATGCGCGCCAGGCGGGCCGCGATCGAGGGCCGGGAAGAAAGCTTTGTTCCGCTTTTCAACGGCAAGGATCTCGAGGGATGGGAGCAGGACACACCGGGCATCTGGTCGGTTAGAGACGGCATGATCACCGGCCGCGGCACCGCGCTGCGGCATAACGATTTTTTGCGTACCCGGCGGAATTACAAGGACTTTACGCTAAAGTTGTCGTTCCGGCTGGTGAATGGAACCGGCAACAGCGGCATCCAGTTTCGCAGCAGTCCCGTCGCGGGTTCGCACGAGGTTTCCGGCTACCAGGCCGATATCGGCGAGACCTACTGGGGATGCCTTTACGATGAATCGCGACGCCGCCGGGTGCTCGAGCAGGCTCCGGAGACCAGCCTTCGCGGGCTGCGCAAGGACGGCTGGAACGAGTATGTGATTACGGCCCGGGGCAATCGCATCACGCTCGATCTCAATGGGATCCGCACGGTTGATTACATCGAGAGGGAAGCGGGGATGGACGTTGCGGGCCTGATCGCGCTGCAGGTCCACAGCGGGCCATCCGTCGAGGTTCAATTCAAGGACATTCGTATCCTCGAATACTAATTCCGGCCGGCTGTCCATCAACGCCGCGCCCCGCGGTGGGGAGCGCCAGGAACGGGAGTCACGTCCGGGAACGGCAACCGACGCCTCCTAAAGCCTTGCGCGGCCGGATGGCCGGAGAGTATAATGCCCGGGAATTCCATTAAGGAGCCTTATATCCATATATGATAAAGGGTATTTTATTCACAATTTTGATGGCGTTTTCAATTTCCGCTCCCGTGACAGCGCAGACCAGCAGCGCGTCGGTCGGCGGACAAGTGAAGGACAGTTCCGGGGCGGTGATTCCGGACGCCGTGATCAGCGTCGTGAACACGGAAACCAACGTGGCGCGCAGCGCCACGGCCAACGCGGAAGGCATCTATGTGATCACCAACCTGATACCGGGCAGTTACAAGCTCTCCGCCACATTTCAAGGTTTCAAGAACCTCGAGCAGGGACCGTTCACGCTTCGCGTGGGCGACCGCGTCACGCTGGACCTCACCATGGAGGTGGGATCGCAGACGGAGCGCATCAGCGTGACCGCCGAAGTTCCGCTTCTGCGAACCGAAGACGCGCAGACCGGGCAGGTGATTGATAACCGGCGTATCCAGGAGTTGCCGCAATACAACCGCAACGCCCTGGCGTTTGCGACCTTGACAGCGAACGTCAACGGCACTTCGGACCAGATGAGCCGGGGCAGCGATTTTCGCATCAATGGAGGGCGCACGGCCGCGGCCGAGTACTACATTGATGGCCTGGCGGTTTCGACGGGCTATTATCACGACATTCCGCCGGCGGTTCCCTCGATGGAGGCGGTGGGTGAATTCAAGGTGATCACCAACGGCCTGTCGGCCGAGTATGGCCGTCTCTCGGGCGGCGCCGTAACGTTGGTGACGCGCGCCGGAACCAATGAATTCCACGGCTCGGCTTACGAATTCTTCAAGAACGACATGTTGAACGCCAATGACTGGAATTCGAACCGGTTCGGCCGCGCCAAGGGGGTGTTTCACGAGAACGTATTCGGCGCGAGCCTGGGCGGCCCGATCTGGATTCCGAAGGTTTATAAGGGCCGTGATAAGACGTTCTTCTTTCTCAACTTCGAGGGTGGACGTTACCGGTCCGGCAGCAATACATTGTTGGCCGGCGTGCCCACGGAACTGGAACGCTCGGGCGATTTCTCACAGACCCTGATCGACAGCGGCCTGAAGGCGCAGATCTTTGATCCGCTGACCGCGAAGCTCGAGGGCACGCGCGTGAAGCGCGATCCATTCCCGGGCAACATGATTCCGCAGACCCGCTTCAACCCGCTCTCGAAGATCTATCTCGGCTATTATCCGCAGCCGAACCGCGCGCCGCGGCCGGGTTCGAGCCATGACAGCAACTTCGTCGGCACGAGCACAAACCCGTCGAGCAACAACAAGTGGACCGGCCGCCTCGACCAGAACTGGAACGAACGCCACGCGACCCACTTCACGGCGACGCACTTCGACAACAGTTCGCAGAGCCCGCGCTGGCTTTCGCCGTTGCAGGCGGCGAGTGTCACGACGGGCCGGGCCTACACGGGTTCGCTCGACCACATCATGACGATCAGCCCGACGACGACTCTGAATTTGCGGGGAGGCATCGTTCGCAGTTACACACTCACCGGCCAGCAGGTGGATGTGGACGCGGCCGGATGGCCGATCCAGCAGGAAGTGCTGAACCTGCTTGGCACCACCAAGGGGCGGGTGCCTTTACTCGGGGTGCGGGACACGATCACGGACATCGGCGGCGGACAGGTGAGCCAGGCGTATGACACGATCTACAGCGGGCTCGCATCGCTGCAGAAACTGTGGGGCAAGCACACGCTCAAAGTGGGCTACGAACACCGCAGATACTACTCGAATGTTCCCTCCGGCGGCCGTTTCTCGACTTACACGGTTCGCAGCCTGACTTCGCAATATTATGATTCGCCGGTCAATGGCTATGGTTCGGGGCTTGCCGGATGGCTGCTCGGCGGCATCGCGGGCGGGGACGGCGTGCAGTACGCCGGGCCAGCCTCCCTGCAAACCTATCACGGCGCTTACATTCAGGATGATTTCCGGGTGAACAGCAAGCTGACCATCAACATGGGAATCCGCTGGGACTTCGAGCCTCCGCGCACGGAGCGATTCGACCGGCAGACATTCTGGGACAAGAATTATAAGTGGCCCTGGACGCCCAACGCCGGCTGGAGCTGGGACCAGGTGCTGAAGATTACGGGAACCAGCATGCCTGCTCCGGATTGGGTGACGAAAGGCATCTACGGCCGCGCGGTGATGATGGGAACAAAAGAGTATCCCGGACGGACGCTTCAGTGGTCACTGCCGTACCACTTCGGGCCGCGCCTGGGGATGGCTTATCAACTGATGCCCAAGACCGTGCTGCGCGCCAGTTATGGAGTGATATGGGGCACCTCGACCGGCAGCCAGTTCCTGAACGGCTCGATGTGGAATATTGGCTACGGCGATCTTGCGCGCCTTGTGCAAGGAGGCTCACCCGACGGAGGCCTGACGTTCCCCCTGACCTTCGACCGTCCGATGCCCAACGGGATCGGATATGTTCCGGTGACCCGAGACGTGAATGAGCTGAACAAGAGCGTGATGGGCAACTGGTTCCTGGCGAGCGCGCCGAACATCACGCCCGAGCACGAGCACGTGATTTCACTCGGCCTGCAGCGCGAGTTCGGATCGGGAACGAACTCCTGGGTCCTCGAAGGGGCTTATAACGCCAACCTCGGCCGCGGTATTCCGTATTATCTCGGGATGGGCGAGCACATTCTGCCGGACGCTTATCACAAGATCGGACCGCTGGGCATGGCGCTGAGCACGCAGGTGCCGAACCCGTTCTACGGCCAGATCGCTCCACTGACAGGGATGGGCGGCGCCACGCTCCCTTATGGCCGCCTGTTCCAACTCAACCCGCTGTGGTCGGAGATCTGGACGGTGGGCGAGCCGCTGGGCACCTCGAACTATCATGCGGGCTACTTTCAGATAGAACACCGGTTCGGGCGGGGGTTCAGCCTGCTGGCGAATTACACGCTCTCGAAGCTGTTGCAGGACTCGGGGGCGCTTGACGGCCAGCAGGGGATGCCGTTCCCTCAAGCCGGTCTTGGTCTGGGCAGTGTATACGGGCTTGCCGGGAGTGACATTACCCATAAAATGCTGTTCAACTACTCGTGGGACCTTCCCGTCGGGAAAGGGAAGGCGCTGCTTGGGGATCCGCAAACCATCCAGGCGAAGGCGCTCGATAAGGTGTTGGGTGGTTGGTCACTGGCGGGCACGACCACGCTCCGCTCCGGCACTCCGATCGCCGTGCGGACTCCGAGCAATACGGTGGGCGGACCTGGCAGTCAGTGGTACAACATCGGCCACGGGCGGGATTCGCAACCCGTCTTTGTTGTGCCCCGCGTCAATTACAACAATGGGGTTAGCGGCCACACGGCCTTGGAGGGTTCGGCGGGCTTCACGCGCTATTTCGATCCGGCGGCGTTCCGGATCGTTCAGGGATACGAGATCGGCGATGTGCCGAGCTATCTTACGCAGATGCGCGGTCCGGGATTTTCGCAGTTCGACTTCGCTCTCATGAAGTCGTTTCCGGTTCTGTCCGAGGAGCGGCGGCTTCAGTTGCGGTTCGAGGCGCAGAATATCCTGAACCACATGAATGCGGGCAACCCGGACAGTTCGATTGTTTCGCGAACTTTCGGGATGATCACCTCGCAGAGTGGGATTCCGCGGCGCATCATGATTGCCGCGAAGTTCCAATTCTGACAACTT